>JAIRYJ010000007.1 GCA_031267825.1 Bifidobacteriaceae bacterium
GGTGCCGGGCGCGTGGTGGCCGGTGTCCAAGACCACTTTGGCGGCCGGACCTAAGGCCAGGACATGGCTTAGAGCTGTGCCCCAGTCCGGGATGTCGGTGGCGTAGAAGGCGGGCTCGAAGAACTTGTATTCCAAGAGGATCGACTGGTCAGGGTCTAGCGCCTGGTAGATCTGTTGGAGTCCATCTGACAGGCGTTGTTGGCGGTCTAGCAGGTCATCTTGGCCGGGATAGTTCAATCCGTCCGCCAGCCAGATTTTGAGCGCTTTCGATCCGGTGGCACGGCAGACATCAAGGCAGTCCAGGTGGTGGCGGACGGCTTTGGCACGGATCGCCGGGTCAGGGTTGGTCAGCGAGCCGAGCCGGTAATCGTCATCTTGGAAAACATTGGAGTTGATGACACCAATCGAAACGCCTTGTCTGGCGGCGTGGGCCGCCAGCGCCGTGAAATCGTCAGTCATGTCCCACGGGATGTGGAGTGAGACCCTGGGTGCGGCCCCGGTCAGACGGTGGACCTGGGCGGCGTCACTGATCTTTTCGAACGGGTCGCGTGGCGTGCCTGGCGTGGTGAAGACTTTGAACCGGGTGCCAGAGTTACCGAACGCCCAAGAGGGCAGTTCAATGGTCTGCTGGGCAAGGGCTTTCTTGACCGCTCGCGGAATGGTGGCCATAGTTCCTCCGTTGTGTCTCATGGGTTGGTGAGCCGCCAACCCATGGTGAAACGTTTCAATTTCTTGACTTTGCCAGGCTACCACCGTCGGAACCGGCCGGGCCCGTCCTGCGGCGATGGATTTGATGGCCATTCTGTGGCGGGCGGTGGCGGCCGGTTGAGCCGGTAATATGGGCCGAATCGATTCAATGGAGGGGGACGCTTGGCTCGCGACAGACCCGCCCGCCCGTCAATAGCCGATGTCGCCGCCGCGGCCCAGGTCTCGGTCGGGACAGTTTCGAACGCCTTGAACCGCCCGGAGAAAGTCCGCCCAGCCACACGCCAACGGATTGAAGCCGCCATCGCTGAACTTGGGTTCGCCCCTAATGGGTCGGCCCGGCGGCTGCGAACGGGGTCTTTGACCGCGGTTGGCGTGGTGGTACTTGACGTCCGCAACCCTTTCTTCACTGAGATGGCCCGGGGGATTGAGGACCAGGTTGAGGACCGTGGCTGGACGCTTATGCTGGCCAGTTCCGACCAACGGGTCGAACGTGAGCAACGGGCCCTGGACTTATTCACCGAACATGGTGTGGCCGGAGTGATCGCCGTGCCAGCTTCAGAGGACCTAACCGCGTTGGAACGGCTGGAATCACGCGGCACGCCAGTGGTATTGCTGGACCACCCGTCACCCAGCGCCCAGTTGCCCTCCGTCGCGGTCGACAACGTTAGCGGCGGCCGTCTGGCGGCCGCTCACCTGTTCGGCCAGGGACACCGCCAGCTAGTGATGTTCAACGGGCCACACTCAGTCCGCCAATGCCGGGACCGTTGGGAAGGCGCCCTGGCGGCCGCGGTCGGCGCCGGGCTGGACCCGGCGGAGTCGGTCAGCCAGGTGCTGTTGGACTCGATGGACATTGAGGGCGGGGCAGAGGCTGGACGTCAGTGGTTGGCGGCCCACGGCGGCCGCCAACCGGAAGCCGTCTTCTGTGTCAATGACCTGGTAGGCATTGGTCTGCAACGGGCTTTACGCGAGGCTGGGTTCGACCCGGCCAGGAGCGCCATTGTTGGCTATGACGACACCGACCTGGCCCGCGAGATCGCTTTGCCTTTGACCTCGGTGGTCCAGCCAACCTATGAGATGGGTCGGCGTGCGGCTGGCCTGCTGTTACAGGTGCGGGCCCAGGGGGTGGTGGAACACGTCGTGTTTCAACCCGAACTGGTGATCCGGGCTTCTAGCTCCCCGCCTGGCCAGTCCTGATAACCCAAGCCAGGCCGCCGGGTGAGCATTTCCAGCCCGTCGGTCAGGGTTTTCCACCAGGTGGGATCGCGGGCGGGCTCATTTGCTTGCCTTCGGTTTGCCCGATGCCGCCGGTTCGCCTGGTTCTCCCGGTTCGGTTTGAGCCGCCGGTTCAGTTGGCAGACCGAGCGCCGCGAGTTGACTTTCGAGATGGAAGATCTCATCCAACAATGTCATGCCCTCATCTGGGGCACCGTTGGTCGCGAACAATTGGGACATGGCGGCCTGCCAGCGGGCGTTGACCTCGGTGGCCGCCATACGGGCCTGGGCAGCGCTGTATCCATCGGCCAACTCAACAAACCCGATCAGCAGGCCGTCTGGCCGCAAGTACAGGTGGTAGTCACCCCAGCCGCAATCACGCAGGGCCTCGAGCATCTCTGGCCAGACGGCGCTGTGGGCTTCCCGGTAGGCGTCCAAATGCTCAGGTGAAACCTGGGATGTGAAACAAACACGCACAATGGCCTCCTCACCACAGTCAATAATGAAACGATTCAACTGCGAGTTTAGCACCGCCTCGGTATCTTGACGTCAAGACAACTAATTCCCCGGAGGAATTAGTTGCTCGATAGTTTGACGTCAAGGTTCTCCGGGGAGGTGTTGTTGGGTGTGCCGCTGGCGGGGTCGGCGACCGCGGTGCTAGCACAATGCGATTCCTGATCCATTTTCCGAGCCAACCCATCCGGTTCTGACTGGTTTGGTCTGGCTTTACTGCGGAAACAGCCCAGGCCGGGTCTGGGATGTTGACTGGGACCGCGGGCGCGGGTCCCAGTACGGCTTGTACGCGGTCCCGACGGCGGCCGCGGAGAACAGGCCCCGGCGGACCTCCCGGCTGATCGTCGACGGCGAGCGTCCCAGGTGGCGGGCTATCGCCCGGACCGGCTTCCCCTCAGAGCTGAGCTTCTCAATGACCAGCCGTTCGTCGGCCGACAAATGCGGGTAGCTGTGACCCACAGCAGCACCCTTCCTTGTAGATAACCCTTGACAGTCCTCATCCTAGGAAGGGTGTGATCGGAAGACGGGTTGGCAGGTAGACCTGGTCTTGACGTCGTAGGCTTATCTTGGCGGAAAGGCGGCGTCAGGTGGCACCGTACCCCGACTCTTGGTTATCCGGAAATCTGCTATTGGCATGTCTAGCGAGGTGGGAGAGAGAAAACGGGCAGACACAGGTTCATCGTAGTTATGGCTTCGACCGTAAGCTTGGTTGTCGCGTTGGGAGCGGCCCTTCCAGCCGGGAGTGCTATGTCTCCAGAATCGCGGGGTGGCTATACGAAAACCGAGTCCGCGATCACGACTGTCGAGGAAGTAGTGCCGAGGGCTCCGGATAGTTTCGATGCTGACGGGTACGAAGACCAGGAGAAAGCACTTCAAGAGTTGTATGACGCTGGCTTAGCGTCGACTTGGGAAGAGCAAGAGGTAACAGCTTGTTTGGACTGGGTTGGTTTGTCCGGGTACTCCAATGGATTTGACGGCAGGAAGGGCAATTCGCCGACGTGTGGGGTGGAATGATTATTGAACACGACAAAGGCCAAGTGATCGTCCAGTACAACGTCAAGGCCGATCCGTATAGAGTCGCGGAGTTCAAAGACAAGCTTGCCGTTTGCGAGGACGGCTCAGCGGAGTTACGGGTGGTCGGTCGGCCCGTCGAATATAGTGAAGCCGAACTGCGCAAGCTAGCCGGGGAGCTAGTCGAAGGACGGGACAAATGGGCTCCTCAGTTGGGAATCACGGATATCCTGTCAGCCGAGGTAGATCTCCGTACCGGCGCGGTTCTCGTGGAAACCAGCCAGACCGAGGAGCCTGTGATCGACGACAGGTTTGGTGTACTGATTCGCATCAGGGGCGGGGGGTCCCGTTCAAGGCATAGCTATCACGGTGGTCCGACTCGAAGCCGATTTCCGGTGATGCGGGGATCATGAACAGCTGATCAGGTGCCACCCCCAATTGCACGTTGGGTTTTGTGTGGCAACGCATTTCCACCGGAGAGCGTATGGGCGGGACCGCCTACCATTGCGGAACCTCCTCTTCTTGGTACAGCACCGGTACATCTGTGGGAAACATGTGGTCTTATCACGCGGCAACTGATTCCACGATGCTGAGGAGCAGCCCCACAGGTGGATTCAACCCGAACATTTGGATCGGGCCAGCTAACTCGACCCTGGCACGGCTTTGGGTCAAAGGGACCTACGTGTCTGCCGTCAATGGAGCTGTTGCGCTCAGTGCGGCCCACAGCGGCCAGCACGCGGGTCTGTATTCAGGCACCTACTGCGCCTACGTTCCAGTCGGGGCGATCGGAACAGCTCACGGTTTCGCTATCGCTACTGGCTGAAGTGGTCGGCCCAGCACCCAGAGAACGCGGTCGGCGCGCATGAGCCGCAAGCACATCTGGCCCTCTGCGGTCGGCCGGTGCGTGATGTCGTTTAGCCATGCTGGGTCTTTCGTGCCAATGTCGAACCCGTGCGCCAGCGGGTTCGGGTCCGGGCCGCGAACGTGGTTGGCGGATAGAACACATGCGGGGAGGCGCTCTTCATCTCGGCTAGGCGCATCGCCTTAGGGCCTATCGCGTGGTTGCTGGTGGCGGCCCTGGCGGCCCTGGGTTTAGAGCCGCCTTGTGTGTCGCCATTTGATCGCAGGGCACCGCAAGTCTCTGACTGACCCCCAACAACACTCGCCAGGAAACACGGCAAGGTACAGAAACGACATGGATGCCCTTTACCCAGACCTGGTCTTGATGTGGCAGGCTAGTGTTGGCGAAAAAGCGGCGTCCGGTGACGCCGTACCCCGATTCTTGGTTATCCCGGAATCTGTTATTGGCATGTCTATCGAGGAGACGCAGGATGGCTCAAGCCGCCCCCAAGGAGGGCTTCAAAGTAGTGGTTGTCGGATCGGCCAATGTTGACCTAGAGGTGCAAGTGCCACGCTGGCCCGACCCAGGTGAATCCGTTGTCGCTACCGCTTCCGCACGCTTTCCTGGTGGTAAAGGTGCTAATCAGGCGGTTGCCGCAGCCAAAGCTGGTGGCGCCTCAACCGCGTTGATCGGCGCCTGGGGACCAGACGCGGACGCGACTCTGGTCAAGGAACTGCTAGAAGACGCCGGTGTTGACACGGCCTCGGTTCGCACAGTTGATTGCCCCACAGGCATGGCGATCGTGATGGTTGATCCGGCTGGAGCCAATGTGGTCACAGTGGTGACAGGCGCCAACTCGCGCCTTGAGTTGACTGAGGCCGATCTAGAACGGATCGCCAACAGCCGGGTGGTGCTGGCTCAGCTTGAAATTCCCTTGCCGGTGGTGGCTCAGGCGGCCGCCGCGGCCCAGGCAGCGGACGCCATCTTTGTGCTGAACGCCGCCCCTGCGGGTGAGTCTTTGCCGACCGAGCTGCTGAAAAACGTTGATGTCTTGGTGCTGAGCCAGCGTCTGGCGCGGAATTTGGCTAAACAACACTTCGGAATGTACCCGTCAGATGACGCGTCACTCTTGCGGGTCCTGCAGAACTTGGTTCCTTCGGTGGTGATGACCAAAGGCTGGAAAGGCTCGGTTGTAGCCCAGGCTGGACAGGACGCTGAGGTGGTCCACGCCTTGCCAGTTGAACCGGTTGACCACACTGGCGCCGGTGACACCTTCAACGGTGTTCTGGCCGCTCGCCTGGCCGATGGCGCCGCCCTGGGTGAAGCCACCCGGGCAGCCACCGCCGCGGCTTCGATCTCCCTGGGCCGGCCTGGGGCCGGCCCGTCCATCCCGACCGCCCGCGAGGTCGCCGTGGCGCTCGCTACTGGCCAGGTTCCGCCGGCCGCCTGAAGGCGGCCAACCTAATCTCAGGCCGGATCTGGGTGTGCCTGCGGAGTGGCCAACAATGGCGTTACGTAGGAACCTGTCGGATAGGGGACTTCTAGGTCCGTAATCGGCGCCTGATTTCCGCGTCTCCGCTGGTCAACGCGTTGGGTTGGCCAGCGTCAACTTGGGCCGCGAACGGTGTTGTGCGGCAGCTTCCTAGCGCCGGATGAGGTAGCGGGCAATCGCCCAAATAGCTACTAGCAGGCCGATCGTGGGCAGAGCGAATATGGCAGCGGCGGTCCAAGCGTCAGGATCAGACGGCGGGCCGACGGCCTGCTGGATGGTGAACACTTCAATCATGATGCAGGCCGCCGCCAGTGTCAGGCAGGCCACCAGGCCAATCACCGCAGCGACGCGTTTGCCCTTTGATGGGCGGCGAACACCGGGCGACAAGATTAACGGTGCTGGTGGATAGCCGGTTGGCCCGGCTGGTATCGGTCCCGGCGGATAGGGAGACTGAGGCGGGGTGGTTGGTGGGGGTGCTGGCGGATAACCGCCTGGTGTCGGTCCCGCCGGATAGGGAGACTGGGGCGGGCCGACTGGTGACGGTGCTGGTGGATAACCGGTTGGCCCGGCTGGCATCGGTCCCGGCGGATAGGGAGACTGAGGCGGGCCGGTTGGCGGCGTTTGCCACGGCGGTGCGGCTATCAACCCGGGACCGCTGAGCCCAGCGGGGCTACTGCCTGACTTTACGTTCGCACCTGGACTGACCGCGTCCTGAGCTATCACAGAAGGCGGGATCTCATCCGGTGAGCGGGGCGGCATTTGTATGATGATGCCTTCGTCAACTGAGGAGTCGATCTGATGAATGGTGGCTTTGTCGAAGCCCCAGAAGGACGGCTCAATGCTGACAGTTCCGCCTTGGCGTAAAACCAGTAAGCGTGCCCCGTCGGGATAGGCTCCTAGCGCGATGCAGTCGCGGTAGTAATAGGTCTGGGGGCCGTCTGGTTCGACCAGCGAAATACCTTCGGTGCCCAATATCAGTGCGTAGTCAGTGTTCCCGCGATATGGATACCGTTTACCATCCACAACCGGTCCGCTGAAGGGTGACAGAGGCTTGAAACCAGCCCATTCTCCGGATACCCCGTCAGGCTTTACCAGTAGCGCGGAGGCGGCTACTTCCTCCGCCACAGCACGCACGCTGTCTGGTGTTACGGCGCGCAGGTCGCGGACCAAATCTTGGGCGGTATACAGCGGTTCGTTTGTCAGGTAGTTGTCAGCCAGAAGGGGTAAACAGCCAGCTTCGAAATATGGGTCTGAGAGCATCGCCTGTGATTCGGCGACTACCGCCTCGATCTGCTCTTGGTCCAGTCTGCCCCAGCGTAAGGCGGCCAAAGTATCCACCAGTATCCCCAACGCGAGGTCTGCCCGGCCGGAAGGAATATCAGCCACAACGGCCAAATGGTCCGAGATGACCGCCTCGACAGACACGTGGTAGGACGTGGCGGCTTCATGGCGAAGAGCCTTGAACAGGGCGCGCCGGAGTAGTTGTTGGTAGACCGTTTTGGCGGCGGAGCGCCTGGCTTGGGCTAACAGCCCAATCATTTCCGGCGGACCGTCAGCTTCGGCTGGAAAGTTGGTTGGGATTGGGCTGACGGTTGGCACCGGACGCCGGGTGCCGGCCGGTAGGGGCAGGTCCAAACCAGGTGGTGGCTCTTGCGTATCGAACCAAACAATTGCGTTGTCCCTGGTGAAGAAACGGCTGGTCCAGGTTTTCAGGTCTTCTGGTGTCAAGCCTGGGAGCCCTAGTGGCGCCAAGTCCGCTAAGCCGTCGCCCTGATAGCCGTAGTAGGTTGACGCCATCAGGCCTTGGAACGATCTCCGGCCTAAGGATCCCTCCTGGCGCAGAATGTCTTTTTCTTGGGCAAGCCGTTCAAAGGGCAGGTCAACTAGGTTGCGGGCAACACCGTTGAGGTAGGAGACAACTTCCTCAACTGTGCCAACAGCGTAAAAGGAGGTTAAACGGGCTTCCGTTTCGCCGTTGTGGGGATGGTCAACCAGACCAAGCCGGTACAGGGCAAGGTGTTCAACCAGGTGTGTGATGCCACGCCAGACCGGTGGCTCATCACCGTGGCCCACCCGGAAAGTGATACCGCCATAGCAGTGGCCGAATCTGGAGGCTTGCCCAGGGGCGGAAGTGGTTAGTAGAGGTATGCCGTCAAGGCTGGTTAGCTTCACTTGCGCCCCATCGCTAGCTTGCGGCAGTGGAGAAATTCGCTTAAGCCGTCCGCTTCATCGAAGAATCGTCTCAGCACGGTGAAATACGGTCCCAGCATTTCGAAACAGGTCCGGGCCTGTTTCAGACTGCCCGCCCAGCTTAGGGTCAGGGCGAATATCGTGGCGGCCTCAACCCAGCCGAATTGTTGAGTGAAAGCCGGGTGGAGGACTGATTGAGCGGCGGCGGCTTCGATTTCACGCCGCCTGGTGCGGTCAGTGAAAAAGGCTTGCTTGTCGGCGTCGCGGTCTAAGGCCCATTTCTCCATGTGCGCGCTGACCACGATCGACGCGGTGACGGCACCGGCCGGGGCGCTGGCAGCGCATTCGTGGACAAAGGTGAAGGCGTCTTCCCAGGTGCCGTACCACTTGGGGTAGAGCGATTCAAGGAACTGGTACTGGGCTGGCCGGTTCAAAGGATCAATCTGGGCGGCCCTGGCGTAACGCCGACGTGTCTCCTCCAGTCCAACGCCTAGGCCGCGGGCGGTCACAAGGCGTTCCCGCCAGGCCAGCGGACTATTAGGGTCTATGGCGCAAGCCCGGATGAGGCATTGTTCGGCTTCTCGGAGGTACTCGTAAAACGGCTGCCAGTGGTCCTTGGTGACAGTCGATGCCCGTCCCCGGCCTCGGATTTCCCAGCCGGTGTAGGTCAGGCAAACGCCGAGCACTGTCAAAACCCAGGGGTCGTCGGGTGCGTCCGCTGCCGCTGAGCGCCAGAAGTCTTCGCCGCCAACTTCGGCGGCGTCTTGCACAATGGCGTCACGCAGCCCCCAGCTATCGGCCGCCTGGCAAGTTAGGCGCAGCGCGGCCAGGTCATGTGCCTGGACGGCGGCGCGCGCCTGGCTCAGTAGCGGATAGTGGTGGCATTGGTCGCCGTCAGGAGTGAATTGGCCGGCCATCATCGCGCCAGACTATCGAATGTGAGCGCCGCACAACAGGTGGGTGGCGGTTCAGGCAAGTGTCCGATGCCGTCCCTCGGGTTGGGCGGACGCTGTTGCCTGTCCGGGCGCCGGTGCGCCAAGTCCTTGAAGCCGACTTGTCGCTCATCGCCTCAGCTGCGCCGCCGGTCTTGATTGATGAATGGCAAAACCTACCTGAGGTCTGGGATAAAGTGCGCCACCAAGTTGATGATGGCGCTGCGACGGGGCGTTATGTGCTGGACGGTGATGCCTACTATTCCCGGCTTGCCACGGCGCCGAAGCACTATCTGGCTGACCGAGGGCCTGGCTTAGGGGGCAACGTTCTGGGATTGGCCCAAATGTTGAGACAGCGTGACTCAGCGACACCCAACGGCCTCGCCTAGAAGCACCATGGGATCTGGTGTGCGGCGGGCACATTGAGTGTCACGGGCAGCCACGAACAGGCCGCTAGGTCCGTAGCGAAAACGATGGACCTAGGCACAGCATCACGCTTGTCCGCCGGGCCGCGCTGGTCAGGCGATCGCGTGATGGCCCGGCCCGGCCGAAGTTGCTCTTCAGCGGCTTGCGGCCGGTGGCCAAAGTGGCTGGATGGTCTGCCAAACCGGCCAAGCCGGCTAGGCCGGTAATGTTGTCCGCCGCCAGAGAACTGAGTCACCTAGGCTCAACTTGGCTTGACGCCGCCCCCGTCTCAAGGCTAACTTGAGTCAGGTCGACTCAAAGAGCCGGACCGCAACACATCTGAGACAGAAAGAAGCAAAAATGGGACGAGCAGTCGGAATTGACCTGGGTACCACCAACTCCGTAGTCGCCACCCTCGAAGGCGGCGAGCCAACTGTCATCGCCAACGCCGAAGGCCAGCGCACCACACCATCGGTCGTGGCGTTCACCAAAGGCGGCGAAATCTTGGTCGGCGAGGTCGCCAAACGCCAGGCCGTCACCAACGTGGACCGCACCATCAGCTCCGTCAAGCGCCACATGGGCACTGATTGGAGCGTGACGATTGATGGCAAGAAGTACACCGCTCAAGAAATCTCGGCTCGCATTCTAGGCAAACTAAAAGCCGATGCTGAAGCCTATTTGGGTGAACCAGTGACTGATGCTGTCATCACCGTTCCGGCGTATTTCAATGACGCGCAGCGCCAAGCCACCAAAGAAGCCGGGGAGATCGCTGGCCTGAAAGTCTTGCGCATCATCAATGAGCCGACCGCCGCCGCCCTGGCCTACGGTCTTGACAAGTCCACTTCAGAAGAACTGATCCTGGTTTTCGACTTGGGTGGCGGCACCTTTGACGTCTCACTGCTGGAAGTCACCAAAGAAGAAGACGGCTTCTCAACTGTTCAAGTCAAAGCCACCTCCGGTGACAACAAGCTCGGTGGTGATGACTGGGACGCCAGGATCGTCGACTTCCTGGTGATGGAAGTCAAGAAGTCATCTGGTGTTGACCTGTCGAAAGACAAAGTCGCCCTGCAGCGGCTCAAGGAAGCGGCCGAACAAGCCAAGAAGGAACTGTCAACCGCTACCTCCACCACCATCTCATTGCAGTACCTGTCAATGAATGAGAACGGGCCAATCCACCTCGACACCAAGCTGACCCGGGCACAATTCGAAGACATGACCAAGGACCTACTGGAACGCACCCGCAGTCCGTTCGAATCAGTCATCAAAGACGCCGGCATTAGCGTCTCGCAGATCAACCATGTGATCCTGGTTGGCGGATCAACCCGCATGCCAGCGGTCGCCACCATGGTTAAGACTCTGACTGGCGGCAAAGAACCAAACAAGGGTGTCAACCCAGATGAGGTGGTCGCCATCGGCGCTGCCCTACAAGCCGGTGTGCTGAAAGGCGAACGCAAAGATGTTCTGCTGATCGACGTCACACCACTGTCACTCGGGATCGAAACCAAGGGCGGGTTCATGACGAAGCTGATTGAGCGCAACACCGCCATCCCAACCAAACGGGCGGAGATTTTCTCGACCGCGGAAGACAACCAACCGTCAGTCCTAATCCAGGTCTATCAAGGTGAACGCGAGTTCGCGCGTGATAATAAGGCCCTCGGAACCTTTGAACTGACAGGTATCGCTCCCGCGCCACGTCATGTGCCTCAAATTGAAGTCACCTTTGACATTGACGCCAACGGAATTGTTCACGTTTCAGCTAGAGACCGTGGCACCGGCAAAGAACAGTCAATGACCATCTCAGGTGGTTCAGCACTGCCGAAAGAAGAGATTGACCGGATGATGCGTGACGCGGAAGCCCACGCGGCCGAAGACAAACAGCGCCGGGCGGATGGCGAAACCCGCAACAGCGCCGAACAGTTGGTCTACCAGACCGAATCCGTTCTCCGAGACCTTGATGAAAAACTGCCGGATGACCTCAAGACTGAGGTCTCCCAGAAGATCAGCCAAGTCCGTAGTGCCCTTGAAGGCGAAGACACTGAAGCGGTCCGCAAAGCTCAAGAGGCGTTGGCTCAGGCCGCCCAAAAGATCGGCCAAGCGGTTTACGCCAGTCAGCCAACGGACGATCCCGCCGGATCGGCTTCCGAGGCGGGCCAGGCTCCCAGCGGGTCAGACGGGGCGGACAGCCAAGATGACGACATCGTTGACGCTGAGGTGGTTGACGAGGACCAGGTCTGAAGATGGCAACAGTCAGGGAACCGGGCAGCGGCCGGAGGGCCGCTCCCCGGTCCACCAGCACTCCGCGGCCACGCCGCCAACACCCATCAGGACCGCAACGGTCCGATTCGGCTCAAGATGACTTAGATCAGTCGGTAGCGGACCTAGATGAAGACCTGGCGGTAGAACAAGAACTGGGCCTAGACCCGGATGACTGGACCGGCGAGGGTGGTCTTGAAACGGACGCCGCAGGAGGCCCAGTTATCCGCGACAACCGCAAAATTGATCCAGTTAGCGGTCGGCCCCGCCGGGGACGGCACACCAGTTCAGCTCCTAGCCAGACCAGCCGTGGTAACGCGGATGGGGCTGGGGGCCGGGGGACGGCATCGGACAGACAAGAAAGCCCAACTCCCGGCACAGCTCAGGCCGCCGCCCGGGCACTAGAAGATGAGGTTGTGGCCGCCGCCGAGCTGATCGCCGCCCGTGAAGAACTCGCCATCCGGACCGATGACCTGCAACGGGTCGCTGCCGAATACGCCAACTACCGTAAACGGGTTGACCGGGACCGGGCCATGGCCGGTCAGCAGGCTCGAGCTGACCTGCTGACAGCGCTGGTTCCGGTACTTGATGACGTTGACGCCGCCCGCACCGCCGGTGAACTGGACGGACCGTTCAAAGCTGTGGCTGAGAAACTCGAATCAACTTTGGAACGCTTCGGCATGGAACGTTACGGCGCGCAGGGTGATGCTTTTGACCCAACCATCCATGAGGCTCTGTTCCATCAGACTGACCCGGCTGTGGAAGAGCCGCGGATCGCGATAGTGATGCAACCGGGCTACCGCATGGACGAGAGAGTCTTGCGCGCGGCACGGGTCGGCGTGGTCAGCCAGGAGAGCTGACATGGCGGGCCAAGATTGGGTCGAAAAGGACTTCTACAAGACTCTAGAAGTCGATAAAAGCGCTGATGAAGCGACCATTAAGAAGGCCTACCGGAAGCTTGCCAGACAGTTCCATCCGGACGCTAACCCGGGTAACGCCTCAGCTGAGGAACGTTTCAAGGAGGTCAGTGAGGCCTATTCGGTACTGTCTGATCCGGAACAGCGCCAACAATACGATTCGATCCGGGCGATGGCCTCAGGTGGGGCCCGGTTCGCCGCCGGGCCAGGCGGTAACGGCGGAGGCAGCGGCTTTGAGGACCTATTTTCAGCCATGTTCCCGGGCGGCTCTGGCCGGATCCGCTATTCGACTGGTGGCGGGCCAGGCGGTGTGCCGGGTGGTGGCATGGGAATCAACTTGGAAGACCTGCTGGCGGGTTTTAGCGCTGGTGGCGGCCCGGGAGGCCCGGGCGGCGCATTTCCGAGGTTCGGTGGGGCTGGGCGCGGCCCACTGCCCGGCAGCGACATGAGAGCTAATTTGACGCTGCCTTTCCGGGTGGCGGCGGCCGGGTCAACCCAGGCATTGACAATTGATGGCCGCTCGTTGACGGTCCGTATCCCCGCCGGGGTACGCAACGGCCAGAAGATCAAACTAGCTGGTCAAGGCAACCCGTCAGCTAATGGCGGGCCCCCTGGTGACCTGATTGTGACAGTTAATGTGCCGCCTCATCCAGTTTTCTCGCTTGATGGCAACAACCTGCGTTTGACAGTGCCGGTGACATTCGCTGAGGCGGCCTTAGGTTCACGGATCGAGGTGCCAACTTTGGATGGCACCAATGTGACGGTCAAGGTGCCTGGCGGGACGCCATCGGGCAGGACTTTACGGGTACGCGGCAAGGGTGTCAGGACCGCGGCCGGACAGGGTGATCTGCTGGTCACGATGTCAGTGGCGGTGCCGCAACGGGTTAGCGGCAAGGTTAAACAAGCCCTCGAAGCCCTGCGTGAGGCGACCCGTGATGATGATCCGCGGGCCGAACTGCGCCAGCAAGCGGCGACTTGAGGCTGGCCTGAACGGCCTGAACACTAAGGCAGGGAGGATTTGGTGAGGCAAACACTGCGCGGCGCCAGTCGGCTGGGGCCCGCCAACGGGTCAAATACGGCTGGGCGTCAAGCCCCCGGTGATAACCAGGCCAGCGGCAACTGGGCCAGCCTGGCACCTAGTCTGAGCGATTTGCCGGTCTATGACGTGACAGCTGCCGCCCGGCTAGCGGGGATGCATCCTCAAACGTTGCGCCAATATGACCGGCTTGGCTTGGTAGTGCCGCAGCGCACGCCGGGACGGAGACGTTCATATTCGGTGCGTGATGTCGCCACACTGCGTGAGGTTCAACGCCTATCAGCCGAAGAAGGCATCAACCTGGCTGGTATTGCCCGGATTCTGAACCTGGAACGGCAAGTCCGCGAGTTGCGTCTGCAAGTTGAAACGCTCCGCGCGGCGGCCGGCCCAGCCCGGCGTTTCTTTGTGGTGACGTCGGCCGGTGATGCCGAGTCATTGCCGCGCGGCCGGCGGTCAGGCCGGACCCGCCAAGCCCAGGCGGGCGGCGCTCTGGTGGTCTGGCGGGCCTCGGCCTCCTAGGAGTGTCACCCAAGAACCGCAGTTCTTGGGTGACACCCGTTCTGGCAGGATTCTTGTCAAATTGGGGATGTCATGCCATCATTCGAGAATGCGTGCAACCATTGACAAGGCAGGACGCCTGGTTATTCCCAAGCCAATACGTGACCAATTGGGTTTAGTGCCGGGACCGGTCGAGGTCAGCGTGTCTGGTGCCTCACTCAGCGTCGACCTGCCGACGGGTGAACTGGTCGAACGCGACGGCTTTTGTTTCCTTCCGACAGGCGGGGTCGCGTTGACGTCCGGTCAGATCAGGGAGTTACGCCTTGGCGATCAACGATGACCCATTGCTCTTGGATACCTCGGCCGCCATGCACTTGGTCGATCCAGACAGCCCAGTCCACCAGGCGGTTCTGTTGGCGACAGAAGGCCGAAAGCTGGGATTGGCCGGTCACGCGGCCTTTGAACTGTTGTCAATGCTGACGCGGCTGCCCGTACCCAAGCGCCTTTCGGGTGACGCGGCAGAACGGCTGATCAGTTGGAATTTCCCAGAATCGCGGTTTCTTGATGCTGCCATTTGCTCCCAACTGCTGGTTGATTTCGCTGGAGCTGGCATCGTTGGCGGCGCGGTCTATGACGGACTGGTAGGGGCAGCCGCCAAGCAGCACGGATTGACTCTAGTCACCTGTGATGTGCGAGCCCGCGCCACCTATGATGCCTTGACGGTCTGTTACCGGCTTATCGGTTGAAACTCATAACGTGTCCGCCTAAGGCAGACCAGCGCATGGCTGACCCACGGAAACATGGCCAGCAAGTATGGAACCGTGCCTTGATCTGTGGCCTTGAGCATGGAAACAGTGGCGAGATAATGGGCGGATGTCTCTGGTTGGCTACCGCTTGGTCGATGCTGTTAATCTTCGTCACCAAGTCGGCTACCTAACATTCCAGCGCGGCGTGCTTTACGCCGATCAAGGCAGAGTACTTGACCGCACGATCAGCTACCAGCGTCTTGGCCTGCGCTTAAGCGGTTCGGTCCGAGGAAGCCGCCCAAGCCCTTATGAATGTATGGTTTGGCTCGAAGCCCGAGGCCAGCGGACTGTGGTTGAAACCAACAGTTCGATGTGCGATTGCCCAGTCAGGGTGGCCTGCAAACACATGGTGGCACTGGTTTTACGGGCCAACAGGTTGGCCCTGCGGGACGGGCTGGTCGCCGAAGGCTGGAAAGGCGCCCTGTCTGATCTGATTGAGGCTGGACGGCGATCAGACTTACCGCGCCGCCCAGAGCCAGTTGGTTTGCAGTTCCGGCTGCGCCGTGATGATTCCCGGACCGATCCGGTTTACCACCCTGAAACGCGTCCCGTCCGCCGTGGCCTGCGTGGCGGCTGGATCATGCACAAAGACCTGATGATCACGTTCTATCAGGGTCAAACTTGCCTGGCGCTGTCGAGTGCTCAGGAGCATTGGTTCCGTGACCTCATGCGAACCGTTAGTCAGCCGTCTTTGGCGGGTTGGACGGAGTTGCCGACTGTCCGGACTGACCATTTCTGGACCTTGCTGCGGTCAGCTCCGGATCTTGGAATCCAGCTAGTGGCGGACGATTCTAAAGGGCGGATTGAACTGTCTGACCAGATTGAACTGGTGTTGAACGCTGTCCGCCAGGGGGAGGCCGTCAAACTGAGGACGGTGCCGCGGGTTGGCGGACCAGACGGGGAGGTTCTGCCCGGGTCACGCTTCGGGCGGATCGGTGATACCGGCTATTTGGTTCTTAGGGAAGCGCCTCAACCGAAAACTCTTTTTCTTGGTCCCAAGCCCATCACTTCGGCGGCCTTGGAACGCCGCTTGCTGTCTCTGGCTCCGCTGCGGATTCCAATAGCTGAGTTTGACACCACTTTGGAGCGCCAGTTGACGCTTCTGGGCCGCCTGGTGCCGGTTGTTTCATCGGATGGTTCAGTTGATTTACCAGCACCGTCGCTACCGGAATTGGTTTTGGCGGTAGAGCCCTGCCCGGCCGGGCGGTCTCAGCCGGTGGCCGCTAGTTTGTCGTGGCGGTGGCGTTATGGTGCCGAGTCCGCGGCGCACTTCTTCTTGCCCGATGCCGACCCACCAGAACCGCTTTCGCCGCCGGATAGGCGCCCCCAGGTTGGGCAAACCCAAGGTGAGGCGGAGGCTTGGGGTGAGTTGCGTGATTCGGTGGGTGAGCGCCAGATCATGGATCAGGTCTGGGCGATCCGGAGCCGTTGCGCTACTTTCGCCGACCCTTCGCTTCAGGCCACGGAACTCTTGGAAGGCTTGGCTGTCGCCCGTTTCGCCACCTCAGGTTTACCTGAACTCAGGTTGGTGCCAGGTGTTGTGGTTGAAGGTGAGCTTCCGCCAACACCAGAGTTACGGGACCCACCGGTGGTCAGGTTGATGGTGGCGCCTTCGGGCGTTGGGGACTGGTTTGACTTGACTGGGATGGTGCTGGTTGGCGGCCAGGAGTTGGCTTTCCAGGATTTGTTTGCCGCTCTGGCGGCCGGCCAATCACAGCTAATGGCTCCGAACGGGGCTGTGGTGGATCTTGATCAGCCGCCTTTCAGGCGTTTGGCTGGACTGATCGCTGAGGCTCGGGGTTTGAGTGACGCCCGGCAGGGCCCTCGCCTAGCCCGCTATCAGGCTTCATTGTTGGGTGATCTGGAAGAACTGGCCGCCGAGTTCAAAGGAGCTGAGGAGTGGCGGGCGGCGATGGCACGGTTGCGGCGTTTGGCCGCCTCCGGCCAGATGCCTGGTGAGGAGCCGTTACCAGTTGGTTTGAAGGCTGAACTGCGCCCCTATCAACAGGCGGGCTACGACTGGTTGGTGTTCTTGTGGCGCCATCAGCTCGGCGGGGTTTTAGCCGATGACATGGGCTTAGGTAAGACTGTTCAGGCCCTGGCGATGATGGCGCGAGCGACTGAACTGATGGGGCGACCGGCCGGTGGTAGCGGTGATAAAACCACTGACGAACCGAGCCTGGTGCGGCTAGCGAATGGGACGGCATCGTCCACTGGGCGGGCGCCGTTCTTGGTTGTTGCGCCCTCTTCGGTGGTGCCGGGCTGGCTGGAAGAGGCCGCCCGCTTCACACCTAATTTGCGTGTCGCCAGCGCCTCCTCAACCCGGGCGCGCGGCACGGGCACAATGGCGGAACTGGTGGCTGGAGCTGATGTGGTGGTGACAACCTACGCCGTGTTTCGGCTCGACTATGAACAGTTCGCCAGCCAGCGCTGGGCTGGCCTGGTGCTAGACGAGGCCCAGTTTGTCAAGAACCAGGACGCTAAAGCCAACCGCCTGGCGCGCTCGCTGGAGGTTCCGTTCAAGCTGGCGATGACCGGCACACCGATGGAGAACTCGCTTGACGAGCTGCGGGCCATCTTTGAGATCGCCGCTCCCGGCTTATTGGGCTCGAGGCGGCAGTTCCAGGAACTGTACGGCAAGCCGGTGGCGGATGGTGGTGAGGCTGGTCAACAGGCCCTTGGTCGGCTCCGCCAGCGGGTCAAACCGTTGCTGGCGCGACGCACCAAGGAACTGGTCGCCAAAGAACTGCCGGAACGCCAGGAGCAAGTGTTTCACGTGAAACTAGAACCAGCCCAGAGTCGGCTGTATGAGACTTACCTGCAGCGCGAACGCCAGCGCATGCTGGGGTTATTGGAAGATCGTGAGGCGAATCAGTTCGCCATTTTCACGTCGCTGACCATTTTGCGCCGGGCGGCGCTTGACATTTCCTTGGTTGACCCTGAATCGCACGGTGTGCCGTCATCAAAACTCAATGTCTTGATGGACCAGCTTGGTCAAGTGGTCGCGGCGGGCCACCGGGCTTTGGTGTTCTCGCAGTTCACCAGCTATTTGGCGTTGGTCAGGCAGCGTCTGGAGGAGGCGGGCTGGCAGTACGCCTACCTTGATGGGGCAACCACTAACCGAGCCACGGTGATCAGGGATTTCAAACGCGGCACGGCTCCGGTGTTCCTGATCTCACTCAAAGCCGGTGGCTTTGGTTTGAACCTCACCGAGGCGGATTACGTTTACCTGCTTGACCCGTGGTGGAACCCGGCGACTGAGAACCAAGCGATCGACCGGACCCATCGGATCGGGCAAGAACGTCCCGTTATGGTTATCCGGCTGGTAGCGCAAGACACCATTGAAGACAAAGTCATGGCGCTCAAAGCTAAGAAACGCGCCCTGTTCGACGCCGTGATGGATCAATCCGGAGGGTTCGGTAGTGGCTTGACAGCGGAAGACATCAAAGCACTGGTCGGTTAGGCGGGTGTTGACGGTTGGTTGGTGGACTGTTCGCCTACCCGTGGTGGACTGTTCGCGGGCTGGCGCTGGGATGGTGGTGTACCTAGGTGGCGGCTCAATCCGTCACAATGGATCCAGTACTCGTGTCGCGGCCGCGAACCAGTGGCCCCAGCGATCGTGTAGAGCCGGTAGACGAACCTTAGGAGGCGATGGGCCCTTGACTGCCTTTATCATCGTGGCCGCGGTTGGTTTGGTCATATTGCTGACGTCATTGCTGGTCGACGGGATTGGCGACGTACTTAATTTTGAGGGCGCTGGTGGAGTCATTTCAGGCGCCTCGATCGGCGGTCTGATCAGCGGCATTGGGTTTGGTGGCGTGCTCGGTTTGACACTAGCTTCGGCCGCTTGGGTGGTCGCTTTAGCCTCTATCGTGACCGGACTGTCGGTCGCCGCGGTGGCGGTCCTGCTCTACGCCCTGCTGCGGCGAGCCCAAGGCAATGAGGCTGACCTGGACCTGACCGGTGTGATCGGCGGAACCGCCACAGTACGAGGCGTCCTAGCGGAAGACGCCACCGGTGGCACTGTGGCGCTGGTTTATCTAGGTGCGCCACGGGTGATGCGATTCGTCGCCGACCAGGCCCTGGCCTCAGGTGACCAGGTGCGTGTCACCGCACTACTTGATCCCGATACAGTTCGGGTTGAATTGGCTGAACAGAGTTCTTAGGAAGGTACTCGAATGATCGAACTGATTGAACGCAACGGAGCCGTCTTCGCAATCATCGGCATAGTGCTGGTGCTGCTGATAATTGTCTTCATCATCGCTGGGCGGTACCGCATCCCCAAAGCCAATGAGGCCCTGGTGATCACAGGAGCCTGGGGATCAGAAGGCGGAGTTAAGATCGCTCTTGGATCCGGTGCGTTTATTGTGCCGTTCATCCAGAAATGCACTGTCATATCGCTTGAGGCGATGCGGATTGAGCTAGCCGTTTCTGGAGGCGTCTCAAAAGACAACATCAAAGTCCGGGTTGACGCTGTAGCCCAAGCCAAAGTTGATGGCACACCTGAAGGAGTCCGGGCCGCCGCTCAGCGCTTCCTTGACTCTGACACGGAAATCGCCAACAACATCCGTTCCATCCTGGCTGGCGCTTTACGTGGCGTGATCGGCAATATGACAGTTGAAGAGATGCTGCGTGACAGGGAAGGACTGGCCACCAAAATCAGGGCAGCGGCGATCGAAGCGCTCTCCGAATCAGGTTTACGGGTTGATACTTTGCAGATCAATGACATTGTGACTGACCCGGAGGACTACATCACCAACCTGGGACGGCCGCAGGTCGCTGAAACCCGCCGCTTAGCGGAGATCGCTGAAGCCGACAATGAACGCCAATCAGCTGAGGCGCGAGCAACAGCCCGGGTCGCCATAGCTCAAGCCAACAAGGACGCGGCCCTGAAAGAAGCCGAATTCAAAGCCCAAACCGATGAGGCTCAAGCGGTCGCTAACGCCGTTGGACCTAAGACCAAAGCCTCCCAGGACGCCACCATCACCCAAGCTGAGCAGGCTAACGCCGAACAGCAAGTCCAGTTAGCCAAACTACGGCTTGACGCCGATGTCCGGGCCAAGGCCGACGCTGACCTTTATGAAGCGCAGAAGCGAGCCGATGCGGCGCTTTACACCGCGGAACAAGACGCCAAAGCCCAATCAGCCGTCATCAAGCAGCAAGGCCAGGGCCGGGCGGAAGCCACCAGGGCGGAAGGTTTGGCTGAAGCTGACGCCACCAAAGCGCGCGGCCAAGCTGAGGCTGAAATCACAAAGGCTCGTGGTGAAGCTGTGGCTGATGTGACGCGGGCCCGTGGCGAAGCCGAAGCGGACGCCCAAGCCGCCATGGCTCAGCGCCAAGGCCAAGGCCAAGCTGAAGCCATCAGGGCGCAGGGTTTGGCTCAGGCTGAAGCCATCCTGGCTCAAGGCAAAGCTGAAGCCGAAGTCAAAGAACTCTTAGCGGCGGCCTACGAAAAGTATGGTCAGCAAGCTGTGATTGACCGCATCTTGGCGGCACTGCCAGACATGCTGGCCTCCGCCGCCCGGCCGATCGGTGACATCGACAACCTGACGGTGATCGGTGGACCTGACAGCGCCAGTGGGGTAACCAAACTGGCGACCAAACTGCTGACCGAACTGCCCGCTGTGGTTCAAGCCGCCACCGGCCTTGACCTGACAGCCTGGCTGACATCTTTCATGAGCCAACCGCCAACCGCCAGTCCAGTTATTGAACCCGATGATGAACCCATCCCCGGACCCAAAGCCAAGTCCGCCCGGTGGGCCGCGCGACAGGCGGCGGCTGAAGAGGATCAAGAACCGGCCGACGCCAGCTAATGTGCCAAGCGGCATAGCAACACTTCAGCGGAGCGAAAGGAGGCCGGGTGTGGCTCTGGTGGTCCAAAAATACGGCGGCTCGTCTGTGGCCGACGCGGCCAGTGTGTTACGGGTTGCCCGGCGTATCGCCTCATACCGTCAGGCCGGTCATGAAGTTGTTGTGGTTGTCTCAGCGATGGGTGATTCAACCGACGAACTGATTGACCTGGCCGCCGCGGTTTCCCCTGATCCTCCGGTCCGTGAACTGGACATGCTGCTAACGGCCGGCGAACGGATTTCAATGGCTCTGCTGGCGATGGCGATATCAGACACCGGACATGAAGCCCGATCGTTTACCGGTTCACAAGCTGGTGTTATTACAGACGCCGAACACGGTAAAGCCAGAATTATTGACGTCACACCGGGACGCATCCGTGGTGCTTTGGATGATTCAGCGGTGGCCATAGTGGCCGGATTCCAAGGCGTGTCACAAACCACCAAAGATGTCACCACTTTAGGCCGGGGTGGATCAGATACCACCGCGGTGGCTTTAGCGGCCGCTCTCGGAGCTGACGTCTGCGAGATTTACACCGATGTTGATGGCGTATTTACGGCTGATCCTAGAGTGGTTCCCTCAGCTCACCGTATCTCGTTAATCTCACATGAAGAAATGCTTGAAATGGCTGCCGCCGGAGCTAAAGTATTGCACTTGCGAGCTGTTGAATACGCCCGGCGTTACAATGTTCCGTTGCACGTCAGGTCAAGTTTCTCAGAACGAATGGGAACGCTGATAATGGAAGGCTCGCCGAGTTTCCCGATCAGCCCGCAAACCTTCCACAGACCCAGAAGCGAGGACACCCCAGTGGAACAGCCGATCATTTCAGGCGTGGCGCACGATTCCAGCCAAGGCAAAATCACAGTTACGGGAATCCCTGACGTGCCCGGTAAGGCGGCCGCCTTGTTCAAGATTGTGGCGGACGCTGGCGCCGACATTGACATGATTGTGCAGAACGTTTCAACTGAAATCACCGGGCGGACAGATATTTCTTTCACTCTTGCCACGAACGATGCCGTCCCAGTTGGCCGCGCTCTTCAGGCGGCCCAGGTGGAACTCGGTTTTCAGAGCCTGCGATACACCGACCAGATCGGCAAACTCTCACTGATTGGTGCTGGTATGCGGTCACATCCGGGTGTCAGCGCGCAACTCTTCGCGGCTTTGAGTGATGCTGGTGTCAACATCCAAATGATTTCCACTTCAGAGATCAGAATCTCAGTGGTGACAGATAAAGAAGAACTGGAACGTGCTGTGCGGGCTGTTCACAGCGCTTTTGGGCTTGATTCTTCCTCAGGTGAGGCGGTTGTTTACGGAGGGACCGGCCGATGAGAATCAACCGGACAGGCCACAGTTTGGCTGTAGTTGGCGCCACCGGTCAGGTTGGCGGTGTGATGCGGACATTGCTCGAGGAGCGGGCTTTTCCGACAGCCTCGATCCGTTTCTTCGCTTCAGCCCGGTCAGCGGGCCGGACATTGAGTTTCGCCGGGCATGAGGTGCCAGTTGAGGATGTCAGCCAAGCCGACCCGGCTGGAACTGAAATCGCTTTGTTCTCGGTTGGGGCGGCGGCATCGTCCAAATACGCTCCCCGCTTCGCTGCTTCTGGGGCGCTGGTGATTGACAATTCTTCGGCTTGGCGGATGGACCCGGACGTGCCGCTGGTGGTAGCGGAAGTCAACGGCTCGTTGGCGAAGGACCCGCCCAAAGGGATAGTCGGCAACCCGAACTGCACCACCATGGCCGCCATGCCGGTATTGGCGCCGCTGCACCGCGCGGCCGGCTTGCGCCGACTGGTGATCTCTTCTTATCAGGCGGTTTCTGGCACTGGGCCGGGCGGGGTTGAAGAACTTGATGTCCAATCTCGTGTGGCCGCCGCCGGAGATCTGGCGGGTTTACGGCTGGACGGCCGGGCGGTCAACTTTCCGGCGCCAGTGGTTTACCGGGCGCCAATCGCCTTCAACGTTTTGGCTTGGGCCGGTTCACTGGTTGATGATGGTTCCGGTGAAACATCGGAAGAGAAAAAACTACGCGACGAATCGCGTAAGATTCTGGGCATTCCTGATTTGGCTGTTTCAGGAACATGCGTCCGAGTACCGGTTTTTACTGGTCATGCCTTGTCGATTAGTGCTGAGTTCGCCCGCCCGATCTCCCCACTGGAAGCCCATCAACTGCTATCAGTCGCGCCCGGTGTGGTCTTGACTGATGTGCCAACACCTTTAGAGGCGGCCGGCCTGGACCCAGTCTTCGCTGGCCGTATCCGTCAAGATCAGTCCGTCCCGGATGGGCGCGGCCTGGCCATGTTTGTGGTTGGTGACAACTTGCGTAAGGGCGCCGCCCTCAACGCCATCCAAATCGCTGAAACAGTTTGCGGCCTGCCCACCTGAAACCCACCAGCGATTGACTATCGCTGGTCAATCGTTCGAGCTAAGAACCCCAAGATCAGGACGTGTCACGGTGTTCCCATCGGTTGTCAGGGTCAAGCCGTCCGGTGGATGCCACCGGATAGTCACAGACTTACCCGCCAGTTTCAGGCCATCAGCCTCGAACCAACCCAACTGGCTGGCCGCGGGCATTGGGTCTAGGCTGACCGCGCCGTCCTGGCCGGTTGATATGCCCAACAGACCGGACAGAACCAGGTCAGCGAAGGTTGAATGGTTGTAATCCTTTCCGATTAAGGCCTTGTCTGGGTCAAATTGGCGCCGTAACGTCCGGGCGATCCATTGGCCGGTGTCAGGATCGAGTTGTTCGTCGAGCCAGTAGGTGCCATCCGACTCGATATGCGATGCCGCGTACTGCCGCAGTAACCGCAGAAACAGAGAACCATATTGGGGACGGTTCCGCTGGCGAACGGTCGCGGCTAAGGCGGTCAAGGTCTGGCTGGTGGCGAACGGCCAGGATGGTCCATTCCAGCGGCAAATGAAGGTCAAGGGATCTGGCGAATCAATCGGGAAGCCGTACCGTGGGTGGCGCCTCTCGGCGGTGCGGAGACCAAAAGGACCGCCGAATCCCATCGGGTCAGACAGCTCCGCGACCGCTGGATCTGGGTCGATCTCCTCGCTTGGCAGCCCGAAGCACCAAGGAACAAAGCCGATCAGTTCACGGACACGTCGGCCTGGTTGGACCGATCCAAGGCGGCTCAAAGGGGTGGCTCGATACTCAGCAGGCAGCCTGCGGCCCGTCCCGGCGCTGGCGCGGTATTCGTCAAAGCTGTCTGGCGACATTGGGATGGTCACATAAAACTGGCTTCGCGGGTCGAACAGCCACTGGTTGATGAGGTGGCGGAGTTCATCATGTAACGCCGTGAACCGAACACTGATGTCGTCAGCGCCAGTTCTGCGCGCCAGATCGGCAATGGCGGCAGCGTTAGCGCATTGGTAGGAGTTGATCGTGGGTCTCAAGCCATCGCCACTGATTGAGCACTCCATCGCATCCGCCAGGTCGTGTACCCAATACAGACCCGAGGCGTGTTGGCTGTCCTTCTGCCAGGCCTCAAAGTTGGTGACCATGCCAGGCAAACTTTCAGACACAGACGCCCATTCGCCTTGTAGACGGGCGAATTCACACCCAGCCCAAGCGATCCACTCCGAATAGCGGTGAGGCTCAGCCTCAGGCGCGGTGTACCAAAACCGAATGTAATCCCGGATGATGTCCGTTCGGCTAAGCCACCGGCCTTCCATGATGTGATGCCCGGCGGAGCCGTTGATGGTGCCGTAGGCCCGGCCGGGCCCCGGTTGAAGGAACTCAGTCACAACCCAGCCGTGTGGCGTCCGGGCGATGTGACGCGAGAAGGTTTCCCAACGCTTGCGGAAGACCTCAGTCAGGATGTCGTCCCCGCAACGGAAAGAGGGCGCGGCGTCCAGAACAACCTCAGGGTTGGCCTGTTCGGCGGGCGGCCATGATGTCATTGATCTTTTGCTCCCAAGTGGTGTTGTTATTAGTCGCCCGTTCTTCGGTCGGGACTTGCCACAGGTAAGGCTTCGCCTGGTGAGTCTTACCCCGCCGGGATCGCGTTTTCGCAGGTCACACGGCCGCGTGACCGTTTCGCGGTCCCGGCGGGACCAGACTGATGGCCTTATCCGAAGCTCACCGGCGCTAAGTTGGGTTGCAGCAACGGATCTGGCACGAACCCCTTAGCGTTCGCGTTCCAGGCGTAGGTTGTGCGGACCAGCATGGGGAACATACCGATTGCCTCGTCCCAGACGATCGCTCCCGCCTCGGCGTAAAGCTCCGCCCGCCGCGACTGGTCAGCTGTGCCAGCGGCGTCAGCCAGGAGCGCGTCAAGATCAGGGTTGCAATAACCGTTACGATCGGCAGCGCATGGGTAAAGACGGCCGGTGTTTTGCGCCGCGTCGTAAGCGGCGGTGCCGATCTGCTGGAAGTTAATATCCCAGTTGAACCCGTTGAAGTCTTCAAGCCAAGTGGCGGCCTCCTTTTGGACTGGTTCAAGGGTGACTCCGATTTCCGCCAGATCCGAGGCCATAGCCGCTAGGAACTGGGTGTATTCGGGTTCCTTGTACTGAATTTGGAGAGTCTGGCCAAAATCAAATCCAGACGCTTCAAGTGCCGCCCGGGCCGCCGCCGGATCGTATTTCTTCGCCTGGTTGGCGCTGTAACCGAAGACGTTTGGTGAAATGTTAGACAGCGACGGAGTTCCGGATTCTGGGAACAGAGTGGCGATGATGCTGTCGAAATCGATCGCCTGCCAGATGGCGTTCCGCACCGCGGCGTCTTGGAAGGCTGGACGTTTGTGGTTGAACCACATTGTCACTACAAGTGTTGTGTCAACCTGCTCGACTCGCAGTTCATCATTACCTGTCAACGCCGCGACCTGATCGTCCGGGATTCCCCAAGTCGCGTCGATTTCACCGGTTTGTAAGGCGGTCAAACGGGTTGATATTTCCGGAATCCAGCGGAAGTTAACCTCGCCGATCTTCGGGACCGCGCCATAGTAGGTTTCGTTCGGGACAAGTGTGAGTGACTCGCTTGGCAGTAGTTCCTTAACAACGAACGGACCGCTGCCGACCGGCTTGGTGAATGATTCTTCAGTGACATCAGCCTTCGTCACGAAGAGCAAAGCGACCTGCCCTAGAAGAATCAGGCCGTCTTTCTTGAGGATCACGGTGTACTGATCGGGTGCCTCAATGGTGGTTCCGGCGAAGTTTCCGGAGGCCGGGCCTTGCAGCTCAACGAGCCGCTCAAGGGAGGCCACGACTTCGGCTGAGGTAACAGGTGTGCCATCGCTGAAGACAGCGTCTTGACGCAGGTGGAAGGTGTACTGGGTGCCGGATTCGTTCGGTTCCCAGCTTTCGGCGAGATCCGGCCGCATCTGGCCGTTCTCGTCCGGCGCGATCAGTCGGCTGTAGATCATCATCGATGGGTGAGTGGTACCAATGCCGCCACTGTTCGCGCCATGAGGATCAAGCGATTCCGTCGCGTACTGCGGTGCGACAACAAAGGTGTCTTTGGGTTCGGGGCTGTCGGTCGGTGCCGTGGTGGGTGTGCTACAGGCAGCCAAGGTTAGGGCCGTTGCGAAGACGGCAACTAGTGGGATTGGTTTCTTCTTCATGTGGTACTCCTACTCTTCGTTGAATCGGGGCCGGCGCGAACGGTGTTGGCGCGGCGTCTCGGCGGATCTTTGTTCCGAGAGTTCTTGGGACCCGGCGCGGCCTGGGCCATCGGCCGGGGCGAGGTCGAGGGCGGCATCCAGTAGGTCCTGGGAATAGGGATGTGATGGTGCGGTGAAAACTTGTTCTGTTGGGCCCTGTTCAACGATTCGGCCATCTTCCATCACCGCTACTGAGTCGGCGATCTGGCGGACGACGCCGAGATCGTGAGTGATGAATAGCAGTGCGATTTCCAATTCGGCCTTCAAATCGATCAAGAGATGCAATATTTGCGCCTGAACCGAGACATCCAAAGCTGAGACCGCCTCGTCACAGACCAACAGGCGAGGCCGCAGAGCGATCGCCCGCGCGATTGAGACGCGCTGGCACTGCCCACCAGATAGCTGGGCTGGCCTACTTGAAAGCAGCCCTTCCGTCAGGCCAACCCGCTCTAGCAGCGTGACCAATGCTTGGCGCCGATCTCCCGCGGGCGCCACCTCAGGATGCACCGCCCATCCTTCGTTGAGCACGTCACCGACCAGCATCCGGGGATTGAGTGATGACCGTGGATCCTGAAAGACCATCGGGATTTGGCGACGCAAAGCTCGGGTCCGCCTAGTTTGGAGCGGTTCGCCAGCGGAGCCAAACAGCAGTTGTCCTTCGGCCCGCACCAGTCCCACAACAGCCCGGGCAACTGTCGTCTTACCTGAGCCGGATTCTCCAACCAAAGCCAAGGTTTGACCGGAATCAATAGTGAAGGAGACGTCTTTAACGACACGGTTGTCACGCCGCCGACGCCGCACGTAAGACACGTTCAAGTCGCGGGCTTCGAGCACAATCTCAGGCATTGGCCACCTCCGCGGCGAAATGACAAGCGGCACGCCTGCCAGGGGCGGTGTCCCTCAGCGGCGGGACTTCCACGGCGCATCGCTCCTGTGCCAGCGGACAACGTGGATGGAAGGCGCAGCCGCTTGGCCGGTCAGCCGGATTGGCCGCGGCACCCTGGATTGGCTGCGCGATCAGCGATGCGGTATGAACCGATGGGACGCTCAGCGCCAAAGCCCGGGTGTATGGATGACAAGGATGTGTCAGCACCTCGCGGGCGGGGCCGGATTCGGCGACTCTTCCGGCGTAGAGGACTACCACGTCGTCCGCCACATGCGAGACAACGCGCAGGTCATGGCTGATGAAAAGCATGCCGAGACCAAACTGGCGCTGTAGACCAGCTAGTAGGTCAAGGATCCGTTTCTGGACTGTCACATCCAGAGCGGTGGTTGGTTCATCCGCGACCAACAGGCGCGGCTCACCGGACAGCGCCATCGCTATCATGGCGCGTTGGCGAAGCCCACCCGAAAGCTGATGCGGGTAGGCCCGGGCACGTTCCTCAGGCCGCGGGATACCAGCGCGTTCGAGCAGTCCACGCACGGTTTGGCGCAATTCAGCGCGGCGCAGGCCGTGGCGGCGCGGGATCTCCGCGACTTGACGCCCGATGCGTTGGCTGGGGTTCAGCGCGGCCAACGGATCTTGGAAGATCATCGCTATACCGCGCCCGCGCAGCGCGCGGCGCTGGGACTCCGGTAACTCAAGCAGTGCCCTGCCTTCGAAGAGCAGTTCACCTTGAGTCCGCATTGTTTCAGGCAGCAAGCCGATCACCGCGTTCCCAATGACGGTCTTACCGCTACCCGATTCGCCGATTAGGGCGGTCGCCCGGCCAGATTGAACGGTTAGGTCAACGCCGTCGATGATTCGCGCGGGGTGAGGACCAGTCAGGTCAACTGTGATGCCGCGCAGGCTCAGTAGAGGTTCAGCCTTAGTCACCGCGAACCGCCTCGCTGATAGCGGCTGTTCAGTTGATCTCCCAGCAGCCCCACCATGATCACAAGCAGGGCCAGGGCGATCCCAGGAAAGGCTGAGATCCACCAAGCTGTCGCCAGATATTCCTTGCCTGAGGCGATTGACTGTCCCCATGACACGGTACTGGCGGGCAAGCCGATCCCTAGGAAGCTGAGTCCGGCCTCACCGAGGATGATGAGACCGAATTCGAGCGCTATCAGTGCGACCATCGGCCCGGCTAAGAACGGCAGGACGTGCCGGACAAGGACAGACCGGGCTGGTACGCCCATCACGCGGGCAGCCGCGACCCACTCTCGTTCCTTGGTTGACATGGTGGCACTGCGGCTGAGACGGGCGAAAGAAACCCAGCCGCTGAGAGACAACGCGACCACCACAACACCCAGTCCCCGTGGGAACAGCCCTGCCACCACTATTGCCAGGACGATGCTTGGAAAAGCGATCAAGATGTCAATTACACGGCTCAGTGCCAGATCAGCTAAGCCACCAAAGTAGCCCGCCGGCAGCCCAATGATGAGCCCAACAAGCGCACACAAGGACACCGTTAGGCTGCCGATCAGCACTGATGTGCGCGTCCCAGCCACGATCTGGCCGAACATGTCCCGGCCGGTAGCGTCAGTGCCAAGCCAGGCGATGCTGCCAGAAGATGTCTCACAGCCGGGACATAACAAGCGATCGGTCAGGTTGGTGGCGACCGGATCATAAGGCGCTATGACTGGACCGAAGAGCGCGACCAGCAGATATATCGCAACAATCATCCCCGGCACGGCAACGGTCCACTTCTTGAATACTCGGGTCGCGGTTCGTGGGGTGCCACGCTGGACAGCTTTTCCGGTGTTACCAGGGAACCTCATGACACACCACCGGTCCGGATACGCGGATCGAGCCAAGCGTTAGCGATGTCTGTGATCAGAGTCAACGCCAGCACAAAGAGAGCGATTATGAGCACCGCCGCCTGCACCACGGCGTAGTCCCGGTTGGCCACTGACCCGACAATCAGTGTTCCCAGGCCCGGCCAGGCGAAGACGTTCTCGACTACCACCGCGCCGCCGATCATCGTTCCGATCTGCAAGCCGATTATGGTCACGACTGGTCCCACAGCGTTACGGAAAGCATGGCCGCGCAACGCTTGACCGCTAGTGAGCCCCTTGGACAGGGCGGTCTGGATGTACGGTTCACGCATCGCCTCAGTGAAGGTGGCGCGGGATATTCGGGCGATTATGGCGACGAATGGAAGAGCCAAGGTTACGGCTGGGAGAACCAAGTTACGCAGCGACCCGGCCCCATAACTAGGCAGAATCCGCAAACGCAGGGAGAAAAGCAATATCAGCATGATTCCGACCCAGAAAGTGGGCATCCCCTGGAAACAGATCGAAATCACGGAGAACACCCGGTCAAGCACACCGTCTGGGCGGCGAGAACCGGCCAGACTGAGGCTCAACCCGACAATCACAGCGATGGTGGCTGATGACAGAGTTAGCTGCATGGTGGCTGGCAAGCGAGACAACACTAGGTCAAGGGCGGATAGGTTACTTCTGGCTGATACCCCAAAATCGAGGGTTAGCAATTGTCCAAGGTAAGACAAGTACTGCAACGCCACAGGGCGGTCCAGCCCGAGGCGTCCACGCAGGGCCTCGATTTCTTCGAGGGTGGCGTCAGGTCCGAGCATGGTCGCCGCGGGGTCACCTGGGGCGACTCGGATGAGGAAGAACATGAGCGTAACCGCACCCCACAACACAAAAATGCCCAGAGCGAGACGTCGCGCGATCATCCCTGCCATGGACCCAACCTTGGATTAGCTGGAACTGGGGCGGACGGCATCGTCCAAGGCGTGTCTGCCCGGAAAGCGCCTGTTGGTCGCCTGACTCCTGCCGGTGTCGACGGACTTGGTTTCATTCCGCCAACCGCTAACCGCCACTGGCGATGTACTGAAGAACGTCCGCCGCTTCAAGTTCGGCGCGCAAGCGGCGCTCATCATCGGATGTCAGATTGTTCAACGGTGCGCGGACCGGGCCACAATCGGTACCAGCCCACTTATTCATCAGTTTGAAGGCCGGTAAGCCACCATATGACAGGCCGATTCCGACCACCCGGCGGGCGATCGCCTGGCTGGCTTGCGCTCCGGGCAGGTCACCCTGGCTGGTCGCCGCGATGGCTGCCCGGTAGACGGGAGCCAGCAAACTGTAAGTTGTGCCGATGGCGCCGTTGGCGCCCAAAGCCAGAGCGGCCACCAGGATCTCGTCGCGGCCGAAGTAGATTCGCTGGCCTGGCTTGGCCAAGGCCAAGCAGTCAGCGAAGTCACTCAGATCTTCATGGGTGAACTTGATTCCGGCGAAACTCGGGATCCGTTTAGTCGCGGCCACCAAGAAGCTGGCCATGGCGATCGTTACGCCAGTTTGAGCGGGCGCGTGGTAGTAGTAGAAGGGCAGGTCAGGCGCGCCGGACGCGATGATAGCGCAAGACTCCACCAGGCTGCCGAGCCTGTCTGGCCGGAAGTAGAACGGCCCTACCGCGCTGATCGCGTCAGCACCGATGGCGGCAGCGTGCTGAGCCAGGCCTCTGGCCTCCCACGGTGACGAATGGCCAACATGAACTACTACTTTGACTTCGCCACCGGCTTCCGCGACCCACCGTTCTGCCAGCGCCTTACGTTCACCAGTCGTCAACAGGGGTCCTTCACCGGTCGAGCCACAGACAAAGGCGCCGTCGATGCCTTGACGTTTCATTAGTCCGGCGTAAGCCGTCACGCCGTCTGGGTTGATAGACCCGTCAGGGTGCAGTGGAGTGAAAGCGGCGTCAATCAGTTCGAAATCGGATGCCATGGTCATTCCTTCAGCGCGATTTGGAGTGTGATCTTGGCCGTGCCGCTGACTGTCCCGTTGATCCGGAGCCATCCACCGAAATGCCGCAATCGGATGAAGCTGTTGCCTGGCTCAGTCTGGGTAGCGAACTCAGTGCCCTCATCAATCCAGTTCAGGCCGTCAGCCGAGATCTGCGCCTTAGCTTCTATGGTTCCTCCGTAACTGATTTCTTCTGTGCGGAGGAACACGATCGCCTCACTAGCCCAGGCGGCTTCGAATGGTTCGCTCGCGAAGTCACCGGTGAACTCGTCCCGGCGGTGAACCACTACCATCTGAAAATGACGCATTAGTCTGGTATCCCCTTTGATCAATCCATCGATATGACAACAGAATCGATGTTTAGGAAGCAACGCCGGTTTGTGTCGTTCTCGAGCCAGATAATTGGGTTTAGTAGGCCCTCAATACGGGCGTACGGCCTGGTCAAAGTAGGTTTTTGTGCACGCAGTGAATAGACTCTGTCCATTGATTGGAACTCGATGTATTCACGCTTGGCAAAATCTACTAGGAGACGTAGATACAACCAGTTGATTTTGTCGTCTGTCTCGTTATAAACCAATTGTTGATGGGTTCCTGGGACTTCGCTATAAGCGTCAGCCGTCCCGTCTTTGCGACGCTCGCCGTACCATAGGCCGTCAATTCCACGAATATTCCATTCGCCTTCGCGTCCGTAGGCCCATTGTTTGTCGGTGACATCAGCCGCTTGCATGATCTGCCAACGCTGTGCCAGCTCGCCGTTGACCGAATTCAAGTACCGAATACCGGGTTGCCAACGGTACTCATGGTCCTGGATGTCGAAGAACATCCCGAAAGCCCGGATGTCTTTTTCGCCAAGGCCAATCCGGTCTTGTTCGGGTGTGTAGGCGTACCACATCTCCATTTGGAGGCGTTGGATTGTCCGATGCATCGATAATCGCTTGAGCGCGTGCGAGAAGCTTCCCGGGGCGGGCTTTTCCTCATAGGGATTGGCGACCGGCCGGGTCGCCAGTTTCAGTGAATAGGTGCCATCCATGGAGCCGTGAGTGCCTACTAAACCAAATGTTGATGTGCTCAGCATTGGCGCGCCCCAGTGAGACTTGTCGAGTGCTGTTGCCCGGTGCATGTGTCCGGGCTCCGTGAAGTTAGGTGTCAGGTCGAGCCAACCGCAAGCGCCACGGTCAAAGTCGTCGTAGGTGATGATGGTTGTCAGTGGGTTGTACTTCTGTAAGGCGATGGCTGGAAGGGACATTGGACTGATCCGCCTCACTTCGTTCCGGCAAGATTCGCCAACTGAAGGCGGTCAGCGATGCCGCGGTAGTGATTGGCGAGTTTTTCGCGCGCGCCGGAGACATCACGGTCGCGAACAGCCTGTGCGATTTCAGCGTGGGCCAAATAGGTTGACATTGGATCTTTGGTGTGAAGATCGAGTCGGCTCGCGGCTGTGGCGAAGGCCAGCCAGAACACGTCAATTAGTTCGGCTACCATTTCGTTGCCCACACTGGTGAATAGTGCCTGGTGGAATGCGCGGTCGGCTTCTTCGAAGCTTTCGCCGCGGGCAGCTTGCCGCTGCATCTGGGCCAGGGCGGCGTCAGCCGCGGCAAGGTCGGAAGGTTCGTGGTTAAGTACGACCCGTTCGATGAAACCCAACTCGATTATCTGCCGGATCTCCAGTAGCTCCGCCAAAGGGCGCTCGTAAGTCAGTAGGCCGTAGGGCAGTGCGGCCAGGAGCGGGGCGAAGCTGAATTGCTTAACGAACAGGCCGTTGCCCCGGTGAACCTCGATCAGGCCCATGGATTCAAGCGCTTTGACGGCTTCACGCACCGCGTTGCGGCTGACTCCAAATGAGCGGCCGAACTCTGATTCTGATGGCAGTTGATCACCTGGTTTGAGGTGGTTTAGCACCACATAGTCTCTGATCGCATCCTTGACCTGCTCAGTTAGGGTACGCGAGCGGAGCGAAGGGATCGGATGGGTCATGGCTGCCTCCTTGCGGTACTGCCTGTAGGACATCTGATAGCAGGATATGTGCTTACTGTTCGATCAGTCAAGCATGAATCGGCGAGAGACCTAGGCGAGGGCTGACCGAATTGTCATGAACCTGTGTCAACATGGACAACATGGGCCGCACACTGGTCGTGACGAACGATTTCCCGCCGCAGCAGGGCGGTATTGAAAACTACGTCTACCAGCTAGTTCGCCGCCTACCGCCAGATCAGGTGGTGGTCTTCGCTTCGAGCTTTCCAGGGGCGGAGGCATTCGACGCCGAACAGCCGTTCCCGGTTGTGCGGGCCCGCGCCAAGGTGCTGTTACCGCAGCCGCACATTGTGCGCGGAGCTGAGCGGCTGATTAAGCGTTTCCGCTGTGACACGGTGTATTTCGGGGCGGCGGCGTCTCTTGGCCTGATGGCTCAGCATTTGCGCCAGGTCACCTCAGCTAAGCGCTTGGTGGGCTCAAGCCACTCGCATGAATGCTATTGGACCAAAGCTCCGCCGACCCGCGCGGCGATCCGTTCGATCGCGGCCGGTTTGGATCATCTGACTTACATATCGGCCTACTGTGGGGCCGTCCTGCGGCGGGCTTTGCCGCCGGAGCTTGGCGCCCGGCTGGTGCGACTGTCACCTGGCGTCGATCCGGCCCCGTTCAGATCGGCTGATGGTTCTGGCGTGCGTCAACGCTTCGGTTTAGGGGACCGGCCGGTGATTTTGTCGGTTTCTCGGCTGGTTCCAGCCAAGGGTCAGGACAGTTTGATCCGGGCGTTACCGACCGTCTTGGAGGCCTTGCCTCGGGCGCGGTTGCTGTTGGTTGGTGATGGTGCGCGACGAGATTATCTGGAACGTCTAGCCGTTCGTTTAGGTGTGTCCGATGCCGTCCACCTAGTTGGCGGCATCCCGCATGGCGACGTGGCGGACTATTACGCGGCTGGTGATGTGTTCGCTTTCCCGGCCCGTGACCGCACCGCTGGCTTGCAAGTTGAGGGACTCGGACAGGTCAGCTTGGAGGCGGCGGCGGCCGGTTTGCCGGTAATTGTGGGCGATTCAGGCGGTGCGCCTGAGACGGTTCTTAACGGCCGAACCGGCTATGTGGTTAAGGCGTTAGAGACTGGAGCACTGGCTGGCCGGCTAATTGAACTGCTGGCGGACCGCAACCGGGCGGCGGCCATGGGGGAGGCTGGACGTGACTGGATGAGCCAGCAGTGGACTTGGGATCAGCGGGCCAGAATCCTGCGGCGCCTGTTGGCCGGTGATCCGCCAAGTGATCCGGTCGATGACGCGCCTTCAGGTGTGGCGTCGTTCCGCGACTAATCGGGCCGCCTGGCGGCCCGGAATAATACCCGCCGGGCATTCCGCCAACTCAAACAAACAACCACTTGGCGAAAACCATAGAAGGGTCCGACCACCTGGATCAACCTCCAACTACAGCAGCGGCATAGACAACCCCTCCGTGTTCGCGGTCGACCTTGATGAGTTAAGTCGCCCGGGGGTTTGGTGACCTGGCGGAACTATGATGTTGGGATGACTACCGCCCAATTCTGGTTTGACCCGATCTGTCCTTGGACTTATGTGACTTTCCGCTGGTTGGACGCGGTCCGCCAGGTCCGCCCGGTGGTGATTGAACCGCGCCTGTTATCGCTCTACTACTTGAATCAGGGCCGCGACGGCGTGTCTCACGGTGAAGCCCATCGCGCCTCACTCAACCTGGAACGGTTCTTGGCTTGGGTACGCCATGAGGCAGGCCCGGATGTGATGCTGAAAGCCTACGATTTCATGGGCCGGAGCCTTTTCCTTGAAGGCGACGCGGCCGATGACGAACTGGTTAGCGAAACCGCCGCGACAGTTGGTTTGGATCAGGTGGCGGCCGGTGCGGCCGCCCTGGACGCCAGCTGGGATGAGGCGATCCTGGCTGATCATTACGCTGCCATGAGCCTGGTTGGTGATGATGTCGGTTCGCCAGTAATAGCCCTAGGGGACGGACCGGCCTTCTTTGGGCCGGTCTTATCCCGCCCGCTGACCGGCCAGGCGGCCGGCCAAGTCTGGGATGGTTGTGTGGCTTTGGCCAGCCAACCAGCTTTCTTTGAACTGAAGCGGAGCCGTGGCCCGGCCGTCAAGATCGCCTTCGAATAGCCCGCTGCCGCACCAGTTTGCCCGTCTATTTAGCGAATCTGGTTCGTCTAGCCAACTGGCCAATCCACTTGGCCAGTTAATTGGCCTGACTGGTAAACGTTAGACCGGCAACGGACTGACCATCAGCGCTGGATTCATCTGGCCGGTCCGCCACCACCCGCTGCCCATCTCGGATCTGGCCGGACAGTAACTCGCGGGCCAGTTTGTCACCCAGTTCACGTTGAATAACGCGGCGCAAAGGCCGGGCGCCAAAAGCCGGATCGTAGCCTTCTAAAGCCAGCCAGTCCCGCGCCGCTGGGGTCACGTCTAAGGTCAACCGCCGTCCAGCCAAACGCTGGCCAAGGGACGCGACCTGCAAATCGACGATCCGTCCAATGTCCTCCAAGCTGAGCGTGTCAAAGACCAAAATGTCATCCAAGCGGTTCAAGAACTCTGGTTTGAAGGCCGCGCGCACCGCCGCCATGACAGCTTCACGCTGAGCGTCTGGTTCCATCGTCAGGTCAACTAGGTACTGCGAACCGAGGTTTGATGTCATCACCAGGATGACGTTCCTGAAATCAACTGTCCGGCCTTGGCCGTCCGTCAACCGGCCATCATCAAGCACCTGCAACAAAATGTTGAACACTTCCGGATGGGCTTTTTCAACCTCATCTAACAGAATCACCGAATAAGGCCGCCGCCGGACCGCTTCAGTTAGCTGCCCGCCTTCCTCATAGCCAACATATCCGGGCGGCGCGCCAACCAGACGGGCAACCGAATGTTTCTCGGAATACTCCGACATATCAAGACGCACCACTGCCCGCTCATCGTCGAACAAGAAATCAGCTAAGGCTTTAGCTAACTCGGTTTTACCAACGCCGGTGGGGCCAAGGAAAAGGAAGGACCCTGTTGGGCGGGCTGGATCTGATACTCCAGCGCGAGCCCGGCGGACGGCATCGGACACCGCTCTAACAGCGGCGCCCTGCCCTATCAGACGTTCCCCGATGACCTGCTCCATGCGTAACAACTTGGCCGTTTCACCTTCAAGCAAACGCCCGGCCGGAATCCCAGTCCAAGACGAAACCACTTCCGCCACCTCATCTGGTCCAACCTTGTCCGGCACGAGAGGCACCCCGTCACCGCCGCCCAGACCATCTGAAGTGGTTTGACCGCCAGCCGGGGTTTCCGTGCTGGTCTGTTCGGCCGCCGCTAGGGCCGCCTGAACCGGTGGAATTTCACCGAACCGGAGGCGTGAGGCCTCAGCCAAGTCACCCCGGTTCTCGGCCTGTTCGGCGGCTGTGGTCAGAGCGTCAAGCTGGGCTCTGAGGTCACCGACTTTGTTGCGATCAGACCGTTCACGGTCCCAGCGGGCGGTCAGCCCAGCTAGTTCCTCACGCCGGCTGGCCAGATCAGAACGTAACTTTTCGAGCCGTTCACGGGAGCTGTCATCGAGTTGGGCGGCTTTACCTTCAACTGTGCCGAGGAGGTACCGCTCCTCCATTTCGAGGCGGAAAACCGTCCGCTGTAGCTGATCAATTTCGACCGGATTGGAAGTCAACTCCATGCGCAGACGTGACGCCGCCTCATCCATTAGGTCGATCGCTTTGTCTGGTAGTTGCCGTCCGGTGATGTAACGGTCAGATAATGTGGCCGCGGCCACCAGAGCCGAATCAGAAATTGTGACATGGTGGTGGGCTTCATAACGTGGCGCGATACCGCGCAGAATGGCGACGGTGTCTTCAACTGAAGGTTCACCAACAAAAACCTGCTGGAAACGCCGTTCCAAAGCGGGATCCTTTTCGATCCGTTCGCGGTATTCATCCAATGTGGTGGCGCCCACCATGCGCAGTTCGCCACGAGCCAGCATTGGTTTGAGCATGTTGCCGGCGTCCATGGCGCCTTCGGCCGCGCCCGCCCCGACCACGGTGTGCAGTTCATCAATGAACGTCACAACTTGGCCGCCTGAGTCTTTGATTTCCTGCAGGACGGCTTTGAGGCGTTCCTCAAATTCGCCCCGATATTTCGCGCCCGCCACCATTGAACCGAGGTCCAGGGCGATCAATTGTTTGCCTAGTAGTGCTTCCGGTACGTCACCTTTGACGATCCGTTGGGCTAATCCTTCAACCACGGCGGTCTTACCGACGCCCGGTTCGCCGATCAGCACCGGGTTGTTCTTGGTGCGCCGTGACAATACTTGGATGACGCGGCGGATCTCCTGGTCGCGGCCTATTACTGGGTCTAGTTGGCCGTCGCGGGCGGCGGCTGTCAGGTCACGACCGTACTGCCCGAGCGCATCGAAGGTGCCTTCCGGATTAGCTGAGGTGACATGCTGGCCGCCGCGGATTTCGGGCAGGGCGGCGCTGAGAGTTTCACTGTTGGCGCCGTTGGCGCGCAGGATTTGACCGGCTTGGCCTTCGGTTCCAGCCAGGGCGAGGAGCAAGATTTCAGCCGAGACATAGGTGTCACCTTGGGTGTTGGCCAGGTCTTGGGCTTCTTCGAGGGCGGCTAAGAGTTGGCGGCCGACTTGTGGTTGTTGGGTTGAGTTGCCCGATGCCGCCGGTAAGGCTGTCAGCGCCAGACGGGTTTGGCTGCCGATGATTTGGGTATTGGCCTGGGCGGCCTGGGCTAGGCGGACCGCTAATCCGTCCTGGTCTAGCCACAGAGCGTTGAGCAGATGAAGCGGTTCGACTGTCGGATTGCCGGCCGCTGATGCTTGCTGGATCGCGTCCTGCAAGGCAGAACGTGAGTTGGTGGTGAGTTTTTCGATATCCATTGCTACCTCCCTCGGGTGGGGTGATCCCCTGCCGCCCAATACAACCTCAAAGACCGAAGTTGAGTCTACTACGCTCAAGCAATTGCTCGGTAGATGGACAACGCCGCCTTTCGGCGGGGCCCGCGAAGCCGGGCCGGTGGCCGACTTCGCATGCCTGGGACTGTACCTTCTTTCCGCGTCTTCGCTGGTGACAGCTTCGCTCTCACCGCGTGCGACACGGCCGGACGCCGCCTTTCGGCGGCGTCCTAAGCACCAAGGGTGCGGTGCAAGTACCATTGGTCCAGGCCCGCAGCCGGCCTCGGGCGGGGCCAACGGCGGCACCATTCTTTACGGCTGCGGGCCGCTACCTTTCCAACCTGGGACGTCGGTGGTTCACACCGGCCCATGGAACAATTACCGGGTGGCTGACAGCACCGCGCGTACGCGAAACCAAACCACTCAACACCAGACGTCCAGTGCCACCGGTGGCCGGACACTCCACGGCACAACCCGGCCTGGGTCCAGTTTCCCGGCCAGACGGCTGCTGGCAGCATTGGCCTGCGGCACGCTGATGGCGGTAGCCCTGAGCGGCTGCGTCCGGATCGTCACCAACCTGAAGATCAACCCCGATGAAACCGTCGCGGCCAGCGCCATTGTTGTCTATGAGGATGAAGCCATGGCCTCCATGGTTGAACAAACCGGCATGGATGAGACCACCATCCTGGACCAGCTTGGAGTCAACGAACTACTAGACGGGGCGTCCTCGCCAATGATGATGGACGGCGAGATCGAAGAATACGCCGCCAACGGTTACACCGGTTGGCGGGTAGCCAACCGAGATGACGTACCGCTGGACCAGCTAGCCGTTTTCGGGGCCGAGAACGTGACAATCGAGGTGACCGACAACCGCTACAGCTTTGACGCGGTGATTGATTTGTCACCGGAGGCGCTCGGCATTGGCGGTTACGAGGACACACCCCAAGTGGCTGAGATGATGACCCAGGTCAGTGTTGAGCTGACAGTTGAGTTCCCGGTCAAGGTTAAGTCAGCCACTGGAGCCATCACTGGGCGTTCGGTTACCTTTACACCGGTGTTCGGCGAGGTGACACATCTTGAAGCTGTCGCCGAAGGCGGCTTTGTGCTGGCCGGAACTGTTCTGGTGCTGTTGATTTGCCTGGCTGTGGTGCTGGTGGGGATCGGACTGGTGATCGCCCTGCTGATGATGCGCCGCCGCAGGCATGCCCGTTTGGCTGAGGCCGCGGCGGAGGGATCAAGCCGGGAGAAATCGTCCTACCGCCCACTGCCAGCCGCTTGGCAAGCCAGGTCCTCAGCGGTCGGTTCCGTCCACCCGGCCCCGCGGCCTCCATCTGCTTCGCCCGATGCCGATGTGCCCGGCCCAGATGAGCCCGGCTCTGACGAACCCGCACTAGACGAGGCAACACCCGACGAACCGGCGCCAGATGAACCCGTCTTAGATGAACCAGCCGACAAACCCGCGTCAGACGAGCCCAGCTCCGATGAACCAGCGCCAGACGAGGCCACACCAGACGAGGCCACACCAGACGAACCGGTACCAGACCAGGCCACACCATGAACGTCGGCGGCCGCGTAGGTCCCTACCGGTTTTCGTGTGTCGTGCTGAGCCTGTGGGACTGGCGGACCGGGCCTCCTTGGAAGGTATACTCGGGGATGCGAGTATAAACTTCGGCGGCGCAGGAAGATGCCACTATGACAGTCATCCAACCAGAACCGATCCCCGCCACGGCCGGCGGTGAGCTGAATCCGAGCCACTTTGTTGGGCGCCGGGCCGCCACCATCCGGATCCGCCAGATGCTCGAAAACGGCCAGCACATCAGACTGGCTGACCCGTGGCGGATGGGTAAAACGTCGTGGTTGAGGTGGTTCGAGGCTTCCTGCACTGACGACCGATGGCTCCAAGTCAAAGTCATCAGCTACACCGGGCTGAACTCAATTAGACAGTTCGTTGAACGCACGGTTGAAGGACTGGCTGAGATCGATGCCATGCCTGAGGCCTTCCTAGACTATCTCCGCGGCCTGTTTGACGGGTTGGCGCCGGACGGCGCTGACGGGCCGGTCAGGTTCAGGATGTCCCTACCCGGAGACGAGGGGTCCGCACTCAAACTGATGGACGGCATCGTCCGAACTTTGGACAAAACCCTGGGCGGCCGAACTGACGCCCGGCCGCTAGTCCTGGGTCTAGACGAGGTGCCGGACGTGATTCTGGCGATGCTGCGGGCAGGCCGGACGGCGGACGGGCGCAACATGCTAGACAGGATGCGGCTGTGGCGGGCCAACTCGCGGCGGCTGCGCTGGATCATCGCTGGTTCAATCGGCCTGCATCACGTCCTGGAGCTAGCTGGTGTCAGCCGGGCGGCGGTCAACGATCTTCAGCCGGTCTCATTCGGGCCGCTTGAGCCGGCCGAGGCGGAGGAACTGGTGCAACGCCTAGTTCGTGGCTTGGGACGCAGGATCGAACCGGCCGCCACCGCCAGCTTGATTGAGCGCACCGGAGCGATTCCACATCTGATCCAGTCACTTGCCGCCAGACTGCGTTACGACGAACACGACATGACCACGATCGGCCCGATCACCCCAGCGGAAGTCGTCAGCCGCTTCACCGCCTACATCCAGGACCGTGACCAGTCGGTCGCGCCGGCCCAGCTAGTTGCCCGCATCCGCCATGACTATGGCCCGGACGCCCCGTTGGCCTTCGCCATTCTGGACGCGACTCTGGGAGTGACCGGGCAACATGAGCCAGCTCCAGGGGCGGCCACCCAGTCCGGACTGGCTGAAGGTTCGCCTGGAGCGACCACCCCGCCCGGGCAGCCTGGGCCGGCCAGACTGATGCCAACTCCGAAAACAGCCGGGCAACTGCGAGCCGCCGTGATGGCGACGGACCGCTTCGACGCTGTCTTGAACGCTCTGGTTGAAGACCACTACTTGATCGCCGTTGAACGCGGGCGCGAATTCGCTTGGCGCTATCCCGCGTTGCGCGCGATTTACCACGAGCGCCGTGCGCCGTGGCGCCAGTGAAACGAAAGTGAGGTGAAGGCCTTGGAACTGGCAAGATCGCCTTGGCTGAGGTCAGGCAGTGAGCTGGAGGCGGCCACGATTGGCCGCGCGACGGAATTAGCTGAACTAGTAGAGGCCGTCATGGAGGCGGCCACCGGCCAAGGGCGCCGCCAGATCTTGGTGACTGGCCCGGCCGGCTCCGGTAAGACGCACCTGTTGGCGTTAGCTTGGCACCGGCTGGCTGGTGCGGTGGTTTCCGGCCACTGCCTGCGGTTAGTGCGTTTACCGGAGGATCCTTGGCGCTTGGCGTCCCACGGTGATCTGCTTGGCGCGATCCTGGCGGGTGTGCTCCAGCCTGATACCACCCCGCCGGGTTGTGCCGTTCAGCCGGGCGGCTCGGTTCTCCTGTACGATGCCGTCCGCCCGGGCGACGCTGTTCAGTCAGGTGGTGTCGGCAGACAGGAAGAAGACCAGGGCCCGGAAGGCGAAACCCAGCTGGCTATCTCCCCAGACCGCTACCAGCGGGCTGAAGCCCAATTGACCCAGCTGGCATTGGACCGGGGTCCAGTTGTGGTGCTGGCTGAGGCCTTCGATCAGATACTGAAGCAGATCGGCTCGGATGGTCAGCGCCATTTGGAACGTTTCTTGAGTTCTGAACCGTCCCTAGTGTTAGTTGGGTCGTCCCGCCTGCCACTTGAGGCGGAGGTTTGGCGTAGTGCGGCCCTGAACGATCAGCTAGATGTTAGACCGCTTGAACCGTTGACAGTGGAGCAGGTCGCCGCGTTGATCGGCCCGCCCGCTAGCGCGGCTGGCGCGGCCGGACCCAACAGCCCCAGCGCTGGCGCGGCCGGAACTAGCGGGCTGGAGGCGGTTGGTCTGCTGGCTGGACGCTGGCCGGGGCTTTGGGTGGCGTTGGCGCGGACCTGCCAGCCGAACCAGCCGAACCAGCCGAACCAGCCGGTCAGCCCCGCAGGGGCCCTGCTTAGCTGGTTGTCTGACCAGGAACCGCTGCGGCTTGAGCGGCTGCGCCAGCTAACTCATCAGCAGCGTCTGGTGGTCAGCGAACTGGCGGCCGCTGCCCATCCGCTGCATGTGCGGGAATTGGCGCGGCGCTGCGGTATTGGGGAAAAGAGTGTGGCGCGGGTGGCTGTTGAACTGAAACGGAGCGGCTGGATCAACGCGGCCACTTCACCTTGGGATGGTCTGACGGATGGCAGGCGGTCCTATTACGAGTTGTCTGACCCGGTCACTCGCCTGGTCCCGGTGCCGGATCCGGCCTGTCCCGGCTTGGTGGTGACGCAGTTGGTTTTCTTGGAGTTGTGGACTGGCGCGGATCAGTTGACGGCCAGCCCAAGGCGACTACCGCGGGTAGCTGATCTGTTGGGTCAGGTTGATGCCGTGCTGGGCGCCTTGACCCGGGGCGAGGGCGAGCCGCTGTTCGGTTTGCCATCAGCCTTGCGCTCGGCTTTGGCTGAGACCGCCTCGGCCAGCTCGGCGGACCCTAAGGCAGGGTTGGAACAGGCCAGCCAGCGGCTCCGTTTGGTGGCCAGCCGCCTAGCGGCTTTCTTGGCGAATATCCAGGACGATGCCGTCCCACAAGTTTCCAGCCACAGCTTTGGTCAAGACTTGCGCCAGGTTTCTAGTGCTGATGCCGACCATTTGGCGGCACTGGAGCGGGCATTACCCGTTTTGGAACGAATCCTGGGTGAACTTGATCCTGGCACGGCGGGTATCCGGGCCGATTTGATCACCGCCTATGAAGCGGTCGGCCGCCGCCTTGAGGCGGTCGCCTTGGCGGAACGTTCTTTGGATCTATCGGCCAGCGTCCTTGGCGAGAACCATCCGGACATTGTTCTTGCCCGTCGGCGGATGTCCGCCGCCTACGGCCAACACACCTGACGAGGACCTGGCCAGTCTGCCCACCAACCACCGGCGGTAGCGGCCAATCTGACGACCGCCTGCGACCGGCCACCTGAGGTCAACTTGCAAGTCAGTTGTACGGAAAGCGCAAGGATTGCGTAATCACGTTGCAACCTTGCGGCAACAGGACTATGGTGACCACATACCACTCCAACTCCGTGCTGTCAGCCGGAGTCCCCGAAGCAAGGAGGAACGCGAAGATGCGGAAGACAACCACGATCCTGCTGGCCGCTGTTGTGACAGCGACCATGGCCGCCTGTGGCGGCTCTGACACGCCAGCCAACACCACCAGCTCAACCGGTACCGACCAACCCACCACCGCCAGTCTGCTGGTCTGGGCTGACGCTACGCGCAGCCCGGTTATCAGGCAGATGGCCGAATCATTCACTAAAGACACGGGCATTGCCGTGGAAGTCGTCGAACGCGACTACGGCAAAATGCGTGATGATTTCATTTCCCAAGCACCAACCGGTCAGGGTCCCGATATCTTGATCGGCGGCGGTGACTGGACAGGTAAGTTCGTTCAGAACGGTGTTGTTACACCGGTCGAACTAGGTGACGTGGCGGACGGATTCGCTGACGTCGCGATCGAATCTGTGACATATGAAGGTCAGGTTTACGGTCTGCCGTACGCCCTTGAAAACGTCGCAATGTTCCGTAACCCGGCGTTGGCGCCGGACACGCCCGCCACCATGGCGGAGGCGATTCAAACCGGCCAAGCGGCCGTCAGCGCGGGCACGGCCAAATATCCCTTCCTGATTCAAATCGACCCACAAGGCGACCCGTTCCATATGTATCCCATCCAAATGTCGTTCGGGGCCCCAGTTTTCGGCCAAGACCCGGCCGGCGGCTACAACCCAGCCGAACTCGCCATGTGTGGCGATCAGGGTAAAGCCTTCGCCGCCTACTTGGCGGAGATGGGCCAGGCGGGCATCTTCGAAACCACCATGACAGCGGATATCGCCAAGGAGGCCTTCGTTAATGGTGAGTCACCCTTCGTCATCTCCGGTCCGTGGAACACAGCCGATTACCAGACCGCGATACCTGATGTGGCGATTGACCCGATACCCTCAGCCGGCGGCCTGACCGCCAGCCCATTCGTTGGCACGCAGGCGTTCTTCATTTCCGCTAAGTCACAGAACCAGCTGGCCGCCACCCAATTCGTCGTCAACTACCTAGGTTCAAAAGACGCGCAGGTGGAACTGTTCAAAGCGGGCGGCCGCCCGCCTGCCCTGACCGCCGCGGCCGAGGACGCGGCGGTCGCCAATGACCCGTCAGCCGCGGCTTTCAACGCTGTGGCGGTTGACGGCGTCTCAACACCCAACATCCCCGCCATGGACGCGGTTTGGGGTGACTGGGCCAACACTGAAGTCGCCATCATTGATGGCAAGGGTGATCCTTCAGCCCTCTGGGATGAAGCTTGCGCGTCAATCAAGACCAAGATCGAAGAGGCTTCGTGACTGGTCAGAGCCTGACTGAGGCTCCACCCAGGCGGCGGCGGGAATCCCACGCGACCGCCTGGGTGCGGGGCTTCGCCCTCAAGCTGATCCTGCTTTGCGCTGTCAACGCTCTTGGTCTTTACGGCGTTATCGCAGCAGTGGCGGTCAAGTCTTGGGCCATAGCGGCCTTCCTCGCGGTGGCCTTGGCTGTGGTCGACGTCTGCTATTTCTCGAAGCGGATGATCCCAGCCAAATACCTCATCCCAGGCTTACTGTTCCTCTTGGTCTATCAGGTGTTCGTCATCCTTTACACCGGCTACGCGGCCTTCACCAACTACGGCGATGGCCACAACTCGAACAAACAAGATGCCATTGACGCGATCCTGGGGCGCGGTTCGGAACGCCTGCCGGATTCCCTATCCGCGCCGGTTTCCATCCTTGAACGCGACGGTGAACTCTACTTTCTGTTGCCTTCAGACCAGGCCGGGCAGGCTTTGCTTGGTTCGGCTACAACTCCGCTTCATTTAGTGGACGATGCCGTCTTTGAAGGCTCCCAGCCCACCGGCTTGCCCGGGTACACCACGTTAGAGGCCCGTCAAATCCTGGCCCAGCAGAGCGAAATAGGAAACCTAGCCGTGCCGCGGAGTGAAAACCCGGCGGACGGTTTTGTCCGCACCACAGACGGCATGAACGCCTACACCTATGTCTCAACGATGGCTTACGATCCCACGGCTGACACCATAACAGCGGCCGATGGCACCATCTACAGCGATAACGGCCAAGGTAACTACGCTTCTGAGGCGGGCGAGCGCCTTGAACCTGGCTGGAAAGTAACAGTCGGCTTCTCCAACTTCACTTCCATCATCACCAATAAGTCTTTGCGCGGGCCGTTCTTTGGTGTGCTGGTATGGACCTTCGCCTACGCCATCCTGACGGTGGTGATCGCCTTCGCCCTTGGACTGTCGATGGCGCTGGTGTTGAACCATCCAACAGTTAAAGGACGCCGGATCTTGCGTGCTTTGCTGATCCTGCCTTATGCCTTCCCGGCGTTCTTGTCCGCGATGGTTTGGCAAGGCTTACTGAACTCGAAATACGGTTTCATCAACCAGGTGATCTTTGGCGGGGCGGATATCCACTGGCTTGAATCACCTTGGCTGGCCCGCCTATCAGTTCTGGTGGTTAACGTTTGGATGGCTTACCCGTACATGTTCCTGGTGTCGACCGGTGCCATCCAATCAATGCCACCAGAACTTGAAGAAGCCGCCCGGGTTGATGGAGCTGGCTGGATGAGGGTCTTCTGGTCGGTCAAACTACCGCTCTTGCTGGTTTCACTGGCGCCGCTGCTGATCTCATCGTTCTCAATGAACTTCAACAACTTCAACTCGATCTACCTGCTGACCGAGGGTGGGCCGCTCGAAAACCCGACCGATATGGCAGGTTCAACCGACATTTTGATTTCGTTTGTTTACCGGCTGGCCTTTGGTGGTGTGAACCGTCAATATGGGCTGGCCTGTGCCATATCACTGCTGATTTTCATAATTGTGGCCGGAATCTCGGCCTACTCCTACCGCAAGACCAAGGTGCTTGAGGAGATGAACTGACATGACGGCCACAGCGGTTCAAGCCGCATCATCCCCGCCACCTAAAGCGGGTCGGGAGACCCGCCCGGTCCGCTCAGCGCCGGACGTCAATGCTGGCAGGAGAGCCGTTCAAGCTAGCTGGCGTTACCTGATAGCGGCTGTCGCACTGGTCTTCGCGCTATTTCCGATTGTCTTCATCATTTCTGCCTCGCTCAACCCGCTCGGCTCACTGACCAGCTCAAACGCACTGTTCTCGGCGGTTGACGCGGGCTCATATGTTGACCTGCTATCAGATCCGGCCCATCCCTACGCCCGCTGGTTCGGCAACTCAATGATGATCGGCGGTGTCACCGCCGTGGCGACAGTCTTCCTTGGAGCGTGCGCCGCCTACGCTTTCTCGCGCTTCCGTTTCAAAGGACGGCGCGGTGGGCTGCTCACATTGATCCTGCTCCAAATGTTTCCTCAGACGTTGGCCTACGTGGCGATCTTCTTACTGCTGACCACACTCAAAGACGTCTTCCCGATCCTCGGCCTCGATTCCCAAATCGGGCTAATCATGGTCTACCTGGGAGGCGCCTTAGGAGTTAACACCTACCTGATGTACGGTTTCTTCTCCTCCGTGCCGATGTCCATTGATGAGTCAGCCAAGATCGATGGCGCCTCCCACGCGCGGGTGTTCTTCTCAATCATTCTGCGGCTTGTCGCGCCGATTCTGGCAGTTGTGGCGCTACTCAGCTTCATTGGCACGCTGAACGATTTTGTGATCGCCTCGGTGGTCCTGACAACCCCGGGCAAACAGACCCTGGCGGTCGGCTTATACCAGTTCATCTCGCAGAACTTCTCGCAAAACTGGGGAGTCTTCGCGGCTGGGGCAGTGCTGGCAGCGATACCAGTGGTGCTGATCTTCTTGTTCCTTCAGAAATACATTGTTTCCGGCCTAACCGCCGGTGCGGTCAAAGGCTGAACCGCGTGGCCATAATCAAACCGGTCATCAGGTCGGGTAGGCCGTGAAGCGGCCGGTCGTAGCCCGCCCGGAACCGGCCCATCATGACGGTTCTGAACTGTATGTCCCAGGTGGGCCGCACGTCCTGGGAGACATTCTGAAGGTGCGTCTGAGGGTACTAGCGTCCGCTCCTTACAGCGGCGTGGTCCTACGAGCGATGGCGGACGACGAACTGTACTTGTCGGACGGCATCGTCCAAACTAAGGACCGCTGGGAGACCTGGTATGAAGCTGACCTGCCGATGCACAACCCGGTGATGCGTTACCGGTTCATGCTGCTCAGGCCGGGTGGCGCTTTCGACTGGCTCAACGCCACCGGAATCCATGGCTGGGAGGTGCCGGACAGCGCCGATTTCAAGGTCACGGTCTACGGCAGCGCGCCGCAATGGAGCCGACAAGGTGCCGTCTACCAGATTCTGCCTGATCGTTTCGCCAGGTCAGCGCAGGCCGCCGACAACCCGAGTCCAGCCTGGGCGGTACCGAAAGCCTGGGGTGAGCCGCCATCGCCGGGCGGCGCCGTCTCGATGCCGGAATACTACGGAGGTGACCTGGCTGGGATTGGTCAGCATCTGGACCATGTGACGGCCCTCGGTGCCACAACCTTGTACCTGACTCCCTTCTTTCCGGCCGGATCAGCCCACCGTTATGACGCCACCAGTTTCCAACGAGTTGACCCGGCGCTAGGTGGAGACCAGGCCTTGGTGGAACTATCCAGTCAAGTCCATCAAGCCGGCTTGCGCCTAGTTGGCGACCTGACAACAAACCACACCGGCAATCGGCACGAATGGTTTCTGTCCGCCCAGGCCAATGCTTCAGCGGCCGAGGCTGGCTTCTATCTTTGGCGGTCCCATCCTGGCGATTATGTGGGCTGGTGGGAGTCAAAGACACTGCCCAAACTGGATTGGCGTTCAACTGAGCTGCGCCACCGGTTTGTCCAGGGCCCAGGCTCGGTGGTCGCCAAATGGCTGGCGCCGCCTTACAGTTTGGACGGCTGGCGGATCGACGTGGCCAATATGACTGGCCGTTACCACGAGGTCGATCTCAACGCCGAGGTGGCGCGAGCTATCCGCCAAACTGTTGTGGCCACCCGGCGGGACGGTCTACTGGTGGCGGAACACATGCATGACGCCTCGGCTGACCTGCGCGGTGACGGCTGGCAGGCGGCCATGAACTACCAAGGTTTCATGAAACCCGTCTGGTGCTGGACCGCGGCACCTGGCAACCAGACCAACTTCTTTGGCTTACCGGTGGTTGTGCCTCGGCGGCCTGGTTCCGCCATGGTCCGGGCGATGCGTGCCTACGCCGCACTGCTGCCCTGGCAAGTGTTCAGTTTCATGTGGAACAACCTCGGATCACATGACACCGTGCGCTATCTGACCCTGACCGGTGACCGGGACCAAGTCATGGCCTCAGCCGTGCTATTGGCGACCTACCCTGGTGTGCCGATGATCTTCGCCGGGGATGAATGGGGCGCCACCGGGATAAACGGCGAACATGGGCGGGTGGCGATGCCTTGGAATGATCCCTCACGCCAGGATTCAGAGCTGTTCGCCGCCTACAGTGCGGCCTTGGGCCTGCGGACACGTCATCCAGCTTTGGTGCGCGGCGGGTTGCGCTGGGTTTTGGTCCAAGATGACGCGGTCGCCTTCCTGCGTGAGACGGCGGACGAACGTTTGCTGGTACTGATTTCGCGAGCCGAGTGGGCTGGGGCCGAACTCAGCCCAGAGATTTCGCGGTTGGGTCAGCCGCGTAAGTTATTAGGCCCGTCCGATGCCGTCCGGTCAGGTTCGCGGGTTCAGCTACCAACCTGTGGCCCAGCTGCCCACGTTTGGGTGTTGTGAGGCCGACTCGGCTGATACCTCCTGTCAGAGGAGGCCATTGGGCACCTGGACCGACGGTCGGCGGGGGTGTCTTGGGCCACCTGGATGGACAGCTAAGGCGGAGGTCTTGGGACGGCATCGGACTACTGGCCGAACACGCCGGTTGGTAGGCTCGGCCGGTGACTACCAAACTGCAAGACCTAGCTGACTACGTTGGCGTGTCAACCGCGACCGTCTCGCGCGTGCTGAACGGACGGGCTGGAGTGTCGGATTCGACCCGCGAACGCGTCATCGGGGCGCTGGACGCGCTCGGCTATGAGCGGCCATTGCGTTTGCGGTCCAAATCTAAAGGGCTGATCGGTCTGATAGTGCCAGAGCTAGAAAACCCGATCTTCCCAATGTTCGCTCAGGTCATCTCTGGCGCCCTGGCTCGCGGCGGCTATATGCCTTTACTGTGCCCACGCGATGCGGCGGGGATCGGTGAGGATGATTACGTTGAAATGCTGCTTGACCATCAAGCGGCCGGCATAATTTTCATCTCTGGCTTGCACGCTGATGCGACTTCTTCCCCGCTGCGCTACCAGCGGCTGGTTTCAGCTAACCTTCCCATAGTGCTGATCAATGGCTTCACACCAGAGGTTGACACACATTTCATTTCGGATGATGACACAGTGGCGATAGAACTGGTGACGGGACACTTAACTGCCCTGGGTCACCGCCAGATCGGTTTGGCTTGTGGTGCGTTGCGTTTCACGCCGATGCGGCGGCGGGCTGATGCTTTCAAACAGTGGTGGCGCCAAGCTGGCCTTGACGGCGATCCGGATGAGGCAATCCGGACATCGCTGCTAACTGTTGAGGGCGGACAGGCCGCGGCCGGTGATCTGATGGATGCCGGTTTCACGGCCATTGTTTGCGGATCGGATTCAATGGCGCTGGGCGCGTTGCGGGCAGCGCACGCCAGAGGTTTGAGCGTGCCGGAGGACTTGTCAGTTGTCGGCTATGACGATTCGGCCTTGATGGGTTACACCCATCCGGCGTTGACCACGGTGCGTCAAAGTGTGCTTGCCATGGGCCAAGCGGCCGTCTCAATCCTGACGGCGGAATCATCTGACATCGCCCATTCGGCCCGTGAGATGTTGTTCCGGCCTGAACTGATCGTGCGGGACTCAACCGGCCTGAACCGCCGCTAAGCGATTAGGTGAGCGGAGGTGGGGGGATTCGAACCCCCGAGGGCTTGCACCCAACACGCTTTCCAAGCGTGCGCCATAGGCCACTAGGCGACACCTCCAGGCCGCTGCCCGCTATCCGCCTGGGCGGATCAGTTGGCAGGCGTTTGCCTGCCATACCTTACCTGATGCGCCGACCAAGCTCCGCGCCAAGGGGTTGCCTATGTCGCCGCCGTAGTTGGGGTTGATCGGGATGTTCGCGGCTTGGTGGCTTTGATGATCGCGCCGTGCATGCCGGGTGCGACCTGGTGGGTAAACCTGACTTGTGTCTCAGTGAAACCGGCTGCGGCCAATTTGGCTAGATACTCAGACCTGGACAGAGCGCCGGCCACGCAACCCACAGTCCGCCCAAGGCGGATGCGGTCCTCGGCCGAGACGGCGTCATCGGCCACCACATCAGTCAGGCCGATCCTGCCCCCTGGGACAAGTACCCGGAAGGCCTGACGCAGGACGCGGGGCTTGTCGGCACTCAAGTTCAGGACACAGTTGGAAATGACCACGTCAATACTGGCGTCCGTGAGCGGTAAGTCTTCGATTACGCCAAGACGGAACTCGATGTTGGTCACCCCGGCTTGGGAAGCGTTAGCTTGGGCGGCCCGCACCATTTCGGGGGTCATGTCGATCCCATAGACGAAGCCGGCGGGCCCTACCCGTCTGGCTGAAAGGATGACATCAAGGCCGCCGCCAGCTCCGAGATCGGCTACCCGCTCGCCGGGTCGCAGGTCAGCTACCAGTACGGGGTTACCGCAGCCTAACGACATGGCGAGTGCGTCAGTCGGCGCGTTAGCTGATTCGTCCGGGTCATAGCGGGCGGAGCCGAAGCGGGGGTCTGAGAAGTCTTGGCCGCGCTGGTCATGACCGCCTTGATCAATGCCGCACTGAGCGGCTAGGGCGGCGTAACGCTGCCTGACTTCTTGCCGGTGGATCTCAGGACTGTCCATCATCGCCATCTTTCGTAGATAAATAGATGCATGTCAATATAACAATACATATTGATGTACGTCAATACGTAGACTAACCTTGAGGGATGCCGGACAACTCAACGGAACAATTGGCCGAACGGTTCAAAGCCCTCGGCCATCCCGCCCGGCTGCGCCTGGTAGCTTTACTGGCCGCATCACTTGACGGAGAGGTCTGCCTCTGCGACCTGACAAGCTCGGTTGGCCTGACCCAACCGACCGTCACCCACCACATGAAACGCCTCGTGGCCTGCGCTCTGGTGAAGCGCGAACAACGCGGTAAATGGGCCTATTTCAGCTTGGTAGAGGAGCATCTGCCAGGTATTGATGCGGCAACACTTGGCGGCCTGGCCCAACTTGACGCCGGTCAGCGCATCGCTGACCAGCCGAAACGCGGCGATAGGGGACTGGGCAACCGCCCAGGAGCCTGTTGTCCAACAGTCTCCGAGGAGTCCGTTATCTGACGGATTCCTCGTCAGTGGTTGAAGTAGCGGTTGAGGAAGTCGTCGCGCAGGCGGTCAAAAGCGGTGCCGCCCGCCTCGATAGCTTCCCGCATTGAATCCACCAGCCGCACAATGAAGCGTTCGTTGTGGATCGTGGCCAGGGTGTAACCCAGCAACTCATTGGCGCGTAGCAGATGGTGAACGTAGGCCCGGTTGTAACTGGCGCAGGTGTAACAGTCACATTCGGCGCTGAGTGGCCCAAAATCCGCTTTATAAGCCGCCCGTTTGACGTTGTAACGGCCGTTCGGTGTGTAAACAGCGCCGTGCCTGGCGGCCCGGGCCGGTGCGACGCAATCGAAGGTGTCAGCCCCGGCTTCAACGGCCGCGAACAGGTCATCGACTTCTGAGATGCCAAGCAGGTGGCGCGGCCGGTCGGCCGGCAACTCGGCGCAAACCCAGGCCACAATTTGGGCCAGGTTTTGTTTCTCCAAGGCTCCACCAATGCCAAAACCATCAAAGCGACGGCCATCCACTTCGAGCCGGGCCAGGTCACCGGCCGCCTGGCGGCGCAGGTCTTCATATTGGGCGCCTTGAACAACACCATAAAGCGCCTGGGTTCGCCCGTCGGCGGCTTCGAGCCGAGCCACCTCCGCCAGGCAACGGCCAGCCCAGGCCAAGGTCCGCTCAACTGACCGCTCTTGATATTGGCGGGTGTTCATCAGCGTGGTGCACTCGTCAAAAGCGAACAAGATGTCGGCCCCAATAGCGTGCTGAACCCGCATCGACACCTCAGGCGTGAAACGGTGGAGTGAACCGTCCAGGTGTGAACGGAAGGTCACACCGTCATCATCGACCTGAGCCATCCGCGACTGGCGTGGCGCGATGACAGCTTCGGGTCCCAGCCCAGCCGTCTCCATGGCAAGCACCTTTTTGAACCCGGAGCCGAGCGACAAGACCTGAAATCCACCAGAATCGGTGAAGGTTGGCCCCGGCCAATTCATGAACTGGCTTAACCCACCGGCCCGGGCCACAATGCCGTGCCCCGGCCGCAGATACAAGTGGTAAGCATTGGCTAGTAAGGCCTGAGCGCCCAGGTCAGCCATCCGCTCTGGTGTTACTCCTTTGACGGCGGCGGCGGTCGCCACCGGCACAAAGGCCGGGGTGCGGATCACGCCGTGCGGCGTTGTTATGACACCAGCCCGTCCGCCGACCCATCCGCCGGCCCCCGTCCCGCCTAGTCCGCCTGCCCGCGACATACCCGACCCGCCACCCGGCCAGCCACCCGACCCGTCACCCGACTTACCCGCCCGCGACCCGGTGTCGCCACCCAGTTCGGCGGTGATCTCGAAGCTGAACCCGCTATTGCTCACCGCACAACGGTGCCACATTCCGACCGGTCTTAAGTGCAGCGTGCGAATCTGACGGCCTCCGATCCGGCCAAGGCCCAGACCAGCGGCGTTCTAATTACGCATCACGCGAGTAGCGGAAAGCCGCCTGACCTGGGTCTTTGATTCGGTCGCGAGGCTAGTCCCGGAGACACTTAAGGTAGATTGGAGAAGTGGGGTTGTCCCTGTCTTATCCGTTAGAGAACACCAGAACCTGGAGGTCCTGAGTGAGTTCACAATTCGAAGAGCGGTCTGGGATAGACCAGATACCGGTGGCGAAACGGCCAGCCACCACGCCGCCACCGCGCCCGCAGACGTGGCTTTTGAAGCTAATCATGGCCCTGACCGGATCGGTGCTTGTCGCCTTCTTGCTCTTCCACCTGGCGGGCAATCTGAAGGTTTACTTGCCGGATGACCCGCGGCTACATTTCAACGAATACGCCCACTGGCTGCGTGGCCTGCTCAACCCGCTAGTACCAGGCGAAACCTTCCTCTGGGTATTCCGCGGAACCCTGGTCCTCTGCCTGGTGTTGCATCTCTACTCCGGTCTGACCATCAAGATCAGAGCCTGGCGGGCCCGTGGTGGACGTGGCCGGGCGGTCAACGTGACCAAACACCACCTGGTGGGGCGCACCATGATTTGGAGTGGTGGGATCATCTTGGCTTTCATCATCTTCCACCTGCTTGACCTGACTTTGGGCCGCGGTGTGGCGTCAAGTAAGTTCTCCTCGGCCGCGTCATACGACCTGCCGGATGGCACCGCTGTGACAGACGCCTACTCCAACCTGGTGCACTCCTTTGAACGGCCGTCGGTGGCGGCCTTCTATGTGCTGGTGATGATGGTGGTGGCGTTCCACATCAACCACGGCATCTGGTCCATCATCAACGACTTTGGCGGCACCGCTAAACGCACCCGGAACGTTTTCTTGTTCCTGGCGGCGGTCGCCGCGCTAATCATCGTCATTGGCAACGCTTCGATTCCGTTGGCGGTCCAGCTAGGAGTGATCACGCTATGACAACCGATCCGGCAGCGACAGACCCAACCGTCCAAGCGGACCAAACCGTCCCAGTGGACGATGCCGCCCCCCCAGCCCCCAGCACCGACCCGGCTTACGCTGTGACTCGTGGGACGGCATCGGACAACTCTCCGGCCGATCCGCCAACCGGTCTGCTGGAGGAACTGCGGGTAGTGGGGCAGCCAATTGACGGCCACGTGCCGACGGTTCATCCACGCGACGCCTGGACCGACCGCAAACTGCACTACAACCTGGTTAACCCGTCAAACCGGGCGAAGTTCAAAATCATTGTGGTGGGTACTGGATTATCTGGTGCGGGGGCGGCCGCCGCGCTTGGCGAACTGGGCTACGACGTGGAGGTTTTCTCTTTCCATGATGTCCCCCGGCGGGCTCACTCGATCGCCGCGCAAGGTGGAATCAACGCACCGCGGGCACGTAAAGTCGACAACGACTCAATTGACCGGTTCGTTAAAGACACCGTCAAAGGCGGCGATTATCGCGGCCGGGAACAAGACGCCTACCGCCTCGGTGAGGAAGGCATCCGAGTAATTGACCACATGCAGGCTATCGGCGCATCCTTCGCCCGCGAATATGGTGGCCAGCTCGCCACCCGGTCCTTTGGTGGTGTCCAAGTGTCGCGGACCTATTACACCCGGGGACAAACCGGTCAGCAGCTTGAACTGGCCGCCGCCCAAGCCTTAGCCCGCCAGGTCGCGGCCGGCACCTGCAAACTGCATTCACGTCAAGAGATGCTGGATTTGATCGTCAAAGACGGCCGGGCTCAAGGCATTGTGGTGCGCGATCTGATCACCGGTAAGGTCCGGGCGCGGACAGCGCACGCTGTCATCTTGTGCACCGGCGGTTACGGCAACATCTACTACAAGGCCACATTGGCTAAGAACTCGAACGCCACCGCCATTTGGCGGGCTTACAAGCGGGGCGCGTTCTTCGCTAATCCGTGTTTTGTTCAGATTCACCCGACGGCTTTGCCGCTAATGTCGCAGTGGCAATCGAAGAAGACTTTGATGTCAGAATCGTTGCGCAATGACGGCCGGATTTGGGCGCCAAGGCAGCGGGATGATGATCGTGACCCGGCGGACATCCCAGAAGATGAGCGCTACTACTTCTTGGAGGAACGTTATCCGGCGTTCGGTAACCTGGTGCCACGCGATGTGGCGTCACGTAATATTCGCGAACGGATCGACGCGGGTTACGGTGTCGGACCCCTCAAGAACGCGGTCTACCTGGACTTTAAGACCGGCATTGAACGTCTCGGGGTGAAACTGATCCGGGAACGTTACTCCAACTTGTTCCACATGTATGAGGAACTGACCGGTGAGGACCCGTACACCAGACCAATGCGGATCGCGCCTTCAGTTCACTTCACGATGGGTGGGTTGTGGACTGACTACGACATGATGACGTCGATCCCCGGCTTGTTCGTTGGTGGTGAGGCCGGCTGGGCGTATCACGGCGCTAACCGTCTTGGAGCGAACTCGCTTCTGTCTGGCTGTGTTGATGGCTGGTTCACCCTGCCGTACACGGTCCCTAATTACTTGGCGGGCCTCTTGGGTAAGGCCCCTCTGGACCCGGCTGATTCAGCTGTCGCCCAAACCATCGCGGATGTTGAGGCGGGCCTTGACCGGCTGTTGCAAAACAATGGCAGCCACGGCCCGGATCATTTCCACGAGAAGCTGGGCGCCATCATGGACCGGTACGCTTCGGTGTCACGGGATCCGGAGGGGCTAGCCAAGGCGATCGGTTTGATCCGCCAGTTGCGTCAAGAGTTCTGGCGTGATGTCAAAGTGGTCGGCACTGGTGACCGGCTCAACCAGGAACTCGAAACAGCCGGCCGGGTAGCCGATTACCTGGAGTTAGCTGAGTTGCTTTGCGTTGACGCGCTTGACCGGGATGAGTCGGCCGGAGCCCATTTCCGGACCGATCATGAGATCGATGGTGAAGCTAAGCGCAACGATGAAGACTGGTGCTTCTGCTCCGCCTGGCAGTACCCCGGCCCGGCTGGCAAGCACATCCGCAACTTTGAAACCTTAACCTTCCGGGCGGTGCCCCTGCAGCAAAGGAACTACAAGTGAGACTGATCCTTGAAATCTGGCGTCAGGACCGTCCCGGAGCTGATGGGCGTTATGAGACGCATGAGGTGGTTGACGCGACTCCAGAAATGTCCCTTCTGGAGTTACTTGACCGCCTAAATCATCAGCTAGTTGAGAACAACACCGATCCAGTAGCCTTCGAATCTGACTGCCGTGAAGGTATTTGCGGGACTTGCGGCGTTGACGTCAACGGCGTGCCGCACGGCCCGAGGGACAACGTGCCGGCTTGCGGCCAGCATGTGCGTGATTTCAAGGACGGTCAGACGGTCCGGTTTGAGCCGTTCCGGTCTAAAGCCTTCCCTGTGTTACGTGACCTGATAGTGGACCGGACCGGTCTGGACCGCATTATTCAGGCGGGCGGTACCATCGCGGTTGACGCTGGTACCGCACCAGACGCTGAAACCGTTCAAGTCACGCACGATGACGCCGAAAGGGCTTTGGATTTCGCCGCTTGTATTGGTTGCGGGGCTTGTGTTTCGGCTTGCCCGAATGGCGCGGCCTATCTGTTCACCGGGTCTAAGTTGGCTCACTTGGCGTTGATTCCGCATGGTAAACAGGAACGCGCCAAACGGGCCCGCGCCATGGTGGACCAGATGGAACACGAGTTTGGGCCTTGTTCACAGATCGGTGAATGTGCTTTGGCTTGCCCAGCGGAGATTCCGTTGAGTGCGATCGCTGTGGTCAACCGTGAACGTATCCGGGCGGGATTCAAGAAAGGCAAAGCTAACTGAGGTTCTGATCCGCCTGGGCCGCCAAGGCGGCCGCCCGCTAGGGTGAGCGGCAAGATGCGGCGGGGAAGCGCGCTTGGCCTGCGGGCCGGTGGTCTTTGGCGGCCGGCCCGTTTCGCTGTCCGGTAAAGCCATCCTGAAGGACTGGGCAGCGCTGCGACGGGTCACGTAGTCTGTAGGCGTGGCTACGGTGAAGAAAATATTGAAGCTCGGTGGTAAGTGGCTGGCGGGGATGACCGCCTTTGTGGTTGTATCAGTTTGCTGTGGCGCTCTCGCCTCTGGGCTGGTGTTGCCTTTCGCCCTGGTTAGCTCAGCTGTAGTTGATACGGGCCAGACGGTCCTGGAGCAAGTCCCGGACGATCTGCAATTACCGGAACTGTCAGAAAAGTCCTATCTGCTGGCCGCCGATGGCACTCTCCTAACGACCTTCTATTCGCAGAACCGGGTGGTTGTTTCACTCGACCAGATTTCGCAGCCGATGCGGGACGCGGTTGTAGCGCTAGAGGACCGCCGCTTCTGGGAACATTCTGGGGTTGACATCCTGGGTATGGCGCGTGCCTTCGTTAACAACTCGACCAGTGATGGGCCAACTCAGGGCGCCTCAACGTTGACGCAGCAGTTGGTTCGTAACTCGTTGATTGAGAAAGCGGTTCTAGCTAATGATTATGAGGCCGCCGCTGATGCGGTTGACTTCAGCTACACACGTAAACTCCGTGAAGCCAAAATGGCTGTCGCTATTGAAGAAAAATACGGTAAAGAAAAGGTCCTCGAAGGTTACCTAAATATCGCCCAGTTCGGTCCGTCACAATATGGTGTTGAAGCCGCCGCGACTTACTATTTTGGGGTTCACGCCAAAGACCTAACCATTGTTCAAGCCGCGACCATCGCGGCGATCACCCAAGAACCTAACGGTAAAGACCCTGAACATAACGCTGAACGTAACCAAGGACGGCGTGATGACGCGCTCGACGCCATGTTACGTGACGGCTATATCACCAAAGCTGAACATGATGAAGCGGTCGCCCTCGATGTGGCGGACACGCTCAACCTGACAGAACCTAAGAGCGGTTGCGAAGCGGCTGATGATCCGTTCCATGCGGGTTTCTTCTGTGACTATGTGGTAGCCGAAATCCGTAACTCGGAAGCCTTCGGTCAGACCGCCGCCGAGCGCGAAGCGCTGCTCAGCCGTGGTGGCTTGACCATCACAACATCAATCGACTTGAGCGCCCAGAACAACGCCTGGAACGCTTTGAACGCACAAGTACCGGTTGATGACCCGTCCGGTGTGGGCCACGCGCTGACGGCGGTTGAGCCAGGCACTGGCCGGATCATCGCGATGTCTCAGAACCGTTACTTCAAGTCCGGTACAACTGAGGATCCGCTTTACACGTCAATCAATTACAACGTCAACCGGATTTACGGTGGTTCTAGCGGCTTCCAGCCGGGATCAACTTTCAAGCCTTTCATTCTGGCCGCCTGGCTTGAAGCTGGCCACGCCTTGCAAGAACCATTTGACGGATCCAAGACAACTTATAAACCCGCCTATTTCAAAGCTAGTTGTGTTGACGGTGGCCGGGTTGGTCAGGCGCAATGGTCGGTCAACGGCGGTGCGGCCAAGGGGGTCAACGCTTACCGCGCGACTGCCGGATCAATGAACGCTTCTTTTGTGGCGATGGAATACAAGCTTGATTTGTGTGACGTGCGTAATCTGGCTGAACGGATGGGAATGACCCGAGCTGACGGTGACCCGTTGGAACTGTCACCGTCTATGGTGCTCGGCACTAACGAGGTTTCACCGCTGTCAATGGCGGCGGCTTACGCGACCTTCGCCTCAGGCGGGATTTACTGCCCGCCAACCGCCATTGATGGTGTCACACGGTCAGACGGCACGGAGTTGGAGTTGCCGGAACACCCCTGCACCCAGGCGATGGCCAAAGGCGTGGCTGATGGGGTCTCAGCGGCTCTGCTAAACGCGGTCCAAGGCGGCACGGGCACCGCCGCCAGGATCTCTGGACGGGCTGTGGCTGGCAAGACTGGTACAACCGATAAAGCCAAGGCCGCCTGGTTCTGTGGTTACACCCGGCAGTTGGCGGCCGCCATTTGGACCGGTTATCCGGGTGCTTCCAAGATTCTGTCTGGCAGGATCGGCTCCCAGACCTACGGGGAAGCCTTCGGTGGAACCATCGCGGCACCAACTTTCGCCCGCTTCATGGGACCCACCATGGAAGGCAAAGAGAAATTGACCTTTGACCGGCCACCCTCATCGATTGAACGTGGCCGGGCCATCCCAGTGCCGTCAGTTATTGGGATGACCAAGGACAAAGCCCAAAAGACGCTTGAAGAGGCCGGTTTCCAGGTTACGTTCGATGACGGCGGTTATTCCGACACCGTACCCAAGGGAGCGGTCGCGGCGCAGAACCCGAGCGGCAGCGCCTACCCCGGCACCGAGGTCACCTTGACACTGTCGCTTGGCCCGGCCCCAGCGCCGCCACCGCCACCGCCTCCACCTCCGCCACCGCCAACCCCACCGCCAACCCCACCGCCGACGCCAACACCGACACCGACCCCAACTCCACCGGCTTAACGCTGTTTGGCGGCGGCCTTTAGGTCAGGCCGGGCTGACTGATGCTGGGAGAATCGGAGCTACTCCCCTGACCTGGGGTTTTGTCGTGGGGTCGTTAGGGGTTGCGCTTGAGGGTGAGAGCTTGGGTGACGGTAATCGGTCAAAGATGCCCTAAACAGGTGACTTTGACCGGTTTCTGTATCGGAAAGTGGGCTGACTGACGCTGGGTGAATCGAGGCTAGTGACTTGACCTGGGGTTTTACCGGGGGGCCGCTAGGGGTGGCGGTTGAGGGTGAGAGCTTGGGCGACGGTAATCGGTCAAAGATGCCCTAAACAGGTGACTTTGACCGGTTTCCGTATCGGAAAGTGGGCCGGGTGGCGGGAGGCTTTAGGTCAGGCCGCTTGACGCGTCGCGTTGGCGATCAAGTCGACCGCCTGGCCGAGTGCCGAGTCATCGATGTCGCGGTGCGTCACCAGACGCACCGCCGTTCCCATCACCAGGCAACCCACACCAGCGGCCGCCCAGGCGGCCGCCAACTGGCCTGGGGTCAGTCCAGAACCAGCCGCTGGGCGGACCATCACAATGTTGGTATCGGGTTCAGGACTGTCCAAACCCAACTCGCGCAGCGCGCTGGCCAGGCGAACAGCCCGCAGCCGGTCTTGATCAATCCGGGGTAGCTCTTGATCAAGCGCTACCAGGGCGGCAGCGGCTAATACCCCAGCTTGGCGCATGCCGCCACCCAGAGCCTTACGCCAGCGCCGGGCTTGTTCAATGAACCCAGTCGGTGCGCAAAGCATGGAACCAACTGGGGCGCCAAGTCCCTTCGAGAAACAAACTGTCACTGAATCGACCGGCCCAGCCGCCTGACTCGGAGTCAAGCCTTGAGCGGCGGCTGCATGCCAAATGCGGGCCCCGTCAAGATGGACGGACCACCCGACTTGATGGGCGGCATCGACCAACTGAAAGGCGACGGCTTGGCGAATGACTGTCCCGCCGGCCTGGTTGTGCGTGTTTTCAAGACACAGCAGGCGGGCGATCAGATCGTAGTAGGCAGGCTTAGCCGGCTCCTCTTGAGCCGCCGCGGTGACATCATCTGGGCTGGGGATGCCCGGCCCTAAACTCCAAGGCAACTCACCAGCCATGCCACCCGCCAACCAGGCCGCGGTACCCAACTCATGTGTCAGGATGTGGGCGCTGCGTGGTGCGAAGTACCTGTCGCCCCGGCCCAGGTGGGTCATCAGCGCCACCAGGTTGGACATTGATCCGGAGGGCACAAACAGCCCGGCCGGCTGGGCCATGATGTTGGCGGTTCGCTCCTCCAGGAGCCGCACAGTCGGGTCACGGTCGATCACATCATCGCCGACCTCAGCTTGGGCCATGGCCTGACGCATCGCTTGGGAGGGTTTGGTTACGGTATCGGAACGCAGGTCAACTTTGATTGGCACCAGACTGTTATACCGCTGGCTCGGCATCGTGTCTGAGGACTCGCGGAAGGAACTCGCCGAAGCCCCTGCCCGCCCGGCCCCGCTGGCGGGCAAGCGGAGGCGAATCTGACCACCGTGGGCTGGAATCAGCCGAAGGGATGAGCCTGGAGCGGTCCAATTCCGTAGTATTACTATCCGTGATCTTCAGAGCGATTGCTGACGGACGCCCCTACCCGGAGCATGGCTTCGTATCGGCCGGGCAATGGGCCCGCATCCCGCCACGGCAAGTCCGCTTAGGGGAACTGGTGACCACAAAATCAACCCTCGACTTAGCTTCCCTGCTGGCCGAAGATTCAACGTTCTATGGCGATCTATTCGCTCATGTGGTCTATTGGCAAGGCCAGTGCTATCTGGAAGATGGTTTGCACCGCGCGGTGCGGGCCGCCCTGCGCGGACGAGGCACCCTGCATGCCCGCGTCCTCAACTTGGATGCTTTGATCAGCTCGAAAACCGACGGGACAGACGATGACCTGGCCTAACGGTTTGATGGACAGCGGCCCACCAAAACGCGCGGTAACCCTTACTGGCTGTGATTCAACTGGCCGCACCACCTGGCGAAGGCGGGCAGCGTGATCGCGACCGCCGCATCACGCCGCAAGCATCGGCGTTGGCGTCAAGCGGCCATCTACACCGTTTTGCTATCGGCCTTGGCTTTTGTTGGTGTCATGGCGGTCGGGATGTGGAATGGCAACCTGGAAAGAATCATTGACGCCGATTTCAAAGCTAAACCATCAGAAACAGGCGAACCGGTCTGGACGCCATGCCCAACTAATCCGGACGCGATTTATCCTAAACCGGCCACAGTGGAGTTGCTGGTTCTGAACGGCAGTGGGCGGACCGGTTATGCCGCCGCCGCGGCCGGCGAGTTAGCCAAGTTCGGTTTTGTTGATCCAGGTGTTGGTAATGCGGCGCACTATGACGGTGTGGTTAAAGTGCGAACTGGTTCGCTCGGCGTTGATGGCGCCTACACCTTGCTGCAGTATTTGCCTGAAGGTGCCGTGCTTGATCTTGACCGGCGGCAAGACGCCAGCGTTGACATGATTATCGGTTCTGATTACAAGGAATTGTTGTCCACCGAAGAGATCACTTATGAGGAAGGAAGCTTGATCCAGCCGATCAGTGGTTGCCGCGAGATCGGTGTTTTACTAACAGAAATGCCGTCCGCGCCGCCCACTAGTTCAACTGATCCGGCGGCTTCGGCCAGCCTTGTTAGGCTCCGGCTGGGAATTGTTCCACCGAGGCTTGGGATCATCTAGCAGGGCGCTCGCCAGGTGGCCGCAAAGCGCCGCAATATTGCCGTTGACCAGCAAGAACACAGCACACTTGGGTGTTAGCCTGACTGGTTTGCTGGCCTGGTGGGTGGTGCGGCCAGAAACTTTGACGCGACAGACCGCAGGCTCCGACTCGGGCTTAAGGAGCTGAATGGACTAGTCTCATCTGCGTGTCTGGAACGGAAAGCGGGCTTCCTCCAACCAGGAGGGCACGGCGTGAAGCCGCCGAGTTGGCCCGCCAGACCGGTCAAATCCAGCCCATCCCGGCGTCCGCTGGTCCAGTTCCGGGCGCGTGGCAGCCGCCCGTAGGACCACCGCCGGTAGAGCCGCCAGTTTCAGTGTCGGCCGCGTGGCAGCCGCCCGTAGGACCACCGCCGGTAGAGCCGCCAGCCCCGGTTGACAATTCCCAGCCGTTGACGCGCGCCGCCTTGCGCCGCCAGCGCCTTGAAATGCCCGATGCCGTCCCACCAGTCCCGCAACCACAGCCGTTTGGTGGTGACGCCCGTTCCGCCCGCCAGCCGTCGCCCGCCTGGGATACCGGGCGGCCAGGGTCACAGCCGGGAACAGAACCTGTCCGTCCGCCGCGCTATGAGCCAGTCTCACAGCCGCCCCGGCCCGATGCCGCCCCACCAGTCCCGCGGTCAGCTCCGTTCGGTGGGGACATCCGGCCAGGTCAGCGGTCAGTGCCGCCGCAGCCGGTGCCGCAGTTGACCAGGCCAGTCAATCCGGCCGCCACCGCCCGGCGTTACCGGACTGGAGGAACCCTGCCGCTAGCCCCTGGCGATGAGCCGCCGGTCCGCCCGGCCGCCTCCGGCCAGGGCCAGCCCGGTCTGGTGCCTGGCACCAGCCTTCCGCCTGCTGGCGCTGGCGCAGGTCCCGGTCAGCCGCCCGGTCGGCCGCCGAGTTCTGATCAGCGGTCTGGTCAGGTTCCAGGCCCCGGCCAACGACCTGTTCAGACCCCAGGCCCCGGAGCCAGGGCCGTCGAATGGCCGCCGAGCCGCCAGGACCGCCGGGCGGCGGATCCAGCCGCACCGGATCCAGCCGCACCGCCGACATCGTTCGACGATTTTGGATCGGTCACCACGGGCCCGGCCCGTCTTGCTCCAGCGGTAGCCCCAGAACCATTGCCGCCGCCAACTCCCCGTCACGGTATCCCTGAGGAGTGGATTCCTCATTTGCCAGGGACTCCACCAAAAGCCTGGGCGGCCCAGGCCGATCCCGCTCCGCGGGTACCGAGCTTCTTTTCGGGTCCGGTGGCGCGGCCACCGGTTGTTGGCCCGCCGCCAACCGCCGGGCAGCTAGGGCCAATGCCACCAGGCCAGCCAGACCAGGCTGACGCTTTGTCTTGGCTAGATGAGCCTCCTGATACTGCCCGCGGCACCGGTAACCAGCCGGGCATCTGGTCCGCCAGCCAGGCCAGCCAGGCCGGACCCGGCCTCTACCAGCCACCACCAGTTCCGCCCGAACAGATTCAGGCGCACTCGGCCGGGTTGGAGACAGTCCGCTATCGCGGCCGGACTCCCGGGGCCGATTCAACCCAGGACATGGTCGCGGTCCGGGAAGACATACCCCAGCTAGGCGACGGACCAACTAGATCAGACGGGCAGTCTGGCCAAGCGGTCCTGACAGCGCCCGGCCAGGCCGAGCCAGCGGGCCAGGCTGTCATGGCGGCGGCCGGTCAAGCCGGTCAGCCAGGCCAAGTTGTCCCAATAGCTAGCCAAGCCGACCCAACCGCCGACTCGTCTGAACCGCTAGATGACACGCAGTGGCATCATCGCGCGTCAAGTGCGCTCGGATTCCATCCGCCACGCTGGCACATGACCCGTGGCCGGACAATCGGCCTTGTGGTGGCCGCTGTGCTGCTGGTGATCGGCGTACCGTTTGGCATCCTGTACGCCAACGGCACAATCCACTTCGGCGGCGAGCCAACCGCCCTCGAAGAACCAGCGGCCACACCATCACCAGGTGACGAGGGAGCCACCGACTGGTCCCTCCAACAGACCTTCGTTTCGGGCGATTTTGTCCTAGAAATCTTGTCCTACCAAGACTCGCTGCCCGCTTTGAACACTGACGGCAGTGAGATCGCCGAACGCGGCCAATGGGTCCTGATTGAAATCCGTGTCCGCAACAACGGTCCTGAAGAAGGCACATTCGTGCCGGATCAGCAGCGGCTGCTAACCAACAAGGGCGAAACGTACCTTGATGAACCGGCTTCCGTTTTGCGCTACGCCCCGACCGATCTGGGCCTGGAACCAATGGCACCAGGGGTCACACAGACCGGTTACCTGGCCTTTGATATTCCGATCGACTCGCGCCCGGTTGAGCTAATGCTAATCGGCCGCCTGGGTGAAGAGCGCGCCTCGGTTCCCTTAGGTTGAGCGATGGAACCAGTCGCTACAACCACTGGCGCGGGCGCTAAGCGCCAGCCAACCGGCTGGCGCGGGAACATTTACCCAGCTACCGTCTTGGCGCTGGTGTTCATCATCACCCACATTGTGATGGTTTACCAAGCGACTGGACCAGGCCGGTCCGGTTCAACCGATGTTGCCCTATACGCCTGGTGGGTTCAACAAGGCCAGGTCACCGGCGGCTGGATCGGCATTAACGCGCCATTTGTCTATCCGGTTGGTGCGCTTGTCCCGATGCTGATAGCGGCCATCTTTGGCACAGTCGGCCACTATATGGCGACCTGGTGTTGGATGGTCGCGGCCATCAACTTGGCAACCACCGCCATCGCGGTCAAAGCCGTTGGCCTGGCCCGGGCGGCCATACCAATGGCGGGATGGTTCATTTTCCTGACAGCCCTTGGGCCAAGCGGCATAACCCGGTTAGACGCCGTCATGATGCCCCTAGTGCTGATCGCCTTGCTGTTGATGGCCCCAATGGTGCCGCCACCGGCGAGTGATTCGCCGCCGTCCAGGTCCGTGACGCCACGCCACCGAGGGGCGGCCGATCAGCTCAAACCTCCAACAGTCCGGTCCGGTGGGTTTAGGACGACACATCCGGTTTGGGCGTCATGTTTGATTACCCTCAGCGCTTGGCTGAAAGTCGCTGGAGGAGCCAGCATCATCCCTCTGTTCTGCGTCATACGCGGCTGGCGTCAACGTCTCCTGTCAGTGGTTCTGCCAGCGGGCCTGACTTGTGCCGCGGTGATCTTGATACAGCGGCTGGCGGGAGGCAGCTGGACTGTGCTGACATCGTTCGTGCGGACCGAATCAGATCGCGGCCTGCAAATCGAAGCGGTCTTGGCGACCCCTGCGGTGTTGGCCCACCTGATCCGGGGCGAACAAATCTGGCAGTACAACCAAGCTCTTGGAACATCAGAAACCTGGGGACTAGGCGCCGAGATCGCCTTACATGTCAGCGACTGGATGATGCCTTTGGCTGTGCTAGCGGTTGGGGTTTTGTGTTGGCTGGCACGGCGTTCCGGGATTGACACCCTGCTCTTGGGAACGCTCGCCATTTTGACTGGTCTGATCGTCTTCCACAAGGTTGGTTCGCCGCAGTTCGTCGCCTGGTGCGCGCCTCCAGTAGTGGTTGCCTGGTGTCTCCAACGGCCTGGCCGGTTGTGGTTCCCGACTGGCCTGTTGTTGCTGGTATCGGCCGTGTTCACGGGTGCGCTCTATCCCTGGGGCTATATGGGTTTCCTTGGTGGGGAGCCGTTCTGGATCGCCCTGTGGGTGATCCGGAACCTGATTACAGCGGGGATCTTTGCCTGGGCAATGACTGAATTGTTTGGCTTGGCCCGGGCTGGCAGGCGGTTGGCTCTGGCCGAGGCCCGGTCAGCCGCCGCGATCAGCCCGGCGGAAACCGCGATCAGCCCGGCGGAAGAACCCAGCCAAGCGGACCTGGCGGAGGTTGGCGAACCGGGAGGGCGGCATCGGGCATTGGAAAACCCGCCACCAACTGACGCTGGGCCCGGAACGGCATGACAGGACACGGGCACAGCGCGACTCATCTGGCCGCACCCGCCAGCCGCCCAGTCAAACTGGCCTTAACCATCACAATGACTGTGCTGGGGCTGGTAACACTGATCGGAATGGGCCTGCTCTGGCCTAAGGTGGGCGAGGTTCCCGCCAAAACCCCTTACCTGACGCCGGAAGCCGAACGCCAACCCGGCGTGGTGACACGGATCGAACCGGGACATCTGGATGGTGAGGTGGTCTTCCGGCTTGATTCGACTGGCCAAGAAGTGCGCCTTTACACAGTGGGCGAAGTCCCTTTGGGTGATTTCAAGATCGGCGATCACATCAAAACGATCCGTTTCCCCGACGCCGGTACCGCCAGTCGCGAAGTTTACGTCTTCCAGGACTTTTACCGCGGTTGGCCAATCATGGTACTGGTCGGCTTGTTTGTGCTGGTGGTGATCGCGGTGGCACGGTTCAAAGGCCTGGCCGCGATGGTTGGCCTGGGTGGCGGCCTGGCGATGGTTTGGTTCTTCCTCCTGCCCGCACTGATCGCCGGGAAGAACCCGTTGCTGGTGGCTCTGGTGACAGCTAGCGCTGTGCTGTTCATCGTGGTTTATTTGGCGCACGGGGTCTCTGTCAAATCCACCACAGCGCTGCTGGGGACGTTCCTCGGGACGGCGATAGTGGCCTGTTTGGCCTGGTGGGCGGTGCCATCAACTCATCTGATACCGCTCAGTGACGAGGCCATGGTGCGGTTGTCCTACACGGCGGCGCAAACTGACCTGAAAGGTGTGCTGCTCTGTGGCATGGTGCTAGCTGGGGTGGGTGTGTTGAACGATGTAACCATCACGCAGGCCTCCGCCGTTTGGGAGCTGCGGGCGGCCGCGCCGACCGCGACCCGTCGGATGGTTTTCGTCAGCGCGATGCGGATCGGGCGGGACCACATCGCCTCGACTGTCTACACCATTGCCTTCGCCTATATTGGCGGAGCTTTGAGCTTGTTGCTGGTCGCCTCGACGATCGACCATACGATCCTTGACCTGCTGACAGCGGAGGATATCGCCAGTGAAGTTGTGCCGATCCTGGCGGCCTCGGTTGGCTTGGTTTTGGCGATTCCGCTAACCACGGCGATCGGGGTTTGGTTGGGTGGTGGCCCGGCCGGTTTGGGCGGGATGGCCGATGCCGCCGGTTTGGCTGACGTTGCTGGTCCGGCTGACGGCGCGGGCCGGGTTGAGTCCGCTCTATCCTGAGTTGCTCTGGCCGGGCACGGCTATTGCCCGGTCAAGCCAATCAAGCGCCTCGCTGATGTACCGGCCACGCACCGGTTCGGGACTGAGCGCTAAGTCGTGAGCGCCGCCTTCAAGCGCCCGGACCTCAACATCAGCGCCGAGTTTCGGCGCTAAGCGCCACATTTGGCGCGGGTCGAGTACCGAATCAGTCGTCACCAGTTCGTCGTGAGCCCGCGCCGGGTCACCCCGTCGCAGTGAAGTCATCATCAGCACTGGGCAACCCACCTCAATGCCCTGCTTCAACCGTGCCTGCCAGCGCCGCACCGAAGACAACCAGACCGGATAGGTCGGGAAACCATCATGCGGTTTCCAGGTCAGGTCATAGGCCCACTCGCCGCCAGTCTCAAGGTGCAGGGCGTGGCCGTAGTGGGCTTTCAGGCCGGAGATCGGCGCCATCGGGGCGATCTTGCCCAATAGGTGCATGAACTGGGTGACTGGCCCGCGCATCAGCCAGTTGCCGTTCAGGTCAAGCCAGGGCGAATTCAGGATCAATGCCCGCAGCCGCCCGGTCCGGGCGGCCGCCCAAAACGGCATTATCAAACCACCGGTCGAATGCCCGATCCCAGCCAACTCACTGTGGCCTTCCTCCTGCGCTATAGCGTCAGCCGCAGCATCCAGATCTTGGCTGTAAACAGCGACGTCAGGCACAAAGTTGGGATGGTCGGGGTCTTTTGAGTGTTCCACTGACCGCCCGTAACCGCGCAGGTCAATAGCGTAGAAACGGTAGCCACGGGACTCGAAGGCCTTTGCTAGATGGTCCTGGAAGAAGTAGTCGACAAAACCATGCAGGTAGAGCACGGCGGGTTTAGGTTGGTCGGTTCCTTGGCCATCAGCAGTGGTACCTGTTTCAGCGGAGTTCTTGGCGGCGCCCGCTGGGGAACCGGAGTTCGCTGTTCCAGTTCCACTGGTGCGCCGCAACCGGATCAAAGTGGCTGTTTCACCGCCAGGCAAGGCGAGACCGCGTTGTTCAAAGCCTGGCAGAACATCTGTGGTCCAAGCCACAGGCTGGTCTTGAGTTTCCATGGAGTCAATCATGCTCTCCTTTGGGCCCGGCTGTTTATGGGATATCTATGTCGGCGCCCAGGGTGAGGCGGGCCGGGTGGGTTGAGCCGCGAAGGCTGTCATCCGACACCCACCGAGGTGGCCCGGGCCTAGATTCCCTCGGATACCGACATGAATAGCCAATGCTTTTGCCGCACTGGCCTAGGCCGGGTAGCCTTGAGCCCTGCCCGGAGGCGTCGCATAGAGGCCTAGTGCGCCCGCCTGCTAAGCGGGTTGGGGGTGATACCCCCTCGGGGGTTCGAATCCCCCCGCCTCCGCTGCGCCGCCTGTGCCATCCGCTCTGACTTGAACCCGCCTAGTTTGAATGGGTTCGCGCTAATCACGCGTTGTGGTCCGTGTTGCAGATCTCGGGACACTAGAAACTGGTGAATCCATAAGACGAGGCTTCACTGGTCTTAGTTTCACCCGCGCCCAAACCCATCCGGCGGTCCGCCGCGCAACCCCGGAGACGGTGTTAGTCCCAGGTCAGAAGGATTTTGCCAATCACCGAGCCGGACAGCATGGCGGCATGGGCGGCCTCCGCCCGAGCCATCGGGAAACGCGCCCCAATCACAGGAGACGCCCGGCCCGAACACACCAGTTCCCAAATGTCGTGACGCACCCGGTGCACAATCGCGGCTCTATCCTCTGAAGAGCGGTTACGGAGATTAGAAGCCATTAGACGATGCCGCCGCCGGAGCATCTGCCCCAGGTCTAGTTCCGCTTGTGCCCCGCCGATCAGTCCAATGATCGCTAACGTGCCACCCTCGGCCAGAGCCGCTAGATTCCGCTCAACATAGGCCGCGCCAACCACATCCAGGATCACGTCAACGCCGCGGCCGTCTGTGCCGTCCAAAACAACCTGAACAAAGTCTTCAGTCTTATGGTTTATCCCGCGTGAGGCACCAAGCTGTTCACAGGCTTGAACCCGTTCAGCGGTACCGGCTGTCGCGAAAACCGGCGACTGAAGAGCTGAACCCAAGGTAATCGCCATCGTGCCAATGCCGCCCGCTCCGCCGTGAACCAGCAGTGGAGCGCCCGCTACATAGCCGACCTCGGTCAGGTTGGACCAAACGGTAGCAGCGCTCTCTGGGGCGGCCCCAGCGTCACGCAGGGTCAAGGCGGAGGCAACGGGAAGTAGACAGGCGGCATCGGCCACCGCGTATTCAGCGTAAGCGCCACCCTGCAACAAGGCCGCCACCGGATCACCAACTTGCCAACTGGTAACACCACGACCCAACTCAGCGACAATGCCGGAACATTCCAACCCGAGCAGCGGTGAGGCTCCGGCCGGCGCAGGATAAGCGCCACGAGCTTGGAGCAGATCAGCCCGGTTGACACCAGCGGCGGCGACCCGCACCAAGACTTGACCCGGACCGGGCCTTGGCGCCCGGACCTCAGCCATGACCAGCCGGTGGTCTCGTCCTGGGTTGTCAACCACAATGCCGCGCATGGCGCCTAAGTGTAAACGTGGTGCCCGGCATACGCTCATTCGGCTTTGCGGGGCGTCTCAGTCGGTAGGCTTGAGCCCGTGCGTTATTACCTGGACGGGACCACCATGGTGCGGGCGGTAATTGATTCGCCTGAGTCTGAGGCACTGCGTGAATGGATCGCCAACCATGAGAACGAGTTGGTCACATCGATTCTGGCGCGCTGGGAGGCCGGGGAGGAACTGATCGGCCTGGATCATGGACACCGGATGCGGATTTATGATCAGCTAGGTGGGATCCCTGAAATCTCTGTGTCAGGCCGTGCTTTAGAGATCGGTTCATACGCTGTCGCGGCGGTTTCACCTTATGCGGCGCTTCATGTCGGGTTAGCGGCGTCTGAGGAGGCCGTAACCGTGATGATCACTTACAACACTGAGGTGGCATCGGCCGCGCGGCTCTACGGTTTGCGTGTTATCAGTCCCGGTCGTGAACCCACTTGGTATTTGCGTTGAACCTGCCCGGCTAGTTAGCGGGTAGCCTTATGGGTCGGGAGAGCTGCCGGAGCGGCCGATCGGGACGGTCTTGAAAACCGTTGATGCGCGCTAGCGCATCCGTGGGTTCGAATCCCACGCTCTCCGCCACGTGGTGTCTCAGGGCATAGGAAACTGGCATACCAGTTGGCGCACGTTTAGGTGTCCGCCAGGCACGGTGCGCTCAACGAAAAATCAGCGGAGTTGTTCTTCCCTAGGGTCACCATGAGAGATTGGTTGGCGCGCCGCACGGGAAGGGATCTCGTGGGATGAAACTAGGGAGGTTTGCCATGGCATTTGATCCGGAACGGTCCGGTAACCGCAAGATTGATGATGACCAGATAGCCAAAGCCCAGCAGAGGGCCAAACAGCAACGGGAAGAAGAAATAAAGCGTCGCATGGCGGAAGCCGCGATCAAAGCGACCCAGAAGAAGTGAGACTGGCCTCCCTGGGTATTCGAAACAGTCAGGAATGAGGCGTGTTGGCGCGTTACGGCCGGAACAAATAAGAAGGTCCTACCGGCTAGCGCGTACTGACTTCGCCCCAGAGCACGCGGCCCGCCCGGTAGGACCTTCTATAAAGAACAACGATTGATGTGGGCTGGTAGTTCCGGTTTTAGGGTGTGTTGTTCGTCACATTTTTCTGCCGCTACCATCCCAGGCCCGGCGTTGCTGGGCTGCTGGTTTACCAGCCGTTGCCGATTTGCTGCTTGCTACCGAAAGTTCCGCTGCCGTAGCCGCGGTAGTAGTAGAGCTTGCGGGATACGGTGTCCAAGCCAACGATGTCCGCCCAGGCGTCACCGTTCAGATCAGCGCCGGCCGCCAGTTGGAAAGTGTTCCAGCCGTTGCCGCACAGCTTCTTAGTTTGGAAAGTGCCGTTACCGTTGCCGTGATAGCAGTACATGAAGCCTGCGGGGTTGATTCCAAGGATGTCAGTGCGGCCGTCCTTGTTCAGATCACCGCCAGAGTAAAGCTGCCAGCCGGTCCAACCCCAGCCGACCTTCTTCTTGGTGGTGAAGTGATCACCCAGCCAGGCGTAGAGGTAAAGGTCACCGTTAGCGTCAATGCCTAGCAGGTCAGGGCGCTTGTCCCCATTCAAATCGGCGGCCGGGATAGCTTGGAAAGTCTGCCAGCCGTTACCGATCTTGGTTGGTGACGGATTGAGGCGGCCACCCAAGTTAGCTGTGTAGCGATACAGGTCACCACCGGCTGTTATGGCGGCGATGTCAGGGAAACCGTCACCAGTCCAGTCGCCCGGCGCGAAGACCCGTTGGCCAGCGAATCCAGTACCACTCAAGCCGGGCGAACCCAGGGTGGCGCCAGCCGTGAACGGGTAAAGCACAAGTTGGCCGGTGGCGTCTATCGCCATTACCTCACCCCGGCCGTCGCTGGTCATATCTGGTGCCAACAGGACACTTTCAAACGGGGTGACAGGTGTGGCTGGTGTCCACCACGGAGAATCGGTTGGGCCAGAGTTCTCGTACGCGGCAAAGTTCTCCGTGACGTAAAGGAAAGCACAGTTAGCCAACCCATTGGCCGTTGGGCAAGGCCTTGTACCAGTTACAACGCCAACCCCAACGTGGGTCCAGTCAGGGTCTAGCATGTTGCTCCTGTGACCAGGTGATCCCATGAACCCATTGTTGACATCCTTTGGAGTTATGGAGGCGGTTGAGCCCCAGGCCCGCATGATGTTTTCGCCGCCGCCCCACAGGTCAGTTTGCGGCATTTGGCCGAAATAGTTCGGATTGTGGTAGAACTGCCCACTGTTGAGCAGGTATGTTGACCAGTTCCGGGCGACGATCATGATCGCTAATGACGCCCGCAACGGCCGCAGGCCGCGGCTGGTCCGCTCGGCGTTGATTAGGTCTGTCACTTGCATTTCGAACTGTTCGGTCGTCAGGGCTTGACCTGTCACGGAACCACCCGACAAGGCGCCAACCGGCCAGTCCTGAGCGACCGCGACCGGCCCGGAGGCCTCCGCCAGGCCATCGCCGACAATTGATGAGGCGATCCAGCCGTCATCTTGGCTGACCTCTAAGGTGGCCGGGTCAACTACCGGTCCATCGGCGGCAGCCGGTGCGACCAGGCCGAAAGCGGCGACAAACAAACTGACAAGAACTGCGATTACTCGGCGCATGGGGTTCCCCTTGAAAGGTTGAAACGCTTATGGTGGTCCGGCGGCACCACGGGTGGCTCCGCCAAACGCTTTCAACTATAGGCCTCACCTCTTGCTCATATTCCGGGGGCCGCAAGCGGCCCAGCCGAAAAGCGCCAGCCGTGGTGGGAAGATTGGATTCATGCATCGACGCGCTGGCCAACCGGCCCAAGAATCGGACCTAGTGGACCTCCGGAAACTGGAGGACGCCTACTACGAGATCAAACCAGATCCGTCCAACCCAGCCCAACAGGTGGCGTTCGGCACTTCAGGCCATCGCGGATCATCGCTTGACGGCGCCTTCAACGAGGATCACATCATCGCCATAACGGCGGCGATCGTTGACTACCGGCGGGAACAAGGCATTGATGGGCCGCTTTTTCTGGGTCGGGACACACATTTACTGTCTTTGCCGGCTTGGCGCACAGCGGTTGAAGTGTTAGCCGGAGCCGGCCTGGAACTACGCATCGACGCACGTGATTCGTGGACACCGACACCGGCCTTGTCGCACGCCATTTTGGTGGCGAACGGCGCCACTACGCCGCGCGGGCCGCGCACCAGCGGACCTAATTTAGCTGACGGGATTGTGGTGACGCCATCGCACAACCCACCACGCGATGGTGGTTTCAAATACAACCCACCTAATGGTGGCCCAGCGGACACTGACGTCACCAGCTGGATCGCGGCCCGGGCCAACCAGATTCTGGCTGAGCACGCCACTGGAGGGGTCCGGCGCGTCACCGTTGAACGAGCACTGGCGGCCGATACGGCCCGGCCTTACGATTTCATGTCCTCCTATGTTGATGACCTGCCCCAAGTAGTCGACCTAGAAGCGATCCGCCGGGCCGGGGTCAGGATCGGCACGGACCCGCTGGGTGGCGCGTCAGTTGACTATTGGGGGGCGATCGGCCAGGAATATCACCTGGACTTGACGGTTGTGAATGACCAAGTTGATCCGGCCTGGCGTTTCATGACATTGGACTGGGACGGCAAGATCCGGATGGATCCGTCGTCACCGTCCGCCATGGCCTCACTGCGTAGCCTGCTGGATCATCCCGGCCCCGGCGGCCATCCGCTGTTCGATATAGCGACCGGCAATGACGCTGATTCTGACCGGCACGGTATTGTCACGCCTGATGGTGGCCTGATGAACCCTAACCATTACTTAGCTGCTTGCGTCTCTTATTTGTTCTCTGGTAACCGGCCAGGCTGGCCGGTTGACGCGGCCGTCGGTAAGACGCTGGTCTCATCTGGGCTGATTGACCGGGTGGCGGATAACGAGGGCCGTGCCCTGATGGAGGTTCCGGTCGGTTTCAAATGGTTTGTGTCTGGTCTGTTGGGTGGTTCGGTCGCGTTCGGTGGTGAAGAATCGGCTGGCGCTTCATTCTTGCGCCGCGATGGCCGCGTCTGGACAACCGATAAGGACGGGATCATCTTGGCGTTGCTGGCCAGTGAGATTCTGGCGGTTTCCGGGCGGACACCATCACAGGTTCACCGCGAACTGGCTGACAGGTTTGGTCAGAGCTGGTACGCCCGGATTGACGCGCCCGCCAGCCTTGAACAAAAAGCGGCCCTGGCGGCTTTGGACGAATCCCAGGTGACAGAAACCGAGTTGGCCGGTGATCCGATCACCGCTCGTTTGGTCCGAGCGCCAGGCAACGGTGCTCCGATTGGTGGTTTGAAGGTCACAACTGGTCAGGCTTGGTTCGCGGCCCGCCCGTCGGGTACAGAAAACGTCTACAAGATTTACGCTGAATCGTTCCGTTCAGCCAGCCATTTAGAGCAGGTTCAGGCAGCCGCCAAGAGGCTGGTCGATGCCGTCATCCAGCGAACCAGCACCCCGGAGAGTTAGGTGGTTTTGTGGGGGTAACGGTCCCCGGGCCGGAAGTGGGCCGGAAGATGGATCATGAGTTGCTTTCCGCTCGCATCTGGGTCGCCAACCAAACCGGCTGGGGCAACTAAGTCTTCGAGAACCGTCCAGGTTCTTGGTAGACCACCAGGTGGGCCCGCCAGGCGGGGCTTTGAAAAACGGCGGGCCGACCGGGCTACACCCTTGATGGGTGGATGCCGGGCAGGCCCGCCGTTTGGATTAGTTGTTAGGCGGACATCCGCTTACGGCGCCAAGCGGCCGTCAGCAATGCGAGACCGGCGATGATCGACCAGAAGGCGATTTGCCCAGGCCAAGCCAGGTCCCCAGGTCCAGTCGGGGGCAGGGGTGGGACTGTCGGTTCTATCGGCACTGTTGGCGGTGGTGGTGAAATGCTGAAGTCTGTCGGTGGCGGGCTGGTTGGCTCGTCAGTCTGGCAGCCTTTGGTGGTCGCGCCGGACAGTTCCTCGCCCAAGTTGTCGAAATCCGCCGCCAAGAAGTAATCGGTGCCCTTTGTTGGGCCCGTCAAGGAGGCCAAACCAGATTCGTCAACGAAGCCACCCATACCAACTGGGATGAACCTGGCGCCTTGCGCTTTGAAAGCGTTGACCAGCAGCTTGGAAATTCGCGGGTTGTTACCAAGATCACCGTCAGCCAGTAAAACAACGGCATCCGGCGTAGGGGTCTGGGCTGATGCTTCAGCTAAGCCGGCTGCCCATGAGGTTAATCCGCCCGGCGGCGCCCAGGCGGCGTACCAGGATTTGACAATGTCAGCTCCGGCCTGTGTTGAAACATCCTGTGGGAGGGGATGGTTGGGGCTGCCGGGATATGGGGACACGTCGGTGAAGTCGTAGAGGGAGACCTCAGAGTTACTGCCGACCAGTGTGTCGAGGAAGCCGTCAAGGGCCGCGAACATAGCACCTTCGTAACCCCACATTGAGCCGGACATGTCCACTATCAGAGCGATCGACAGACCACAGCTCTCTGGTAGTGCGGGGTTTACTCGCAGGTAGCCGAAGCCACGGTCAAGGCCGGTATTAGCTATGACGGTGCGATTAGGCAGCGGGGCTGTGACGTTGATGGAGTAGACCGGATCGTAATTACTGTACTTAGTTGGAATCTGGTATCCAGTCGGCGCGCCCACCGGCAGAAGGGTTAAGTTCCCGGTCACGGAGGCGGGGTCAACTATGAACGAACAATCGCCGTCCGCGTCAGACACGCAGGTCGCTATAGGCGGGCCGCTTGTGTTACCGGCGGGCCACAGGCCGATGGTGGCTCCCGCTAAAGGCAAGGAGGTGACTGTCATGCCCGGCAGGCTGGCCGGATCGGCGTCAGCCCAGACCGAGACCGTTATGACGCCCTGACCAGCGGGCGGGACGGGCACCGCCTGCGGCGCTATGGGCAAATCTTGAGTGGTGGCGTCTGCTGCGTCGCCGGCCACCGGGCCGGTTGTTTCAGCCCAAGCCAGGGCTGTGCCAGCGGTACCCCAAACTAGGGCACCGGTGCCAAGGGCAGCGAGCAGACGGATTCTTACTGTGGGGGCCAGCTTCGACACTGTTATCTCCTGCGGGTAGAACGTAAATCAAACGTCTGGGGGCCAACGACTTCCTGCGTCCCCGCACGCACAGCACAGCTTAGCCTAAGACAGTTGACAGGATCTATGGTGTCTCACCAACTAATTGGGCGGGTCACATAACGCACGCCCGCCGTCTTAGGCAACATTTCCAGTGGCTTACGCCGCACACTTCCAGTCGGCGTACTCACAGACTCCTAGTCGGCTGACGCCGCACACCTCCAGCCGAGTCGCGTAACGCTACGCAAGAGATTCGGACGGATTTGGTGCGGCCGGGAATCCTCCGGTGTATGAACTAGAAATCCCAGTCGGAATCCTCAGTTTCAACGCTGTGGCCAATCACGTAAGAAGAACCAGAACCGGAGAAGAAATCGTGATTCTCATCCGCGTCTGGCGCCAAAGCGGCCAAGATCGCGGCTGACACTCCGGTCTGATCCGGTCCAAAGACCGCCTCGAACCCCAAGTTCATCAAAGCTTTGTTGGCGTTATACGCCAAGAACCGTTCAACATCCTGAACTAGTCCCGGGGATCGGCCTGAATCCTCAGCCGGGCCGTATAAGGCACGGGTGTATTCAACCTCATTGGCGTAAAGCTCCAGCATCAGGTCAATCGCGAAGTCTTTCAAGTTATTGACCTGAGCTGGGCTGGCTTCAGCCAGGCCGCGTTGGAACTTGTAGCCAATGTAATAGCCGTGAACCGCCTCATCACGGATTATCAAACGGATCAGGTCAGCCGTATTGGTTAAGACAGCCCTGGAGGCGAAATAGAGCGGCAGGTAGAACCCAGAATAGAAGAGGAACGATTCCAGCATGACTGAGGCGATCTTGCGGGCCAGCGGATCATCACCGCGGTAATGTCCCAGAACTATGGCAGCTTTACGTTGCAAATAGGTGTTCTGGCGTGACCAAGCGAAAGCCGCATCAATTTCTGAAGAGGAGCACAGAGTCGAAAAGATTGAGGAATAGGACTTAGCGTGGACTGACTCCATAAAAGCGATGTTGGTGTACACCGCTTCCTCATGCGGGGTGATGGCATCTGGAATCAGGCAGACCGCGCCGATTGTTCCCTGGATCGTGTCAAGCAGCGTCAACCCAGCGAACACCCGGTTGGTCAGGAGTTGTTCGGCTTGGCTGAGACTAGCCCAGGACGCTAGATCATTTGATAGAGGCACCCTCTCCGGTAGCCAAAAATTGCCGGTTAGCCGGTCCCAGACTTCCTGGTCTTTGGAATCTTGGATCCGGTTCCAGTCGATCGCTTCTGGCGTGGCCAGGGCATCAGCTAGCGAGTGGGTCACAGTGCGCATGAAACACATCCTTCAACTTCAGTGCCGGCCAGGGCGGCCTGGCGCAGACGGACGTAGTAGAGCGTCTTGATCCCCTTGGACCAAGCGTAAATTTGGGCCCGGTTGAGGTCGCGGGTGGTGGCCTCAGCCGGGAAGAACAGCGTCAAAGAAAGCCCCTGATCAACATGGGGTGTGGCAGCGGCGTAGGTGTCAACGATGGCCTTAGGCCCCAAGGCGTAGGCGTCCTCGAAGAACTCCTGGTTGGAGGTGTCAAGGTGAGGTGCCGGATAGTAGACCCGGCCCGTCTTGCCTTCTTTACGGACCTCAATCTTGGCTGGCACCGGATGAATTGAAGCGGTTGAGTGATTGATATAGGAGATAGAACCGGTCGGCGGTACAGCCTGCAGGTAGGCGTTGTAAACGCCGTGCCGGATGATCGAATCACTCAGGTTGAGCCAATCCTGGCGGTTTGGCAGAACAATTCCAGCGTGGTCGAATAAGGCCCTTACCGTTTGACTGGTTGGTTCCCAGTTAGCGCCAGGAGCGGTGTAGATCGCTAGCTGGCGGCCATCGGCGTAGGCCGACTCAGCGAAGCCCTCAAACGGCCGTCCCCGTTCCATTGCCAGACGGTTCGAAGCCCGCAGGGCGTAATAGTTGACCGCCGCGAAATAGGCTCCAACAAAATCAAGAGCCTCAGGTGAACCGTATTTGATGTGTTCGCGGCCGAAGAAACCATGGAGGTTCATTTGCCCCAGGCCAATGGCGTGAGTTTCCTGGTTGCCGCGTTCGACTGACGGAACAGAACCGATTTGAGCGGTTTCGCTAACCGCCGTCAAAGCCCGGACGGCCGATTCAACACTGCCCGCCAGGTCACCTCCGTCCATCACCGCCGCGATGTTAAGTGACCCAAGGTTGCAGCAGATGTCACGGCCAGTCACGGCATAGGACAGATCCTCGTTATAGCTGGAAGGTGTGGCGGATTGAAGGATCTCAGAGCAGAGATTGGAGTGGGTGATACGCCCAGGCAACGGGTTAGCCCGCGTCGCGGTGTCCTCAAACAGCAGATACGGATAGCCAGATTCGAACTGGACTTCAGCTAACGCTCTGAAAAAGTCACGCGCCCGGATAGTTGTTTTTCTGATACGTGGATTAGCTGCCAGTGCGGCGTAATGTTCAGTAATACCAAGATCAGCTAACGCCTGACCGTAAACCCGCTGAATATCGTAGGGGCTGAAAAGATGCATGTCGGCATCGTTCTTGGCTAACTCAAAGGTGATATCTGGTATCACCACACCTAGTGAAAGCGTTTTGATGCGGATCTTTTCATCAGCGTTTTCACGTTTCGTGTCGAGGAAACGCAAGATATCAGGATGATGAGCGTGTAAGTAAACCGCGCCAGCGCCTTGGCGGGCGCCTAGCTGATTAGCGTAGGAGAAACTATCTTCTAGCAGTTTCATTACTGGTATAACACCAGATGACTGGTTTTGGATGCGTTTGATTGGCGCGCCCATTTCGCGGATGTTGCTCAGCAGTAAGGCGACACCACCACCACGTTTTGACAGTTGGAGGGCGGAATTGATGCCACGGGCGATTGATTCCATATTGTCCTCGACCCGCAGCAAGAAACATGAGACTGGTTCACCACGCTGGGCTTTACCGGCGTTGAGGAAAGTTGGTGTGGCCGGCTGGAACCGGCGGGACAGCATTTCGTCAAGTAGCCGACGGGCCAAACTGGTGTCACCGCGTGCCAGGGTCAGCGCCACCATACAAATTCGATCCTCAACCGATTCGAGGTATTCCTGGCCGTCGAATGATTTCAAGGCGTACGAGGTGTAAAACTTGGTGGCGCCGAGGAAACTACCGAACTTGAAACCGCGCTGATGTGCTGTGGTGAACAGATCATCTAGGAACTCGGCTGTATAAGGTGCCAGAACGGCTGGCTCGTAATAGCCTTCGGCGGTCAAGTAGGTCAGGCGCTGGCCGGTTGAGGCGAATGCCCGCCCGCGTGGTTCGACATGCTGGCTCAGATAAGTCTCAAGCGCCTGATGATCGGCTTGGAACTGGATTTGTCCATCGGCCCCAACCAGGTTAAGGCGGGCGTTCAGGGCGTGATAGTCCTCGGCGGGCGCGATGGCCGACTGGGTTGCCCCTGGCGAGTCAAGTTGGGCGTCCCCATCCGAGACCACCTGGGTTGCCGACTGGGTCGCCCCCGCCGCGACCGGCCCAGTTCCGGGCTCCGAGCCGACTTCAGCGAGCGGCCCAGTTTGGTTGTTCACGACCGTCGGGACCACCACTGCTCCAATCCGTTGCGCACCGCGGCGACATCTTGATCAGTGCCGAGCAGTTCAAAGGTGTAAAGGTGCGGCACGCCGCATTTGGTGGCCACAATCTGCCCGGCCAGGCCGTAGGCCGTCCCAAAATTAGTGTTACCGGCGGCGATCACACCCCTGATGAGGGACCGGTTAGCCGGGTCGTTAAGAAAATGGATGACCTGTTTGGGGACCGCGCCGGTGACCGAACCACCACCGTAGGTCGGAACAATCAAAACGTAAGGCCTTTCGGCCGCGATTGGCGGATCACCCGCCCGCAGCGGTAAACGCCGCGCCGGTAGGCCCAGTTTGCGGACAAACCGGTCAGTATTACCGGAGGCGGAACTGAAATAGATCAGCTCCGGCGCAAGGCGGGTGGTGGTTTCCATCAAGCGGCCGCCCCGGCGGCGAATTGGCTGGCTCTGAGGCTGTCCGCTAAGGCGGCGATCCGGTCAGGCCTGAAGCCGGACCAATGCTCTGAACCGGCCACGACTACGGGCGCCTGGAGGTACCCAAGCGAGCGGACGTACTCAAGACTTGGGACGGCATCGGACAAATTGACAACGCTGTAAGCGATCCCGGCGCGTTCCAGCGCGCGGTAGGTGGCGTGGCATTGGGGGCAGGCGGGCTGGCTGTAAACCGTCACTGTCATGGTTCCTCCTTGGCGGTTGAGGTTGTTGCGAAGCGCCCTGCCGGGACATATGTCCCAGTTGGGCTGGGTCTGGTTGGGCCCAAACGGTCCCGGTTGGTCTGGCGGAGCCGTCCGGTGGGCGGGGTCCGGTTCGGTCTGCCACGATCCGATCACACTACATCATGTTGTGTCGGACACGGCGGTTACACGCTATATGTTGTCTCATTTCGGTGCACGATGCCGTTGTGTTGGCTTTCAGTGCTTCAGTCGGTTTGGACTGTGAGGAATATCACATAGATCAAACTGTGAATAAACTTGGAAAATGCTTGACTACCGGGTTAGGTTGGCATAACAGAGATGGGACGAAAGGCCCAGTTCGTTCGCCCGGCTTGAGGGGAACGGCCGGGCTGAACGGGGAGGAAATCATGACACCATCCGCCGGACCCGGCCGGGCAACTGGCCAGGTTGACTACGTCGCGATCGAAAACAGTCCGCCCTTCAGGCGTCTGCGTTTGACGCAACGAGCCTTTGTTATCCCAGCGGTCAGCTTCGGGTTGATTTGGTACATCATCTATGTGCTGATGGCCAGCTGGGCGACGGATTTCATGTCAACCAAAGTGATCGGCAATGTCAACTGGGCGATCATCTTAGGTCTAGCCCAAATCTTGACAACCTTCGCCATCACGTTGATCTATGTGGCGTTCGCCAACCGAAAACTCGACCCAGAAGCGGCGGCGATCCGCTGCCAAGTTGAGCTTGAACTAACCCAATTAGGCCGACCCCTGCCCGGCCAACTGGCGGGTGGAGGACAGGTGGCCGGTGGAGGACAGGCCGCGCCCGCCGACCAATCGGCCGGATCCTGTCCAATAGTGCGGCCCGACCAACCCGAAACCACCCCAGGTGGTGCGGCATGATCCGGCTAATGGCGGCCATTCCGGCCGATCTGGCGCTAGTTGATGTCAACCCGGCCAGCCCCGGCAAACCAGCCATCAACATCACGATCTTTCTGGCCTTCGTAGTGGTGACCTTGTTCATTGTGATCCGCGGCGGTGGCGGGTCAAAACACTCCTCAGGTGAAGAGTTCTTCGCCGGTGGCCGGTCCTTCTCTGGCGCCCAAAACGGCTTGGCGATCTCTGGTGACTACCTATCAGCCGCGTCCTTCTTAGGAATTGTTGGCGCCATCGCGACGGCCGGCTATGACGGCTTCCTCTACTCAGTCGGTTTCCTGGTCGCCTGGATTGTGGCCCTGCTGTTGGTAGCTGAACTAATGCGCAACACAGGTAAGTTCACCATGGCTGATGTGCTGGCCTTCCGTTTACGAGCCCGCCCGGTCCGGGTGGCGGCGGCCATCACAACACTGGCCGTGACGTTCTTTTACCTGCTGGCCCAAATGGCTGGAGCCGGTGGCTTGGTTTCACTGCTGTTAGGCATCAACGGATCTGGTTCACAATCTTTGGTGATAGCCCTGGTCGGCCTTCTGATGATTGTTTACGTGCTGATAGGTGGCATGAAAGGCACCACCTGGGTGCAAATGATCAAAGCTGTGCTGCTGATCGCGGGTGCGGCTGTGACAACAATCTGGGTCCTAGCCTTGAATGGGTTTGACCTGTCGGAGCTACTGGGGCGAGTCGTTGACAGAACCTCTGATTTCATGGCCGCCCATGGCCAGGCGCCGGACGCCATGGTGAAACCTGGCCTGAAATACGGTGGCGACAACTGGGCCAAAGTGGATTTCCTGTCACTTGGTTTGGCTTTAGTCCTAGGCACGGCTGGTCTGCCGCACGTCCTTATGCGTTTCTACACTGTTCCAACCGCTAAAGAAGCCCGCAAGTCAGTTGTCTGGTCAATCTTCCTGATCGGTTTGTTCTATGTCTTCACCCTGGTCCTGGGCTACGCCGCCGCCTACTTGTATCCACCAGAAACCTGGGATAAGAGTTCTGGGGTGCCAGGCGGCTCGAACGCCGCCGCACCACTGGTGGCCGCCAAACTGGGTGGTTCGCTGATGCTGGGCATTATGGCGGCCGTCGCCTTCGCCACCATCTTGGCGGTGGTGGCTGGTTTAGCCATCACGGCGGCAACCTCTTTCTCACATGACATCTACACCAACGTGATCAAGAAAGGCAGAGTCAAACCCGGTGCGGAGGTTCGGGTCGCCAAGGCGACGGTGATCGTTACCGGGCTGATCGCGATCGCTGGCGGTATTGCCGCCAAGGACCAAAACATCGCTTTTCTGGTTTCTTTGGCGTTCGCTGTGGCGGCTTCAGCTAACCTGCCGACCATTGTGTTCTCGCTTTACTGGAAGCGTTTCACCACCCGCGGCGCGTTGTGGTCAATGTACGGCGGCATGACCTCAGCTCTGCTCATAATTGTGTTCTCACCAGTTGTTTCAGGCGATGAAACAGCCATGTTCCCGGGGGCTGATTTCGCTTTCATTCCGCTATCGAACCCTGGAATCGTCTCAATTCCGTTGGGATTCGCGCTGGCCATCTTAGGTACGTTCTTGTCCCGGACCAAGGACAGCCCGGCCAAGGAAGCTGAGATGGATGTGCGTGCCCTGACCGGCCTTGGCGCCGAGAAAGCCACCAGTCATTAGACCTGAGGATTGGGCTGAGGGTTAGGCCTGAGGATCAGACCTGAGGGTTGGACCTGAGGGTTGGACCGGAGGAAGCGGCTGACCACCTGACCCCAACCCAGCCACACAACCTGGCCAACATCAACCGGCTCTATGGCGCACCCTCGCCACTGGCGGGGGGTTAAGGGGCTAGACGCTAACCCGTCTGGGTGTGACTTAATGAACATTTGGCCACCGGGAAACCCGGTGTGCCTTTGGTAGACCTTTCCACCCAGACGGGCCTCCCGGCTTCCAAGCCGCCCGGCAGATGGCCGAAGGGCCTGAACTGTTGGCAGAAGAGACCGCCGCCGGGCCGGACGGCAGATGGCCGGGTTTGGGGGAGATTTGGTGGGGTTGAGGCTCCGCCGGTGGGGCCCGTGAGAAAATCAGGTACATGGCATCAGGCGCAAACCGGGGTTCGCGCGGTCGGCGCAAGGCTGGCCCTCCTCCAAGGCAGGTGACTCCCGGCGGGAGTGTTGTACCGCGCCGTGTCTCCGCGACTTCCCGTAACTTGCCACCTCAGAACGCAACCCGAGCTGATTTTGTGCCCGGTGGGCAGCCCACAGCACCTCAGTTCCGGCATTTCCAGACGCCCCGGCCGCAATCGCGTGGGGTCGGCCCTGGCGGTCCACCTAAGCGGTACACCAGGCGTGGTAAACCGCGCTACGGTTTCTTCAACTATCCCCGCAAGCAATACGCCGGTCTACGGCGCTGGGTGCCATCTTGGCGGTTCATCATCTGGAGCTTGGTGGCTTGCGGGGTGGGTGTGGTGGCGGCTTTTGTGGTGGCTTACATGACAATCCAGTTGCCGCAGCCGTCAGACTTCGCTCAAGCTCAAACCTCAACCGTCTATTACGCCGATGAAGTCACTGTTATGGGCAAGTTTGAAGTCCAAAACCGACAAATCATTGACATTAATGATGTGCCGAGGTACGCCTGGGATGCGGTAGTGGCGGCTGAGGATCGGACCTTCTGGGACAACGCTGGTGTTGATCCGATGGCCTTGGCCCGGGCTTTCTACAACAACCTCCGGGGTGGCCAACGCCAAGGTGGTTCGACCATCACCCAGCAATACATTGAACGCTACTGGGTTGGCCGGACCACCACTTCGTTGCCCGGCAAATTCAAAGAAGCGATGCTAGCTTTGAAGGTCACCCGCGAAAAAGACAAGACCGGCATTCTGGATGACTATATGAATACCATCTACCTTGGCCGTGGCGCTTACGGTATTCAGGCGGCCTCGCAAGCTTATTTCCACAAAGACGCGACCGAATTAACATTAGCTGAATCCGCTTTACTGGCTGGGCTTATTCCAGCACCGAACAATTATGATCCCGAAACTAATCTGTCGGCCGCTACTGAACGCTGGAATTATGTTCTTGGCGGTATGGAAATAATGGGGAAACTAACATCAGCCGAACGCGCCGAGTTGGTATTTCCAGAAGTGTATCCCTATGAGGTGCCAGATGTTTATGCCGGACCGCAAGGTTATCTCCTGGAAATGGTTCGCCAGGAACTGATGTCGAAGGGTGGGCTGACTGAGTCACAGATTGGTACGGCCGGATTGAAGATCATAGCGACGGTCGACAAAGCCACCCAGGACGCGGCGGTGGCCGCCGCCCAGCAACTCCCGGGCGACACACCGGCTGGTTTGCATGTCGCGGTGGCGGCGGTTGATCCGACCAGCGGTGCCATCAGAATGATCTACGCCGGTGATGACTATTTGGTGCGCCAGCAGAACGGCGCGACCCAGGATTACGCTCAAGCTGGCTCAACTTTCAAGCCGATCACTTTGGCGGCGGCGCTGGAACAGGGTGTCTCCTTGGATGAGACTTTCTCAGGCCGTTCACCAATCAAAATCGCCGACTGGCGGGTGGAGAACTCTGGCAACGCGCAATACGGCACAATCGATTTGGTGCGAGCCACTCAAAGTTCGGTGAACACTGTATACGCGCAGCTCAACGAACAAATTGGCGGGTCTTCGACACGCCAGGCGGCGATTCTGGCGGGCTTGCCGGCTGACACGGCCGGTTTAGATGATGACTTGCCGAATGTTCTTGGGACGGCATCGGTCCACGCCATTGATATGGCCCAGGTTTACGCTACTTTCGCCGCTCAAGGCGAACGCCACGAGACATATCTGGTCGCTTCGGCTGTTAGCCCGGAAGGAAATGAGGTCTATTCCGGGCGCAATAAGGGTGTGCGGGTTTTTTCAGAGGATTCAATGGCGGAGCTGACTTACGCCTTGACCCGTGTTATTGAATACGGCACCGGCACGGCCGCTAAAGCTTTGGACCGGCCCGCGGCTGGTAAGACGGGCACTTCAGAGGAAAACAAGTCAGCTTGGTTCTGTGGTTATACGCCGCAATTGGCGACGGCTGTGGCTTTCTATCAAGAAGGCGAAAATGGTGAAGCTGTGCCGCTCACTCCGTTCGGCCAGAACGCTGTTATTCAAGGTGGTGGGCCACCCGCCCGGATGTGGGTTGACATTATGCGGATCGGGTTGGGTGATTCGGCGGTTGAAGAGTTCCCGGAGCGTCCCAGGGACCGGGCCAAACCATCGCGCCGCGCCCCGCGTGAGACAACGCCACCGCCGGAGGAGAGCGAATCTCCGACACCGAGCGCCGAACCGAGCCTGTCGCCGACTCCCAGCCCAGACCCGACAGAACCGTCCGAACCGCCGCCCACAACTGAGCCGTCACAGTCACCAACTCCGCCGCCAAGTTCGCCGCCGCCAAGCCCAACGCCCGCCGCTGGGACTGGTTTAGGAAACACCTGGACGATGCCGCCCCAGGGTCTACCAGCCAAAACAGCGGCTCGCGTTCAGCGCCAGCAGCTCACACTGGCCGAATTGTCCGCTGGGGGCCGGGGGACTGGTGAACGTACCTGGCTTGGTGTGAGCCAGCGGCCGGGCCATGTGCCGTGGCATGGCGCCCTGGCCAGTACACATGTCCGAGCGGTACATGTCTGAGATGCCATGATCAGGCCATCATTCTTGCCAGATGTGCCGCTAAGCAAGATCGTTTGGGGCCTGGATCTGCCGCTGATACTGCTGAATGGGGCAGCATTGGTGACCGCTTTGGCGGCCTGGCGCCAGGTCAGCGGACCGGTGCTGGCTTGTATGTCGGCTGGGGTTTGTCTGATGACGGCCGGCCTTGGCCTGCGCCGCGCCTTCAGCTTGCCTGAGCCGCTATTAGGCAGCTATGTGTTGGCGCGGCTGACACTGGTTTATGCCGCTTTCGGCTGGCACCGGCCGGAAGGCGGCGCAGGTCTGGTCGCGGCTGATCTGGCGGCGGCTGGTCCGGGCGCGGCCTGGTTGTTGCCTGGTGTGCTGGTGGCCGCCTGTCTCTTGGCCGAGCCAGTCGGCAAGGCCTTCGCCGCGCAGGCTTTCCCCTATGCGGCCAAGTTTCCCGGTGTAAAAACCCGCACCAGGCACTTGCCGGCCAGCACCGTGTTCTGGGTCAACTTGGCGGCGACCGCCCTGATCACCACACTCGGCCAGCGCCTGACTGGCTTGGGCGTGATTGTCGCGGCGGTCACTGTCTTGGCGAACGTGGTGCTTTTAGCCGATATGGCGGTATTCGCGATCGGCCGACTGCGTTTCAACGCCCGCCTGCCGCACTTATGGGAAGACCTGCGGCCGACTTTTGTTGTTCACTGGCAAGCGCCGCGCGGTTCAACTTACCAACTGCACATGTGGATGGATTATCTAGAAGCGCTTGAACGGCCGTTTTTCATTTGTACCAGGACGCGTGAAAACTTCGCTGAGGTGGTCCGCGAATTTGATGTTCCGGTATTACATAGAGTTGGTCTTGAAAACACCGAAGACGTGTTGAGCCCATCACTCAAAGCTGTTTTCTATGTTAATACGGCCATCCTAAATGATCACATGTTGCGCTATCCACACCTGAATCACATCCAGTTGAATCACGGTGACAGCGACAAAATCGCATCTTATTCTCCGGTTTTCCGAGCTTATGATCATGATTTTGTGGCGGGTCAGGCGGCGATCGATCGTTTTCACAACGCCGGTCTGGCCACCGCTCCTGGTTTTTTTGCCATAGTTGGTCGGCCTCAGGTGTCGGTGGTGCGGCCAGCCCGCGGGCCGGTGGGTTCACTGGAACGCCCGGCGGTGCTCTATGCCCCGACTTGGTGGGGTAACACTAGCGATTCGAACTACAGTTCATTGCCGCGGGCCGGACTGGTGGTGCAGGGTTTACTGGATCGGGGCTGCACTGTGATCTTCCGGCCGCACCCGTATTGGGAGAGGCATTGGCGGACGGCCGCCGGGCGGGACGCGGTCTTCGATTTGCTGGCTAAAGATGCCGCCGCGACTGGCCGGGCGCACATTTTTGGCCCGTCAGCGGAATCAGAAATGTCGATTTTCGACTGTTTCAATCTTTCGGATTTCATGGTGTCGGATGTTTCGTCTGTTGTGAACGATTACTTGTTTTCGCTTAAGCCGCTGATCATGATGGCTGTGACGACTGGCCCAGAGCAGTTCTCGCAGGAGTTTCCAGTGGCTCGTGGTGCCTATGTGGTGGACTACGCGACTCTGGATGGTGCGGGCCAAGCGGGCGGTGCGGACGAACCGGCGGCCGCGGATACGCTGGGCAGGGCGGGCGAAATGGACGGTGCGGGCCAAGCGGGCGGCGCCGAGCCCCCAAGCCGGGCGACCCAAGCCGGTCCTTACAGTTTGACGGCCGCACTTGATGCCGTGTTCGGCACCGATCGGCTTGAGTCGGTGCGTCGCGAACTGGAAACCTACTACCTGGGCGATATCCCACGGGAACACTACGTTGAACGTTTCCTGGAGGAGGCCCGCAAATATGTCTAGACTCAGACCTACCCGCCGGAGACCGGATGAACAGGGGGCGACGAATCCGTCGGCTGACAGTTCTAGCCCCGCCCGGCAGAGGCTGGCAGAGCAACGGACTTTTAATCCGTCGGTCGTGGGTTCGAGCAGCGTCCCTAAGAGACAACCAGCCGCTGACGGCGGGCTGAATCCGGAGACGACAGGCCTCCGGCCACTGGCTAGTTTCCGTCTAGCCCTGGCACTGCGGGCCCTAGCGGCCAAGGCGTTCAGGCTGGCGGTTTTAGGAATCAGAACGTCTGGGCTTTTGCCGAAGTCAATACCGGACGGCAAAGGCGACGACAGGCAGCTGGCGGCCAGGCCGCCACAAGCCCAGGTGATGGTCTATTTTTCGGACACGGTCAACGGGCTTTATCAAATCCGTCCGTGGTTCCGGCCGTTGCGGGCTTTGCACGGGGTGCATCCGGTGGTTGTTATTGGGACAGATTCGCGGGCGGTGCGTGCCATTCGGAAAGAATCAGGTCTGCCTGCCTATACGATCTCGCACTATTCAAGTCTGGACCGGCTTTTCGCCCAGTCTCCGGTGCGGCTCGCCTTATATGTCAACCACAATGCCAACAATTTCTCGGTCATGTCTTTCCCGCAGTTGGTGCATGTGTCGATCATGCACGGTGACAGCGACAAGATTGTGTCCATTTCAGGGCAGACCAGGGCCTACGATTTCACGTTTGTCGCCGGGCAGGCGGCGGTCGACCGGCTGGCCGCCTATTTGCCTCGATTCAACGCGGCTGAACGGTGCGTCATCATTGGCCGACCTCAGGCCGAATCAGTTGACGCCGCTGTTCCAGCCAGCCCAGTAGGTAGCCCGCGTCGGTCAGAGCGGCGTCAAGTAGAGCCGGGTCAAGCCGCCGATGCCGTCCCTCTGGTAGGCGGCTCGCGTCAAGTAGAACCAGGCCGGGCGACCATCCTTTACGCACCAACCTGGGAAGGCGGTACGCCTTCAGCCGCGTACTCGTCGCTGATCGGGCTCGGACGGGACATGGTCCAAGGCATCTTGGCGGATCAGCGTTTCCGTTTGGTCTACCGGCCGCACCCACTGACGGGCAGCCGTTTGCCAGCCTTCGCCGAGGCGGACCAAGCGATCAGCCGGTTAGTTACCAGCGCCGCCCAAGCTAACCCCGCCGCGGGCCACCGGGTTTCGCGCGGCGGGCCCGCAACGGCTGACCTGGCAGCAGCTGATCTGCTGATTTCTGATGTGTCCTCATTGGCGATCGACTTCCTTGTGATGGGACGGCCACTGGCGATCACAGTTCCACCAGACCCGGAGGCGGTGGTGGCACCAACGCCGTTACTTGAAACCACGCCCCGGCTTGGCCTGGAACAGCTCGACGGTCTGACCAGCTTCCTAGGTGAACTACTTGAAACTGATCCAGGCCAGGCACGCCGCCAAGAGATCACCCGTTACTACCTGGGTGACACCAGCCCAGGGGCCGCCACCAGGAGTTTTATTGCCGCTTGCGGCCGGATGATCAGTTTGGCGGAACGCGACTGGGCGGCCGCCAGACACAACATGAGCCGAGGCTTGGCGCTGCCACCAGACATTCTGGGCTCAACGGCACAATCGGCCACGTCAGCGGGTCCGCCCGCGTCCGCGAAGCCCCCGGAACATCCAGAACCATCACAACCACCAGACTCCCCAGAACGGGGTGAAATGTGAGGATTGTGGCCGTTGTTGTTGCCTACAACCGACGTGACCTGCTGTTAGGCACACTGGACGGACTGGCGGCCCAGTCCCGGCCGCCGGACGCTGTTCTGGTAGTTGATAACGCCTCAACCGACGATTCAGCTCAGCTAGCTGGCCAACATCCAGTGGTTGATGAGGTGCTCCGCCTGAGCCGCAACACCGGCGGAGCTGGAGGATTCTGCGCTGGCCTGGCTCATGCGTTGATGTCACACGGCGCTGGCGCGGTCTGGTTGATGGATGACGACACAGCGCCAACCCCAACCGCCTTATATGAACTAGAAAAAGCTTGGCGCGGATATCCCGGTAAAGTCACTTTGGCCTGCTCGCGGGTGGTCTGGACTGACGGGCGGATACATCCGATGAACTCACAACGCCGCAGGCTGCTAGTTTCACGCCGTGAACGGTTCAAAGCCCGCCAAGTCGATGCCATTCCCATCCGCACCGGATCGTTCGTTTCACTACTAGTTGATGGCCACGAGGCTTGGCGCCACCTGCTGCCCCGCGCCGCCTATTTCATTTGGAACGATGACCTGGACTATTCGGCGCGGTTACTGCGAAATGGTGCTGGAATTCTTGTGTCGGCATCGGTCACTGTTCACCGGACCAGGCAATTCGCTGGGGCAATGGATGACCCGGGTGAAAGGTTTTTCTTCGAGGTGCGTAACAAACTCTGGACGTACCTCAAATCAACCGCCTTCGGGCCGATCGAAGGCATGATCTATTTTTTGTACACGCTGCGCGGCTGGTCGCACGCTATCCGCCGGGCGCCAGACCGGTCCGTGGTTTGGCGTGGCCTGCGGCGCGGCCTGTGGGCTGGCCTGATGAGCCGCCCGCAGCCGAGCGCTGAAGTGCTGGCTGATCAAACCAGTGTGGCCGCTGAGATCGCGGCGATCGACAGCCGGAACCGGCGGCCGTGAACACTCAACAACGCCAATCTGGCGCCGCGAAGACGATTTCCGTGCTGATGCCGGTCTACCGGAATGACAAACCGGATCAGGTCAAAGAAGCCTTCAGGTCTGTTACATCGGGCCAATTAGAGCCACCGGATGAGGTTGTGATTGTGCGTGACGGCCCGGTGCCTGTCCAGCTCAACTGGTTGTTGGCTGATTGGGCCAAGCGGGGTGACGTCACGTTGGTTGAATTGCGGCGTAACCAGGGCCTGGCGGCCGCCTTGAACGCCGGGCTGAGCCGCTGCCGGAATGACATAGTGGCACGTCAGGACGCTGATGACATTTCTCGGCCGGATCGTTTCAAACTGACCTGGCCGCGGCTAGCGGTTGAAGGATTCGATCTGGTTGGCGGCGCCATGCGGGAGTTCGGGCTGGGTGATGGTGGCGCGGCCGCCGTGCGGGAGTTCGGGCTGGGCGGGGACAGCCAGGATCAAACAGTCCGGTCTTATCCGCTTATCTCGCCGGAGATTGAACATCAGGCCCGGCTAATGAACCCGTTGGCTCACCCCACGGTCATGTTCCGGCGTGCGGTTGTTCTGGAGGCGGGCGGTTACCGGCCGTTCTTCCACTTGGAGGACTACGACCTCTGGGTCCGCCTAATGATGGCTGGCGCACGGATTGCCAATCTGCCAGATGTGCTGGTGGACTACCGTGTTTCTGAGGCGGCTTACCGCCGCCGGGGTGGGTTGCGGACGCTGCGAGCCGAACTGGCATTGCAGCGCGAGTTTGTCCGCACTGGTTTCATTGGGCCAGCCACCATGGCACGCAATTTAGTTGTCAGGGGCGGTTTTGAGGTGGCGCCAGTGTGGTTGCGTCGGATCGCGTTGACCCGCCTGCATGATTCATAACCGGTCGACGCATGGCTCGCCCAGGCGAACGTGGGTGGCGGTTCTCGAACCCGACAGGTCATCTCATCAGGGGAGTGGGTTCCACTTCGTTTGTCCTTAAGGCGGTTTAGCAAGGTGGTGTCCAAGAAGCCGCTGAAAACTGTCTCCGGTCGGGTCGGCCAAAATAGGCGGTCGGGATGCCTGGCACCAAGATGGACAACCGATTAGGACCGTGGGTTTTCGCCACGGCGTTAGGCTAGAGGCCGTGTGAGGTGAGCGGCCGGTCTGGCGTGCCAGTACGGTTCCGCGTGTTGTACCTCATACATCTTCTGGTAATAACGCAAGGTGCGGACGAGGTTCGACTCCTCGACCGGGGACCGGGCGGCGGAGTGGCGCGCGTCAACCAGCGGCCCAGCGGCGGCGACAGACATACGGGCTGTCACTTAGCTGGAAGCCCCGTTGGCGTGTAGTCCCGCCCCTCGGTCCCCACCCCGGCGCCAGCTATGACGAGAGATGGATAGATGAGTTGGTTCAGTTTTACGGTGAACGAACCGAATGTGGCGGTTCGGTACATCCGAGGCGTCGCCTTTGGCTGCCTGACGCCCGGACGGCACCGCCGCCACCTGGGACATCGCTATGTTGAGGTGAGTTTGGCGGAACGTCTGACGGCCGTTCCGCTGCAAGAGGTACTGTCAAGCGACGGCATTAATCTGAGGATCTCCTGTGCTATCCGTTGGCGGATCAACCTGCCTGACGTTTTCTTGACAGCGGCGGACGATCCACTCAGCCATGTCTATCTGGCGGTTCAGGTCGCGTTGCGCCAGAAGATCGCCGAATCGGAACTGGCGGAGATCACCCGCCGGGATGATTCAGCCCTGGCCGGGCCGCTCTTAGCGGCAGCCCAGCAGGTGGCTGGTCCGTTAGGGATTGATGTCTTGGGTGTGATCATCAAGGACGTTCTGCTTCCTGGCGAGGTACGTGAAGCCAACCAGGAACTAGTGGTGGCTAAGCTCCGGGCGGCGGCCCAGCTGGAGGCCGCCCGGGCCGAAACCGCAGCCCTGCGCTCGCTGGCCAACGGCGCCAAACTGTTGGAGCAGCATCCTGCTCTGGAACGTTTGCGCCTGGCCCAGACTCTGCCGCCTGGTTCAGTGATCGAACTGGCAATGCCTGTTCCGCCGGAGCAGGCGGCCCGCCGTAAGCCTAAGAAATAGCCCCACCCAGGTCACTTCAGGGTGTCTGGAGGGTGTTGTTCAACACCCTCCTAGGTCTGTGGCTTTCGCCACAGACCTAGAAACCAGTGTTGTAGCGCGGTGTGTAAGGCGCCTCGAGCTGGCTGATCTCCTCTTCATCTAGTTTGAGGTCAGTCGCGCCAACAGCGTCCGCTAGCTGGTCAACCCGGGTGGCGCCGACAATCGGTGCCGTCACAGCTGGACGTGACAAGAGCCAAGCCAACGCGACTTGGGCGCGCGTAACACTACGCTGAGCGGCGATCGACCCGACGGCATCGGACACGGCCTTATCCGCCACGACGTCCTGGGTGTAAAGCGTCTGAGCGAACTGATCGGTGCTGGAACGTTTTGTCGTGGTGTCCCATTCGCGGGCCAGGACGCCCCGGGCGAGCGGGCTCCAAGGGATGACGCCGACGCCTTGGTCAAGGCAGAAGGGCAGCATTTCGCGTTCCTCTTCACGCATCAGCAGGTTGTATTGATCCTGCATCGACACGAATCGGGTCCAGCCTCCCAGGTCAGCGGTGTATTGGAGCTGGGCGAACTGCCAGGCTTGCATTGAGGAGGCGCCAATGTAACGCACTTTGCCTGACCGGACCAGATCGTTGAGCGCCTCAAGGATTTCCTCGGGCGGGACTTCTGGGTCGAGCCGGTGGATTTGGTAGAGGTCAATGTGATCCGTTTCGAGTCGCTGCAGGCTGGCTTCGGCTTGTTCTAGGATCGCGGCGCGTGACAGGCCGGATTCTTTTGGCCCTGGCCCCATCCGGCCGTGGACTTTGGTGGCGACTATCACCTGGTCGCGGACACCGGCTTCGCGCAGGACTTTGCCGGTGATTTCTTCTGAGGTGCCAGCCGAATAGACGTTGGCGGTGTCGAACACTGTGATGCCGGCGTCCAGGGCGGCGTGGATGATGTCGCGGCTTTGGTCATAGTTCAGCGTCCAGGGGTGGCCGCCCGAGGCCGGATCACCGAAGCTCATACAGCCCAAGATGATCCGGGAGACCTGCAATCCGGAGTTGCCTAAACGTGTGTATTCCATGGTTGATCCTTCGTTTGGCGGGTGATGGGGGATCCGGCGGAGCCGGTGGCGGGGATCCAGTGCGGGATGGTGCCGCCTTTGCTGACGGTAGACCTCGTGGGCGTTGTTGTCGAGGGTTTGGTTGTGCGGGTTGGTTTCGTTTTGTTGGTTTCGTTTTGTTGGGCACGTTTTTGTCACTGATGGACGATGCCGCCCCTCAAGCCGCGTCGCAGCGTCCGGTGGGTGGTCGCCCGTTACCATCCGATGGACGATGCCGCCCCACCGGTTTCGAGCATCACGATCAGACCAGCCGCCCTGTCACCTCTTGCCGATGCCGCCTCCACGAGCCGCGTTGCGGCGTCCGGAGGGTGGTGCGCGACTCGGGGCGCCCTGGTGTCCGCCGCACACCTCAAGGCGGGCGCGCCCCGCGTCAGAACCCGGCGCTATTCGCCTTGGCGGTGGTAGCGGGAACCGCCGCGGATGATGGCCGGGCCTATGCTTTGGCGAACCTGGATAAGATCGCCCGGACCGCCACCCACCTGGCTCTATTCGTCAGCTACGCCCAGTAATTCCGTGGCTGGGGACGGTCATTGAGACGCGCTGTGGGCGATTGGTATCTGTCGAAAACTCCTGACGCACTGGCCTACCAGATGCTGAAATACCGCAGCCGTGACGGCTGGACTCACCGCGACTTGCTCCGCAAGTCGCACCCAGCACCAGATGACCTGGTGATGGCGAAGCCGCTGGACTATGTGGCCCACCAGGCACGAATTGTGGGGGGCGGTGAGGAATACCCGCTGGACGGGTTACCTGACTTGGTGGTGGCCTTTGAGCGGGCCAAGACCGCTTCAACTGAAGGCCTGGTTGATCTGATCGGCCGCTTTCGGTTGTCTTGGGAGATGTTGCCAACCGAGGCACTAAATCAGCCTGAGGTTTGGCGGGCGCTGTTGGATCCGGGCTTGCCTATCACCGCGTTGATGCGTCAGCCGCGTTAGCGCTGGTCACGGCCAGCACTGAGAGCGATTATGAGGTGATCGGTTTCACCGCCTGTGGAGCCGATGCGATGACTGACGGCAATGGCGCGGTTTCACGTCTGGCTATCAGCTCGCGCCAGCGGTTGGATGACGTGCTGACAACGTTGGCGGACTTGCCGTTCGGCGGAACTGACCGCGCTTTGCCGATGACCTGGGCCGATCGGCGCAAGGTGCCGGTTGATACGTTCGTTGTTTACACCGACAACGAGACCTGGGCTGGTCGGGTTCACCCTTTCCAGGCGCTCAAGTCTTACCGCGAAAAAACCGGCATCGGCGCGAAGCTGGTGGTTGTTGGTATGACAGCGACAGACTTTTCGATCGCCGATCCGTCCGATGCTGGCATGTTAGATGTCGCCGGGTTTGATGCGGCGGTACCAACGGTTATCTCTGACTTCGCTCGCGCGGATATGACCCAGGCATGAAACAGGCAGCGGGTTTTGGGGGCGTGGCCGCAAGGCCGCTGCCCCAAAACCGCGCGCTAACACACCAAGGGCAGGTGGCGGGCCTGGTGAGGGTGTCGACGTGAGTGATATCCGGCTCCAACAGGCAGGTGAACACATCGCCGCCGCCAACCAGGCGCGCCAGCTTGCCGCCCGTCATCGGGCTCAACGTGACGCCTTGATCGGCGGCCTCTACCGGGAAGGCGACTGGTCCTATTCGCGGTTAGCCAAAGCCTTAGATCTGACACCAGAACTGATCGCCAAGATCATCCGCCCACAAACCCGCGGCCCAGCGGCTGACTTTCTCCGCGGCCAGGAGGGTGTTGGATAACACCCTTCGCGGCCCAAGTTGACGCCTGTCAGAGCATCGCTGACCCACGGAAACGGGGGAAACCAGCATGGCTTTTTTCGCCCTAGGGGACTGTTGTCTGGCAGTCTCCTAGGCACGTATGGCCCAAGGCCGGGCTAACCTTAGGGGCATCAAACAAACCCGAGGAGTAACTGTGCGTGTAGCTGTAGGCGGGATCCACATTGAAAGTTCAACCTTTTCCCCTCACACCGCTGGTTTAGCTGATTTCCGGATCAAGCGCGGGGCGGAACTGCTAGCGGATTCCCCCTGGGCGGCCGCTCACCCTGATCTAGAACTAGTGCCCCTGATTTGGGCCCGGGCACTGCCAGGTGGCGCTGTCAAACCGGAGGCTTACCAGAAACTAAAGGAAGAACTAGTTCAGGGCGTGACCGAGGCCGGCCCACTGGACGGATTCTTGCTGCACATCCACGGGGCCATGAGCGTGCTTGGCCTTGATGACGCTGAGGCGGACTTGGCGATCGGCCTGCGCGGTGCGCTTGGCCCCGATGCCATCATCTCGGCGGATATGGACCTGCATGGCAACGTTTCCCTGCGGCTAGCCCGCACTGTTGACCTGCTGACTTGTTACCGCACAGCGCCTCACATTGATGAAGAACAAACCCGCCAGCGCGCGTTCGACCTGATGATGCGTTGTTTACGTGACGGCGTACGGCCACACAAAGCACTTGTCCATGTGCCCATATTGTTGCCCGGCGAGAAAACATCAACCCGGGTAGAACCAGCCGCCACACTTTACCGGGAGGTTGAGGCAATCGCCCAGCGTGAGGGTATCTTCGATGCCTCAGTTTGGATGGGTTACCCCTGGGCTGATGAACCACGTTGCCAAGGTGCCGTTGTGGTCCTAGGAGAACAAGCCGGACCAGTCACTGAGGCGGCCCTGGAACTGGGATCGCTTTACTGGTCCATGCGTGACCGATTCGGTTTTGTTGGCCCAACCGCGTCACTTGATCAGGCGATTGATCAGGCATTAGCGGCCACGGACCGGCCATTCTTCATCTCCGACACAGGCGACAACCCAGGCGCGGGCGGAGCCGATGACGTCACAACAGCCTTGGCCCGTCTGCTTGAACGGGCGGACGTGCAAGGCTGCGGCCGACGCATCGTCTACGCGTCGATCGTTGACCCGCAGGCAGCGGCGACCGCCGCAGCGGCCGGTCCAGGCGCAACCATTCAGATCAAACTAGGCGGCAGAATCGACCCCACCCCACCGGGCCCTCTAGATGTCACGGCCCAGGTCACCGCTGTGGTTGAAGACCCTGATGGTGGGACCTGCGCGGCGCTCGCGGTTGGGCCGGTTAGCTTCGCGGTCACATCCCGCCGCAAACAATACCGTCTACGCCAGGACTACGAACGGCTGGGGCTGGCCTTTGACCAGGCCGACATTGTGGTAGTCAAGATCGGTTACCTTGAGCCGGATCTTCAGGCGGTCGCTGCCGGATGGGTGATGGCGCTGACACCAGGCGGTGTTGACCAAGACATTAGACGCCTTGCCCATGGGCGAGTCGAACGCCCTATGGTGCCGTTGGACGATCCTTCCCCTGACGTCCGTTTGCAAGCTTACGTTTGGTAGCTGTCCGGCGGCTGAGCGGCTTGGTCGACGTGGGCTGAGGAAGTTCAGTCCAAGGCCGTCCAGGCACCAGCTCCATCTTCATTCCGCCCGTAACCACACCGCCAAGGAAAAGCGCCGCTGCCAGCAAGGCACTGATCGCCTCAGCTTTGCCTGATGAATCCGGATCGCCAAGCGAAACCACCGTGAACCAGGCGGTCACGCCCATCAGCCCGATCGCCGCCGCCAAACCGATAGTCCACAAGACACGGCCGAGAGTTGCGGCCCGCCGGTAATTCGGTGTGCCACCGCTGCGCAACTGAGCCAAAGCGGATTCAAGTTCGGCTCTAGCTTGACGTTCAGCCACCAACTGGTGGCGGGCTTCTTGGAGAGCCACATCGACCGCCCGGCTGTTTTCGCTCCGCTCTTGTGTGGTTGGCGCGGACCCGTCAGCCAGCAAGCGGGTGACAGCCTCAAGGATGTTAGCTGGCAAAACATCTTCCATCGCCAGTAGAGCATCGGCTATTTGAAGAGCCGTCACATGATCACGCGAGGTTGTGCCATCGTGATTGGAGTGGGCCCGAACCAACGGCCGGGCCGCGTGTGTCATAACTAAAGCGACACTTTCCGGCAGAGTTTCCTGACCAATAAGGCAGGCTAGTCCGCTGACAATAGCGGCCGTCGCTTCAACCGAAATCCAACCAACCTCGCCATCAGGTGGTGTGTCTAGCAGCCTGGTGGCGATCTCACCGGCCACCTCGACGCCTTCAGCCGGTTCCCAATGGAACGCCTCCGGCCCCGCCTGAGCCATGCGGAAAGCGTCGAGTGTTCGGATCAAACTACCAACCGATAGGTCTGGTTGTGCCAGATGCCCCCGAAGTTCGGTCCATGCCTCGTGGGCGGTCTCAGGATGACTAGCGGCAAGCACAAAACGCGCGTCCGGTGCTACCCGGTCAGTCAAAGCCTCAGCCGCATCCCGACCGACCGTGGTAGTCGGATCAGCTTGACGCGCAAGCCAAATCGCGATCATGGCAGTGACCGGATCCTTGGTTGCGTCATTGTGATCCAACCAGCCGCTCGCCCTGGCTAACAGCGCGAGACGGGCGTCTTGAAGGACCTGGTGGACGTCATCGTCCAGCTTGGCTTGAAGACCCGCCAACCAGGCGTCCCGAGCGTCAAAAATCAACCCGTCCGCTAACCAACTCTCCAAGTCAAGTCCCACCAAGTGTCGCAGAATCTCGAGGTGCAACCCAGCTTTGGAACGCGAACCAAGGTAGACAACCATGCGCTGTTTGCCGGACCCGCCCGGCTGATCCATACCCAATATGGCTCCGCCACGGTCAAGTAAACCTGTCACCTCCTCCTGTTTCAGGAAGGCCGGTGCGGGCTCCCCGCCAGGAATCACACACAGCCGGGCATTGCGCAACAAGAACGAGTCATGCCCGGTCAAGTGCGCGCCGTCAAAAGAAACATGGGCGACGGAACGTTCAGCGCCAACCAGGGCAAGTGCCACCCGCAAGTCCGGCAACAAGTCCATCCCTGCCGGGCCAACCGTCAGCACCTGGGGTGGGCCCTCAAGGACCCAAGTCAAAATGTTTAGCAACACGGTGTCAGCCCGCGCCCAGTCAGCCGTCAGTGCGCAAAGCGCCACCCGGCCCAACTGGTGTTCGCGGACGGCCAGCAACGTCCGGTGGCCTGACGTCAGGACTGGCGTCATCTGACAGGTTGGCGCCAGAGACATGGCGGTGTAGAAGAGCGGAAACCCGCCCTGCCATGACCCGTCGCGGTTCTCTTTCAAGCTGGCGAGTTCAACTGACCCGGGGAAACGCAGCAGCGAAGCCTCCGGATCTGGTGCCTTTGCCCGCACCGGCCGGGTGTAATCAGTTCGGCTTTCCCAGGTCACGCCATCAATGAAGCTGAGCGACTTAATCGCCTGGGTTGAAGCGGCGAAGCCCTGATGGAGGAAGACCAAACCTCCGCCCGCCGCGACATAACGTTCAATCTCGTTGGCGCGATTCTCGATCGCCTGGACCACCGGACCTTGAGTCCGGATCAGCGCGTTAGAACTGAAAACGACGCAGGCGTATTCAGCGGGCGTGATGCCAGCCAGGGCATGAGCGGCGTCCACATCTGAGGCGAAGGCCACTTGAACACCCGCTGCGGCAAGGTGACTGCGTTCGACCAGCTCTGTTAAGTACTGTTCGGAATCGGCATGGGGTTGGCGGACAATTTCGCTGCCATCTTGGATGACAAGCACCGTGCGGTGTCGGCTTTGGAGTCTGGCCATGATTCACCCTCGTTGGTCTAGACAGTGGGGTTGCGGTCGCTAGCCGAAGTATGCCCCCTCTGGCCGTGTCCCACAATGCCACCGACTGGTCGCCTGGCTCAGCCTGTCCGTCCTTTCCGCCTGGCCTGCTTGGTCCGCCGACTGATCGCCTCTCGCTAGGACGCCGGGGTACGGCCGGGAGCTGGACGGGCCGCAGCGCTTGGGTCGCCGCCTATCACGACCGCTGTTCGGCACGGCGCGGGCAACACGGTGGTTGTCCGCGCCACGCCGAACAATCCGCGTTTCAGCGGGAGGTCGTTAACGACTCGCCATATATTCAGACAACCCCGAGGGTGTCGATGGCCACTTTGACTTCCCTGTGGGTGGCCATTTGATTTCCCTGCCGATGGCCACAACGGGTCCCCGCCCGTGGCCACGTGATCTCCCTGCCCGGGGCCAACGCAAACCGCGGCTTGGGCTGTTCTCAACAGAACTCGGCCAACAGGCTATCGCCGAATCGTGCGCTCCGCTTGACTCAGACGAACTAGCACTGTGGTCCGGCGCCAGCGAATGAAACCGCTTTTCGACAGGCGTCGTTTCTAGCAATTACCTGTTCTTCGTCTCTGTGCCAGAGCCGCTGCCGTTGGGTGCGGATCGTAGGCGAACATGCCCGTGACATCCCCCAGTTGACCGATTTCGTGGAGTTACACTCCCTAGAATCGGCCAATTATATGGAGTGTTAATCCACGAAATTGGAACGGGTGCTAAGCTCAACGAATGAGTCAACGTATTCCTCGCGCCCTGGACCAGGCGCTTCAGGGCGCGCGACCGGGCCGCGCCGTTGTACTGTACGGTGCCCGCAGGACCGGCAAGACCAACCTGGTTGAGAATGCACTGAACAGCTCGGCGGGCCGTGTTCTGCGCGCCACCGGAGACGATCTCCGGGTGCGCAACCTACTCCAAGGCCAAGACCGTGACGCCATATTGGCCTGGACGGACGGCCATGACACGTTGTTTCTAGATGAGGCCCAACGCGTTCGTGACGTCGGCTGGGGACTCAATACCCTGGTCGATTCGCGGCCGAACCTGCTGATTATCGCGACAGGTTCGGCCAGCTTCGCTTTGGCGGGCCAGATCGGTGAACCGCTGACCGGTCGGCACAGACCGTTGACGCTTTACCCCGTCGCCGTTGGCGAACTGGCAAACCAGTTGAATGACCACGAACTGACGGAAAGCCTTGAAGACTTCCTTGTCCACGGAATGTACCCAGAAGTCCGGACCGCTCCGACTGACGTGGCGAAGCGGGAAATCTTGCGCGAACTTACCGGGTCATATTTACTAAAGGATGTCCTTGAATTGGAGCGGATTCAAAGCTCGCAAAAGCTGGCTGATCTGCTCACGCTGCTGGCACTCCAAGTCGGGAACCTGGTCAGCTTGAACGAACTGGGCCGGGCGGTCCAATTGGACGCCAAGACAGTTGCCCGTTATTTGGACTTACTGCGAAACGCCTTCGTGCTTGACAATTTGCGCGGTTTCTCCCGGAACATGCGCAACGAAGTCACCAAGAAATCAAAATGGTATTTCTGTGATCTGGGAGTGCGTAACGCCATTATCAACAATTTCAACCCGTTGGCCAGCAGGGATGACGCAGGAGCCCTGTGGGAGAACTTCATGGTCATGGAGCGAGCCAAGGCATGGGCCTACGCGGGCGAGCCCGCCCCAAGCTACTTCTGGCGGAGTTGGGAAGGCCAGGAAATCGACCTGGTCGAGGATCGCGGGGGCAAACTCCACGCCTATGAGTTCAAGTTCGGCGCCAAGTCACGGCCGAAGGTGCCCGCCGAATTCGCGCGCGCCTACCCACAAGCGGTCTTCGAGGTGGTTAGCCCAGACAGCTTTATATCCAATCTCCGGGGCATCAGGCGGGCATGAGTTCTAGACAGGGCATCCACGGGGCGGTCCCCTCGCATGTCGCGGGCCATATTCACAAGAGCGGTCGTAGCGCGAGCCTACTCAAACCAGGCGCGATACCCCGTCCTGTGCCAGAGGACCAAAACCGCCCGCGTTGTTGGGGTTGCCTCTCTAGCCGGCCATGGGACTGGGGCTCATGCTGAGCGCGGATTCTTAGCGAACGGGCTCCCCGCAAGAGGCTCGCCGGGAGGACGGCAGTCCGCTCTATGTCCCGGCTGTCTTGAATAGTCTCAGCTTCTATCCGCGCCACTGTAGGGGTTGAGCACGGTGACCCCGCAGTCCAGGAAGTCATCGGTGTCCCTTGTGGCCACCCGGGCGCCCGCCACCTTGGCGGTGGCGGCTATCTGCGCGTCCAGAATCCCGATAGGCCGGCCTAGAGCGCGGCGGGTGGCGGCAATATGGGCGTAGGCATTGGCTTCGAGGGGACCGAACGGCAGGGTGTGATCGGCGAAGGCCGCGAAGAACGCGTCAGCTTGCTGGACCAGGGTCCGTTTGCGCGAGCCTTCGGGGAGGATCTCGACCCCGTAGTAGACCTCGGCCCGGGTGATCACCGTGGTGCGGATGTCATGGTCGGTGACCGCTTCCAGCCAGGATGTGACCTGTCTGAGGTCTGGGTGTTGGTCGCTGAGCAGGACCGAAACAATGTTCGTGTCGATGATGATCATTGCGCGGTGGTGCCGCCGAACGGTGAGTCGCCGGGGTATTCGAAGGCGCGCTCTACTTGGAAACCGAGCCCCCCGGTCGCTTCGCGGAACCGTGCGGCCGCGGCCAGCAAAATCGCCAGGCCCTCTGGCTCGGCTGGGGTGGGCTCTTGAGCGGCCCGTTCTAGGACGGACCGCAACTCTGCTTCGAAGGACACGCCGTGGTCAACCGCCCGGTGGCGCAGCACGCGCTGAGTGTTGTCGTCAAGGTTCCTAATTGTGATCACGCGAGCCATGTCCGTTCCTTTCCAAGTCGAGCCTAGTCAACGAATGCAACGAATGCAACGAATGCGGCATTGGGACTTAATTCCAGGTCACCTCAGGATCAGCCAAGGCAGTCGGCCGGTCGGCGCCGCCAATGGACGCGAACATGGCTCTTATCGAAGAGTCGGAGAAAGCTGCCATCAGGTCCTCGGCGCGGTCGCGCCAGGTTGCCTCCAAACTGCGCGTCTAGAGGTATTCAACCGCCTCAAAATCAAATAAGCGACGCGGCCGCTCAATCCCAGGACCTGCTCCCAGGGGGCAGTTCCCTCGCATGTCGCGGGCCATTTCCTAAGAGCGGTGGCGGCGGGATTTGAACCCGCGGTGGAGTTACCCCCACACACGCTTTCGAGGCGTGCTCCTTAGGCCGCTCGGACACGCCACCGCAGGCAACAGTACCAGGCCAGGCCAGCTAACGGCGCGAAGCGAAGAACTCGGTCAGCAGCGCGCCGCAGGCCTGCGCCATCACGCCGCCAGTCACCTCCGGGTGGTGCGGTGATGCCCGGTCGCGCGGCAAATCCCAGACCGAGCCGCAGGCCCCAGCCTTGGCGTCCCAGGCGCCGAAGATTAGCCGGTCAATCCGGGCGGCGATCAGCGCACCAGCGCACATGGCGCACGGTTCCAGGGTTACCACCAAGCTGCAGCCGTCCAGCCGCCAGCGGCCAAGTTTGGACGATGCCGCCCGCAAAGCCACGATCTCAGCGTGGGCTACCGGGTCCGCCAGGGTTTCACGCTGGTTGATTCCCCGGCCGATTATTAGACCGTCTGGCCCGAATACAACCGCCCCAACCGGGACATCACCCAGCCCGTGACCCGCACCAAACCCGTTAGCCTGACCCAGCCCGCAACCCGCGCCCAACTCGCCGTTCTCACCCAGCCTGTCAGCCCCACCCGGAGCGGCCGTCAGGCCGCTGACTTGAGGTTGACTGACTTGAGGGGCGGCATCGGGCAGTAAAGTACGCGCCAAAGCGAGTGCTTCTGCCATGGCGTCTTCCCACTGGGCGTCCATCGAGCCAGCCATCCGCTTACAGCGCCTTGTCCGCCACAATCACCAGCCGGACTTACCTAACCAACTCACCAACCAGAAGTGACCTGGCGTTTAGTCGCGAACCTACCGGCCCCTAAACCACGGTAGAAATAAACCGCCCGGCTCTGATTATCGCGCCCAATGATGTCCGCTAAACCGTCACCAGTCAGGTCCGCTCCAGCCGCCAACTGGAATGATCCCCAACCGTTACCGCATTGGCGTTTAGTTTGGAACGTGCCGTCACCTTTACCGTGATAGCAGAACATGTTGCCAGTCGAATCGATACCCAAAACATCGGTCCGGCCGTCACCATTCAAATCACCAGCGGCATACAGATCCCAGCCCGTCCAGCCGTTACCAACCTGGCGTTTAGTTTCAAACCAACCCCGGGCGACATTCCAACGGTACAAATACAACAACCCGGTGGACAGATCAACCCCCAACAAATCTGGTTGTCCGTCGCCCGTCAGGTCACCGGATGGTACAGCCAAGAAGGAGTTCCAACCGTTGCCTAGTTTGACGCGTGCGGTGGACAGGCTACCTTTGCCATCACCCCGGTAGAGCCACAAGTCACCGGCCGTGTCAATTGTGGCCACATCGGAGCGGCCATCACCGGACCAGTCGCCTGGGCCGAACACCCGCACACCGGCCACGCCGGAAACACCAGGCCTGGTGAAGGATGTACTAAACCCGCTGGCGCCACCCTTGAAGAGACGTAATTCACCGGAGGTGTGGACGCCAACCACATCACCTAAACGGTCGCCAGACAAATCCGGTGACAAGGTGAAAGCCAGCATCGAATCGGCTGGTGGGATTGGCACCTGGCGGGTAGTGGATGTCACCGTCCGGGTCTCAAACCCAGGCCTGGTGACTGACGCCCGGACGGACAGATTCTTACCGGCATCGGCTGGGGTTGGCCGGTAGGAGGAGCCTGTCGCACCAGACACAGCGGCACCGTTGATCAGCCACTGATAGACGGCTGAACCCATCCCAGGCGTGGCACTGATGACAGCGGCGCAAGCCGCACTCACAGCCGGCTGGGCGCAGGTTGAGACTGACACGCTGGTGAACAGCCCAATCTGGCCTGTGATGGGCGCGGACACAGCCGATCCGGTGGTGAAACCAGTTTTCGAAGCCGTCACCCGGACTGTCAGGACCTGACCGACATCGCCTGGCGCCACGGTGTAGGTCCCGGCTGTCGCACCGGACAGGGCGGTGCCGCCCCGTAGCCACTGATAGGACAGTTGAGCGTTAGCTGGCGCTACATCGCTGGCCGTGGCCGTTAGTGTGTTGCCGGTCCGGGGTGTGCCGCTAATGGTGACCGATCCAGCTGAGGCCGGAGGGGTGCGTAAATCAAAGTTGGCCAGCGGTTCAGGCCAGGGGTAGTGGCCCGCCACAGCGGTACCTAACTGACCGTAATCGTTGTCTCCCCAGGTGTAGACCCGGCCAGTGTCAGTGAGCGCCACGGTGTGTTCGCGACCGGCCGCCACCGCGACCACTTTCAGGTTGGTCAGCAAGCCACCCACCAGCACTGGTGTGCTGCGCAGGGCGGTGGTGCCATCACCTAGCCGGCCGTAGGCGTTGTAGCCGACGGTGTAAACCCTGCCCGAATCAGTCACGGCCACGGTGTGGTTATAACCAGCTGACACGGCCGTCACTTTGAGGTTAGCCAAAGGGCCGGCCGGGGGTGCCGGAGTTGTCTGGTCGGTCTGTGTGCCGTTACCGAGCTGGCCCCACATGTTGCCACCCCAGGTGTAAAACTTGCCGTCTCTGGTTGTGGCCACAGTGTGGTTATTGCCGCCTGAGGCCGCTTTGACGGAAGTGTTGGCGAAGACCCCGGTCATGGCCGCCGGTAACGGGTTGTTGGTCAGATTGCCATTGCCTAGCTGGCCAGTAGCGTTCACGCCCCAGATGTAGCCCTTGCCGGTTTGGCTGATGGCAATAGAAACCGAAGCGCCGGTCGCCACTGTGGCGACGTTTACTCCCGCCAGCAGGCCGCCAACCAGGGTTGGCGTTCCCGTGCGGGTGGTAGAGCCGTTACCCAGCTGGCCGCTCGCGTTAGCGCCCCAGGCGTAGACCCGGCCAGTGTCAGTCACCACCAAGTTGAAATAGTCGCCAGCCGCGATTCCTACCACCTTTAGCCCGGCTAGCGGTCCGTCAACCCGGGCTGGTGTTACTGCCGTCCGCCCGGGGTCACCTAACTGGCCGTAGGTGTTGTGGCCCCAGGTGTAAACCTGGCCGTTGGCGCTCAGCGCCATGGCATGGTCGACTCCAGTCGCGATAGCCACAATTTTGACTCCGCTTAAGGCGCCGCTTATCAACACCGGGCTGAAACGGTTGACGGCGGTGCCGTCACCGATGTGCTGGTTTTCATTGTTGCCCCAGGTGTAAACCTGACCGGCGGCGGTTAACGCCATGGTGAAATCATGCTGGGCGGCTATCGCTACAACTGGCGAATTGGACGGTAATCCTGTTACCGCTACCGGCAGGGCCTGGATGGGAGGAATCGGGGTGCCGATCTGCCCGTAGTAATTAGTGCCCCAGAGATAGAGCTTGCCGCTGTTGGATGCCACAACGGTGCTGTAGTCGCCGACACCAATCGCCGTGATTGTGACGTTGGACAGTATTCCGTCCAACCGGACCGGCTCCAGCCGGGGAAGCGTATCGCCGACTCCGACTTCCCCAAACGCGTTATAGCCCCAGCTATATACCCGTCCGGCTTGGCTCAGGGCGACCGTGTGGCCACCGGCCGCCACGATCCCAGTGATATTTACCCCGGTCAGGGCACCACCTACCAGAACCGGTGTCAGGTGATCAGTTCGGTCGCCAACACCAACTTGGCCGCGATAGTTGGAGCCCCAGGTATAAACCCGCCCTCCGGTGGTCAACGCCGCCGTGAACTCCGCCCCGGCGGCCACCGCTTTGACGTTCTGGCCGTTCAGTGCGCCGTTCACTTTGACGGGCGATGTCCTACTAGTTGTGGTGCCATCGCCCAGAGCCCCCGTCGTGTTGGTCCCCCAGGTGTAGACGGCGCCGGTCGAGGTGACCGCCGCGCAGTGGGTGGAACCGGCCGCGATCCCCACGACGCGTTGCCCACTTAGGCCGCTGACCAGGACTGGCGTGATGCGGTTGATCGTGGTGCCGTCACCCAACTGGCCGTAGTTGTTTTCACCCCAGCTAAACACCCGGCCGTCTTGGCTTAGCGCCAGGGCGAACTCCTCACCGGCTGCCACAGCCACTATCCGGACGCCACTGAGGGCTCCTCGGACCAGAACCGGTGCGGCGCAGTTGTCGTCGTTCGGGTCTTGGGCCGTTGCGCAATACCAGTAATCATTCATGGTGTAGACCTGGCCAGTGTCACTTAGCGCCAGCGAGATGTAGCGGCCCGCCGCGATCGCCACCACTTTGACGTCCGCCAGTGCGCCTTCGATCAGGTGTGGGGTCGCCCAGGTTGGCCTTGGGACACCCGTCATCAGCCCGGCGTTTTGATCACCCCAGCGGTAGACCCGGCCGTTGTCGGCTAACGCCAGAGTGAACATGCCTCCCGCTGTGACCTGTACCATTCCGCCTACCAGCGGTTCGACGGTTCGGTCAAAAGTGAGGTCTTCTTGCTTCGTTTCGCTGCCCGATGCCGTCGCCTCATCACCGCTCGCAGCGTCAGTTTCATCACCGGTCGTTAGGTCCGTGGTGGCCTGGTCCGTCGTGGGCGTTTCGGGCGAAACCGAAGACGAGCCGGGGCTGGTAACCGCTGAGGCGGCATCGTCCACTAGATCTGGCGGGAACGCGCCACTCGGGACGGGCGCGACGCCACTTGGGATGAGCAGACCCGCCAGGGCCGCGCCAGAGACAAGAACAGACAAACGGAAGGACATCGCGGGCCAACTTTCAACCTAGAGTTGATGCGGTACGGGCCGTCGGCGAACCAGCGGCAACCAAGCCCACAATACAGTGATGCTCTCCGGCGGGACGTCCCGCAACCGCCGCCGCGGGCACAGGTCGGCCCTGTTTCCCGGCGCTTAGGCTGGTCAAAGCTCTACGCGGGACCGGCCCGGCCGGATCACCTGACGTCAGACCCTCCTGGCTCGATCACCTCCGGGGCGAGTAGGTTGGTTACATGCAGGTTCACGTCGCCGAACACCCACTAATCGCCCACAAACTGACAGTCCTGCGGGACCGTGACACAGACTCACCGACTTTCCGCTCATTGGTATCTGAGCTGGTTACTTTGCTGGCTTACGAAGCGACCCGTGAGATCGCGGTTCGGGAGCACGCCATTGATACACCGGTCGCGCCAATGGTTGGCGTTGAACTGACCCGGCCCCGGCCGATTGTTGTTCCGATTCTGCGGGCCGGTCTGGGGATGCTCGACGGCATGGCACATCTGCTGCCGACCGCTGAGGTTGGTTTCCTTGGTTTGCAACGTGATGAGGAAACCCTCAAAGCAATCACCTACGCCAACCGGTTACCAGATAACCTGGCTGGTCGGCAGTGTTTTGTGCTCGATCCGATGCTCGCCACTGGCGGCACTTTGATCGCCTCAATTGATTATTTGTTTGAGCGTGGCGCGCGCGACGTGACAGCCATCTGCATTCTGTGCGCCCCTGAAGGACTCAAAGCGGTTGAGGCGGCTTTGGGGCACCGTGGTGACATCAAGATTGTGACCGCGGCGGTTGATTCGCACCTCAATCAGCGCGGTTACATTGTGCCCGGCTTAGGTGACGCTGGCGACCGGCTCTACGGCATTGTCTAGCTCGGTTGAGTATCTCTACCTGCCGTGAACTGGGCGGATGTCTGAACTGTGGCAGGCTGTGAACGGCGTCGGCCGTATCCCCCATGAGCCGGCGCCATTCACAAATCAGCCGCCAGTGGCGGCCGACTGGCGTCCGGCCACAGCCGGACCCGCCAACCCGGCAGTTTAGAACACTCAAACCGGCCACATGACGGACCCTGAGGGCGGACGCCGCGCCCATGGTGGCGGAGCCGGGCAAGTCGCAGGTTCAAACGCTAGCTGACGAGGTCTGGCGGACGGACTCTGGACTCCCGCCCAAGAAACCACGGCGAGGCATCACTTTGAGAGCCAGAGCCGACAAAATGCCACAACCAACCAGATAAGCCGCGATCCCATAGGCCCGGCCTATCTCACCCGGTGTTTCACCAACAATCGCGGCCGCGATCAGCGGCGCCGGCCCACCGGCGATAATCGAAGAAAGTTGATAACCAACCGAAGACCCAGTAGCGCGGACCTCATCTGGGAACTGCTCAGCGATGAGCGAAGACTGCGAACCGTACTGCAAAGAATGAGGCAACAAAGAGCAAGAAATCGCCAAGAATATCGCAAGATGGTTACCGGAATTAAGAATCCAAAAATACGGCAAGGCGACAACAATTAGCGCGACACATCCGGCGTAATACATCACCCGGCGTCCAACCCGGTCAGCCAACGCACCGAAAACCGGCACCAGTATTAGATCAGAAGCCGCCGCTATCACAATCGCGCCAGTCACCGAAGCTTTCGCCATAGTCGAATCCTCAGCGAACGCTCCGGTGTAAACATCCGACGTCAGATATGACAAGACATAAACCGTGAACACAAAGAACGGTGCCTGTTCACTCATCCGCAGCACAGCCGCTAACCCCAGCTGTTTGGGATACTTAGTGAAGACGGTCTTAACTGGTGTGTGGCTGATTCGGCGCGTTTCAGCCGAACGAATGAAGACCGGCGTCTCCGCCATGCGCAGACGCACCCAAAGACCAATCAGCATCAACACACCAGAGAACAAGAACGGATAACGCCAGGCATAAGCCAACAACTCGGATTGGGTGAAGAAACGGGTCACCAGAAACATTGCGCCGTTAGCGGCGATCAAACCGATCGGTGAACCCATTTGCGGCCAAGCCCCAGCCAAACCCTTCTTCTTGCCTTCACCCCATTCCAGGGCCATCGAGACCGAACCACCCCATTCGCCGCCAACACCAATGCCTTGCACCATACGTAAGGTGAGCAGCATGAATGTAGCCAAACCGCCCGCCACCGGATAGGACGATCCCTCAACCGCCACAGCGGCGGGCAGCAAGCCAACACAAGTCGTGGCAATGCCAGTGACCAGCAAAGTGATGATCAAAGTGCGGCGCCGGCCGATCCTATCTCCCAGATGCCCAAAGATCGCCCCGCCGATCGGCCGCACCAGAAAAGCCAAAGCGAAAGACGCGAAAGATTCCAAAGTTGAGACCAGCGCGCTGTCTGAAGGGAAAAACAGTTTCGGAAACACCAGTGCCGCCATGGAACCGTAAACAAAGTATTCGTACCATTCAATTCCAGTCCCAACTAAGGCCCCCAGATTGGCCCGTAGGCGCATCTTCTTGACGTGGACCGGGTCTGACATTTGGAGTTCGAACTCTTCTCTTCCAGGAAGGGTCTGGGTCATTACAGCCTCTCGTTGTTGTCAGGTCGTTGTTGTCGGGGAGAGAACAGGTAGCACCGGAGGTGCGCTGACGACCCATTCCTTGCGAATTGTTACCTGCTAGCGGACGCCTTAGAAGGGCCAAACATCCTTGGGCCTAACGTCCGTGGGTCTAACGTCCACCATTTCGGATAAACCCTTAGCGGCCTGTTTCGGGCGGCCGTTAGCCGCTTCATAAAGCCGGTTCGATCAGGTTGTTCGCCCGTGATTGAGGATCACCTCAAAGCCCCCAGTGATGGTCGGAGAGATGGGCCCGAAATCCGTTTAGTCCTAACTGAAACTGGCGAATGTTAATGTTTTTGCTCCGATGCCAGGTCGCGCGTTTGTGCAGCGTCAAACTGGCGGTTCAAGAAAAATGCCTAGCGGGGTGGTTGACAGCTCCCGGGCGGGCCTACCTCAGGTCAAGCCAGCAGATCGCGTTCGCGGAAACGCTGATGAGCGGCCGATATCAGCAAAGCCGCGACAGCGAACAAGCCGATCGACGCCCGCCAGTCGAACGGTGTCCCCGGCGTCAGTGACGCCGCGCTGAGCGGCGCCGCCAAACGTGTCCAAGCGGGCCAGTCGGAGGCGGTCGATAACAGCTGATGAACCGCCGGATAAGCCAGGAACGGCCAGCTCAAAGCCGTCAACCGGGGTAACACCGCGACCAGGAAGGACGCTAAAGCGACAGTCGCCACCAGGCCGGGGAATGACCGCAGAACAGCTTCAGCCACCGCCGGAGCGACACCTGGGTCAAGTTCACGGTTGCTCACCACGGCACCGTAGTAGGCCACACCACCTAATCCCATGCCTAACAGTGTGCTCAGGGCGACGGTCAGCTCGTTAGCGCCGAGCAGCTTGTCACGTGAAACGGGTTGCTCCAAGGAGCGCGCCACCAGGCCGGTCAACTCATCGCTGTGCATCTGGTTCATCGCCGTGATTCCAAAAGCCCCCATAATGACGGCCAAATAAAGCACCACCATGCCACTGAAAGCTTCAGCTATCGGGTCTATGCCGTCAGACTTGTCCAGCCCAAAGAACTCCATCATGGCCGGGTTGTCACGGACGTAATCAGCCAGGCTACCCATCGCTGGACCCATCGCGGCACCTACCGCCACCACCCCGAAGGACCAGGCCAGGAAGCTGGCCTGGATCCGGCGCCAAACCAGTGAACTGGGCTGTTTGAGTGCTTTATCAGCCCGGGCTGGGCCGTGGATCTCCGGCAGGATGGCGGCGCCTTGATCACGCCGACCCGCCAGGATCAAGGCCAGAACCGTCAAGGCGGCGCCGCAGGCGACGCCTAAGAGCAGCGGCCACCAGCGCAAATTAACCCAGATTCGCCCTTGGGCGGCCCAGCCTAGAGGCGATAACCAGCTAGCCCAGCCGGATCCGCCTTGAACCGCCAGCGTGTCACCAACCGCCCGCAAGGCGTAGGCCACACCCAGTACGGCACAGCTCAAACCGGCCGCCGCCCGCCCGGTCCAAGCGAGTTGTGCCATGACCGCACCAACCCCGGTAAAGGTCAAACCGGTGGCGGCCACCGCCAGGCCGAGGGCCAGGCAGTCCACTTTGGCTAGTTCAGGGTAGGCCATCATACCGAACCCTAAAGCCAGGCTGATCAGGATAACCTCGCCCGCCACCACAGTTAGGGCGGCGGTCAGTGGGGCGGCCCGGCCCACCGCTGCGGCTCCGACCAGTTCAAGCCGACCGGTGTCTTCCTCGTGGCGTGTCAGGTGGACCATCAACAAGATGGCCGCCAGGGCGATCGTCACGTTTAGCCAGATCAGCAGTTCGTTGGCGACCATCGCCCCCATGGTGTAGTTGTCCAGCCCGTAGCCTGGCCCGCCGAAGATGGTGCCAGTCGGGGTCGCCATGATCAGGGCGCGGCCTTTCGCGCCAGTTTCAGTACCAAAAACGGTGCCGTAGGCGCCTAGTGATGGCAGTGTCACGCCCGGTACCGCCACCAGCCAGATCACCAGCCGCAGACGGTTCCGCCGGACGATGCCGACCACCAATTTCCTAAACCCGGCGAGTTCCCGGGTGGAAGCTCGGGTAGCCATCACTAAACCTCGCCCTGCCCAGCGCCTTCAGGCGCTGGGGTGGTGTAATGCGACAAGAACAACTCCTCAAGCGAGGGCGGCGAACAGGTCAGTGACTCAATACCGATCCGGGTCAAAGCTGACATAACCGTCTCAAGCGAGCTGTTGTCGCAAGCGAAACTTACCCGGTCGGCATCGGCCACAAAGTCATGTACCCCAACTAGACCCGCCAACGAACCACTTGGTCCCCTGAGCTTGGCTTCGATCCGGTTCCGGGTGAGGTGACGCAACTCAGCCAAAGTGCCGGTCTCAACCGCCTGCCCATCCCGGATGATGGTGACTGTGTCGCAAGTTTTCTCAACCTCAGCCAGGATGTGGCTCGATAGCAGGACAGTCCGGCCAGCCTGTTTGATCTCGGCCAAATAGCCCGTGAAAACAGCTTCCATCAGCGGGTCGAGGCCTGATGTTGGTTCATCGAAGAGGAACAATTCAGCATCGGTAGCTAAAGCGGCGATCAGCGCGACCTTCTGGCGGTTGCCTTTGGAATAGGTCCGGTTATGCCGCGTCGGGTCAAGTTCAAAACGTTCGAGCAGTTCATCCCGCAGTTTCTGATTGATCTTGCCGCGCAGCGAGCCAAGGTAGTCGATCGTCTCGCCGCCGGTCAGATTGGGCCACAAACTGACATCCCCGGGAACGTACGCCAGCCGCTTATGCAGTTCAACAGCGTCAAGCCAAGGATCCAAACCAAGCAGGCTGGCGGGGCCAGAATCAGCGTCAGCCCGGATCAAACCCAACAGAACGCGGATCGTGGTGGACTTGCCGGCCCCATTGGGCCCCAAGAACCCAGCGATCTGGCCTGGTTCAACTGTCAGGTCCAAGCCGTCAAGGGCTTTGACTTTGCCGAAAGTCTTACGCAGGCCTTCCGTCCGGATGGCCTCAGTGTTGTCAGTGCTGGTTGTCATGGTTGCTCCTGTGCGATTGTTGGCCGCTGCCGCTGACTGTCCTTCAGTGATGATCGCATATCAGCCTGTCAGAACGCCGCTCGACCGGCCCTAACCCAGTCCCTAAGTCAGAAACCTGACCCAGTGGCCGTATTGACCCCATTGGGCCGCATTCCCGATTAGCTAACCAAACCCGCTCTGGCTCGCATTATTCGGCGATTACCACCAGTAAGGTGCGCGGCCCGTGAACGCCTTCAACCCGGGTCAATTCAATATCGACTGTGGCCGACGGACCAGACACCCAGGTCAAGGGCAGACCAGCCAAAATTGAGGGATACAGTCGGCTGATCGCCTGGGGCACATCAGGCACCACCTGGTTGCCGCGCACCAGACAAAGGTGCAGGTCAGGGACTAGAGTCAAGGCCCGGCGGCCCTGATTGACGGAGTGGTCAAGGACCAGTGTGCCGGTTTCGGCTATAGCCACCCGGCAGGCCGTCACCACACCATCCAACTGGTCTAGTTCGGCCGAGGCCAACGGCGGATCATCCTTGACTATCTCGATGCCACTGTTGGTTAAGGCTGGTCCAGCCTCAGCCAGGAGGCCCGCGGGTAAGGCGATTCGTCGCACGCCGCGGTCAACCAGCATCCGGGCCGCCTCAGCCGTGGCCCGGCCGGAACTCAGACGCACCACGGTGGCTCCGTAGTCGGCGCAGCGTTCGGCGAAGAGACCTATCACGTCGCCACTTGCGGCCGGTCCGGCCGGTCGGCTGATCTTCTCAGCGGTGGTCTCGGTCCGTTCCGGCTCAGGCCCGGGGGAAACGTCAGACAGGGCGCCGGTGATGGTCGCCAAGACCCTTTGGCGCGAGGCCGCGTCAGCTTGGCCAGTCGGCTGATCTGGGCTCATGACTGTTGCTTCTTCCACCATTGGCGGAATGTCCGGCGGGCCGGCACAGGCAAATCACGCGCCCGGGTCCAAGCTGAGGCCGGCCATGGCAATGGGCCAATAGCTGTCCGCGAGCCAGCCAAACGTCCAGCCAATGAGGTTAGGCGGCCAACCAAGCCAAGATGCCAGCCGCGCCGGAAGGCCCAACCAGCACCCGCGATGGCCAGCGTTTCAAGATGCGGTCGCGGTTCGCGCTGCTTGTGCCGGGCGGCCTTGTTGCGCTGGTGCACTATCAGGTCAGGCAGTGGGATCTTGACTGGGCAGACATCAGCGCAGGCGGCGCATAGGGTGCAGGCGAACGGCAGTGATCGTGTCTGAGCCGCACCGAAGCCACGTAGCTGTGGGGTCAGCACAATTCCGATCGGGCCAGGGTAGACCGAACCGTAGGCGTGCCCGCCGACCTTCTGATACACGGGGCAGGCGTTCATGCAGGCTGAGCAGCGGATACAGCGCAGCATTGGTCTGGCGGTCGGCTCAGCTAAAGCTTTGCCGCGCCCGGCGTCAATCAGCACAACATGTACCTCTTGTGGACCGTCGCCAGGTGTCACGCCAGTCCACATTGAGGTATACGGGTTCATCCGTTCGCCGGTTGAGCTACGTGGCAACAAACGCATGAAAACTTCTAAGTCTTGAAAAGTTGGCACCAGTTTTTCGATCCCGACCACACTGATCAGGGTTTGCGGCAGTGTCAGGCACATCCGGCCGTTGCCTTCAGACTCAACTATGACCAGCGTGCCAGTCTCCGCGACCAGGAAGTTGCCACCCGAGATGCCCACTTTGGCCCGCAAGAACTTCTCCCGCAGATGTACGCGCGCTGCCGCGGCTAATTCCTGGGGGTCGTTGGTCAGGTCAGGCGGGGCGGGCGCACCATTCAGACGCATCTCGGCTAAGAAGATCTCACGGACTTCGGCCCGGTTGCGGTGAATCGCGGGCACCAGGATGTGGCTAGGAGTGTCATGGCCTAACTGGACTATCAGCTCCGCCAGATCAGTTTCCCAGGCGGCGATCCCAGCCTTGGCCAGCGCCTCGTTCAGGTCGATCTCCTGTGTCGCCATCGACTTGACTTTGACCACCTCATCAGCGCCAGTCCGTTTAACCAGGGTGGTCACTATGGCGTTGGCCTCATCGGCCGTGGCCGCCCAATGGACTTGAGCGCCAGCTTCGATCAAGGCGGCCTCAGCTTGCAGCAAATAGTGATCAAGGTGACGCAAGGTGCGGTCCTTGATGGCGGCGGCGGCGCTGCGCAACTCCTGCCAGTCAGGTGTTTCAGCTTGGCGCAAGGCCCGCTTAGCTTGGATAGTGCTGGTCGCTTTACGCAAGTTGGCGCGTAGCTGAGGGTTGGCCAATTCCCGGCGGGCCGCCGCCGGGAACGGCAAAGCTGGAGCGGGTTTAGCGGAGCCAGTGGGAACAGCGGGCTGATCTGGCCCAATTCGAGGATTCACGCCGCCGCCACCTCAGTTTGAGCCAAAATCTCAACCAAATGGATCGGTTTGACCCCGGCCCGGCCCCGGCTCAGGATTCCACCAATGTTCATTAGACAAGCGTTATCCGGCGCGACCAGATATTCGGCCCCAGTCGCCATCACATTGGCGGCCTTAGCGGAAGCCAAAGCGACCGACAGATCCGGGTTCTTGACACTGAAAGTGCCACCAAAACCACAACACTGCTCCGCCTCCGGCAAGTCCAACAAATCAATGCCAGCCACCGCCCGTAACAACTGATAAGGCCGCTCCCCAATCAGAGCCAGCCGGGTCGAATGGCAGGACGGATGATAGGTCACCCGATGCGGGAAAAAAGCACCAACATCAACCACACCCAAGACATCAACCAGGAACTCAGTGATGTCGTAAGTCTTGGCAGCCGACCGTCTAGCCTGCTCTTCCAGTTTGGCGGAGCCAACGCGGCCGGCCAGCATGGTGTGCTGGTGACGAACGGAAGCCACACACGAGCCGGAAGCCGCCACGACGGCATCGTACTTATCAAAAGCTTTGACAAAGGAACGAACCGAGCCAAGCGCGGCTTTGAAATACCCAGTGTTGGTCATCATCTGGCCGCAGCAAGTCTGGGCCGGCGGGAACTCTACCTGGCAGCCCAGCCGCCGCAACAAATCGACGGTCGCCCGCACCGTTTGCGGGAACATCAGGTCATTGATGCAGGTCGCGAACAGACCAACGCGCATCCCCTGGCCAGGTAGCGCCATATCCTCCGCCTTTCGCTAACGCTCCGCGCTCCGCCAAGAACCCTGTTCCCGGCGCGACCCAACACTGGGCCAATCCGCTTGCCGACAAGCTTGCCAGCCCACCTGGCGGCGCGCTACCTCCTGACCGTCTTTTCTGGCTGCCCAACCAGCGTTAGTCCCGGCCGATTACACCTCCACATGACGGGTTGACGTCCGCTTGGGGGATCAGCTAGGCGGCGACCACCGAAGTTAGGCACCGACTTTCATACACTGGAAAGGTGTGGGTCATGGCCAACATCTACCAGGTGGCGCGCGGCGGTTTGCGGCCGGGACAACGGTTTCCCGGGGGTGAAGGATCCTGATGCGCCTGTTAGTGACGGCTGGGCAACACTGCCAGCCGTCAAACTACCGTGGAGCATCTCAGAGGCAGAACTCAGGGAACTGGTTGGCCTCTGCCCGCCAACGGCACAGCCGATTGATGATCCGGGCGATCCGGGTGAGGCGAATGATCCGGGTGAGGCGGCGGTAACTGATCCAGTAATCCAGTTCGCGGAACCGGACGGCGCCAGGCCCGCCTCAATGACTGACCAGGAAATTCAGCGACGAGTCGCCGCCCTCCAAACCATCATCGCCGCTGCGGCGGGCAACTGAATGCCGCCTAGCCAAGTAAGAGTCATTGGCAGGGCTGTTGCGTATGAGTCTGGTCTCTTCCAGTCAGGCGCGCGCCCTGGTAGCGTGCAATCAGCCGGGTTCGCCGGAAAAGTTCAAACACGAAGGAGTGACATGAACGCTGTCCCTCAATACCAGAACTACATCGGTGGCCAAGCCGTCAGCGGCCAGGATTTCATCGAAGTTGAAAACCCTTTCACAAGGGAAATCATTGGGCTGGCGCCCAAGTTGGGCGCGGATGCGGCTGGCCAGGCACTGGAAGCGGCTAAATCCGCTCAGACTGCCTGGGCTAAGCGCAGCCCGGCCGACAGAGCCGGCTATCTAGCCAAATGTGCCCAAGTCATCCGCCAGCACCGGGTTGAGTTAGCTGAACTGCTGATGCATGAGCAAGCCAAGATCGCCCCGCTAGCTCAAGTTGAGATCGATGTCACCGCCACCTACTTCGACTATTACGCCGGTTGGGCGCGCATCTATGAAGGTGAAATCATCAACTCAGATGACCCGCAAGAAAACATCCTGCTGTTCCAGAAGCCGATCGGTGTAGCTGTCGGCATCTGCCCCTGGAACTTCCCGTTCTTCGTCATGGCGCGCAAAGTCGCCCCATCTTTGCTGGTTGGTTGCACCACTGTGATTAAACCGTCCAGCACCACGCCACTGACAACACTGCGGTTCGCTGAACTGATCCAAGACATTGGCCTGCCGCCTGGTGTGCTGAACTTTGTTTCTGGTGGTGGCGGCACGCTAGGTGACGCCCTGGTCCGCCATCCGCTGTCTGACATCGTGTCACTCACCGGCTCAGTTGAGGCTGGTGTTGAGATCATCAAGGCGTCCGCCGAAAAGATCATGAAAACTTCGCTTGAACTGGGCGGCAAGGCTCCGGCTATTGTTTTCCCAGATGCCGATATTGATCTGGCGGTCAAAGGCGTGACCGATTCGCGTCTGATCTTCTCTGGGCAGGTTTGCAACTGCGCCGAGCGGGCCTATGTCCACAAGGACATCTACCCTGAGTTCATTGAAAAGCTGAAGGCCGCTTTTGAAGCCGCCAAACTTGGTGACCCGGCGGCCCCTGGCGTGGCCTACAGTTCCCAAGTCGATTCCGCCCAGTTGGCGAAGATCAGTGCCATGGTTGAGCGGGCGGTCGCGGCCGGAGCTGAGGTTGTCACCGGCGGCAAGCCCGCTGACCTTGGCAGCGGCTACTTCTATGAGCCGACCATTCTGGCTGGTGCGGCCCAGGATTCGGAGATCGTCCAGAAGGAGGTCTTCGGGCCGGTGCTGCCAGTCATGCGGTGGGATGACTACGATTCGGTGATCGCCGCCGCCAACGACTGCGAATACGGTTTGACCTCATCTGTTTTCACCAGCGGTGTTGGCACAACGATGCAAGCCATCAAGGACCTCAACTTTGGTGAGACTTACGTCAACCGTGAGCATTTTGAAGGCATTCAGGGCTTCCATGCCGGCTGGCGTAAGTCAGGTATTGGTGGCGCTGACGGCAAGCATGGCCTCTACGAGTACCTTCAATCGCAGGCGGTTTACATCCGCTACTGAAGGTCGGGTGTGGGGCCGTCTACGGTTTCGGTGGACGATGCCGTCTAGGCGGCCCCCGCTCCCAATTCGGCTTTCCACGTCGGCGTCAGGGGAGTCCCCACAGGACTGTGTTGCCCTAGCTGGCTTGGTTTGCCTGGTTGGTGACCTGGGTGCGAGCGGGAAGCGATTCCTGATCCATTTTCCGCACCCCGCCCCGCACCACTATGGGTACCGGCCCGGATGACCGTTGGTTGGTAGCGTTGACGGCGATGTGATTGTGTTCGCTGAAGGAGAAGCGTCTTGCTTGATGGGGTCATGGATGAAGCGGGCGCCTTAGGCCAGTTGAGTGATCCGCGTCTAGCGGCGACTCAACTACGGGCGATCGCTGACGCTTTTCCACGGCTGGCCCCACAGGTCGCCGCCCACCCAGCTTTGACACCAGAACTGGAGGCCTGGGCGGCCGGCTTGGGCCGCCCCGAGGTTGAGGCGGCACTTGCCGCCCGGCGGGCCGGCGCGCCGTTGTTCGCGCCGCTAGAAGACGGCCAGCTACCATCCTCCGGGCGCTCGAGAGCGCCGGGTGCTAGGCGTTCACCAGCGAAAACGCTGCGGGTTGGGCGTGGAGCTGGAGTTAGAGCTGAGGCCGGGGCCAAAGCCGGGGCCGGGGTTGCGGGTGGAGCCGGGGCTGAACCGGTGCGGCGCCGGTTCAGCCGGACTGCCCGGATTTTGATCGCCGCCGGGACGGTGGCCGCTTTGCTGGTGGCGAGCGGAATCTGGTACGCCAGTTGGCGCCGACCACAAACGCCGCCCAAACTGGCGCCAAATATCAACCTGCAACCGGAGGTTGGTGGTCTGATCGACTCCCGCCAGGTGCTTGATGGTGACTTCGCGGCGACCGTATTTATTGAACCGGTAACTGATGACATTGGGCTGGCGCTGGGTCAGTCAGGAGGCGATTTAGGCCAGCTGACGGAAGACGCTTGGCTGACTCCATCCGAAGGGACGGCGGACCGTGACTCGTATACCATCACGCGACCGGGCCAGACGCAAGGCGATCCGCCCGGCACCGGCGGGGCTGACGGCCCTGACACTGGCCTTGGTGATGAGCCAGATTCCGACTCACAAGACAGCCCGGATGAAACCTCGGTCACGATCGTTGTTGGCGGTGACTCAGGTCTAACTGATGATGGTAATTGGACGGTGACTGTAACCGAGGACGGCGTTACACAAATCGTGCCGGATGGTCCAACAGACAATGATGACGTTGATGTGGAGTTAGCCTTTCCGGCAGAATCCAAGGCCGCTTTGGCGGCGTTTGACCTGGTAACCGGACAACGCCGGTGGCAAGTTGACTTGATCGCGGCGGCCGGGCTGGCGCCAGGTAGTTCTGTCTATTGGGCTAGTGCCTGGCCAGATGACCAAGGCAACACGGTGGTTCATTTACCGAACGGTCCGGCCGGTGGTGGTGTGCTTGTCAGCCTTGACGGGTTAACTGGCGAGCTAGTATCACGCGGCAGGATCAGCGGCACGCCGGTGGCATGCGCCAACGGAATCCAAGTTGTGACGGACCTAGATGGCGACGGACTAGTCACCGCTTACCGGACCGATGCGCTATCGGACAGCTTGTGGAGCGCCAAAGGGAAAAGTTGGCCGGTCCTGATTAGTCAGACCGCTGGCGTCTTCTGGGTGCCGACCGAAGATGGCTACGCTGAAGCGGCCAGCGGTCAACTGGTCGGTTTTGGCAAAGCGGCGGATTCAGACCATGCCAGCTATTTCCTGGCCGCCGCCAGCGACCAGCCGGTGGTTTTAGCTGATCACGGAGACGGCCGGATCGACCGGATTGAGCCCAGCACCGGCTCTCCTGTCTGGCAGGCGCGGTTACCCGGTGTGCCATCCGGGCACAAGCGGTTTACCGCCACGGCTGCGGTATTGGAATACCAGAGCCGCGGCCAGTTGGGTTTGGCGGCCTTTGATCTTGCGACCGGCCAGGAGCGCTGGGTACTGGCCGGAGCCAGTCTGCCGCCGGACCACGATTCGTCAGCCCAAGTTTGGGTCCCCCAGTCGGCGGTCGTAGGAGATGCCGTTTGGGTTTGGAGTTCAGGCAACCTGACGGTTCTAGATACGGCCGATGGACGGCCACTGTTCAACGTTCAAGATGGGTCAGCCTGCCTGGCCGCCGCTCAAAGCTCGGTTACCGGCTATTTGGCTTGCGGCCCAGATATCGCCCTGACCCAGTTGAGAGCGGTTTCCCTGGACACCCTTGGGCCAGCCATCTGGCAAGTCGAAATCGCCCTGCCGGTCGGTTGGGAAGCGGCTCAACTGGGATACAGCGACAAGCTGATGTGGGTCACCAAGACCTACGTCGACGCCAGCCAGCCCACAGGGGGGTACATGCTGTGGCGGTCGATCCGAACCAGGTCGGCCACCAGCTAATCCGGATCTGGGCCGTCCGAGCCGGCTGGTGTAGGCGAACGCGAGCCTTGATCGACCGGCCGCGCCGACCTGGCGAAAACGATCTTCTGGCCGCGTCTTCCACTGACAGCGGGCAGCCGACCAACCCATGACACCGTTCCTGGCTCCGCCAAAGAGAAGCTAGCTAATATCGAGCTCCACCGGCACGTGGTCGGAAGCGCCCACGCCCTTACGTTCATCGCGGACAATCCTGACCTCCGCCACGCGGGCACTCAAAGCGGGCGAACAGAAAGCGAAATCGATCCGCATCCCCTGATTCCGTTGGAAACGCAACTGCTGATAATCCCAGAAGGTGTAGTTCCGCTCATCAGGTAAGTGTTGCCGTGTCACCTCGCTAAAACCAGACTGAGACAACCGCGTCAGCGCCGCCCGTTCAGCCGGTGAAGTGTGGGTCTTACCCTCGAACACAGCCGGATCCCAGACATCCGTGTCGAGCGGCGCCACATTAAAGTCACCTACCAAGGCGATCTGAGCTGAAGGCGCGGCCGTAAGCCAGCCGACGGCATCGTGCGCTAAAACACTCAAAAACTCCAACTTGTAAGACATGTGCGGATCTTCCAAGCCACGGCCATGCGGCACGTAAAGCGACCAAACGGTGACCCCGCCACAGACGGCACTGATCGCCCGCGCCTCAACTCGCGGCTCCTTACCGTCCTTACCAAAAGCTGGTTGACCAGGAAATTTGGTCTGAACCTGGCTCAAACCGAGGCGTGAGATCAACGCCACGCCGTTGTACTGGTCAAAACCAGTCCGGGCTACCTCATAACCAGCCGCCTCAAACGGCTCAACCGGGAAAGCCGAATCAGCCACCTTGGTTTCTTGCAGGGCAAGAACATCAATTTGGTGGTCATCCAAGTAAGCCAAGACTCGGTCGACCCTGGCCCGGACAGAGTTGATGTTCCAGCTAGCGATCCGCATGCCGACCAGCCTAGCCGGGTCGGCCCAAGGCCAGACGACCAGCCAGACAACCAGCCAGGCGACCCGCCAGGCAGGCAGGCCAGGTAGGCTTTGCCCATGGGAACAGCACTGATCACGGGGGCGAGCGTCGGTTTAGGCGAAGAGTTCGCCTGGCAGTTAGCCACCGTCCGGCACAACCTTGTGCTGGTCGCCAGGGATCAAGCCCGGCTTGATGATTTGGCCGCCAAAATCCGTTCCGCCGCTGGAGTCAGAGTCGAAGTAATTCAAGCTGACCTGACCAAAGAGCGTGACCTAAACCGAGTCGCACAGCGGCTCAAATCAGAGACACGGCCAGTTGGTTTACTAGTCAACAACGCTGGCTTTGGTGTGCGTCAACCATTCATCAGAACTTCACTAAAAGACTCAGCGGCAATGGAAAAACTAATGATCCACGCTGTCATGGTGCTATCACACGCGGCGGCTGTCGCCATGGTTGGCCGTGGGCGCGGAGCCATCCTGAACGTCTCTTCGGTGGCGGCCCACCTCGCGTCTGGGCTTTACGCCGCTGACAAAGCCTGGGTCAAAACGTTCACCGAAGGTCTAGCCGTCGAATTGAAGGGCACCGGAGTTACCGCCACAGCCCTCCTGCCAGGGCTGACACGGACCGAGTTTCACGCCCGGGCGGGCCTGGATTACCTGTCATACCCGTCGGTTGCCTGGTTGTCGGCCGCCGACGTGGTGTCGCGCGCCCTGGCTGATGTGCGCCGGGGCGTGGTCCTGTCAACTCCTTCGCTGCGTTATGGATTGCTCGGCCAGGTAGTCCGGCTGTTACCCCGTTGGCTGGTGCGGGCCGTCAGCCAGATCGAGGACCGGTGAACCCGGCTGGCCTTGGGCCAGTTGGCGGGGAGTTGCCCGAACCACGTCTGCAACTGCTCCGGCTGATCGAGCGTCTCGCTCTGGTGCACGGACGTGTCACGCTGGCATCTGGCCGCCAGGCCGATTATTACGTTGATTTAAGGCGCGTCACATTGCATCATCAGGCGGCGCCTCTTGTTGGTCATTTGCTGCTTGACATGCTAGAAGAGGGTGGTCTGGTAGCCGGTGACGATTATCTGGCGGTTGGCGGATTAACCCTGGGAGCCGATCCAGTAGCGAGCGCCATGCTGCACGCCGCCGCTTCCCGCGGCCTGAACTTGGATGCTTTTGTGGTCCGCAAGGACGCTAAGGCGCACGGTCTGCAGCGCCGGATTGAAGGTCCAGATGTGGTCGGCTGTCCAGTTGTGGCGGTTGAAGACACCTCAACTACTGGTGGTTCAGTTCTGACGGCGGTTGAGGCGTTACGCCAGGCCGGTGCTCAGGTCAAGGCTGTGGCGGTGATCGTGGACCGGGCGACCGCCGCGCGGCAGCGGATCGAGGCGCTCGGGCTGCCCTATCACTACTTGTTTGACCTGACCGATCTCGGTCTGGCCGGTCAGTCTTAGCTGGCGTTTGACGCTGGCCGGGCTGGTGTGCCTGGTTGACCTGGTGTCATCTAGTTAGTGTGCCTCAGCTGGTTGTTTCGTCTTGGCTGGCCGCTTCGGCCGCTTGACCAGTCGCTTCGGCCGCTTGGCCGCCTGATTTCCGGGCCGATCGGTGACGCAAGAACTCAATGATCATCGGCGTGACCGAAAGCAAAACGATCAGAATGATTATTAGATCTATGTTGTCGCCAACCCATTTGAACTGGCCTAACAGCATTCCCGCCAGAGGCAGAAGGATCCCCCAGCTAAAGGCGGCCACCACGTTGAATGAAACAAAATGGCGGTAATTCATTCGCCCAACACCCGCCACAACTGGTGCGAATGTCCGCACAATCGGGACGTATTGGGCAATTATGATTGTCCGGCCACCGTATCTATCAAAGAAGGCTCTTGTCTTGTCGACATATTCCTGTTTGAACAAGCGCGAATCCGGCTTGTTGAACACTTTGGGGCCAAGCCCGCGGCCAATCCAGTAGCCGGTCTGATCACCTACTATGGCGCTGACAGCGATCGCTAGGCAGGCGACCTGAGGCGGAACATCAACAATGTCTGTGCCAATAAACACGCCGAGCGTGAAGAGCAACGAGTCGCCGGGCAGAAAGAACCCCACCATCAGGCCGGTCTCAGCGAACACCACAGCACAGACGCCAACTAGCATCCACGGCCCGAGCCACCGAGCGAAGGCCTCGATCAGGTAGGCCGGGTCAAGCCAGGTCGGCCCAAAGGCTAGAACAGAGGCGTTGAGACTTTCCAGGCTGTTGGTGAGAAGAGTCATTGCGATGGTAACTCCTTGGTTGGTGAGATGGGATCAAGCCTTCACGAGGTTACTGAAGAACCACCTCCGGCCGCGTGGACGCGCTGGGAGCGAAGCTCTCACCTGTGGAGACGCGGAAGACCAGCATAGTTTGGTGTCCTAGGAGCCTGTCCTACAACAGGTACCTAGGGTACGGTGCCAGTCATGGCAAACCGTAATACCACGCCTGATCCCGCTCAGCCGCCGCCTTCTGGGACCTGGCCGGAGGACAGGGCCCCAGGGGTCGGACCCTGGATTGGGCCTTGGCCAGATGATCCACGGTTTGACCAGCGACTCTTGGCTGACGGCGACCGGCGCAATGTTCAGGACCGCTACCGCTACTGGTCGCTTGAGGCGATCCAGGCTGATCTAACTCAGCGGGCGCAGCCGTTCCATGTCGCGATTGAGAACTGGGAACACGATTTCAACATTGGCGCGATCGTCCGCAGCGCCAACGCCTTCGGTGCGGCCGGGGTTCACATTGTTGGGCGGCGCCGCTGGAACCGGCGCGGCGCCATGGTAACTGACCGCTACCTGACGGTTCATCATCATCCAACGGTGGCTGACCTGGTCAGTTACGCTGCGGCCGCCGGGTTGGTGATCGTGGGGATTGATAATTTGGCGGGCGCCGAACCGCTCGAGCGAGCCAAACTGCCACGGGCTTGCTTGTTGTTGTTTGGCCAAGAGGGACCTGGCCTTAGCGGCCAAGCCGTTGGGGCGGCATCGTACTTATATGAAATAACCCAATACGGTTCCACCCGGTCGCTTAACGCTGGCGCGGCGGCCGCCATCGCGATGTATCACTGGGCTTTACAGCACGCCCGGCCAGGCGGCTAAGGCGCCGGACCGCTCAACGGCGGAAGCTAAATGGCCGACGCGGTACCCCCAACCGGATTCGAACCGGTGTTGCCGCCGTGAAAGGGCGGAGTCCTAGGCCGCTAGACGATGGGGGCTCGTTGGACCACGCCATGCTACGGGACGCGGTGCGGACATGCCAATCAAGCGGGTCATTCAGTTGGACGATGCTGTCGGGCTGGCTTTCGGCGCCCGGTTTCGTCTGTTCACCTCTCCCCATATCCTGCGGAACGTCGCCAGGGTGACGCGGCGAAGAGGTCTGGCATGTGGTGAGACGGGACCGGCGCTGGACGGCCGGTTGATGTCAGAATGAGTCAATGAACCACGCCCACGGGCATTCTCATTCGGCCGACCCAGCCTCCCCTCGCCGATCTTTGATTATCGCTCTGTCTTTGGCGGGCTCGATTCTGATAGCTGAGGTGGTTGGCGCTATCTGGACTGGTTCGCTAGCACTCTTGGCTGATGCGGGCCACATGGCAGCGGATTCGATCGGTCTGGTGTTCGCTCTGACCGCGACCGCCTTGGCGGCCCGGCCAGCCAACTCGAAACGAACTTACGGGTTGAAACGGGTTGAAGTGCTGGCAGCACTGAGTAACGGACTGGTAGTGGTGGCGATCGCTGTCAGTGTGGCGATTGAGGGTGTTCAACGCCTGGCCGAGCCGTCAGAAGTTACACCCGGGCCGGTGATGATCGTGGCTGGGGCCGGTCTGGTGGCCAATGTGATCGCCTTGCTGGTGCTGCGTTCTGGCGCTAAACAATCGATCAATCTGCGTGGCGCTTACTTGGAAGTGATGGGTGATTCACTCGGTTCTGTGGCGGTCATCATGTCTGCTGCTGTGATCGCCTGGACTGGCTGGGTACAGGCGGATGCGATCGCTTCACTGGTGATAGCTGGCCTGATACTGCCGCGGGCCTATTCGCTGCTGCGGGACGTGGTCAGGATTCTGTTGGAGGCAACACCGAAAGACATGGACTTGGATCAGGTGCGTCATCATCTGGAGGAACTGCCGGGTGTGGTTTCGGTTCATGACCTTCATGCTTGGACCATTACCTCAGGTCTGGCGGCGCTGACAGCGCATGTTGTGGTTACACCTGAACGGTTCAACCCGGAGGCTTACCATGAACTGCTGGATCACATGGGTGAATGCCTGTCAGGCCATTTTGATTTGAAACATTCAACTTTCCAGATTGAACCGGCTGGACACACCGATAAAGCCGAGCCTCACCCCTAAAACGCCTGCCTGGTGTTTGACGGCCGTAGGCTTAGTGGTATGACCATTTGCGTGACCGGCGGAGCCGGCTATATCGGAGCGCACATTGTTCGGCTATTGCAGCAGGCTGGTCAGGCCGTGACCGTAATCGATGACCTGTCTTATGGTCAGGCCAGCCGGATTGGGTCGGCCCGTCTGGTTCAGCTTGACTTGGCGGACACCGCTGAAATCCCCCGCCTTCAGGCAGCGCTGGATGGTTGCGTCGCCGTGATTCATGTGGCCGCCCGTAAACAGGTTGGTGAGTCGGTTGAACGCCCGGCCTGGTATTACCAGCAGAACATTGGTGGGATGGCTAATCTGCTGCTGGCGATGCGAGCTCAGAGCGTTGAACGGTTGGTTTTTTCTTCCTCAGCGGCGACTTACGGTGTGCCACCGGCTGGCCGGGTGGCGGAGGACATCACGATGCGTCCAATCAATCCTTACGGTGAATCAAAACTGGCTGGTGAATGGCTTGCCCGTGATGCGGCCCGGGCTTGGGGCCTGCGAGCCGTCAACCTGCGCTACTTCAATGTGGCTGGCGCTGGCTGGGAAGATATTGGCGATCCGGCGGTTTTGAACCTGATTCCGATGGTTCTGGAAAAGCTTTACGAGAATCGCCGTCCGGCGATTTTTGGTGATGATTATCCGACTGAGGACGGCACCTGCGTCCGTGATTACATTCATGTGTTGGATATCGCGACCGCTCACATGGCGGCTTTGGACTATCTGAACCGGGCTGACAGACCGTTTGATGTCTTTAATATTGGGACCGGTTCTGGCCATTCGGTCCGCCGCGTGATTGAGATGATCGGCCAGGTTAGTGGTCTTGATGTGACACCTGATATTGAGCCGCGTCGGCCGGGCGATCCGCCCCTCCTAGTTAGTGACGTTAGCCGGATTGAACGGGTCTTTGGCTGGAAAGCGGGCCATGACCTGGAGTCGATTGTGGAATCGTCGTGGCGGGCTTGGCAGGCTGGACCGAAGCGCATTAGCGTCTGACAGTCAGGCTGGACCGAAGCTCATTAACGCCCGACAACCAGCCCGGACCAAAGAACATAAACGCCGGACAACCAGCCCAGAAGCTTCTGGTCGGCTTGAGGCCAGACAAACCGGACCAAATAGGACCAGATCCTTAGGTATTATCCACCAATTGGCCGGTCTGAGTTGCGTCAAACAAGGGTAGCGTGTTAGCAGGATTGCCCATCAGCCGCAGCATAGGCGTTGTGCGGCGCGAAATGACCGAGGTGCCCATCGTGACAAGTTCGAATAGCCACGCCAACCAGCCAGTCACCACTCCCGTTAGTCAGCCGACTGCCGATAGCCAGTCGCACCGTCCCCGTTGGGTGCGGCCGGTGGCGATGATGGCCGCCGCGGTGCTGGGGATCACGGGCCTAAGCATTGCCCAGTCCCTGACCGCGGCCGACACTTCTCAAGCGGTCGGCTACATCAACTGGGATGGCGTCATGGCCCCGAATCAGCTCTGGATGGTTGGGACAACACCAGCCAGCAACCTGGCCCGGCCGCGCATGATCGCTGATCCGGGAACCGCCACCGCCGCTAACTTCAACAACCGGTTGACGGTCCGCTACGACAAGACCGAGACAGCCAACGGTCAGGCCTGTTCCGGTAACAACTGGAACAACCTGGCTATGGGCCCGTTGCTGATGGCTGATGGAATCTCCACTTTGATGCATTTGGGTTGGGGTTCCAATGGTGAGAACGCGGGCTTTTTGGCTTCTGGTTCAGGTGATTGCTTACCGGTGACTGACCTGACACCAAGTGGCACTGGCGGCTGGCTGGGCACCACCTGGGGCGGTGAGATCAACCAGAAGACTGGTGAGGTTTACCTGATTGGCGCTGATGAAGAAGACTTCGACGGCGACTCGACAACCAATGATCCGCGGTTCAACCTGGTCCGGGTGGTGGCGCAGAGGAACGGCCAGGGCGCGATCATCGGCGGCACTGTCGAACGGCTGGCCCGGTCTTCGGCCACACCGCCAGCCCCTGGCGCGCTCAACTTGGCTCAGGCGGCCACCGCCGCTGGCCTGAGTGGCACCTTTACCGGCAACTGGGGCTTGGGTTCTGATATGGCGATTGACGCCAACGGCAACGCTTACCGGATGGCTCGTTTCGCACGGGGTGGGGCGGACTATTGGGCACTGATCCGGTTCAACATTCCACGCTCAGCTCCGGGTGTCGGCCAGTCGGTCGGTGCTCCACTGTCAACCGGTTGGACCTACAACGTAGTTAAGCTGTTCAGCGCGGTTGACACTAACGCTGTCTGGGGTATGGCTTTCCTGGATGGTTACCTTTACACGATTCACGGCGATGATTCGATTTACCGCTGGGATCCGCTAGCTGGAAGCGCCATCAACCTGGGGCTGCCGTCTTCGATGAGCCCGCGGGATTTGGCTTCAGCTCAGATGGCTCCGGTGATTGAGGGCCGGGTTTACCGGGATGTTGATGGCGATGGTGTGATCGAGTCTGGTGATAACGGTTTAGGTGGTGTCCAGATCGATGTTTGGCAGTCTCATGAGGGCGGTGCGCCGGTTCTGCGCGGCAGTCTGACAACTGACACGGATGGTTCATATTCGGCCTTGCTGCCGTCAGCTTCTGACACTTTCTATCTCAGGTTGCGCCCGCATGCGATCGGCGGTATCAACGCCTCACAGTCTTACGCTTCGGCCGGGTCGATGAGTGACACTCGCGGCGGCACCAATGTTGTGACGGCTCTTTGTGCCTCTCAGACGGGTGACTATTTTGAGCGGTCCTCGAGTGGGGCGTGTTATGGCGCTAGGCGTGACGGGGTTGACCCAGCTTCGGTGACGTCCCCGATCGCCGGATCAGGCGGGGCGAGCACTGTCTCTAAGGTGGATATGAGTTCTGACCAGGCGGTGGTGCGGGCGGACTTTGGTCTGACCACAGCCCGGTCCTGGGGGGATGCACCTGATACTTATCAGACGTTAGCCGCCAATAGTGGCCCTAGTGCGGTTTCTAGTTTCCTTTACCTTGGTTCGGTTCAGGCGCCTTATCCGGATGGCGCTCCAGGGCCTGATGCCGCGGCCCACAACGCGACTGATGATGGTTTGAGTTTCGCACCGCGGCCGAGTTCGGGTGTTGTGCCACCGGCTGAGGCTTTCGTACCAGCTCAGGGCCGGATTATGGCGGCCGGTCAGCGCTACCTTTTCCAGACCCAGATTGGTGGGTTCTACACTAGCGGCGCGACGGCTAGAGCTTGGCTTTCGCCGCTAGTTGGGGGGACGGCATCGTCTAGCTTGTCGGACCAATTGTTCAGCCACACGTTTGGTTCGGAAACGTCTTATACGGCCGCCTACGATGCCGCCCAGACAGCTCCAGCGGGCGGTTTGGCTAACGTTTACGCACGTGCCCGGGTGGACCGGCGGACTGATTTCGGTCCGGGAGCGACGGCTCTGACTGACCAGTCGAGCCAGGCTTGGGCGGGTGTTGGCGAGGTTGAGGATTATCGTCTGGCGATCGCCAATGGCGTTATACGCCTTGGTGCGCGTACAACTGATAACCTGGCCGCGTATGTCAACCTAAGCCTGAGCAACGTTTCTGGCACGGCGCCATCGTCCACCACTAATAGTGCGCTGCTGCCAGCCCAAACCGGTCAAGCCATCACCTGGCTGCCAAATGACCACGCTGTTGTAGACCCAGCGCTGGGCGTCACCATCAACACAACCGGTGTCGGCCCACAAGGCGCCAGCGCGATGAACGGCTGGGGCCTGTCAGAAGACACGGTCTGCTACAACAGCGCGACTCAGGTTGGCGTGGCCTACGACATTTCAGGCGGCACACTCGAGCTGTCGGCCGCCGCCACAGCAGCCAACCCTGACATCACCTGCGAACTGGTCTACCAACCAATCATCACGGCCAGCGCCTCAACCATGACGGTCACACCAACCCCAAACCAGGCCACACCAATCGTTATTGGCGTAGAGACCTACACCGTCTCAGTCCACGGTGCGGCCTGGGTGACAACAGCTGACGGAAGCGTCACCCAGACACCAGTCGAAGGCATGGAAATCAACTTGCTGCTGCTGGCGTCAAACGGATTCCCCACCACGCTGGTGAGATTCGTTGAATCAAACGGTTACGCCTACGGTTGCGAATTGGATGCTGACGGCGATTGCAGCGCCACGGTTACGGCCACAATGATTGACCGTTACGAAGTAATCGCCCGCACCCCGGATAACGTAGAAATTGACCGGAGCTGGCTCTACTTCCGGCCCGGCGGGCCGATCGAGAACGGCTCGGGCGCGGAGATCACAGATGACTTTGACCAGGTCGCAAACCATGACGTACCCGGAACAACAGTCGCCAACTGGGGTAAGCAAACCATCCAGGTGTCACTCATCGACGAATACTCCAACCCGGTGAAAGACGCCACTGGCGACCTGACCGTCACACTAGACCCGACTGACACCGCCGGGCTGATCTACTTCGCTAACTCCGGAGTTTTCAGTTGCGTTCGGGAATGGCCGGCTGGCGAATGCGACCAAGGCCTTTACGAACTAGACGTCTATTCGGCCAAAGCTGGGTTACGCACCCTCAACGTGCATTACAAAGCTGGCCAACCGGGAGGTTTCACACTCGATTCGATGATTGACGCCGACGGCAAGAAACTGCTGACGCATTACACCACCCCACCAGTCAGCCCAACCCATTCGACTTTGACGGTCAGCCCATCGACTCCAGTCGACGATCCAGATGATCCAAGCGATCAACCAGACGGTGTGCCAGACAAGATAGTCACCGGTAAGTCCTACCAAATCCGGCTGACAGCTTGGGATTACGGCCGGAACAACCTGGTCGGAGACGTCCAAGTCGAGTTGACCCTGACCGGACCGAACTGTGCCGCTGTTTTCGCCAACGGCACGGCCACCACCACGGGCCTAACCTCCGGGATCGGCCAGTTCACAACCACCGCCACCGCCGATAAAGCCACCACCTGCGAGCTAACAGCCAAGGCCACTGGCGTCGCGGTGGGCGGCTCCCCCAAGACCCTGGTCTGGGATGACGACATCGTTGATCCAGAAAACCCAGAAACCTGGTTCACCGTCTCAACTGGCGATGTAGTAGCCGACGGCCAGGCCACTGGGACTGTCACAGTCAGCTTGCGGGGCGAGAATGGCCTGCCGATCACAACTTCAGCCGCCGATCTGTCGGCCGACGGACCAACCGGTGGCGGAGTTAGCGTTGGCTCCTTCACTCATCAAGGCCAAGGCATTTATCTGGCCTATTTCACCGGTGATCAAATTGGTAACCGTGTCCTGAGCGCCAAAGAAGGCCCCACATCACTGAAGGTCAAAGCGCCTGACGGCAACGCCACAGCCCACTTCGTGGCCGGCCCGGTCTGCGCTGATTATTCCTGGTTGATCCAGCCGAACGGCACAGCCACAGCCAACGGCACCGCCTCGCTGACAGCCGCCGCCCGGCTCTACGACTGCTACGGGCATCCAGTGGCTAACGCGACCGTCACCTTCCAGGTTCCAAGTAACGCGGCTGGTGGAGGCGTGGCGGGCCCAACTGCCGTATCCGCTACCAGTAACGCGGCCGGCCTAGCTGAAATCGCCGTGACCTCTGAGAAAGCCGAACCAGAAGGCACAGCTTACCTGGTCACAGCCAAGGTCGGTAACCCCGCTGTCAGTATCACTAACGTTCGCGGCCCAGCCGAATCAACCAACATCAGAACTAATGGCACGCTTGAACTGACCTTCAAGCCTGGTCCGGCGGTACCCGGTTTTTCTGAATTGAGCATCCCAACCGCGGCCGGCGGGCTAACCAAGGTAGCTGACGGCGATGAATCCCACCGGGCTGAAGTGGCGGTCAAAGACGCCAAAGGCAACGGTGTATCTGGCATTGACGTGAAGTTCACTTATTCCTATCCCCGCCGGGCTGGAGAAGCTGGTGTCATAACAGGCCAAGGCAGCGCGACCAGCGGAACGAACGGGATCGCCGTCTTTGAGTTCACCTCAGAGCACGCCACCACTTGGACTGTCCACGCTTACATCAATGATGCGGAAGTCTCCCGGTCGCCGCAAACCGCTAAGTTCCGCGAAGGGCCACCAGTTAGTGGAGAGCGTTTGACCCGACTGGTGTCGCCTGGTTTGGCGGCCGCGGCTGACGGGGACCAAACCCAGGTGATTACGGCTTATGTGACGGACGCTAAAGGCAACCCGATCAAGGACGCCACTGTAACGTTCGCCTTCCCGGCGGACACTAAGGCCGGTGGTGTCGCTGGGCCGGACACCGTTGATGTCACAACGGACACGTTGGGTATGGCGACCGTCGCCCTGACATCAACTGTGGTCGGAACCTATGAGGTGACAGCCGATGCCACAGTCGATTCAGACACCATCACGATCGACTACGGTTCGCCCGCTGAGGCGGTCTTCACTAACGCTCCGTTAGAACCCAACTATTCGGTGGTCAGCATCACAACCTTGCCAGCCATCCAGACAGTGGTGACCGAATACCACAAGGTCAAAGTTGAACTGTTCGATTCCAGCCACAACCTGTACACCCCAGCGACTGATGTGACCTTCTATTACAAGCTAACCACGGCCACAACTTGGACGGCTGGCCCAACGTTGAGAACCTCTGGCGGATCGGTCACTTGGGATGACTTCACCGTCCGGCGGGCCGGTCTATATGACGTCAAAGCTGAAGCCGGTGACAAGCAGCTTGGCACCACCCAACAATGCCGCTTCAAAGCCGGTCCAGTTGACCCAGTCTTGACGCTGGCTTCCTTGACCGTGTCAGCTAACCCGGTGGCCGCTAACGGCCTGGCCAGTGTGCCAGCTAGCATGACCGCCCAAGACGCTGAAGGTAACCCAGTCAAAGACATCACCCTTGGATTTGAACTGGTTTATGACGGCGTAGAAGGGGCCGAGTTTGGTGCCCCCGGTGGCGGCAAGACAGCTTCTGGCGTGTCCGGCGAAAACGGTCTGGTTGAAGTTGAGATTGTTTCGCTGTTCATGGGCAATTTCCCGGTGCGCGGCGAGCTAGATGGGGATTACAGCCCCGAGCCGTACCCGGAAGCCAACTTCATCAACGACGCCCCACAACCAAATGAATCCGATTTCAGAGTTGACCGCACCCCGACCAACGTTTCCCCAGATGGAGCGATCGCTGACGGTTCTGATTCGTTTACTGTGACGGTGACGCTGCGTAACTCGGCGTCTGTACCGATCAACGGGGTTGGCGGGACTGTCCAATTCGTGCCGATTACGGCTGTTGACGTTCAGATGCAGTCCTTCGCCTTCATCACCGGGCGTAACGGTAACCCAACCGGTCAAGCTCAAATCCAGTTATCCACCCTGAAAGCCGGGGAGTACGCCGTTAGGGTTCTGGTTGGGGCTGATCCGGTCGCAACCGAACCGAAGGGCACTGTTTTTGAGGTCAAAGTCACCTATGGCCCTGGACCAGTTGACTATGACCTGACACGGGCAACCTTCAGCGCTACGACTGGCCCGGTCCTGTCAGATGATCACGCCACCCACGGTGCTAGTTTGACGGTCCTGGACGCTAATTCGAACGTGATCAAGGGCGTCGCCGTGGACTTCGCTTTGAGCGCGGACAAGAACGCGCACTTTGTTGATCCAGAGACAGGCGACCCGTTAGGCAAGACTCTGAAGGTTTATTCGTCCGAATTGGGGCGGGTCCGGGTTTTGGTGGCCAGCCCAACCCCGGAGACAACTCATCTCAGTGCTGTCATCGGAACACCGCCAGTCGGTAACGCTGATTTCTTGTTCTCAACCAATGGGCCGTCCGCTTTCGACTCGAGTTGGGAGATCACACCGGTTGGTACCCGGGTTGCTGATGCCGCCGAATATTTCACAGCCACCGTCACGGTTCGGGACAACAGCCCGTCACACCTGCTGGTGCCCGGTGCGTCAGTCGAATTTGAACACGGCCCAGCTTTGATGCTGTCACCAGCCGGTCCTTACGTGACTGACGCGAACGGCCAGGTCCAGGTTGAGATCCGTTCAACTGTCGCGGCAACACATGAGCTGCGGGCGAAGATCGGGGCTGACGGTATAGCGCCTGATCCGCGCTCGGTTGAGTTTGTTTCGGGGCCGCCCGCGCGTGAACAGTTCGAATTCTTCGCCACGCCCGGTAACGTGCTAGCTAACGGCTCACAGCAGCATTCGGCTTGGGTAATCGCGGCCGACATCTGGGGTAACCTTTTGCCGGACATTCCTATCGTGTTCCAGGTCGCGCCGGGTGAAACTTCGATCGCTGGACCAGATATTAACGGTTCCGGCATTGAGGCGACGGTCAGCACTTGTGATCCGTCGCGGGCTGACGCTCCAGACTGGTGCGATCAGAAAGGTAAAGCCCTGGTCTATTTGACTAGCTGGGAACCTGGATCATTCCCGGTGAGCGCTTTCTGGCCGAATCTTGGCGATTTCATCCGCGGCGCACCTAAGTCGGTGACTTTCGAGTCTGGCCCAGCCGATGAGTTGCACTCTTCGTATGCGATCACTCCGCTGGCCACAACGGATAACAGTGTGGCTGTGCCGGCTAGTGGTGCCGAATCTGACGCCTACAGCCTGACTGTGACCACTAAGTCAGTTTCTGATCTGCTGGTTCCAGGTGCTCAGGTGCGGATTGACGGTTTGGACGCAGCGGTCACGGTGACGCCATCCGGTAACGCTTTTACCGGTTCGCCCGCCAGCGGCCATTTTGGGACTTTCACTTGGAAACTGACGTCAAGCAGCGTCTTAGCCGCGACTGGTCAAGTCCAGGTCCGAACATCGGACGGCTGGCGTGACGTTGGTGAATCGTTCTTGGTGCGTTTCTCTGGCGGCCCACCTGATGGCACAACCAGTGAACTGACTTCACCACTACTGCCTGCCAGGGCCAATGGTGAAGGTTTGCTTCAAGTCCGGGCCACCTTGCGTGACCTGGCCGGGAATGCCGCCAGTTGCTGGCAAGGGTTGCAAGAGGAGCCATGTTTGGTCACCTTCAACATCCCGCAAGGCACCTGGGTTGTGAACGATTCGGTCAGGACCGATGGTCCAGCTGAGGTTGTGGTTGAAGCCGCTATGAGCGATGCTGCCCTCGGAGCTGGCACCGCCACGCTAGGCGTCTTCGGTTTGGAAGGCCCGTGGGAGATCACCGCCAAGGTCGGTGGGATCGCCATAGCCACAGCTGACGGAGTTACCAACCCGGACGGTTCAGCCCGTCCGGCCATTGTGCGGTTCACTGACGCGACACCGCCGCGGGCACCTTCGGTTAATCCGTCGAATGGTTCTAAGGTGACCGGTGTTGTTCATGAAGATGACTTAGCGGACGCCGCTAAAGGTGACCTGACCGCTGTGGTGCTTGATGCCGATGGTGAGGAGATCGGGCGTTGCGCGGTCGGCGTTGACGGTAAGTTCAACTGCGCTTTGCCGTCCGTTGGCCACGGTGAGACGATCCACGTCGCGGTGCGGGACACAGCCGGTAATGGTTCGTCACGCACGCCAGCGGTAGTCGATGCCGTCCCACCAGTCACTCAGCCTGTGCCGTCTGACGGTGAAACTTTGAACGGCCGGGGTGAACAGGCTGGGGATGTCATTGTGGTTCGGGACTCGGACGGCGATGAGCTTTGCCGCACCACTGTGAAGGACGATCTGAGCTGGAGTTGCGAGTTGGTGCCGAAAGCCGACGAGGGTGACCTGGTGACTGTGATTGAGATTGATCCGGCCGAAAATGAGACCGAATATGTTTGGCGGATCGGTATCCCAGAGGTCACCTTGGCTAAGTCAGCTCTCTACGCTAGCGAGCAGCAGACAGCTACAGGAATCAACTTCCAGCCTGGTGAGGAGGTCACCGCTGTGATGCGGTCTGATCCGCTGGAGATCGGTAAAGCTAAGGCGGACAGTAACGGCAAGGTCAGTTTTGTTTGGACGCTAGCGGCCAGCACCGCTATTGGCAGCCATTCAGCTGAACTGAGCGGCCCGTTATCTGGTATGGCCAGCGCTAAGTTCAACGTTGAGACTGAACTGCCGGTGACCGGCTCTGACGGGGTGATCGGTTTGATTGGTGTGGCGGCTGGCCTGCTGGTGTCAGGCTGGTGGCTGGTGTTGGCGGCTCGCCGTCGGCGCCGGGAACAGCCCGCCACCTGATTCGGTTACCTGACTCGGTTGGGAGGGTGCTGCTGCACGGCACCCTCCGGCCGGACCAAACGGTGGCAGTGAAGCTCTCACCAGCGAAGACGCGGTAAGCAAAGATGGTAGGACCCGTCCAGGGAGGTCGCGTGGGGGTTCGCTAGGAGCCGTCAAGGCCGACTTCTTCTTGGTCAAGGTCATTGAAGGCTTCTTCTACAACGCTTGACGGAAAGTGCGGCCCGGTGGCTTGGCCCACTAACAGGGCCCGGCGCATGGCCTGGACTGTTAGCAGACGGAGTTCACGTAGCTCAGCCCGGCGGGTGCCGACTAGTTGGGGTGTAGTTTCAACTGGTTGGTCGATTTCTGGCACAGTCACCCACGGGGCGGTTGATAGGGCCAGTCCCAAACTGCGCCGTTCATAGGTGGAGCCGTCCGGCCGTCTTAGGTTGGGCCCTTCTTGTTCCAGGAAGTCACGTGCCGTGTGGGCTAAGGCTTGCCGGAGTTCTAGCCGCCTACGCGCCAGAACGGCTGGGTCCTGGGTTGTCAGTCGGAGTCGGCGTAGCAGGCTGGGCAGGCTGAAGCCTTGGATTAGCAGCGAAGCGGTCGCCACAGTGAAGGCGATCAGAACAACCGCTGGCCGTTCGGGTGCGTCCAGCGGCAGGGTTTGGGCGGCCGCCAGGGTGACCACACCGCGTAATCCGGCCCACTCCAGCACAGCACCGTCTTTCCAGTTCAACCGGTCCGCCTGGTCTGCCCGCTGCGCCTGGCCTGTCTGGTATGTCTGGTCCGCCTGGTGCGCCTGGTCCGCCCGGTCGTGGCTGGGAGCGGCTGGTGGTTTGCGGCGACCGGGGACAGTAGTCGGCTTGGTGCGGCCGCCTGGCCGCCCGGCTAGCCTGGGTAAGGCGACCGCTACGGTACTGAAGACGCCGCGCACCACCAGTAACACCACCAGGGCTATACCGGCTGTGGCCAACGCACCGGCCACATTGTCATGCTCCGCCAAGAACTCCTCAAACAGGCCAAAGGCTTGCAACCCCATGGCTAGGAAGACGGCACCTTCAGCTAGCGTCTCAACTGTCTCCCAGGTGGCGTGTCCCGCCAGCCGGTTCCTGGCTGAGATGTACTGGTGGCCGCCTTGGCCGGCCACCAGCCCGGCCACAACCACTGCCACCAAGCCAGACGCCCCCAGGTGTTCAACAGGCAAATAGGCCACGAACGGCACAAGGAAACTGAACAGGGTGTAAGCCACCGGGTCGCGCAGGCGGGCCCCGAGGTGCAGAGCGAGCCAGCCGCTTAGTCCTCCAACAGCCACAGCGACGCCGGCTGACCAGGCAAAATCCCAAGCCACACCCCAGAATGAGGCGGCCCCGGCGATGGCTGTGCGCAATATGACAAGCGCGGTGGCGTCATTGAAGAGCGATTCGCCGTCAAGCACGCCGGCCACGCGGGCGGGCGCACCCGCCCGTCGGATGATTACGGTGGCGGCGGCATCAGTCGGTGAAATGACGGCACCCAAAGCGATCGCCAGATTGAATGGCAGGCGCGGGTAGACGGCGTGTATAACCAAACCCACCAGAACAGCTGTAACCAGAACCAAGACAATCGAAAAGCCGCCAATTAGTGGCAGATCGCGCCGGAAATCAACCAACGGTAAGCGCATGGCCGAGGCGTACAGCAATGGCGGCAAGATACCCGCCAGGACCCATTCGGGTTCCAGTTTGATGCCAGGCACGATTGGCGCCAGCGAGACGGCCAAGCCTGTCAAGACAAGCAATAACGGTGCGCCAAGGCGCGTCCGGAACGAGACGACTCGGGCTACCAGGATGACGGCCAGACCCCCGACCGCCAGCAAGACAACTGCCATGCTGGGCAGCCTAACGGCTCACCTTGGCCGCTGGCCGCGGCCAGCCGGGTTAGTCCAGTTGCGGGCCGCGCTGTCAGGCAAGACTCCGTCAACTAATTCCTCCGGGGAATTAGTTTGCGTTTGCCTCGACGTCAAACTATTTGGTTTGCCGTCGAGAAGACTCCGGCCCGAATAGCGACCGTCCGCACAGTCCATTCCAGGACGAATGTACGATTAACCGAGCCGGTACGTCTATTTTCGGGGTGTCTGGAGGAAATATGAGAACAATACAACGGCGCATAGCTTTGGGTCTGGCCGCGGTAATGGCACTAACTCTGGCCATTACGGCAGAGCCGGAATCTGCCCAGGCCGCCTCCAATAAGACATTCACCACCCGGTACAGCGTCAACGCCAATGGTGCCGTTTTGACGATCGGCAATAGTTTGCTGACTTGCTCCACAACTGGATCGTCCGGCACTTACTGCAGCCGGACCCATGATGGCGGCGTCTACGACAACAACAACTTCGCGATGATGAATCTGGATGCCGACGGGGAAACGGCAACCTTCAACTCGTCATCGTCTGACTTGTCCTTGCCGGAAGGTGCCAAAATCGAATTCGTCGGCCTGTACTGGGGAGCCCGTCTAGCGGCCGGATCAGATGGCCGCGCTGGTTCAAGCGTGGATGCCGACAAAATGGCCATCAAAACCCCGGGAGCGACGGCCTACCAAACCGTCAAAGGCCAGATCCTGGCGCAAAACGATAGCTCCTACGGTGCATATCAGTCGTTCTATGACGCCACCGCATTAGTTAAGGCGGCGGGCAACGGCACCTATTGGGGTGCTAACGTCCAAGCTGGAACAGGCTGGGACCGTTATGCGGGCTGGGCTCTGACTGTTGTCTACACAGCGCCAGGCCTGCCGTTACGCAACCTGACCGTGTTCGACGGGTTCGATACGGTCAGTTCTGGGGCGCCCCAGGACATTTCAATCAGCGGCTTTGTCGCCCCAATGGACGGAACTGTTGACACCCAACTGTCAATGGTGGCTTATGAAGGTGACCTGGCGCAGACCGGTGACTATACCGAACTGAACAGAACCCAGCTAGCCACAGCGGCTGAGCCTGGTTCCAACTTTTTCAACTCGGCTAATTCGCTGGCGGGCAATAACGTCACCAGCCGTAATCCGGCTTACCGGAACATGCTCGGATTTGATATCAAGAACCTGGCCGCGTCTGGAGTTATCCCCGCCGGAGCGCAAAGCGCGACCTTCTCCTTCTCTTCAGCCGGTGACGTCTATTACCCCGGTGTTCTAGCCCTAGCGATCAACTTGTACGCCCCAGATTTCACCGCCTCAACAAAGACAGTGACTAACGTCACACATCCGGGCAAATTGGCCAACCCGGGCGACATTTTGCAATACACGTTAATGTTCGCTAATACCGGCCAGGACCCGGCGGTCGGGGTGTCATCTTGTGATGTGTTACCAGACAAAGTGGACTACATCTTAGGTTCGCTAACGCTGTTGAACACAGCTGATGATTTGGTTATCACTCCAGTCACCTTGCCAGATGATGGCGCAAGTTTCGCCAAATATGATTCCGCCACCCACGCTGTTTGCATCAACTTAGGCCGGAGCGCCGGGCCGTATAACACCCCCGGCGGCGGAGGAACCTTTAACGTCCTGGACGCGACCTATTACCAGTTCCGCGTCAAGATTCAAGACGGTGCGGGTGGTACCACGCTGAGCAACGCGGCTGACTTGTACTACACCACTGGCACCACACACATCGCCGCCACCTATTCGACTCCACCAGTCACAACTGAGGTCGGCCTGAAAGCCGATGTCAAGATCGTCAAGGATATGACACCAGTTGAGGCGATCGCTGGCCAGGCCGGCGTGACCAAACTGACGATCACAAATGACGGCCCCAACCTGGCCACCGGGGTTGTGGTGAGCGATCCGTTGCCGAGCCTGTACCGGGCCGGGTCAATTTCGTGGACAGCGGGCCCGCCGCTGTCCCAAACTGGCACCTGCGCGCTGCCACCCGGACCTGGTGGCACAGTTAGCTGCACCCTGCCGGACATGCCAAGTGGCCAGGTCATCGAGATTTCGGTGGCGGGCGCGCCAGATGCCGCCTCAACTGATCCGACCCTGTCCAACATGGCCTCGGTCACAACCAGCTCATTCGACCCGGACCTGTCCAACAACGTGGACACCGTGTCAATCCCGATGACCCACCAGGCGGACCTGAAAATCAGCAAAACACTGAACACCGCGGCGGCCATCCCGGGTGCGTCGCTTGACTGGACTGTGACAGTGACCAACCAATGCAACGCCACCAGTCCAACAGACCCGTCCGGCTGCTTATCTGACGCCCTCGGGGTGGTCATTTCTGACCTTGTACCAGACCCGTCCAAACTGGTTTTGACCAGCTTGAGCGGCGGTAACGGCAGTGGTGGCGGGCAAGGCGATGTGACAGTCGACTGTCCCGCCTCGGTGGCCGGGGCCGCCTCGGTTCAATGCACTGTGGCGAGCGACGGACGCCTCAGGCCCGGCCAGACCGCTGTGGTCCGGGTGCAAGGATATTTAGCCGCCAACGTGACAGCCGGTCCAGTCTTGAACACCGCTTCGGTCAGTTCAACCACTTTTGACCCGAACCAGGCGGACAACATTGACACCAACACCATCAACCCGGCAGGGCCAGTTAGTGACATCCAGTTAGCTAAGACCGGCCCAGGCGGCGCCAAAGCCATACCCGGCGGGCGGGTCAGTTTCACCATCACGGCGGAAAACTTTGGCCCGTCAGACGCCGCCGCGGTACGGATCAGTGACGACTTGGCGACCGCCGGTTTGATCGTGGACGGTTCAACTACTGTCTCATCTGACCGTGGAACATGCTTCTTCACGGGATCGGTCGCGACCTGTAACCTGGGCACCTTACCTGGTCCAAGTTCACCCGGAGGCACCGGCGCCAAAGCGACTGTCACCATAGCTGGCGCCCTAACCGATCCTGCCCGGACTGGATCGTTCACCAATACAACAACCATGACTTGCGCTGGCACGGCCTGCGATGAAGGCTCCACTCCTCATCCAGACACGCCAACAACCAGCGTTGATCTGACACCGGAAGCTGACCTATCTGTCACCAAGAGGTCCGTCACGAGCCACATTCCGAGCCCACTCGATCCGGTCAGCTATGAGATCACCCTGAATAATGCGGGGCCATCCAACGCCGTCGCGGTACACCTGGCGGATACCTTGCCAGATGGCATGACGGCAACCTCGATTAGCCTCACAACAGGCAGTGGAACTTGCTCGCTGGCATCTTTGACCTGCGACTTTGGCACCTGGGCGCCAGGCGATGGAGCTGTTGTGACAGTTGTTGGAACAGTCGACGCGGCTGGATTGTCCACCTACCAGCAGCAGGCCAGTGTTTCGGCGGCGACACCAGATCCGGTGCCCGCCAACAACACTGCCATCTGGGAACACACCGGTTCAGCCCAAGCTGACCTGGCTCTAGCCAAGACCTCCAGTGGTCTAGGAGCTGGCCGCAGCGGCGATCAGTACACCCTGACCGTAACTAACCTTGGGCCAGACGGCGCGGTTGACCCTGTCATAGTGGACAACTTGCCGCCAGGGTTGACGATTGGCTCGCTGCCCAGCGAATGCGCCGTTACCGCGACACAACAAGTGACCTGTTCAAAAGGTTCCCCGCTGGCGGCCAGTGACACCTGGCAAATTGTGATCCCGGTGAGCCTGCCGACCAGTACCGACGCGGGCACAACCCTGACCAACAGCGCCAGCGTGACATCCCCGACTGGTGACCCCACCAGGGTGAACAACACCGCCACAGTTGTTGAGACGACCACCGCTGAAACTGATCTGGTGATCACTTACGCGATCGGTTATGACGTGGATGGTTCCGGCAACCTGATCACCACACCAGCCCCCGGCGCCTACACCGGTGCCGGATCTATCCGGTACGCGCAAATCCGCGTAGTTAACAACGGCCCGGCGACAGCCAAGAACACGCAGGTGCTGTCCAACGTGGCGATATCGGCTCTAGTTGAGCCGACAAGAATGCCGACCTACTGTGACGCGGTCAACTTGCAGTTAGTTTGTCAACTGCCGGGCGGCCTGGCACCCGGAGCGGAATGGGCGTTCGACTTGCAGATGTATATCGCGCCAGCCACACCAGCCGCCGCCTATGTCGACTGCGGCCGGGACGTAACCTGCACCGCCTGGGGTGGTTGGGCATCAACCTCAACCTCAACTCCAGAATCAGTTCTAACCAACAACTACGACACAGCCGCCCTGACAGTGACTGATCCGAAAACCGACCTGCGGATAACAAAGACCGCCCTTTCAACCGGCCCCAACCCGAACGGTGACGGACATGACTCATATGTGGCTGGGGCGAAGTTCGGTTACCAGATCGCACTGTGGGTACCGGCCGGCCTTAGCATCGGGCAACGGGTACTGGCGGCCGACGCGGCGGACGTTGTTCTGCGCGACACCCTGCCATCAGGCTTCAGCACGACACAAGTCAACACTGATCTTGGTACATGTGACCCGGTCAGCCCAGGAGACACGTCGATCCACTGTGACCTGGGAACAGTCGCGGCCAACACTGATCCGAACCAGCCCCACAAAGCGACCGTTTACGTCTACGGCAGCATTGATCACGCCGTTGAGGCGGAAATAGGCGATGGCAGCGGTGCTACTAACACCGCCACAGCGACTTCTCCCGTGGCGCCGATAGATGTGGTGTTGGCATCGTCCAGCTTGGTAACCGCGACCGCCACAACTGACGTTTTCCGCCAAGCCGACCTGCAAACCGCCAAACTAGCTGACGCACCGCTGTCATACGCTGGCACGACAGCTGGCTACACCGTGACCACGATCAACAACGGCCCCTCAGATGCTGACAACACGGTCATAACAGACACCCTGCCGTTGGGTTTGACACTCAACACCACCAGTTCCCCCGGATGTTCCGTGGTTGGCCTGACAGGGGCTGGTGAACAGATAGTTGAATGCTTGCCGCAGGTCGCGGGCCAGGTGGTCGGACTAATCCCAGCCAACCAGTCAACTAATACGCGAATTGTCGCGGATATCGACCCGCAGGATATCCGGCCGTACTGGTGCACTGGACAAGACAACGTCAACGGGGTCGACTGCCCCGAAGTCTTACCACCAGACAACTTCCATTCGATCTACCCGCGCCAAATCACGAACCAGGTGCGTGCCAGATCTGATGCGGTTGACTCCAACTCAACCAACAATGACGCCACAGCCGTAACCAGCATCGACTTCTTAGCCGATATAGCGGTCGACGCGGCGGTCTCCACCACAACACCGTCAGCTGGCGGCCGGATTGTCTACACCATGTCAGGTGTCAACTTGGGGCCATCAGCGCTGGACAACCCAGTTGTGGTGTCAACCTTCCCACCCGGTTTCCAAGTGGTTGACGTGATTGAACCAGTAATGAACTGCGTCACCACCTCGGTCGGGTCAGGCCTGAGCGCGGTCTACACGGTGACCTGCACCGGCTGGAAAGTAACGCCGATCCGTGATTCGTTCCAACCTGGTATCACCGTGCCCGGCTCGGTCGTAGTAGACATTCCGCCCAGCATGCCGAGCGGCCAATACACCGCCACCGCCCAGGCCTACTCCAAGAACACCTGGCAATGCCCTGATGCGCGAGCCGGAACCTGTGAATCGAATTACAACAACAACGATGCCGCCGTCACAGTCGCCGTGACCCAGACGGCCGACACTTCGATCACAAAAACCCTGCGCGGGCCAAACCCGATCGTGGCCGGCCAAACAGTCACCTACGAATTGACCGCCAAGAATGACGGCCCGTCAGTCGCCGAAAACGTCACCATCGCTGACACTGTGCCTGACGGCATGACCTATGTTTCAGGCTCCGTCAAAGACGGCGAGGCTTGCCCCTCACCGGAACAGATCGATGAGCAGAACATCATCAAATGCCCGGCCGGTTCCATAGCGCCAGGCGACACTAAGACAGTTGAACTAGTTTTCCTGGTTGATCTGCATTACAAGGGCGAAATGTGTAATTCGGCTCTGATCGGGTCAGGTGCGCTTGATCCTGAAGCTGGCAACAACACTGGTTCGGCTTGCGCGCTGAGCATCCCTTCACCACCGTCAGATGTGGCCGTCAGCGTCACACCAGACTCAGCCAACATTGAGGCTGGTGGCCGCGTTGGTTACAGCGCCGTTGTGGTCAACAACGGCCCGAATCCGGTGACTGGCGCTAAAGTCACATTCACCATCCCGCCGAATCTGACTGACGTGACAGTGGTTGTTTCCGGAAAGACCGGACAGGTTGTGCCAGGAGGCTGTAGCCTTTCTGGCCAGACCCACACCTGCCAAATTGGTGACCTGTTTGTTGGTGACACAGTGACTTACCGGATCACCGGAACGGCCAGCCGTAAAGGCCCGTTCGACCTGACTTTGCGGGCCGCCACAGCCCATGATGGGGCCGACGCGTTGCCGTCAAACGACAGCGCCAGTGCGGTCATTCACGTCGGGCCGATGCCGCCCACCGGGTTTGGTCCGTTAGGTCCGTTAGCCGCTGCGGTCATTTTGGTGCTGGTTGGGTTTGGCCTGGTGCGGTACCGTCGGGGCCGTCAGTCCCAGCCTGGTCAGCAGGGCCGCTAGGAGGGTGTTGCACGACACATCCTCCCAGTCGGCCGCGTGCTGGGAGCGAAGCTCTCACCAGTGAAGACGCGGAAGACCAGGATAGTTTGGTGTCCCTGGAGGGTGTTGTACGGCCTGGCTCCTAGAGCCGGGCTGAGGTGAGCAGCCAGTCTCCGGCCTGGGTTATGGCGTCCCGGCCAGCCTGATCCAAGCTGGACTGTTCTAGCAGGTCAATCGCCAAGCGGCGATGGTCCGCGATCATTTCCTGAACGGCGTCAAGCGCGCCAGACCGGCGTATCACGCCTTGAAGGTGCTCAACCCGGGCCTCGACTGGTGGCGCCGCGCCGCGCAGCAGGGCGTTAACGAACTGCCGACGCTCCTTGTTTTTCAACAGGCGCATTGTCACCCCGACCAGGACGGTACGTTTACCGTCTATCAGATCCTGCCCGGCTGGTTTGCCGGTAACTTCAGATGCGCCTAAGGCGCCTTGAATGTCAGCGTAAAGCTGATAAGCGGTTCCCAAATGAAGCCCAGTTTGTTCCATGATGCTGCACTCATGGAGGGATGATCCGGCCCCGGCCGCCCCGATGGCCAGTGGCGTGGCCGCCAAATAGCGGGCCATCTTGGCTTGGATGGTGGCGAAAGCTTGCCGGATGATTCCTTCAGGATCCTCAATATCTGGCAGGTAGGGGTAGATCGTGTCCATCGCCTGGCCCAATATTCGCTCAACTTGGCTGTTGTGCTGTGTTTCCACCATGTAGGCCCGGATTTCTGGGGCGGCGTCCCGGGTGGCCTCGTCAAACATGTGGCAGGCGGTTACTTGGACAGTGTCGCCGATTAGTTGCGCCAAGGTGACACCCATGCGCAGCGAATCCCCCATCCAGTCCGAATCGTGATGCAAGTTGGCGTAGTGGCGGTGCAGTGTTGGGTGGCCCCGGCGGATGTCGGACCGGGCGGCCAGATCAGCGTGGATTAGCGTGCCGTCCAGGAAAGCCTCCTGGGCGGTCGCGGCCAGAGCCATGTTCCTGGTGGATAACGCCCCTGGAGCGGTTTCGCCGCCGTGGGCGGCGTAGGAAACACCCAACAATCTGGCGGCTGCCCGGCTTGAGCCGATGTGGGCCCGGCTTACACCGTCAGTGCCTAGGAGTGCGGGGAAACCGTAATGGGCGTGGACCTGAGATCGCCTGGCTACCTGCGCTTCCAACTCGCGTTCGGCCAGTTCGACAAACTCTTGGGCGGGGGGACCAATTGTCACAACAGACAGAATAGCTGTGATCCAGATCACATTTTGCCGCCCATTGGAACCGCCACCAGGCCAATAAAGCGGGCCCGCCACGCCATCCGGGCCAACAGTGAAACCGCAGGTCAACCACCTGTCCCCAATCCACCAGGGCAAGACCACCCGGGGTCTGAGGCCAGGAACCCGGCCAAGTTGCTGTCTTGACCCTAGTTGGTCTCTTTCCTGACCACCCAGCGCCATCCCCGCCCCCGGGACACCAGCATGGGTAGCCTCTAACCGCATAGACCCTGCCTCTACGGTTTTATGGATTGGCGACGGGTCGATCGAACGATCTCACAGTGGTCTGAAAAAGATAAGTACATGCCCTACAGCGACCCGACCGTGTTGGAGATCCGCACTGGGGCCGGGGACAATCATCGGGCCTGGAGATGGCTGGGTTCTCGCATGCCTGCGCGGCTGAGATTGACCCGGACGCGGCAACGACCTTGCGCTTGAACCGGCCGTCTTGGGAGGTGGCAGAGGACGATGTGATGCCGCTCAATGCGTCAGATTATCGGGGAGTGGCTTTGCTGGCGGGCGGGGCCTGCCTTGCCAACCTTTAGCGTGGCGGGGAGCCGGCGGCTCCGGCCGGGATATAGGCCGACCGCCTAATCGGCGTGTTGGCGGCATCGGCCGCTGCCGCGAGCGGGAAGACCAGGATGTATGTCCGGGTCGGCCAGGCTGGTGCCATCGCCTTGATCGGGAGTGTCGCGGATTCGTATGACAACGCTATAGCTGAGTCCATCAACGGGTTGTATAAAACCGAACGCACTAAACTCCAAGGCCCATTCAAGACCGTTGACCAGCTAGAACTCGCTACCTCCAGCTGGGTTGACTACTACAACCACCACCGGCTCCACTCAGCCATCGGATACGTCCCAGCCATTGAGTACGAGCAGGCCTACTACGCTCAACTCTTGAGCGTCCCGGACCACCCAGTTCCGGGATAAACCACCCTCCACCAAACCCGGGGCGTATCAGACTGTCTCCCCGATCATGCCAGGAACCGCCCCCGCCGCCGTGCCCGTGGGTCCCGGTCCGCGAACAGTCATCAACGCCGCACGGGCCGTGGGAGTGGCTCTCAACGGTAGTGCGGCCCTCGACACCACAAAGAGTGATACGCGTGACCGTCCTCGGTGCTATGCCCGTGATAGAGGACGCAGTCGTGGCTGTGTTCTCCTGTTAGAGCGCAGGTGGGCACCAAGCGGGCGGTGTGCTTATGCTCGTAGGTGAGCGCGCAACCAGCCATGCCGCATTGATAGCTGGCAACCGGCCTGACCGACACCGGCTGGCGGTTCTTGTCCGCCATAGATGAAGAGGACTACATCAACGATCCCAGCAACATGGTGCTGGTTTGATTCAACGCGGTCTGCGCGGTTGAACCGGCCGTCATAGCGCTCTACGCCGTGCCGCAAGGCACCGACCTGGAGTTGGTTCGCCGCCCCGACGGCTCCATCTTCTTCCAATACAGCGACTAGACCGGCAAACTCGGCCAGCACCCGCCAAGGGCCCGATTCGTTGCCACTTGTGCTGGGTGTGGCGCCAAGACCGCGGATTACTCGTACGATGCCGTCCGCTCGGCTTGTCGGCAGGCCGCGACTTGGGTGGTCGGCATCGTGCACATAGCAGAAAGAGCTTAACTGACGTAGCGACGTGTGAGTAGTTCTACGCGACTTCGCGGGAAATGTAAGAAAACACTAAGAAAACTGGGGTATCTACGGCTAACCTGTCCCAAGAGACAGGCGCGCCCATCCCGACGATGCGGTCGCGTGTTTGGATGTCTCCGCACCATCACTAACTGTCATGGGAGCTTTCCCCCGATTCGCAAAGAGGACTCCGCTATGGGCCCAACGGCCATCAGACCGACCGCAACCAAAACTAGGCGAACGGGGGCACTGGCCGCAGCGGCCTGCCTGTTCGCAACCCTCGGACTCACCCAAACCGGCCTAACTGAGGCGGCCGCCGCCCCCGGGCCCACGCCCGACGGCTTCCAGATTACCCAACAATTCGCCATCGCCACCGGCAACGACGACGCCATGGCCAACGCTACCCAAACCAACCTCACCTCAGCCGCCGCCTACCTCCACGGCCGCTACTCATCGAGCCGGACCTACGACAACTACCTCAGGTTCACCGGCGTCACCCTGCCCGCTGACGCGCAGGTCACCGACGTGCGCTTAGTGTTCACAATGCGGGCCGCGGCACCCAAAGCCAACCAGTTAACCATCTGGGGTGAACTCGGCGCCGCCGCACCATTCACATCCAAGGCGGCGACCTTCACCAGCCGGGCTTTCTCCAATGAAGCTGTCACCCTCCAGGCGCCAGCCCTAGCCAACAACGCGATCTTCCGGACCGGCTCCATCCTGCCGGTCTTCGAAGCCGCCCGCGACTCGATCCCAACACGGACCGACTACGCCTTCAAAATCACCGGAGCCGATCCGTCAGCCAACTACCGGGTGAGCTCCTACAACGGCACCCGGGCTGAGGCGCCAAAACTGGAAGTGACCTATGTCACCCAAGGCTGGACGTACACCAACCGGCTGGCCTCCTCCAAAGATGACGCCGCCGAACGCGGCACCAAAGGTGCGATCGACCTGACCGGCACAGCACACTTCGCCGGTTATGGTGCGTCATCACTGACCGCCGCCAACAAAGAAGTCTCCGCTGTGCGCTTCCCAGGTGTGGCGATCCCCGAAAACGCGACCGTCATCAACTCATACATTGAGTTCACCTCAGCCGCCAACGGCAGCGCTGGACGGGTCGCTAACGTCACCGTCCGGTCTGAACTAGGCAACGCGGCGCCCTACACATCGGCCGCCTGGTCCATCTCCTCACGGCAATACTCGCTCCAATCAGTCGGATTCAGCCAAGCGGCTTTCCGGTCTTCACGGACCTTGGCACGAACCCCGGACCTAACAGCCATCATTGACGAGGCGAGATACTCCGGCTGGCACGATGGCGACGCCCTGGCCTTCCTGTTCGGCGGCGACAACTACATTGGCGGCGTCTACGAAGGCGGCTCCAGCTACGCGCCGAACCTCGTAATCGAATACGTTTACGGCGGTCCCGGGCCATATCAAGGCATGATCACCGACCCGGCCCAAATCAACTCGGTCTACATCAACGAAGTGTCAACCGAAGGCGTAGCCGTCAACCAAGACGATTGGATCGAGCTTTACAACGGCCACGATCAGCCCGTCGTACTCCAGGGGGTGCGGCTTTGGCGTGACACTAACACTAAAGGCGACACCTTCGACTTTGACCACCTGGTGTTGTGGCCAAACTCTTACACCATCCTCTACGCCGATGAGGAACCAGAAGACGGCAAAGACCATCTCAGCTTCGATCTGAAGAAATCCGGTGAGATTTTCTTAACGGAGATCGACCCGGTCAATTCGAAGAAAGCCGGCCGTACAATCGACTCCCTGGCTTACGGTGAACAAAGCTTCGGTGACACGCACGGCAGAATGCCAGACGGCACCGGCCTGGTCCGGTTGTTCGCCCACGACACTTACGGCGCGTCCAACAACGCATCAAAAGCCAAATACACCGGCTTGACGTTCAGCCACGAGCGGGGCGTTTACCCGTCAGGCTTCGATTTGACATTGACCGCGCCGGGACTGGAAATCCGCTACACCCTGGACGGCACCACACCTAGCGAAGACCACGGCACGCTCTACACCGGTCCGTTCCGGATCAACCGGTCAAGTGTTGTCAACGCTGTCGCCTACGACGCGGACCGGATCTCACTACCAGTCGTCAACAGCTACTTCTTGCAAGACAACCTGTCCAATGAGGTCAAATCCGGCGCGGTCTGGCTTTACAAAGACACCATTAACGATCAGATCTACGGGGCCGCTTTAGCTGATGTGCCGATCGTTTCCATATCCGGTGACCTGCGGCAAGTTGAAGACGGCGATTACGTCCAAAGCTACTTCGAATACATTCCTGAACCAGGCAGCGCGGCGGTTGACTACGCCCAGCCGATCGGTGTCAAGAAGTTCGGCAACGAGAGCGCCAAACAGTTCAACTCTGGTGTCGCGGTGCGTTTCAAGAAAGACTTCGGGGCAGGCAAAGCGAAATACAAGTTTTTCGACAATCTGCCTGGTGAACCGTTTGGCCTGGCTAAGGAGTACAAGAAACTAGAACTCCAAGAGGGCCAGCAGGGGCCACAGAAAGAATGGAACCTGTACGGCACATCAATCCGCTACAACTTGGGTTACAACCGCTATGACGAGACAGTTCTGCGCCGGCTAGCCAACCAGGCGGGAATCTTCGACAGTCACATACGTTATGTCCACTACTTCTTGAACGGCCAGTACATGGGTGTCAAGACGATGCGTGAAGACTACGGCCCGCACACCTTTGAGCCATATTTCGATGAAGATTCGGACGATTTCACTAAGGTGTCCTACAAGGACGATTACCCGAACTTCGACTATGACATAGGTGAGGTCGAAGAAGGCGACGGCGATGTGGCGGTCATGAACACCATCCACGCGATCGCGAAATCGAAGGACTACCAGAAGTTCAAGCAGTACGTTGACGTTGACTCGCTGATCCGCAACCAGATTCTGATCATGATGACGGACGTCGAGAATGAGATGAACGGTGTTGTGGCCAACAATGTCGCCAACGGCGGCCAGAAGATGATGTTCAACATCAATGACTCTGATGGTGCTTTCGCTAACTTTGGCAAAGCCGGATCGAACACGGTTCAGAATCTGGTGATTAACGCTTCTGGATCGAACTACCGAGGTAAATGGTCGAACTCTAATTCGCGTGGCGGCCCGGGCGGGATGTTTAAGGCCTTCTCAGGTGATTCGACGTCCGCTTCGGCTGGGAACCTGGAGTTCAAGACACAGTTCAAGGACACCTTGCTGGAGATGGTTGGCCCAGCCAGTGGTGACTTCCTAGGTGCGCCGGGTGCGCCGCTGTCAGCCGCTAACATCCAGGCGATCATGACCGAGGAGATCGCTAACGTCGATTTGATCTACCAGTTGGACGCCGCCTTCATGGGGGATAGGGCAACCATCTACCGTGACTGGGTGGCCAACAACCCAAAGGTTGTGGCTCAGGCCACTGACCGGGTCAAATACACCTTGGACAGGTGGAGCCATTACAAGATGGTTCACACACTGATCCCGGTGACGGTGACGAACGCTCAGGGCGGCTACGTCTTGACGAGCACTAACGCGTCAAGCGTCAAGGTGTATTACACGACTGATGGTTCTGATCCGATGGGTGCCAACGGCGTGGTCTCGCCGAAGGCGACTCTCTACAAGGCGGGAACTGTCATTCCGGCGGGCACGTCGTTGACGATCCGCCCGTTCACGACCAACAACTGGGGTCCGCTGAGCGCGAACTAGGACCTTAGCTGACGCCAGGGGCGGATCAGGTTGGCCCTGGCCAGCCGGGTCCGCCCCTTTTGTTACGGTGCGTAGCTTGTCGGGTCGAGCTTTGTGGCGGGTCAGCCCGCCTTGCCGTGTTCCAGCGGGGTCTTATTTGGACGATGCCGCCCCCCTCGGTTCCAGCGTGGGGTCCCGGCCGCGTCTGGCCGTCGAGGCCCGCACTGGCGCCTGCGCAAGGTTCCTTCGGTCGGCTGTGTCACGGCGGCGGGGTGGCTGGCCTGGCCGAATCGTAAACGGTTTGCCACAGGAGACCCTGTTTGGGGTGGTTTAGGGCCTGTTCGATCCGGCCGTTAGCCTCAGCCACCGGCCTGCCTAGCAACAGGCTGTAGGCCAGGGCCACAGCCGGGGTGCGGTGTTCGGCGGCGACACAATGCAACAGCACTGTATGCCCCTCGTCACGCAGTGCTTTGACTGTCTCGGCCGCGTCGTGCAGTGTCCACAGCAGGTGGGCGTTCTTGGAGCGGTCGTCCGAATCGATCAGCCAGACCTCCGCGATCAGCCGGGGGTCCAACCCGCTGGCCGCGATCTCCGGATCTCCCAGCCGCGACAGTGAAACGGCGGCCGTTACACCGATTTCCTTGGCCCTGACCAGGTCATCTTCTGTGCCCAGGATGACTTGCGGGTCCTCCGGATGAGGCACCGCCCGGGATACCGTGCGGCTTGAACCGGAGGCCAGTAGCGAGCCGCATTGCGACCATCCCGAACCGGCCGTTTCCAAAGCCAGCCGGACCAGGTCACGCCGTCCCGATGGCCGGCCGCCGTGTTCTGGCCAGCCATTCAACTGGCGGGCCAGGTTGGCTGGGATTCCTGACGCCCCAAAGTAGGCGCCGAGCAAACCTCCGGCGATGGCGGCCACAGTGTCGGTGTCATGGCCGATGCCGATAGCCGTTTGCAGTGTCGCAACGAATCTGGCGGGATCCGCGCCCATTCCCCGGGTCGCGTGGATCGAGGACCAGGCCGCTTGGAGAGCTGTCACCGTGAAACCGTTGGCCCTGAACGTGCCAGGATCTTGGCTCTCCGCTTGGACGATGCCGTCCTCCCAGTACGGGCGGCTGGCTGGTTCCAGCAGTTCCAGACCGCCCCGGATGTCGAGGCGTCCTTCGCTGACGGCCACCCGGACAGCCTCAGACCACAGGACCGCGCTCTCTTGGCAGAGTTGGTGGGCGTGTGTCAAGGCGCAGATCGCACTGGCTGTCCTGGCTGTCTGTTGCCTGTCCTGTAACGCGCTGAGACCCACAATGGCGGTGCGCATCAGCCCGCCGTTGCCGGCCGAGCCGTCCGCGGCCGCTTGTCGCGCGATCCGCGACATCCGCTGAGCTAATCCGGCGGTTTCCGGCTGGTGGCTGGCCGGATGGAGCACGCGGCTGGTTAGGACGCCCATGTCGCCGGGCCCTGAGTTCAACCATTTCAAGAACCAGGCCGCGACTTGGTCTAGACCGGACTGGCTGGTTAGCGCGGCCCCGTGGCTAGATCTAGCTACCTCCGCGATGCACATCGCCATCTGCGTGTCATCCGACCACTCGCCAGGACGGTAGTGTCCCAGGCCGCCACCCAGCATCTCGGCCCGGCCGGCTTTGATCGGCGCGGAGTCGAACTCGTAGGGCACACCTAAGGCATCGCCTACGGCCTGGCCCAGGAGCACGCCCGCGATCCGGTTTCTAACCTGACTGTCCATTGTGGTTCTCCTTACTCCAGCCCGTTTAGCCGGTCAACGGCTGACGAATCGACTGTAGTCCTTCGGTCTAACCAGTTAGGCGAAGATCACCGCCTCACGCGCGTTGGAGGCCAAAGCCTCCACCACCGAATCCCGCAGCGCCTCCCCCTGGTCGCCGGCCAATCGCCGGACAGCGGCAGCGTTATCTGAATTCAGCCACGAAAGGAAGACCTCCAGTGCCGTTTCAAGGGCCCGCTCCGGCACATCAACCGCTTGATGCATTTGTGCGTCGTGAGCGTTGGCCGCGGACCAGCGGTGCAAGTCTGAGCGTGTCCTGATTAGCGGTAACACTCGCGAAGCTCGATCTTCCACCGGTTGATACTGGCAGATCTGAGCCTGTCTTAAGACTGCTGGGTAGTGATCCATGTTCTGCGGGTCAGACTTGGAGCCGACCTCGGACCTGGCTGCGGGCCTGAATCACTAGTGCGTCCTGGATCTCGTCGAATATGGTCGTGGAGACATCCGCTTCGGTCTCCACTGTGACGACCAAAGCGAACATGATGGCCTCATCCGGTCGCAGGTCTCTCGCGTCTTTCAAGCATTGAATACGCACAGGAAGCTCTGTTCCTGGCGTGATCGTCAACGCTTTGCGGCCTTCAAACACGAGATGTTGCACGCTTCCGCGGCTGGCTGGCCGGCTGTCTGCCTCAACTGACCCGCCAACTGTCTGGTTACCGTCAAGTTGAAACACGACTCTGGCGGCACGGTATCGGCTCAAGCCGCCGACAACTGGAGGGAAACTGGCCAAGGTGATCGCAACTCGGTGCCACTCGGCCTTGGCGTGCAAAGACGGCGGTAACGGTATGTGGAACCTGACCTCTTGGTCCTGTCTGATCCTTCCCCAACCCACCATGGCCGCACGGCTGGGAGTAGATGACTTGGCGCGCCGAGGGTCCAGTATTCCATAGCCGAGCAGGTGTCCTATGTTAGCCCGAGTCTTGGGTTGTGACAGATGAACCAGCCGCTCTTCCAGGCTGCGCCGGGCCTTGCCCCATGAGGCCGCATGAACTAATAGTCCCCGCACAAGAAGTGGGTGAAAAACGGGGTCAGGTGGCGGATATCCTTCTCCCGAGCCGGGCATCCTCTCCAGCAGATCGAATAGTTCGCTTGCCTCTCGGGTCACCAAGGCGGCCGCGTTGGACGTACCCGCCAGGTAAGCCACCCGCCTGACGTCTCCGGCCGGTCCTGGCTGTGCAACGAGATTCCCGGGGCCAGTGGCATCAGCGCGGGCCGCCTGAAGTTCGGCCCGATCTTGGCCGGGCTGAAAGATGGGTCGGAAAAATACTTGCCTGCCGCCTCCGAAAAGAATGTCAGGCTTGATCGACCTAGACACTCCGGGTCCGGTGGCGCTATATAGGGCCGGGTAGCCTTCCGGTGTGGCGTCAACAATATGACCAAACCGGCGAAGATCAGATGAATCATCCTTGTGAACTGCCCCAACAGTGAGAGCGTTCATGGCGTCACCGGGAGGCAGTACGCCTCTTGCGCGGCTTGATTCCACGTACCACTTGAAGCCCTTGTCCTGAATTAGCCTGGGATCAGCAAGGTCGGATTCCTTGATTTCAACGTGAGGCTCGTAGTTTCCCGCTGAAACGACAAAGAGAAGGTTGTACTTAACTGCCAGCCAATCCACAAGCCTGCCCAACGAACTCATGGTTCTTACAGTGCCGCGGGCGGGATGGCCGACGGAGAGATTGATGATCCTCACACTCGGCGCCGACGCTTGCTGGGTGCCCTCGCCCTCTACAATCCTGCGGACAGCCCGGTGGAGCAGGTCGGTCATGAGGATCCCTGGCTGAACCTCTTCACCCTTTCCAAACTCCCTTGGCCGCATGATTGGGCGCACGTAGACCGGTCTGTCCAGTGGCTCCCTGGCGGTGCTGATGTCGCCGTGAATGATCAACGACGCCATCGCTGTGCCATGGCTTCGTGCCAATACCTGGTAAACCGGTTCGGAATCATCTGGGTCATCGATGATCAACCTGCCCGCTAAGAGCGCATGGTTCCCCATGGGTAGTCCGTCCAGCAAGGCCACGCGGGGCAATGACCCGGCTGTGAGTGGCGAAACGCTGTTGGCTCTGTCTTCGCTCAGCATCAGGTCAGTCATCTCTGGCGTCTCTACCGTCATTGGTCTGTGAGGTGAAACGAACATAATCTGGTCAGAGACGAGAAGGTTGACGGTACCAAGCCCGTCTTTGACCGCTTTTTCCGCTACCTGAATGGGTAACTCCGCCAGCATCGCGTGGTACTTGATTTGAGGGATCAAGCAGCTAGATAAGACTCTTCCGCCGTGGTCCGCTACCAAGGTCGCAGCGCTTATCTCAGCCTTCCTTCGGGTACCTGACTTCGCCCGGAACCACAATTCGATCTCAACTTGGACACTGTTTTGAGCTCCTCCGACAGCCGCCAAAGTGTCCTTCCAGTCGTCAAGTAGGCCTGTCTCTTCGATTCGGTCCTGAACACTCCACCTACGGACTGTCCGTAGTAGCTGGAAGGCGTCTCTCCACCTGGTTTGCCCGCGGGGGAAGGTAAAGTTGGGATTCGACTGCCAACTGTTGAAGAGCGACACCAGGTTCCTCGCGGCCTCAGCGTTGCTGAGAACGGCGTAAATCACCTGCCTGATTGGCGTGTCTGTCCTGTTACCGTCTTCGTCTTTGTAGGAGAAGTCATCGTCTGGGGCGACTTCCTCCCCAAGGTATTCGGCCAGAAACTCCAGACCAGGTATACGCTCAACCGCTTTGCGCAAGTCCGCTACTCGAGCGGCGAGTTCTAGAACCAGCACGTGTTCTGGGTCGGTTGCGGCCGCGCCATGCTGGGATAGCTCGATCTTCTGAGCCTTTAGGGCAGCCTCCAAACTCTGAAAAAGCGGAGTCAAACGCTCCCCTTGAGCTGCTGGACTGGGTCTTTCAGGCGTTGGGACGAAGCTTGCCTTGCCAGGCGGGCGGGGCTTCGCCTGGCCCTCTCCCAGTGACAAGATTGGCTTTCCGTTTTGAGCCAAGACTCACTCCCCAGCCTGTGTTCGCCAATGCTCTAGGCGTTCCCGCACAATGTTGCGCGGATCTGGGTCAGGCGATTGAAGGACGCAACGTCGGCGCACATCTAGGGCGAACTCTTCCAGTTCAGCGAAACTCGCCCCGGACAGCTTGTCGGCCAAGGTACGCGGGGTAAACCCGAGGGTGCCGCCTAAACGTGACGTCAGCTTGCTTAAGAACTCGGTTGCCTGTTCGCGGCTCGGCGGGTCAAGGTTGACTCTGATCTGGAACCGGCGCCATGCCGCCCGGTCCAGTAGTTCTCCGTGATTAGTGGCGGCTAGCAGTATGACGTGTGGTGGAAGCTTGTCTATCTGAAGCAACAGTGTTGACACAACCCGTTTGATTTCACCCGTTTCATGGGCGTCAGCACGCTCCTTGGCGATGGTGTCTAACTCGTCGAAGAACAGCACACAGCGGCGTGTTCTGACGAAGGCGAAAGCCTCATCAAGCCTTGATGCTGTCTCGCCAAGGAATGAAGAGACAATCCCCTCGTAACGGATGACATAGAACGGAAGCATCAGTTCCGCGGCGACGGCTTCGGCCACGGTGGTCTTGCCATTACCGGGAGGTCCGCACAGCAAGAGCCGGTTGCGAGGTTCAAGCCCGTAACTACGAAGCAAGTCGGAGCGCTGCTGTTCTTCGATAACTTCACGCAGCACGCGCCTACAGGCGGGTCTGAGTGTCAAATCCTCCAGCCGCCTGCCGGGGATTACTTCATGGACAAGATCTCTCACGGCGGCGGCGTGCTCGTCTCGGGCGGCGCGGGTCCGCTCTCCGGTTGTCGTAATGATCTCTGAAAGGCGGTCCGCTAGCAGGTGGTGCTGGTTGGCCCGCTCCTCCGCGATGAGCGTCTCTACGAGCGCCCGGAACCTGGTACGGTCCCCACGCCGCTCAGCTTCAACAAGATCAAGGACAAGGTCAGCTCGCGCCATCGTAACCATTTCCTTTCCGGCCTCCGCTATGGGAGTCATCCTATCGATCGTGCCTCATCAGTTGAAGGAACCTGGCCGGTGCTGTAGTGGAAAGTGGACTGGCGCACCGACCACCACGCTATTGAGCCACCGGGGTGGCGCGGGTCACGTTGGCTGTTTGGGCCCGCGCCACCCTTGCCCCGCTTATCCGGACAGGATCGCGGGACGGCCGGGTTGCCGGGTCGGTCCGGCATCAATGAAGGTTTGGGCCAAGCGTTCGCCCGCCTGTTCAAGCCAAAGATGTAGCCGGGCGGGTTGGCCCGGTGCCTTAACGGTTAGCCAGACCGGATCAGACAGTTTGTAGGGGTGGACGATGCCGACCGCGGAAGATCCGCACAACGTCAAGTCGTCAGCGGGCGGGCCATCTAGCTGACTGGTTGGCAAGGTAGCGCCAGCCGGCGTCCAGGCAGCGTTCAGTACCGTGCCATCAAGTGACTTCGCGCCATGGTGCGAGATGTGAACCGCCAGCGTCAGGGGTGCCTCCGGGACCGGTATATCAGCGCCTGGCGCTTGGGGCACCAGATCAACGACCAGAACAGTGGCGGCGTTGACCGCCGCGGGCTGGAGCCCAGACAGATCCTTCGGTTGGCGCCAGGCGTCAGCCAAGCCGACCGGCTCATGTTCCACATCCACCAACTCGGTGTAAACATAACCAGCGAAACGGTCATGGCGGCGTAATTCTTGGGTTTGCCAGCGTAACAGCCAAGCCTGCTCAAGACTGCCCACGCCGCCGCCATATTCGCTGTTCAGCAGCGGCAAGTCAGCACTGGGGGCGGCCCCATCAGCGCGGAGCGACTTATTGACTGTGAAGTCCGGCCCAAGATTGACTGGGAAACCGCTGGTGGTGCCTTGAGCCAAGTCAGCCAGGCGCGAGGCCCAACGTCCAGGATCAGTCTCGTAGTGATGCCAGTCAACCAAATCAGTTTCGACATGCGACCAGCCTGAGTTCTCAACGATTGGCCGCGTCCGGTCTAGAACCGCCAGTTCGCGGTACGCCTGGCGGGCGGCCGCGGCTATCTCGGGGCTACCAGAAATATCCCAGTTCAGGCCCCATTCCTCGTTGTATAAGCCCCAAATGATGATTGACGGGTGGTTAGCGTCCCGTTCTATCCAGTCTGGCAGTTGAGCCAGGAACGTCGCGCGGGAAGCGGGTGAGTAACGTGACGGTCCGGGTGGTTCACACCACGCCAGCATCCCAATCCGGTCCGCCCAGTCAAGCCAAAGCGGGTCTTCCAGCTTGATGTGTTTGCGGACAAGGTTGTAGCCAAACCGCTGGGCAAGCTCAATATCCTGGCGCAATGCTTCGGTGCTTGGCGCGGTTAGGCCCGTCGAAGGCCAATAGCCTTGGTCAAGCACGCCGCGCAAGTAGAGCCGTTCGCCATTAAGCCAGAGCTTTCCCAGGCTGGCTTCAACGCGGCGCAACCCGGCGACCGCACCCAACCGGTCGGCATCGTCCGCCTGACCGGTTCGCACGTCCAAGACATAGAGATACGGGTCCGATGCCGTCCACAAGTGTGGGGTGGTGACCGGCAGCGAAACCCTAAACTGGCCGTCTGGGCCGCTAACCGCGGCGCCTTCCAAACCTGGGCTGGTTATCCGCACCCTGGTTCCCGCCGGTTGATCCCCACCTAGACGTCCGATGATATCAAACCGGTCCAGGGCGGAACCGTCGATCCGCAGACCAGTGACATAGGTCCGGCCGCGGGCCTCAAGCCAGACCGGCTGCCAGATCCCTGAACTGGGGGTGAAACAGACCCCATCGTAATCGTCGCGCGGGATGGAACGCTGCTTGCCGTGCGGGATGTCTGCCTTGTTGGCTGGCGCCGCAACCTCGACCCGCAGCCTGGCTGGCTTGCTGGGTTGGGCAAGGCCGGTGATGTCATATTCAAACGGTGTGTACCCGCCGACGTGTTCACCTAGTAGAGCGTCATCCAGGTAGACGGTCGCCCGGTAGTTGACCGCCCCGAAACACAAGAAGATCCGGGCCGACTCGTCCCAGTTGGGGATGGTTATCCAGCGGGTGTAAACGGCGTGCTCAAGCCAGCTTTGGACAACGCCGGAGGCCGGAGTTTCCCAAGCGAACGGCACCACGATGGAGGTGGCGTCGCCCCATTCGGGTTCGAAATCCCACCGGCCGTTGAGTGACAACCAGCGGGCTGAACGGTCGCGGTCTGGGCGGGGATATTCAGGACGTGGCAAGCCGCTCGCGCCGGGTTTGGGCATTGAAAGGGCCGGCCGGGTCTTGGGAACAGTCATAGCTGGAAGCGGTCTTTCTGGTGCTAACGAGTTTGGTCAGCCCTTAACTGAGCCGGCCAGGATGCCATTGATGAAGTGTTTTTGCAGCAGGATGAACAATACGAGGAGCGGTATTAGTGCGATCGAACTCGCTGCCAGGAGTTCACCTGTGACGGAGGCGTAATCAGCCGAGATGCGATGCCCGGCGATGTTCTGCGCCAAAGTTGACAATACGACTTGCAGCGTTGCCATCTTCGAAGACGAGGCAACCACTACCGGCCAGACAAAGTCGTTGTAGATGTTCATGATTGTCAAGACGCCAAGTCCGGCCAGGCCCGGCCTGATGGCGGGCAGAACGATTCTCCAGAACACACCAGGCTCCGAGCACCCATCAATCCGACCGGCGTCAAGCAACTCGTCTGGGACCGCCGCGATGACTTGGCGCATCCAGAAGATGGCGAAAGCATCAACCGAGCCGGGCAAGATCAGCGCCTGATAGGTCCCCACCCAGCCAAGTTCTTTCATTTCCAGCAGCAGTGGAATGATCAGCACAATCACTGGAAGCATGAGCGTTACCATGACCGCGCCGAAGAGGATCGGCTTGCCGGGGAAGGTGTACTTGGCGAAGCCATAGGCGGCCAGTGGGGCGCCTAACATGGTGATCGCGCCTTTGATTACTAGCACTATGGCTGTGTTGAAGAATCCTTGGCCGATCGGCACATCCTGAAACATTCGGACGTAATTCACTAGTGTGAACCCGCTGCCGAACAGATCCAGTGGCCGTTGGATGATAGCGACCGGCTGTTTGAAGGCGGATAGCAGCGCCCAGATGACTGGCGCTAGGAACGCCGCGGTGACGGCCGCGAGGAACAGGTGGCTGCCCACCTGGGATGCCAGTCTTCGCCGCGCGGCGGTGGTGCTGATAACGGCCATGTCAGTCTTTCGGCCGCAACAACCGGACGAACACCAGCGACAAACCCACCATGATGATTACCAGAAGAAACGAGTTGGCTGAGCCGGTGCCGAGATCTGCCCGGTTGATGTGGTTGTAGAGGTACAGACCGGCGGTGGTGGTGGAACTGTACGGGCCGCCTTCGGTGACGACATACGGTTCGGTGAACATTTGGAACACCGCCAGGGTTTGCATCACCACAGCGAACATCAAGGTGCGGCGTAACAGTGGCAGTGTGATGGCGCTGATCTGGCGTGCCCGGCCGGCGCCATCGATCGTGGCGGCCTCATAGAAGGCTGGTTCGATCGCCTGTAAACCGGACAACAAAATGATCATGATGAACCCGGTTGTCTTCCAAATGAACAACAAAGCCAGGGTTGGTTTGGACCAGGTGGAGGTTACCAGCCAGCCAACATCTGGCAGACCGAACAGATTCAGGATGTGATTGATGACTCCGTAGTCCCTGTCAAACAACACCACCCAGATTTGAGCCACCGCCACCAATGGGGTGACAAAGGGGACAATGGCGGCCACACGGTAGAAACCGCGCAGTTTCAGGGCGGTGTTGTTCAGCAGTACGGCGATCGCCAGGGCGAGAACGATCTGGGCGGGCAACACCAGCAGCCACAAGGCCGCCGAGTTTTTCAATGACGCCCAAAACGCCGGGTTGGTCAACAGGTAAGCGTAATTGTTCAGGCCAACCCACTGAGCTAGGCCTGTTCCATGCCATCTTGTGAACGACAGTCTGAGTGTGAACAGCATCGGGTAGACGCTGAACGCCACGAACACCACCAGGAACGGTGCGATGAATAGGTACGGCCAGCCGGCCCGGCGGAATCGTTGCCACGGCCGGAGGGATCGCCGCGGTCCGGCCGGGCGCCGTTCATCTTGCCCGACTGGTGTCAGTTGGCTGATTGGGCGCCGCCACGGCCGCCGCCAGAACGGACCAGTTCCACTGGCTTCGCCCTGGACGGCGGTCATGGCGGTCATCTGTCGTCTTCCTTAACCCAAACCAAACCGGTGGCTATTGGCGATCGATCAGGTTGGACTGGATATCGGCTGTGGACTGGTCAATCACTTCCTGGGGTGTCATGTCACCGTCAAGCATTCGCTGAACGTTGTTCCCCAGGTATTCGACCGCCCCGTCCCACCAGGTTGGAGTCGGATTACCGCCCGGAATCCGCTGGCCAGCGGCGACCGCCACGCTCCAAAGGTCTTGGTAGCCAAGTCCAGCGAACGGCTCGAACAGAGGCTTTGCCGGGTCGGCGGCCGGCCCGTAGGACGGGATGGATGTGTTAGTTCCACCCGGGTAAACATCGTTCGGTCCATAGACGGCGGTGTAGCCAACTTCGTCGAACATGAGGAACTCGTAGAACAACCAAGATAGCTGTGAGTTGGCGCCTTCTTTAGGCAAGATGAAGGACGATCCACCCATCGCGCCGCCGCGCGCACCTCCCGCCTGCCAGGCAGGCAGTTCCATCGCTCGCCACTCACCGGAAGTCTCAGGAAGCTGGGCCTGCGGGCCGTAGTCAAACCAGATGGCCCAGGGGTAGAACACCTCGTCACGGGACTCCAGGTAGCCGATGTCTGACGGCGACAAATACTCGGCACGGGTTCCCAAACCCTGCTGGGAGACGCCGTCCAACCAGGTGAGGATCCTTAGGTACTCAGCGGAATCTAGCCGCAGGTTGCCGTCCGCGTCCGCCATCGAAGTGTTCAACTGGTTGGCGTACATCTCTAGCTGGAGCTGTCCTAGCCAGGCGCCCTGTTCAAGGTGAATTGGCTGGGCGGAGGGGCGGTACTGCTTGTACCGGCTGGCGGCTTCCAGCAGATCATCGTAGGTCTCGATGCTGTTCGGGTCGATTCCGGCCTCTGCCAGTGCGACCTCGTTGTAGTACAGCAAGCCTGGGTCTAGGTCGTAGGGTACGCCGTAGATGCCGCCGTCAATCGTGTTGACGCCGATCTTCTGAGGTGCGATGTGGTCGATGTAGGGGCCGAGCACATCGCTCAGATCCCAGAGGTAGTCCTTGTAACCGGCCACATAGGCGTCGTCAAGGAAGACACCATCGGGTACATCGGTTCCGGTGATTAGTGTGTTTCGCAGTTTCGAAGCGATGTCTACGGCTTCATGGCGGACTGTGATATTGGGATATTTCTGGTTGAACTTACCGATCGCCGCGTCAAAAACCTCGTACAAGTCGCCTGACCGGTCCCAAATGATGATCTCACCTGAAGGTGAGTCATCCGTGGGTGCTTGGAGGCGGTTGGGGTTGGTCCGCGCGGAGGTGGTAGGCGAATCAGACTCGCTGGTAGAGGTGACTGGCGGGCCGCAGGCTGTCGCCAGGCTGAAGGCCAAAACAAGGCCGGCCGCTGAGGCCAGCCGTTTGGCTGTTGTGTGTTCCATTTCGCTCCTTTGGGATGGAATGCCGTTTTGCCAACGTGCGCAACACAGTATCAGGCGTTTGCTAACGTTGTAAAGTAGTGTCGGCCGAACCGGAGGAGGTAATTCCATGGCAGCCACCCTGCGTGATGTCGCCACCTACGCTGGAGTGTCGATCCGGACCGTGTCCAACGTGATGGCCGGCTATAAACACGTCTCAGAGACGATGCGTGCCCGCGTTCAGGACGCGATCACGGAGCTTGGCTATAGGCCAAACCCGGTCGCCCGGCGGCTGCGCACCGGCAAGACAGGACTGCTCGCCTTCGTGGTACCAGAAATCGATGTGCCATACTTCTCAAAGCTTGCCCGCGACGTGATCCAGGCGGCCACCCAGACCGGGTTCCACGTCATGACCGATCAAACCGGCCATGACCGGTCGCGGCAACGTGAACTGCTGCGCGGCGCTGACCGGATGATGCTGTTTGATGGCGTTCTTTTTTGCCCGCTGGCCACGGCTGAAGACCTTCAGGGCGCGGGTTGCACCCAACCGCTAGTGTTGCTTGGCGAGCACACCTTTGACGGCCGGTTTGACCATGTCGCCATCGACAATGTCCAGGCCGCCAACGACGCCACCAGTCATTTGATCGCCCAAGGCCGGAGGCGTCTGGCGGCGATCGGCGCTCAGCCGGGAGAGGACTTCGCCACGCCCCTGCAACGTACCGAAGGATTCACTAAAGCGTTGATCGCAGCCGGGCTTGACCTATCACGCACCCAGGTTTGTCCAGCCGCCCACTACTCGCGTGAGGATGGCTACAGGACAACAGCCGCCCTGATAAGCGGCCCAAACCCGCCAGATGGCATTTTCTGCTACTCCGATCTGCTGGCCATGGGCGCCATTAGAGCGGTCTTCGACGCGGGGCTGAACGTTCCTGAGGACATCGCCATAATCGGTGTTGACAACATCGAAGAAGGCCAGTTCGCGCGTCCATCGCTGTCGACCATCTCACTCGACACCCGCTTTATCGCCGAAAAGGCAGTAGCCGCTATCGCCGCCCGGATCGAGGATCCAAGCCGCCCAGCCCAGCAAATCCTCGCACCCCACGCCCTAATAGCTCGCGAAAGCACCGGTAAAGCAGAGACCTGAAGCGCGAGCTGGTGTGCCCTGGGCGACAAACTTGACTGGCGCGACGGGGGCCGCATGGTCGGCATCGTCCACCTTCTTGACAATCGGCTAGCGCGAGCCGCTGAAACAACCCACCCTGGCTGTTCGGGTGTACCGGGCCGGGTCAAGGCGTCTTCTGGCTTGGCGTGCGGCGGAGCATCGCGCGGACCAAAACCGGATGGAATGGGCGGACCATTGCCCAGTAGGCCCGGCCAAGCCAATTGTGGATCCGCACAATCGTGGCGACTGATACAAAATGGGTATGGACCCGCAGATCAACCCGGAAATCAAGATGCGAATCAGATTCGCCCAAGATGACTTCATTGTCCGATCCCGCCAACATGGTGAACGGTCTCAAACCGTCCGACAGGTCCGTCACGGCTGGCGCCCGCCCGGTCCAGGCCAGCGCCCTGACCAGCAGGTTACGTAATTTCATTAGGAGTAGCACCGGCCAGAACTTGACAGTGAAAACAGCATTAGCCCACACCTCGGCCGACAAGCTGTCACCGGGTAACAGCTTGGTGGCCCAGTTGTCCACGAAATCGGCCCGAATGGCATGACCAGCGAACAGCGGACCTGGCCGCCACGCTCTCCTAACAACGACCCGCTTACCCATAGGCACCAGTATTCCGTATCAGATGGCCCGCCGGATCGCGGCCTGCGTCATTCGTGTCCTCCGGCGTTTGCCCACGTCAAAGTGGTCCGTTAGTGCGCTAGAGGTAGGCTCTAAGGTATTCGGTATGCCTGCGCTGCCACACGTCTTTCAGCTTTCGAGGCTGGCCAAGGAGTCGCCTGCCTGGGGTCTGCTTCGGGCTGACCGGGCGCCTGTCATCTTGGCGCTGCTTGGACGGCACCTCGGGGGTGAGGTCAGACGGCTGCCCGCACCTGTTCTAGCCGAACGGATCGAGGATGACTTGGCGGATCTGCGGGCTGATTTCCCAGATCTCCGCACCACCGCGCAGGGATACTTGATCAGCTGGCGCGAGCAGGGGTTCCTGATACGCGGTTTAGTCCCAGGCACCAGGGAAGAAACCCTCGAATTGTCCGATGCCGCCCTGGCGGCTCTAGCCTTCGTCAACAGTTTGGAGGACCACAAGCAAGTCGCTACAGCCTCCCGGCTCGAAACGATCTTGGAGCGTACACATGCCCTCAACGTGGCCACCGACCCGGCGATTACGACCCGTCTGGCGGCCTTAGAGGCACAAAAAGAAGACTTGGAAAGAGAAATCGAGCGGGTTCAGGCGGGGCATTTCGAGGTCATATCGAAGCGCCAAGCGGCCGAATGGGTGGCGGACATCCTGGCTTTGGCATCCGGCTTGCCGGCTGATTTCGCCCGTGTCAAGCGCCAGTTCGAGGAGATAAACGTTGGCCTGATGCGTCAACTGATTGAGGATGAAAGCACCAAAGGTGCCGTGCTGGCTGAGATTTTCGATGGAATTTCACGGCTCGACGAATCTGAACAGGGCCAGTCATTTGACAGTTTTCACGCCTTGGCGAGTGATCCAGAACGTTCAAGCCGTTATGACGAGGACGTGGACGCGATCTTGCGGCGGGATTTGGCGGATAGCCTGGAAGCCGTCCAAATCCACGCCCTGCGGAACTTGTTGCCGAGGCTTCAAACGGTATCCCTTGAAGTGAACGAGGCTAAAACCGCCTTGAACCGGTCGCTTAGACGGTTTGTTCAGAGCGGCGAACACGATCAAGCACGCCAGGTACACCTGTTGGTGAAAACAGCGGCCGCGGCGGCACTCAAAGCGGCTGACCATGCCAGGTTGACTGACCTGACGGATTTCCACCTTGAACAGACACTGATAGGGGCGGCTTCAATTGGTGAGATCGCACCACATGATCCGGCTGAGACGCGCTCAGTCACACCGTGGACGGAACATGTGACCGGACTAGCTGACGTATCCGTCCTGGAAGAGCTCGCCCGGGAGGTTGACATCGACTTTCAAGAGTTGGAAGGTTCGGTCCGTCAAACGTTGGCGGACCGTGGCGCCGCGACCATTGGCGAGATCCTCGAATCTCATCCAGCGACCCAAGGTCTGGCCAGCGTAATAGGGCTACTGGTGTTGGCTCTGAGGCGCGGTTCGCCCCGCCTGGGCGTTGACACGGAACTGGTGGGATGGCACAGCTCGCAAGGTGAATGGCGGACCGCTGCCGTGCCGGTCTATTTGTTTGAGGAGCTGATATGACCGACGTTCTAGATGGCGCGCCACAGGTGGGGGAACTGTGGCCTGGTGATAAAGGTTCCCTGGCGGAACCAAGCCGACGCGCCTTGGTCCAGTTAGTTAAAGGCCCCTATTTGGCGGCCGAGGGTAACACCTCCGGGTGGGATGCGTTGTTGGTGGACCGCGGGACGATCGAAGCGCGATTGGCTGACCTGTTCTTAGAGTTGGTTGTGGACCGAGAGGCCGAGATCGCTTTTGTTCGCGGGGTGCGAGTGGATGGCTTCACAGCACCGCAAGTTGTGCGCACCCAGCGGCTGACTTTCATGCAAACCGCTCTGCTGTTGCATTTGCGTCAGATTCTGGTTAGAGCAACACCAGGTGAACGTGTCATTGTTGGTTTGTCTGAAGTGACTGACTATCTCGAGGTTTACCGCGCCGGACAGGGGATTGACCGGCTGACGCTGGGTAAACGGGTTAGTGGTGCTTGGGAGAAGATGCACAACTATGGCCTGCTCCACAAGACACCAACTGAAGGCCGGTCAGAGATAAGCCCAGCCCTGCGTTTAGTCTTCGGGCCGGAGCGGATAGAGCAGCTAACCGCTGAATATGAGCGCATAGCGAGCATCGGACCAAGTAATCAAACCAGTCAAGATGGTCCAACCGGTCAGGATAGTCAAACCGGACCGGATAGCGGCCAGGGCTTAGAAGCTGGCCCAGGCGATCAAAGTGCCGAAGGCTCTCAGACCAGTTTCGAGGAAGGACCACAAGTGTGACGACACTAGGAGAACTCGCCGACGGCACACTGTTCGATGGTTTAGGCCAGTGGCGGTTAGCTCACATCGAAGTGGCCAACTGGGGAACCTTCGGTGGGCTGAACAGTGTGCCAATCGCCCGGGAAGGTTTCCTATTGACGGGGGCGTCTGGTTCTGGCAAATCATCACTCTTAGACGCGGTGGCGGCGGTGCTGGTGCCGCGCGGCCGGGTACGTTTCAACGCGGCCGCGGCCGAATCCGGTGGCCGGTGCGCTACGCCGCCAGGTGGTTAAGCTGGCGGACCTGGCCGAAGCGGACTTCACCAGACTCCAAGCGGTCATCGAGTGGCTGGTCAACCACCCAGATTCAGGGTTGTACGCCCGGCAAGTACCAGTCCGGGAAATCGACTCGAAATGGCTGGAGCGCCACGGCGGCGTGGTCAGATCGTTGGTCCAAGGACTATCCGGGCGGGATAAGTTAGGCCTGACACTGAAACCGTCGGCGCTTCTGCGCGGCCGGTTACTGGATGGTGCGTTAGCCAACGGCGGTCCACTTGATTTCGCTGCCCCGGTGCCGCAATGGGACGCGCTGAAACCAGTACCGAGGGTGGCGCTGATTCTAGAGAACCTCCAATCATTATTGGCGCTGCCCGCCTGGCCCGGGTCTGGTCTGGTGGCGCTGCACGGCGGAGGCTACGCTGTTGACCTCTTGGGCGGCATCGTCTGGCTGAAAACGGTGCCGCTGTACTACTGGGGGGACCTGGACGGACACGGTTTTGCCATACTGAACCGCCTGCGCAGCCATCTGCCCGGTGTTGTGAGCCTGATGATGGACCAGCCAACCCTTTCAGACCATGCTGATCTGGCCGTACCAGACCCTAACCCGGTGACCGCCAAACTACCGCACCTAACCGATGCCGAACAGGCCGCCTACCTGGAACTTCAGTCTTCTGGGCGGCGCCTTGAACAAGAACGCGTCCCGTGGGATGAGGCGTTGCGGCACTTGGCGCGGGCCGGTCTGCGAACAGGCGTTCGCCGGTCTCGCGCAGAACATTGAAGGGACTAATGTACTTGACTCCGACAGCTCCGCAAGCATCCGGAATCTTGATCCCCTTCTTGGAGTCTGGCGCCGCCTGCTCGTGGGTGGCCACTGTGTGCCCGAACGCGTGGGAGAAACCGAGCGGTAGTAGGTCCCAGAACCGGGCGCGAAATCCATTGAGTAGTACCGGCGGTGGGCCTCTATGAAAACGTTTGAGTCAAGCAGGTACATCAAGCCATCACCTCTTCGACTAGGCGTCCAAAGGTGGTGTGTTTTCGAGTTCCCAGCAGTGAATAGGCTTCGCTGAACAGTGTTCTGCCTGCGAGCGTCTCAGCCACCACGGCCCCTTACCAGCTTGCGGCTCACCTTGTACGGCTGGACCTTATAGAAGTTTCCGCCTCCGGCTCCGCCGTCTTGTGTCTGGGCGCCGATCCGTTCCATCTCGGCGCCGTATCTTTGCTGGTAGTCAGACCACTCAAGCAGACCCGCGTTGAAGGCTCGATTCAGTATCACCAGAGTGCTGACACTGAACGTGCGCCGCAAGCGCGACAATTCATCCAGGTCAGCTCCACGCCAGGCCTTCCTCAAGTCATCGGCCGGGACCAGGACTTCGGCTGCGACCTGGTTCGCCCACAGTTCAGCCTGTTCCCCTTGCCTCGCCTCAATATCCGCACTGGAGATTCCGCTATCGCCAGCCCAAATATGTGCCAGTTCATGAATCAATGTGAAGACCTGCGGCGCTTTAGATTCCGTTCCGTCGGCTCCGTTAACGAAAACCAGTGGCGCGATAGCATCCGCTATGGAGAATCCCCGGAACTCTTTGGGGTCAAGTTTGCGGCGCGTATTACCGCCAACCACGCCGTTAATCATGACCAGCACTCCGAGATCTTCAATCGTCTGGGTCAGCCATTTCCGGGCAGCACTGGGGTCAGCCCAGGCGGCACGTTGTTCGGCATTGAGGCCAAGGGTGGCCCGAATCGCTGCGGCGACAACGTCTATCGGGTCGTCGGTGGTGACAGAACCGACAAATGGGAGCGGATCATGGCCGACGTTAACCGCGTAATCGGAATACCAGGTCTGGCGTATTTAGCAGTCATAAATTGTCTCAAGCAAGTCGGGCGAGGGGTTACGAACTGGCGAATTACCCCAAGTCCGGAGAACTTTGATCGGGACCGGCTCGCTTGGGTTGTTAGGACCGGTGGCGGGTGGCGGTCTGGCAGGATATGCACATGTCCGATCCCGCCCCCACAGTCTTGGAGATTTGCGCTGGGGCGGGTGGGCAGTCGTCAGGGCTTGAGATGGCCGGGTTCGCGCACACCTGTGCGGTGGAAATTGACCCGGACGCTGCCGCCACACTGCGGTTGAACCGGCCCGGTTGGGATGTGGTGGAAGGTGATGTGGTGAGGTTCGACGCGTCAAGCTACCAGGGTGTGACTCTGTTGGCGGGCGGTGTGCCCTGCCCGCCGTTCAGTGTGGCGGGAAAACAACTCGGCCCGGCTGACGAGCGGGACTTGTTTCCCAGAGCGCTAGAGCTGATTCGTCTGGCCCGTCCCGAGGCCGTGATGCTTGAAAACGTCAAAGGCTTAGCTTCTGCCCGCTTCGGCACCTACCGGGCGGGAATACTGCGGGCTTTGGATGCGATGGGATACCAGGCGGACTGGAAGTTACTCAACGCGAGCTGGTATGGCGTGCCGCAACTGCGGCCCCGATTCATCCTGGTGGCGCTGCGGCCTAGGTTCTTCAAGCGCTTTGAATGGCCGGAGCCGGTCGGTGAACCGCCAACAGTTGGCCGGACGCTCTTCCAGTTGATGGCCGCCAACGGCTGGGGTGGTGCGACGCGTTGGGTCACAAAGGCTGACGGCATAGCGCCGACGGTTGTTGGCGGCTCGAAGAAACATGGTGGGGCAGACTTAGGGCCGAGTCGCTCGCGTGCGGCCTGGCTTGAACTTGGTGTGGATGGGAGCGGACTGGCTGATCGGGCGCCAGGCCAAGACGCGCCGGAGTATCATTTGCCAAGGTTGACTAACCCGATGGTCGCGTTGATCCAGGGTTTTAGCCCTAACTGGCGGTTCGCGGGTAAGAAAACTTCGGTTTACCGGCAGATCGGTAACGCTTTCCCGCCGCCGGTCGCCTTCCAAGTTGGCAAGGCCATCCAGGAAGCCTTGGCTGGTCGCGGTAAACGCCCCGCGGCTGGATCTACCCGGACGGGCCTGAGTCCGGTTGGTCAGAAAGTAGCCACAATGGGCTCAAATGGGTGCTCAAGTGGGTAACTGTGACCGTTACCCTCCGGCCGCTGCCGGGTCAGTGTTAGCAGAAAGCGAGTCTTGATCCACTGAAGAGTGGTTTGAGTGCCTCAGCGGTCCCGTTGAGGGTGTTTTCGGACATAACATGCGGAAAGCGGCATGATTCGAGGTGCCGATGTTAGCAAGAAACGAGTTTTGATCCACTGGTGGATCAGGAATCGCATTCTGCTCGCACCGGACACACCAACCAAGTTAGCTGCGGCAGCGACATCGACAACCCATGGGGGCTGACAGTTGAGGCAGGCCGTGTCTAGCCTAGGAAAGCGTCACTGTGTCTTGCTGGAGGTTCGTTGAGCGGGCGGTTCCGCCGCCGCGTTGTCCTCCGGTCAGTGCTCCTAGTGACTCATGACACAGTCGATCAGCCGGTGCCGGTCGCGGCGATCGATCTCGCCACGGGCGAACGGGCCTGGGAGACCGATCTGGGGCTGATTGAGGCGCCCACCATCCACGCTGGCGCTGGCGTGAGGGACGTCCTGTTCGCCCACGTAAGTGGCACGGCCGGCCGAGACTTACGAACCATTCGACACGTTTGAGATGGTCCGGCTTATCAAGTAGGCCGTCCAGCGTTTCTTGGGCGTTTTGAGCGGTCTTGGCCGTTCTTGGCTGTTCTCTTGAGGGGTTTTGGCCGTTCTTGGGCGTCTTGGGGCGTTTCTTGGGTGGTTTGAGCGATCTTGGGTGGTTCGGACGATGCCGCCGGGTTGGCTTCGTGGACCATCTCGGTTTTGGCGAGACGTGGACAGGTGCGGCGGCCCCGGCCTGGGGTGGTCACTCGGGGTGGAATCTGACAGGGTACAGGCCGCCGCACGGGCCTCCGGCCGGGGGTGGTCTGCGTGGTTAGCGGCCCAAACGGGCTTTTCGCGGGTGGTAAGCTGACCGCTAGTCCGCGGAGCCGTCCAGGAGGTGGATCGTGTCGCAGTTGCCGCCCGGCGATTCCCCCGGGGACAGTTTTCCTGGGCCCGGTGCTGGGCGGTTTCCTGTTCCGGGGCCTGAAGGTTTCTCTCCGGCGGGTGCTTTTCCGGATGAGTATCCGGCGGGTGCTTTTCCGGCTGAGCCTCTGCCCGGATACCTGCCCGGATCACCACCGGTGTACCTTCCTGAACCAGCGCGATGGCCGAGCCCTGAAGATTTCTCTCCTGCCGGTACTTATTCGGTTGAGCCGCCCGCTCCCGCCGAGGACGCTCCAGTCCAGGCCGGGAGTTCTTGGCCTCAAGATGGGGTCTTCTTGCCACAGGACCAGGCCGCTGTTTCGCCCTTCGTTCAGCAAGTTTCGCCCGCACCGCCCCCGCCTTATTCAGCTCCAGACTGGCCTGGTGCGGCCGGGCTGACCGCATCACCGCAGCTAGCGCCGGGAGCGCCAGTGTCAGGTTCGTTAGGCACGCAGTTTCAGATCGCACCGGGTGCTCCGCTGTCCCAGTTTTCCTTGGGAGGGCCTGCCGCCCACTATTCGGTCTTGCCGTCCACGCCGTTCGCCAGTTCACAGCCGACGCGTTACCGGACGGAGCCGTCCATCGCCGCAGCCGATTCCGCCAACTGGATGGGTTTGCTAGGGCTGCTGCTCTCAGCGGCAGGCCTCATCTGGATGCTCTGGGGAAGGTCTGAAGTGGCCGCCTTTGTCCTAATCGGCATTGGGATTGTCCCGATTGTGACTGGAATTGTTTACGGTCACAGAGGGCTCAAGGCGGTCAAACAAGGCCGGGCAAGAAACCGTCTGATAACGACGGTTGGCTTAGTCCTGGGCTACCTCGCGTTGGGCGTTTGGCTGGTAACCACGGCGGGAATAGTGATCCTTTTCATTCAGCTCATGTCGTATCTGTAGTCTGACTTGTTCGCCAGGTTTTGCTCTTTTACCTGCCTGAATGGTGTGGCGTGGGGTGGTGCGGGATTGGCCGAGGCCGTAGGAGAGCACCTGCGGCCTCTAGGTGGGCAAGGTTAGGATCGCTGCCATGGAAACGTGGAACCCGGACGGCCCCGACTCTAAACCGCCGAGCCCGGACGGCCCCGGCCCAGGCTTGTGGAAACCGGACGGGCCCGACTTAGTCATTCTGGGGGACAATGGCGCTGTCTTGCCTGATCTGCCAGATGCCACTTTCCGGATGATCTACCTTGATCCGCCTTTCAATACCGGTAAGACTCAAACCCGGCAGAGCCTCAAGACCGCTCGCTCTGAATCCGGGCGGCGCATCGGTTTCAAGGGACAGTCCTATGAGACGGTCAAAGGAATTGTCACGTCCTACAATGACGCCTTCGGCGATTACTGGGCGTTCTTGGAACCTCGGCTAGAACAGGCCTGGCGGCTGCTGACGGCTGATGGGACGCTTTACCTCCACCTTGATTACCGCGAAAGTCATTACGCGAAGGTGCTGCTTGACCACATGTTTGGCCGGGATTGTTTCTTGAATGAAATCATCTGGGCTTACGACTATGGTGCCCGCAGCACCAGAAAATGGCCTACCAAGCACGACACGATCCTGGTTTACGTCAAGAATCCGAAGAATTACTTTTTCAGCGATGCGGAGGTCGAACGTGAACCGTATATGGCGCCTGGCCTTGTAACCAAGGAGAAAGCCGCCCGAGGCAAACTGCCGACTGATGTCTGGTGGCATACGATCGTCTCACCGACAGGCAAAGAGAAGACCGGTTACGCCACACAGAAGCCGGAGGCGGTGGTGCGCCGGATGGTCGCTGCCAGCAGCCAGCCAGGTGATTGGGTGCTCGATTTCTTCGCCGGCAGTGGCACGCTTGGCGCTGTGGCCAGGCAAATCGGACGGCGGTTTGTTCTGGTGGACAGTAACGCTGAGGCGTTCGCTGTCATGAAGCGCCGCCTTGGGCGGGCGATCGCCGGTCCGCGCGGCGAGTCCACCAGCACCGTCAAGTTCATCACCGTCGCGGGTCATTAGTTGGGCGGACCCGCCGGTACGTCTTGCGTCAGCTTTCGCTCGGTTTGGGTGGTTTGGACGATGCCGTCCCTACCAGTTGCCCAGTACGGCCAGTCCGCTGGGAAGAGTGAGCCCGCGAAGGGCGTTGTCCAAAATCCTTCGGCTATTAGAGTCAGGGCCGCGGCCCAGCTGGGTGGTTGACGACATGTTCGGCGATGGCGCCATCAATGTTGAGGCGGATTTTGTCGCTGGAGGGATCTTGTGGCGGCAGTGACAGTAGCTCAACTATCCCATCTGGAGCGTAGTAGAAGGCGTAGGGGCAAACCCAGTCGCCTTCTTCGGCTGACCGCTTACCCATGGCCCAGGTTAGCTGGGCGAACTGGTTCAGTGCGATCGCCCAGCCATCGCGGATGATCTGGTAAACCAAGGTGTTGCTGCGCGGGATGGCGAAGGCTAAGCCGAAGGGTGCCGGGCCGGTGACGGCCGGAACCAAGGCAGCAAGATTGGCGGCTTTGGAAGCGATGAAAACCGATTCGCCGGTGATCTCCCAGATCTGGCCGGAATCATCCAGGGCGACGTGCTGATCGAAAGGCTCGGCATCGGTGTTGGCCTGGCCTTGGGCGAACAGTTCATCTAGCGGTAATGCCAGATTGTCGACTGAGTCCTCAGTTAAACGCAATAGGGCTTCCGAATAGTCGAGGCACAAGATTTGTCCAACAAGGCTGAACGGTCGGCGGGCGTAAGGGTATGGTTCTAGGCCGCCGTACATGCTTGAGATTAGGCGTGTACGTATCCGTTGACGCAGTTCCGCCGCGTCCATTTCGGCGGGGTCTGGCAGGTCGATTACGGCAAGGGTGGAATCGACCCATCGTTCGATCATCTCCGCCAGGTCTTTTGGGGTGGTTTGGGCGGCGGTGGCGTAGAGCCGGTTCAGGCTGTAGAACTGGTCACCGGAGAAGACCACATAGTCGTGGCCTTCTTCAGTGGTTATCCGCCCGTCCCGGCCCCGCTTGGCCAGTTCTCCCATGACCGCCTGGCGGACCATTTCTGGCCGCACGCCTCCGATCTGTCCCGCGCGGTGTCCTTTGCGTTTGAAAAGTGCCATGTCGGTTCTCCTATCTTGGCGAGTCAAAGCAATTGTCCCAGTCATGGTTCAAGAGCGGAATGAACTGCCCGATAGTTTGATGTCGAGGCAACCGCAAACTAATTCCTCCGGGGAATTAAGTGTCGGATAGTTTGATGTCGAGGTAATGGGAGCGGCGGCCAACCGACAACCCAGGAACCCAGTGACGTTGGGCGCCAGGGACCGCTCTGAGATGGCCAAAGGGTTGGCAACGCGGAAGACTAGTGGGCCATGAAGATCCTTTTGCTGGGTGGTACCCAGTGGGTTGGTCGCGCCTTGGCGGAGGCTTGCCTCGGAGCGGGTCACAGTGTCACTTGTGTGGCGCGGGGCGCTGATGTGCCCGCTGGCGCGAAGCTGGTGCGGGCCGATCGTTATAACCGCGGGGCATTGGCCACCGTTGCCGCCAGCTCCTGGGACGCCGTCTTGGATGTTGCCACCCAACCGGGGCATGTCCGCCGGGCGGTACGTGATCTGTCAGGCGTGGCGGGCCTTTACCTGTTCGTTTCGACTTGCGGTGTTTACGCCTCGCTGGCTGAGGCCGGCGTTGACGAGGCCGCACCAGTGGTGGAACCGCTGAGCTGCGATGTGATGCCATCACTGGATCAATATGGGTCGGCCAAGGTGGCGTGTGAGCTGGCGGTGCGTCAAGGGTTCGGCCCGGCCCGGTCCTTGATTGTGCGGCCAGGCCTGATTGGCGGGCCGGGTGATCCGACAGGACGGACAACCTATTGGCCAGCTCGTTTCGCCTGGCCGGTCGGTGGCGGCAAGCAGGTGCTGGTGCCGGATGAGCCGGACCTCCCGACGTCCGTCATAGACGTGCGTGACTTGGCCGCTTGGATTGTCCGCCTACTTCAGGCCGCGGCGGAAGCTGATGGCGCGGCCGATGGATCGGCCGCGACCGGTCAAGGCCGCGTGTACAACGCGGTGGGTGATTCTGTGCCACTCGGCCGTCACCTTGAATTGGCCCGGTCGGCCGCTCAATCAGACGCTGAGATGGTCCGGGCCAGTTCCGCTTGGCTGATCGAACACGGAGTGTCACCGTGGTCTGGTCTACGATCCTTGCCGTTGTGGCTGACTGATGATCGGCTGCGCGGCCTGGGTTGCTTGTCGAATGCCCAGGCCCGCGCGGCGGGCCTGGTTCTGCGGCCGTTGGCTCAGACCCTGGCCGATTCTCTCCGCCAGATCAGGCCGGGCGGCTCGCCGTTTGTTGGTCGGCGGGCCGCTCCGGCTGGTTTGAGTGATATGTATGAGTTGCCGTTGCTAATTGAACTGGCTCAGACCGCATGAACCCGGCCGACCGCGGTCAGTTGGTTCAGGCCGGTTGAGATCGGCGGCCCGTGGTTGGCCGGTTCAGGCCGGAGTTGGGGTTGGTTCAGGCTGGCAGCATCGGCAAGTGAGCCATTGGCACGGCACACTCGATCGCCAGGGCGACTGCAGCGTCTGGGGGAATGACGGACTGGGCTTGATCAATCGCCTGCTGCAGTGCGATGGCGTATAGAACTGGCCATTCCTCGGGTATGGCGCAGCACAGGCCGAGCAGTGGCAGGAACCGTGGCCACGCGTGTTGTACGATGTCAAGAGCTGAATTGTGGCCGAGTGAGAGGCCTTGCGGTAGGCGCGGCTGGCCGAATTCGGGGCTGCCGATCGACTTGGCGACATGCTGCACAGTGTCTAGGACATCAGGCATGGGTTGGTCAGTCTTGGCTTTACCGATCGCCAAAGTTAGGCCCCAGACCGAGTATTGGTCTTCAAGCAGCAGCTTGTTCATTGGGTCGCTAAACGGGTAGGTGGTGCCGTCATCGGTCTGCACCAGCGCGAACACGCTTTGAACCGGATGGCGGCCGTTGACGACTAGTGATTCCCAGGTGGCGGCCTGGCAAGCGAATCCGCTCAGCATGGCGGGAACACCGACCAATAGTTCCGCCCGCACACCGTGCGGGTCGGTTTGCAGGACTTTGATCAAGCTACGTAGCAGCAGCGTGGCGCCGGTCTTGACGCCAATCATCGCGTCGGTTTCGCGTTGCAGGCGGATCTGACGGCCGAAGGCCTGGTCAGCGGCGGGAAATTGAGGATCGTCAGGAGATGGTGGCGCGGTCGGGAGCATTGGCCGGACTGGCCAAGGCGATGGCTCGCCGAACTGAGGTGGAGTGGCTGTCATGGCGTTCCCCTTCCGCTGCCCCGTGGCGTGGAGTTCCTGCTAACAGGCTATCTCTCGGCGGGCGAGCCACCCAAACCCGGGCCCAATGAGAATGAGAATGCGAATGAGTCGCATTAGCGTGTTATGATTCCTCCGGTTGATCAGGCGGCCCAACCGCCAGGTAGGTAAGCCGCCAAACGGCCGGTCGCTCTTGACGGCTCCCGGTCGGCACAGCCGTTGGCCGACCAATCCGGCGGTCCAGCGTCAACTGGTCAGCCGCTCCAGCAAACCAACCGAAAGGAGATGCGAGTCTGCTCGCACCGCGAAATGCAAAAGGCAGCCCCAACTTTCAAACCAATCCATCCTTCGGCCGCGCCGCGGGCCAGATTCTGGGCCGCAGCCCTAGCCGCAGGAACGATCACCCTGTCACTTAGCGGCTGCGGAACTCAAGCCGAACCCGAAACCGGTGGGTCGGCATCGTCCACGGCGCAAGAAGAAACCTACGAATCAGACGCCGCTGAAGTAGCGGCCGCCGCCCCCCGGCTCGTCATCACCTACGACGGCGGCCTCCAAGTACTCGACGCCCTAACCCTCGAACTAGTCGCTGACCTGCCACTAGATGGCTTCAACCGGGTCAACCCAGCCGGCGACCAGCGCCACGTCATGGTCTCGGTCGGGGGCGGCTTCAGACTGCTGGACAGCGGTTCCTACGCCGTCGCCCACGGCGATCACGCGCACTACTACGCTGCCGCGCCAATCCTGGAGGACGGGATCGCCTACCCGGCCGAACGCCCAGGCCACGTTGTGCCGCACGACGATCTGACCGCCCTATTCGATGACGCGACCGGCCACGTTGTGATCCTCGAAGCTGATGACCTCGACAATGTTGTCCGCCAATACCAGGCTCCGGCAGCCCATCACGGCGTGGCGGTGGCCTTACCAGACGGGACGCTGCTCGTCTCGCAGGGCACAGAAGAGTCCCGCAACGGGTTGGTTGCCCTAGACGCGGACGATGCCGTCCAAGCGGAATCCAGCCAATGCCCGGGTATTCACGGGGAAGGCGTGGCTTCAGGGGAGGCCGCGGTCTTTGGCTGCCAAGGTGGCGCCCTGATCTATTCCGACGGGACGATCAGCTTCAGCCCAGCCCCAGAGGCCGACGGCCAGATCAGCACCCTGGCTGCGACTGAGGATTCGGCGGTGGCACTAGGTAACTATCAAGTGGCCGGGTCGGATGCTCCAGCTACCCGAGTCTCGCTCATCGACACGGCCGCCAAATCGGTTGTGACAGTTGATATTGGTGTGCCCTATTCTGGCCGAGGCTTGGCACGGACTGATGACGGCGTGGCGTTGGTCTTAGGCACCGACGGCAAACTGCATCTGATTGATCCGGATTCAGCTCAGGAAACAGCCGCTTACCAGGTGATTGATCCGTTTGAGCTGCCGCAAAACTGGCAGGATCCGGTACCTGGCCTGCTGGTGCTGGAAGGCATGGTTTATGTGACTGATCCGGCCACGCGATCGATCCAGATTGTTGATCCAGCCACTGGGTCGATCTGGCGCTCGGGCAAGATCAGCGTGGTTCCGAATGAGATGGCTGGTGTCAGTGGTCTAGGCGCCGGAGAACACGACCACTCTGACCACGAGGAAGAAGACTAACTGGGTCTGCCTCTGGGGCCGTGGCTAGGGGCGCGGTCCCAGAGGCTAGTGGTGGTGGCGGGGCCGGGCGCGCTGTGCCCGGCCCCGTATGGTTTGTGGCGGCGGAAGCTGGCCGGTCTAGTGGGTCGGCGTGTAGCGTTACCCGCATGAGTCAACTGGCAATTGATTGGAGCCAATACTCCGGAGCGTTGGGTCGGCTCATCGCCGGGGCGTTCGTCGTCACCATTGGGATCGTGTTGACCACGCTGGTAAGGCGCTTGCGGCGGCGCCGTCTGGAACGAGGCGTCAGCATCGCACCCAGGCCCGATGGGTCTTTGTTCACGGTTAAGTATGGCAAGTGGCAAAGCCGGGCGCTGACTGTGGTGGCCGTATCAGTCGGATTGATCGGCGCCTTCATGGCTGTCATGGGGTTTGCCACACGCGAAGGGGATTCAGGCGTTGAAATGGCCTGGGTTGGGCTGTCGATGGTCGCTTTGAGTGTGGTGTTGGTCGACATGGCGGCCAGAGTGAAACGCTTCCAGGTCGATGGCTACGCTGATTGCCTGGTAGTTCAGCCGATGTACGGCTCTCCACGTCAGCTAACACCAGGACAGTTCACCGCTTTCAAAGCCGAGGGCTCAAGGGTTGGTGGTATCCGGGTCTTGGCTGGCCGCAAGGCTGTGCTGACCATGACCCGGTTGGCCCAAGGCTACGAGAACGCTTTGATTTGGTTACAGGCGGTGCGGCCGGATCTGGAAGTGCCGGCCGGTTCTGAACCACTGATCTGAAGGGTGCCGCCCAACACTCTTCTAGAGAGGAATCTGGCCCGCCGCGACGGCTGGGATGAGGCCAGCGACCTGCCGGGTGAGTGCCAAATCTTCCGCCAAATCAGGCGCGCCGATCAGCCTCAAGGCGGCTGCGGTCACGCCAGTCAGTTTGGCCAGATCAGTTTGGCCGGTCTGGCCCTGCCAGCAACGGGCTAGATCGGCCGTCAGCGGGTCACTGGTGCCGTAAACCTGACGGCCGTCTGGGCCAGGCTTGGTGGCGTTGATCCAGGCGGCGAAGGCCAGCGTCAGATGTGACGGCGCCGAACCTAAAGGCCGCGCCAGCAGTTGACGCATCGGGTTAACCCACCGTTCAGGCAGCTTGAGGGACCCGTCAGAACCGATCTGCTGGAGCCGGTGAGCCATCGCCGGGTTAGCGAAACGGCTGATCAACGCAGCCGTGTAGGCGGCCGGATGAGGACCGTCAGGCGGTAAGGTCAGGGCCATCTCACCGGCCAGGCCGCGCACCAGCGTCTCACCCCAGGTTGAACGGTTCATGACGTCAGCCACCGTGGCATATCCGGCGGCCAACCCTAGGTAAGCCAAAGCTGAATGCGAACCGTTCAGTAGGCGTAACTTGGTCAGTTCGAACGGTGTCACATCTGCCACAAAGCTGGCGCCGCCGGCTTCCCAATATGGCCGCGGCCCCCGGAAGGAGTCTTCCAGGACCCATTGGCGGTAGGGCTCGCCGAAGACTGGTAAGTCATCACGTAAGCCGATCGCCTGTTCGGCCGCCAGGCGGTCAGCTGCCGTGGTGGCTGGCACTATCCGGTCAACGATTGTGGCGGGGAAAGCCACCGATTGGTCTAGCCAGCTAAGTAGTTTGGCGCGTTCCGGCCAGCCGCTCAAGGCAATGAATTGGTTGATCAGGCGGGCCAGGGTGGGGCCGTTGGAGGACATGTTGTCGCAGCTAACAACTGTCAGGGGGGCTTGGTTGGCGGCGAATCGGGCGGCCAGGCCAAAAGCTAAGGTGCCGAGGGCGCTGCGTGGCCAAATGTCGGCGCCAGGCTGGGTGGCGGCCAGGTCGTGGGCGATGATTGGCTCGTTCGTTGCTAGGTCACCGCCGCCGGCCGTGCGCGGGTAGCCCTTCTCGGTGATGGTTAGTGTCACCACGGAGATGGCCGACCGGGCGATTAACTGGGCGGCGGAGCCGTCCTGGCCTGTCAACAGGTGGGCGTCGATGATCGAGGCGATGACACGGGTTTGATGGTCGGTTGGGGCACGGTTGGACAGCGAGTAGTAGCAGTCCTGGCGCCGGAAAGCTTCCATCACTGGTTGCGCCATTGGTTCGAGGGCGATAATCCCCCAGCCTGGTCCGCGAGGTTCGTCGCCTCGGGTTTCGCTCGGGTAGTTGGCCGATGCCGCCCGCCCAGGTTCGCCTAGTCCGTCTGGGCCGTTCGCCTTGTTTGGGGTGCCTGAGCCGGAAAGGCTCGCGCAATTTCCTAGTTCGGTATAAAACGCCTGATGGGCGCGGTGAAACGCGCCCAGGCCGAAGTGTATTAGGCGTGGCTCAAGCGACTGGCGGTCGGCCAGAGGGCGGTGTTCTGGCGCTAACCGTGCCAGGTTAGAGGCGTTCAGTGGCGCGGCGTGGCGGTGATCCGTCATCGGTTTCCTTTGGGTTGGTTGGCTACTTGGCTGGTTGGCTGGCCGACTGGCTGGGCGGGGCCCGGCCGGTTCGGCCGCTGGCCGTCTTGGGTTTATTCCCAGACGGCGATGGTCCGCCGGACCGGCACGGCATCGGAATCGGTGACGAACAGTTCGGGCGAGGCCGCCCGGATCGCTTCGATGTCGCTGAAAACAGCCCGCAGATGCTGGCGCAGCAGGGTTTCGGCCTTGGTGAAATGGTGTGCCGCGACGGCTTCTAGGATTTGCGAATGGGCCTCGGCCAATTCGCTGATGGTGTCAACGATCCGCAAGCCAAGCATGCGTGCCCGGTCAAGGTGAGCTTTCGCCTGGGCGACCGCCGCCCACGTGCCACCATGTCCGGCTAATGCCAGCAGGCCGCGATGGAACTCATCGTCAAGGTGGAAGAAAGCTTCTTGTTCGTCCTGCGACAGGCCTTTTTGAGCCGCCACAATGCCGCGCAGCGCTTCGGTCTGGACGGCGTCGAGGGCGGGGTGTTCAGCTAACGACTTCATTGAGGTTAGTTCGACGGCTTCACGCAGGAACTGGGCGTCGGCCACACGGGTGGCGTCAACCCTGGCGACAAATGAGCCGATCTTCGGGAAGACCTGGACTAGTCCTTCTCCGACCAGCAGGACCAGGGCTTCACGTACCGGAGTGCGTGACAGGTTCAGGCTGGCGGCCAAGTCGTTCTCTGATAGGGCGGCACCAGGCGGTAGTTCCAGGGAGATGATCTTTCGGCGGAGCGAGTCGTATGCCCGTAGGCGGCTTGATTGCCGTCGGGTTGCCGGGATCTGTCCCATGTTGACCATGCTAGCCACCTTTGTCGTTGAATCGTGTGTGGTTAAGCCGAAGCGGCTTCGCCGAGCCTGGCGAAACTCCTGCCGGGGGTGTAAACCGTCTAGCGCCCTGAGTCAGCCAGGCTGAGTCCTGGCCGCACAGTTGCGCGCTGGGGTACTTCAGTCAGCCAGTACCAGCCGGTTGGAGCCTAAGCTTGGCCAGCTAGCCACTTGACGGGTTTTACACACCGGTACTAGCATACAAGACTGGTATGCAAGTACTGCCGGCGAGCCGGGGAACAACTGAACGGCAAGCCAGGGAACTGGTAAAGACGGCGTTTGGCAACGGATTATGAGGTTCAGAGAGGACACCAATGACTGACCCAATCGGCACCATGCGGGCCGGATTCACCGGCGGCATGTACCCGCCACCAGACAACATCCCATTTGACCAGCGGGCCGCCTGGCAACTCGACAGGTCCGCCAAACTAGGCGCCACCTGCCTCCAAATCTCAGACATGCCACAAGCCCCCGAAGCCCGCCAAGCCCTGCGGGTCGGCGCTGAGGCGGCCGGGATCGAAATCGAAGGCCTCGCCCGCGCCCTATTCGTGCCACTAGGGGCGGACCCAGCCGGCCGGGTTGAAGAACTAGCCCACCAGTTGGATTACGCCAGTCAAATCGGCATGACAGTGGTCAGACACGGCTGGGGACGGCTCACACCGCAAACCAGCCGCTTCTCACCGAACGGAGACGTTGACGCCCAAAAAGCCCACATTGTGCGTTGCCTCCAAACCGCCGCACCCCTAGCTGAGGCCGCCAAGATCCCGATCGCGGTTGAGAACCATTGCGACTTCGGTGCTGAAGAACTAGCTGACATGCTGAGCCAAGTCGACTCCGAATGGATTGGTTGCGCCCTTGACACAGCCAACAGTTTCACCGTCTTCCGTGACCCGAACCAAGAAATCCCAATCCTGGCGCCGCTCACATTGACAACCCACATCAAAGACATGCGCATGATCCGCAACCCCCTAAGCTGGGCCATCCCACAAATTCCAGTCGGCTGCCGCCTCGGCGAAGGCCAAGTCGACCTCCCCCGGACGATCGAACTACTGGCCGCCCACAGCCCCAAAGCCACCGGCCTGCACTTGATAGTCGAGGCCGGCTGGGAACCAGAAGGCTGCCCGGAACAGGTTCTGCCGCCACTCGAATTGCGGCGCGAAATCCTCGAATCCGGCGTCGCCTGGCTCAATCAATTCATCGCCACCCACTAAAACCAATCGGCCGTGGCGGACCAAACCAGACGCCGCGGCGAAACCCCCTTGGGCGGCACCGTTTAAAAAAACTAAAACCCCAAACCAGCCAGCCGGGCTGAACTAAACCAACTAAACGAAAGGCAAACGCAATGACCAATGTTCTGGTTACCGGTGCTAGTGGCGCTCTGGCCAGTTACGTAATTCCGCGCCTAGTGGCCGCCGGTTATGAGGTGACAGGCTTTGACGTGGCCCCGCCAGAACGGCTAACTGACCCGGCTGTGCGGTTCGTTCAAGGTGACTTGACTTCCCTTGAACGCTGCCTCTGCGCCTTAGCCTATTCCGAGGCCGAAATAGTGGTGCATTTGGGTGCCTTGCCCGGCCCGCGTGAAATGGTGCGGCGCCCCAACTGGCGGACCCGGCAAGTCGCCCCAGAAGACATCACAATGGCCTCCAACACTATGGGCACCTATTATCTGCTCGATGCCGTCCGCCGACTTGGGAAAGCCAAGACAGTTGTGTTCGCCTCAAGTTTCTACACCTTAGGGTTAGGTAACCGCATTAGTGACCGGCCATTCGAAGTCGAATACTTGCCAATTGACGAGGATCATCCACTACGACCAGAAGATTCCTACGGCACATCGAAACTCCTCGGCGAAGAATTGTTGCGCGCCTGGGTGCGGGCCTATAAAGGCCGAGCGGTGGCGTTACGCCTAATGGGAATTGATTATCCTTTCCGTAATCCAGACCATTACGGCGAAGTGCCAGAATCTGATCCAACACACGTTGGTGGACCGGTTTACACGACTTTCCAATATGTCGACGCGCGTGACGTCGCCGAAGCAGTCATTTTATCCATCGAAACACCAGGCCTTGATGAATTTGAGGCCTTCTACATCACAACCGACACAATCTATCAAGAAAACACCGCTGATCTGGCGGCCCGGGTGTGGCCGGATATCGCTGAAATGGCTGGAGCCATTGAAGGTACGGCCGGAATCATCACGGACGCTAAAGCGCGCCGCAAATTGGGATACACCCCGCAGTATTCCTGGCGGAACGCCTAGTAATGACACATCAACTAGCACATTGACGAAAGAGAGAAAAGGACACACGTCATGACACAGAAGAAGCACTTCTATCCGGCCGCTCTTGGGGCTATCGCGATCGCGTTATCCCTAGTGGCCTGCGGGGATTCGGACGAACCGTCCGGCTCCGGTACCGGCGATGCGGCCGGCGCCAATGACACCGTCACCACGGTGTGGCGTATCGCGGACAACACTGAAACACCCGTGGCCAACGCCGTGCCACGGTTCAACACCTCATCCCAATTCGGCCAAATCGAGTTCCAGCCTCAAGTGAACCAGGGCTACCAAGACAAAATGCGCTCATCTTTGGGCGGCTCAGGCCGTCCCGGGATCTATCAAAACTGGGGTGGCGGTAACAACCGGGATTATGTTGAAGCTGGGGTTGTAGTTGACCTGGCGGAAGCCTTCGAAACTTATCCTGAACTGAAATCAGCTTTCATGCCGTCCGTTTTGGATGTCGGATCATGGGACGGCAAATACTATGGCATACCGCTGAGTGGCACCCAGCCAGTCTTGTTGTTCTACAACAAGGCGCTGTTCGCTGACGCGGGCCTTGAAGCACCAACCACTTTCAGTGAATTGCAGAACGCGGTTGACGTTTTCAAAGGCAAAGGGATCATCCCGATCTCACTAGCTGGCACCCAGGCCTGGACCCATCAGATCTACTGGCAGTGGCTAGTTGACAGGGTTGGCGGACCGGAAGTCTTCCAGCGGATCGCTGATGGCGACTGGTCTGGTTGGAGTGATCCGGCGGTTCTGAAAGCCACCGAAATGATCGCCGACCTGGCATCATCTGGTGCCTTCGGCGACAACTACGCTTCAGTCAACTACGGTGCTGGCGGTTCAGAAACACTCCTATCTGAAGGTAAAGCCGCCATGTATCTGATGGGTTCATGGGCTTACGGCTCAATCAAAGGCAGCGACCCGGACTTTGTCGCCAACGATCTGGGCTACGTTAACCCGCCGGCTGTTGAAGGCGGCAAAGGTGACCCACGTGACGTTGCTGGCAACCCGTCCACCTTCTTCTCAGTCACAATCTCAGCTGACAAGGACACCGCTTTCGCCTTCTTGAATGAGATGTATTCGGAAGACTACGTCAAAGACCTGATCGCTCAAGGTGAAGTACCTGTCACAATGAACGCCTCCGATTATGTTGACCAGGCGGAAGACCCGGCGTTCCTGAAATATCAGCTCGACATGGTTCAAGAAGCCCCAGTTTTCCAACAGTCCTGGGACACCGCCATTGGTGACGACAAAATGTCGCCCGTCAAGACTGAAATGCAACGCCTGATTCTGGGTCAGATCAGCCCAACAGAGTTCATTGAAGCCGTCTTGGCGTTGCAACCCTGACCACAACTGGCGAATACCGGTAAACACTGACTAGGCGGATTAGCGATCACCTGATGACTAGGAAGCGGATAGCGGACGAACGCCCGGTGCACCGGGACGCCCTCAAAACGGGGCGCCCCGGTGCCCATTGGGCGGTTCCCGGCGCACTGTTCTTCGCCTTGTTCGCCTTGGTGCCTTTAGGCGTTGTGATTTACCTTTCCTTCACCACCTGGAAAGGTTTAGGCGATCCGCAATGGACTGGGCTGACTAGCTGGCAGGAACTGTTCCGTGACCGCTACATCCCACAATCAGTTTGGATCATGCTTGGTTTGTTGGTGGCCACAATCTGTGTCCAACTACCGGTGGCCGCCCTGCTTGGCACCTGGGCGGCCGGGCCGCAGCGTAACCGGGCTGTCCTAGCGTCGATCTACTTCCTGCCGTTGCTGCTTTCAACAGCCGCCATCGCGATTGTCTGGAAACAGCTAATGGACCCGAACTTTGGCCTACCAGCCCACCTTAAAGAACTGGTGGGCGGAACCGGTGACTTCATTGGCACCAGTCACGGTGCTTTGATCACATTGGTGATGGTTGGGGCCTGGCAATACATCCCATTCCACATGCTGCTATTCCAAGGAGCGGTCCGCTCAATTCCGGATGTGCTCTACCAGGCGGCGGAGATCGACGGGGCCGGCCGGGTGCGCTGCTTCTTTTCGATCACCTTGCCGCAACTACGCAACACCATCATCACGTCACTGATTTTCATGGTGGTTGGCGGTCTGACCGGCTTTGACACGGTCCTCATCTTGACAATGGGCGGCCCCGGCCGGGACACCACCACCACACCGTTGCTGATGTACTTTGAAGCCTTCAGGTCCTATCACTTCGGTAAAGGCTCAGCCATCGCGGTTCTGCTGATAGTGGTCGCCACCACGGTTTCACTGCTGCTGACCAGGCTGTCCGGCTATGACCGGATGGAAAGCACCAAGGAGGGCGTGTGAAACCGCGGCCGAACTGGATCGCTGGAGGACTATCCGTCCTGTGGCTGGGCTTCATCACAATCCCGATCTACGCCATTGTTGCTGGTTCGGTCGCCACCGGCCAGGCCTACATGAAAGGCGGCCCGGTGGCCGCGCCAGCCAGTTTCACACTGGACAGCTTTGTTCGTGTGCTGGCTGGCCCGTTCCTGCGTTACTTCTTGAACACCACCATCATCACGGTCTCAACCGTGGTGTTAGCACTGGTGTTGGCGTTGCCTTTGAGTTATGTCGTGGTCCGGGGTAAAGGCTGGGCCTCGCGCGGCGTTTTCCGCCTTTTCCTGTTCGGTTTAGCCATCCCGTCACAAGCGGTCATCATTCCGATGTTCTGGGTTATCAGCGCAATCGGCCTATATGACACGTGGTGGGGAGTTGTTCTGCCGACAGCCGCTTTCTCGATGCCGATTTCAGTTCTGATATTGACATCAGGTATGCGGGAGATCACTAATGACCTATATGAGGCCATGGCGTTGGACGGCGCCAGCGCCTTCAAGACGTTTATTCGGCTTGTTATACCGTTATCCAAACCGTCGATAGCTACGCTGTGTGTTTTCAACGGTTTACACGCGTGGAACGGTTTCTTGTTCCCGCTAGTCTTGACTCAGTCTGATGATGTGAAAGTTGTCACATTGGGTTTGTATTCATTCATATTCCAGTATGGAGCCGATTTCCCGGCGCTTTTCGCGGCGGTGATTCTTTCGGCCATCCCGCTGGTGTTGTTGTACCTCTTCGCCCGGCGGGCGTTGGTGGCGGGCCTGATGGGAGTCGGCGGCAAATGAGCCTTATTGACCGGGTCGAGGTGCTGGTGACAGCACCCGGCCGGAACTTTGTGACAGTGCGTCTGACAACCTCAGATGGGCTGACTGGTCTGGGAGACGCCACCCTGAACGGCCGCGAACTAGCGGTTGTGGCCTACATCCGCGACCATCTTGGGCCAGCCCTGATCGGTAAGGACCCGGCCCGAATTGAGGACCTCTGGCAGTATCTGTTCAAAGGCGCCTACTGGCGGCGCGGACCGGTCACCATGACGGCGATCGCCGGGATCGATACAGCCCTATGGGACATAAAAGGCAAAGTCGCGGGCTTGCCGGTGTATCAGCTACTAGGTGGCCGGTCACGCAGCGGAGTGATGGTCTACCCGCACGCCTCCGGTGAGACGGAAGCCGAACTGTTCGATGAAATTGAACGCTACCTTGACCAGGGTTACCGGGCGGTCCGGGCACAATGCGGTGTGCCTGGCTTAGAAACGGCCTACGGTGTGGGTCACGGCGGACGCTATGAGCCAGCTAACGGCAAACTACCGGCTGAAGAAATCTGGTCATCTGAGGCTTATTTAGATTTCGCGCCACGCTATTTGCGTAAAGTGCGTGAACGTTTCGGGTTCGGATTCCATCTGCTGCATGATGTTCACAACCGGCTCAGCCCAATCGAAGCCGCCCGCTTTGGTAAAGCGGTCGAAGAATGCGCCCTGTTCTGGATCGAAGACCCCACACCAGCTGAAAACCAGGAAAGTTTCCGGCTGATCCGCCAACACACCACAACTCCTTTAGCTGTTGGTGAGACGCTAACTTCGATTTGGGATGTGCGTCAACTAATAGTCGAACAGCTGATTGACTATGTGCGCACCACTGTGACCCACGTTGGCGGGCTGACACACTTACGCCGGATCTTTGACTTAGCGGCGCTTTACCAGGTCCGTACTGGATCGCATGGCGCATCTGATCTGTCACCGGTTTCTTTGGCCGCCGCGGTTCATCTTGACCTGACAACACCAAACTTTGGGATCCAGGAATACATGGGTTATCCGCCCGAAACGGATGAGGTTTTCCACACTGGCATTAGTTTGCGCGACGGTTATCTTGATGTGGCCGAGGAACCCGGTTTAGGGGTCGAATATGATGACGCCGCCGCCGTCCGTTTCCCATACAACCCGAAGTATTTACCAGTCGCCCGGCGCTTGGATGGTTCAATCCACGACTGGTGAGAGCGGGTTTGGGGATGGCCGGGCGGCTGCCCTAATATTCGGCAACTATCACCATGTGCGGTTCAACCACCGCCGGGAGCAGTTCTGTGACCTGGTCATTTGTCACAGTGAAAGGCACAGGCAGCCTGTCCGGCGCGGTGAAAACCCGGACCGGCCGGGCCGGTAGGCGCAACCAAATCGGGAATCCGGCCAGGGCGTGGCTGGTGTCGAGTCGTGGAGTGGCCGCGCTGGAACGCCGCGGCTGGTAGGCCGTCAAGTGAATCGCGGCGCCAGCCGGCCGGCCAGACGCCAGCGGCGCCAAATGATGCAGCGTCACTTCAACCCAGGCGGGCCCGCCGTGACTCACCATCCGCTCCGGGTAGAGCCGCCTGATCAGGCCATCAACGACCGCTTTGGAGGTCCAGTATGCCTGACTGGCGTATTCGGTGAAGACCGGTGTCGCGATGTGGGCCCAGTTTTTGACGATGCCGACCAGCGGCCCAACGCCATCACTTCCGGCTGGGGAGTCCAAATGGGAGGTGAAATGCTGCCAGGTCCGGTCGAAACGAGATTCGATGACCTCGCCTTCCAGTTGAGCGCCGGGTAGTGCTTCAAGCAGGCTGGCGCCACCGTAGGAAACGTACCGGAAGCTGGTGTCGAGCCAAGCGCCAACCGGGCCGCCGGCCGCCTCGGTGGCCGTGTCGGCATCGAGCGAAGCACCATTTGGGCCACTGACCGGCTCGGTCACCAACCGCCCAGCCCGGAAATAGCAAGGTATGGTCGATACCGGACCCGTTACCTTGACGGGCGGGTCAGCCAAGTCAGGCACCTCCGGTCCGGCGCTGATCAGGCTGGCCCCGGACTGCCGGGCCCGCTCCAAAGCCGACTTCGCCAGCGGACTCAACTGGACGGCATCGGGCAACAAAATGATCTTGTAGGAACCTGCCACGACCCGCTCACCATCCACCACGTCAAACTGAACACCCAGCTCAAGCAGCATTTGGGCGGCACCCAAAACACCCTGGCTGGGCGTCATGGTGAAACGGCCCGGATCGGAGACGGTCGGCTCAAACTGAGCCACAATGGCGGCCTCCGCCTCCGGCTGGCTCGCCTCAAGCCAAGGTTCAAGCGCCTCAAAACGGCTCAAGACCTGGCCAATCGTGTCATAAACGGCCTGATCAAGCCGCCCCGAAGGGTCAAGCTGATCACCGATCGCAACCGAACCGCCGGCCGACGCGATAGTGCCCGCCTCATAGACCAGTTGAGCTGGGGTTTTGAGCCCGCCGAAATCCGCCCACGAGCGATGGAACCGCCCAGTCATGCCCACCACCGGTCGGCCGAAGGTCCGGGCGTAGCGTGCCATCACCGGGTAATGCAGGTATCCCCAGGCGCCGTCAGTTGGGAGGGACTCAATGTCGATTTGGTTTTGCGAATCAAGCGTCCGGCCAAGCCACGAATCCGCTGTGTGATTATGAAAAATGGTGGCCTGGGGGTGGCGTGCCCAGATGATCTGGGCGGCCTGATCCATGAATCGTTGGCGCACGCTTAAGTAGTATTCGGCGACGGCCGAATCATCTGACAGGTCAAGTCCGGCCGCGGTCAGGCGGGCGGCCCCGGCTGGCGAATAGTTCGGGGTGATCGAGACAATATCAAGCCAGAATCCGTCCGGGTTGTAGTTGGTGCGGACCTCTTCGATTTGAGCCAGGACATAATCGGCGTAGCCGGATGCCAGATCAAGCACACTCCAGCCGCGCCCACCGGTCAGGACCGATTCGTTTGACAGGGCGGGCCGGGCCAGCAGTTGACCGGCTTTGTCTACCGCGACCCATTCGGGATGGAGTTGGGCGGCCAGGTCATCCCATAGGACACCGAGGTAAGCCTGAGCTTTGATGCCGCGCTGATGGAGGGCTTCAATCTGTTCGCCGAGCAGGTCGCGTGACAGCCCGGGGTGTGGCGTGCCGATTGTGGTGGGGTAGTAGGAGTAGCCGTGCAGTCCTTTGGCGAAGATGTTAACTGAGTTGACGTGGGCGCGGGCCATTGTGTCAGCGAACTCGGCGGCATCGAATTGGCTGGCTACTGGGGTGATGACGGGTGAAGTGTGGAAGTCTAGGTGAATCTGGCGGAGATGTGGCTGGTTCCTAACTAGGCGGTCGAGTGGTGGTTGGCTCATGGTTGGCTAGTCCTTCCAATCTGGCGCGGATAGGTGTTCTGTTCCCTTGGTGGTCAAGAGGCCGCCAGGTGTGCCGCTGGCTGGCCCGGTAGCCGCTGGCTGGCCCGGGTAGGTCTAAGCGAGTCGCTGGGAAACCGCCGGTCGGTTGACGTGTCAGTCGGGTAGAACTAGAATACATGCTATGCATACAAGTTGGACAAGGTCTTTCGCGTTTCGCGCCAATGCCGTCTGGCAGGCCCGCGCGGCGGCTTGCGAAGCAGCCCGCACGGTCGGCAGCAGGGCGGCCCGCCAAGCGGCCCGTGGAACAGGGCGCGGAACAGCTCGCGGAGCGAACCGGCCAACTGTCGAGGGAGGCGCTCGTGCTGAAGAACATTGACCCGGTCCTGACTCCTGATCTGCTTTACGGCCTGGCCAAAGCCGGTCACGGTGACGTTATCGCGGTGGTAGACCGCAACTACCCGCCCTATGCGGCAGGCATTCCAGTAGTCCACCTGGCAGGCGTTGACGGCCCGGCCGCCATCGCGGCGATTTGTTCAGTCACGCCGCTCGACACCTTCATTGATCAGCCCCTGGCCGCCATGCGGCCAGTCGGGGAGGATAGTTTGCCCGCCGTCACAACTGAAGTGGTGGCAGCGGCCAGCCAAGCCGAAGGCCGCCAGATCATTCCCCGCCCAGTTGAACGTTTCGCCTTCTACGCTGAGGCGAAATCAGCCGCCCTCATGGTCGCCACAGGCGAGGCCCGTCCCTACGCTTGTTACCTGCTGACCAAAGGCGTCTGGCCCAGCTTCGCGCCGGACGCCACCCCGCCCGGGGCGCCAGCGGTTGGTGCGGGAGATCCCGCCACCTCATCTGGTGCGTCGCCCGCGGGCCCGGGAGATCCCGCCACCTCATCTGGTGCGTCGCCCGCTGGCTCGTCAACCGATGCGGGCCAGGACCGGTGAACAACTGATGCGAATCGCGGTTGTTGGCAGTTACGGTGTTGGATTCACTGTCCAATCGGCCCGTCTGCCCATCGCTGGGGAAACAATCCTCGGCACCGGTTTTACCCAGGGTCCGGGAGGCAAGGGCTCCAACCAGGCGGTAGCCGCCGCCCGCCTGGGAGCCGAAGTCTCATTCTTAACGGCTCTGGGTGAAGACGAATACGCGGCAGCCGCCCGCCGCCTGTGGCAGACCGAACGAATCAACGTTGAGGCGGTTTTGAGCATCAAACAAAGCCACACCATGGCCGCCTGGATTGTGGTCGAACCGTCCGGCGACAACCGGATCATTGTGGTGCCAGGTGCCCTGGATTATCTGACACCAGCTGCCGTCCGTGGCTTTACCAGTCAAATCGTGGCCGCTGATGTGCTGATGACCTCGTTCGAGATTCCGCTTGAAGCAGCCATCGAAGCGCTCAGAATTGGCCGTCAGGCAGGTACCACCACACTGCTCAACCCAGCACCGGCTAGGACCTTGCCAGACGAAGCCTGGGACCTGATCGATGTTGTAACACCAAACCAGACTGAGGCGGCCGTCTTGTTAGGACTGGATCCTCAAGCCGTCCCGGATCAGGCCAGCTTGGCGACGGAACTGGCCCGCCGGGTTGGCCGGGCCGCTGTCATGACATTGGGTGGTCAAGGCGCGCTCCTTGCCCAGGCAGGCGAATTGTTGGCGGTGCCGGCCGTGCCAGTAGAACGCGTCGTTGACACGACAGGTTGTGGGGACGCTTTCAGCGGCGCTTTGGCCGTCGGGTTAGCCCAGGGCCGCCCCCTGCCCGATGCCGTCCGTTTGGCTACAGCAGCGGGCGCCCATGCTGCCAGCATCGCTGAAGTCGTCCCGTCACTCCCAACCTGGGACCAACTGAAAGGCTGGAAGCAATGAGCCAAGTCATCCGCTGGGGCGTCCTGGGGGCATCCGCCATAGCCCGGGACAAAGTCCTGCCAGGCATCCTGAAAACCACCAACGCCCGGGTCGACCTCCTGGGTACACGTGATCCGGCGGGTCGCCGGGCGGTGGCGGAACAGTTTTCGGTTTCACGCGGCGCCGCCAGCTTAGAAACGGTGGTGGCGGACAGCCAGATTGATGCCGTCTACGTGTCCTTACCTAACACACTGCATCACGAATGGATTATTCGGGCCCTTCAAGCCGGCAAACCAGTCCTGACTGATAAACCAATGTCGGTCACCACGGCTGAAGCTGAAGACATCGCTGCCTGTTCTAAGGCGGTAGGCCTGCCGGTGATGGAAGGCTTCATGTACCGTTTCCACCCGCAGCATCAATACATTTTGGGACGGATCGCTGACGGGTCGATCGGTCAAGTACGCGAGGTCCAAGCCAGTTTCATTTACTTGATGTTGCAAGCGGTCAGTCCGCAAGATATCCGCTTAACAGATGGACCTGGCGCTGGAGCCCTAATGGATATGGGCTGCTACACCGTTAACGCTGTCCGTCTGATGCTCGGCGCTGAACCAGTCGCGGTGAGCGGCTGGCAAGTGCGGCACAAACGACTTGGTTTCAACCTTGCTGGGGTGGCTGCCTTGGCTTTTCCAGAGGGCCGCCGGGCTCAGATTAGCTGGGGTTATGACACTGGCAACGGCGGTAACGTCAAAGTGATCGGCTCTGAGGCGATCCTAGAGACAGTCAACCCGTTCGTGCCGGACCAAGGCTATCCAGCCGAAACGACTGTCACCGAACTTGGTCACGGCGGACGCGTCACAACACATCACTTCGGCCCTGTTGACCAGTTCCAGTTGGAGTTCGCCGAGTTTTCGGCGGCTTTGTTAGAAGGCCGTCCACCGCGTTGGACGGTGGCTGACGCGGTAGCACAAGCTAAAGCGATGGACCTGGTCAAGACGCTGCCGGTGATTGACCAGCAGGGCTGAAACATGCGGTTCAGATATCTTGGACGGACAGGCCTAAAGGTGGCCCCAATTGTGCTCGGCACGTTCAACTTTGGCTGGCTAGTTGAACCGAAAGATGCCTTCGCCATCATGGACCGGGCCTTAGAGGAAGGCGTCACCGTCTTTGACACAGCCGATTCGTACGGCAAATGGACTGGTGGTCGGGGTCATTCTGGTTGGTCTGAGGAGATCATTGGCCAATGGTTCACCCTTGGCGGTGGCAGGCGTGAGTCGGTTGTCTTGGCCACTAAGGTCTATGAGGCGACCGATGAACCAACCGAATGGGTCAACGCTGAACGTGGTGTTTCGGCTTACAAGATCAAACGCCACATTGAGGGCTCACTGAGACGCTTGGGCACCGACCATGTTGAGTTGTATCAGCTCCACCACCATGAGGATCACGCCCCTTGGGAAGAACTACTCGGTGCCTTAGAAGATCTGGTGACAGCCGGCAAGGTGGTCTATCTGGGTTCATCGAACTTTGGCGCACGCCATCTGTGTTGGGCCCGGACGGCCGCCGAGCGGCGCGGCGGTTTAGGTTTTGTCTCTGAACAGCACCGTTATTCGTTGGCTTGCCGTTTACCAGAACTCGAAGTCTTACCGACCTGCCAGGAACTCGGGATCGGTTTGATCGCTTGGAGCCCACTAGCTAGTGGGCTGCTTGGCGGTCACGCCCTTAACCGGGCCGGTGGTGAGCGTTCAGCCGAGGCGGGTGGGGCACTTGATCAGGCTGGGCGGGAGCGGTTAACGGCCTACCATCAACTCTGCGCTGATCTGGGTGAAACGCCAGCCAATGTGGCTTTGGCCTGGACTCTGGCCAACCCGGCGGTAACCGGGCCGATCATTGGGCCGCGCACCGCTGACCAGGTTAGCCAGTCGGTCAGAGCGGCTGAAATTGAGCTGGATGCGGCCACCTTGATGCGCCTTGACGAAATCTTCCCCGGCCCGGGCGGGGCCGGGCCGGGGGCTTACGCCTGGTAGGGCTGCCGCTGCTCGCGGCAACGACAGCCCTACCAGGCCCCTGAGCCGTTAGTTGAATCACCGGCCGCCAAGGGGGTGTTAGATAGCAACCTTCTGGCCGGGCCGCGCACTGACGCGATAGCGTGAACAGCGAAGACGCGGCCGGAAGGCGGTGACTGTGGTCCTGGGAGGCTGCCACGCGGCAGCCTCCTTGGAGATTGTCGCATGGCAGTCTCCTTAGGGGATGTCGACTGGTTGAGTTGACACGGAAGGATGCCTAGGAGCCCGTCCGATAACGGGCTCCTAGGTCCCGAGTCGGAACCCAGTCTCCGCGTCCCTCGGCAGCCAGCCCACTTTCCGCTACGGAAACCGGTCAAAGCTACCCATTTCAGCCGACTTTGGCCGATTACCGTCATCCTGGCTCTTGCCTTGAACTGCCGCCTTGAGCGGTCTATTGGTAAACCCGCAGGTCAGCTAACTGCCTCTGATTCGCCCGGCGCCGGTCAGCCCACTTTCCGCTACGGAAGCCGGTCAAAGTCACTGCTTTGAGCCGACTGTGTCCACTTCTTGCGCCAAGCGCCCGGTCCACCCCAGCCGCTTCACCCGGCTCGGCGCCAAGATCACCGACGTTCGGTCACTGAGAAATTGGGTGTCAGCCTGCGGTCAGGTCGATCCCGTGGGACAGGTAGAAATCACGCCGTGACTGCTCCAGCATCGTTGACAGTTCAATGAACCAGGCCGTTTCCGCATCCGAAGCGTCAATGTTGTCGTCAAACTGCGGGAATTCTATTATCACCGCAGGCATTGCCTCCTCGGTCAGAATGTCTTCAAAGCCGGACTGGTCAACGCTCACCCTGTCTGGGTCGAACACCGGGCAATCCTCAAGCAGAGTTTGGAGTTCAGGCTTGGTGATGGTGCCCGGCAACGCCACGAACGGCTCACGACCATCAATACCTCTGACGCTGTCAGGCGGAACATCTTCAAGCCGGGGAAACCCATGGTCCCGAGCACACGCCGCCCACTCGTTGGTCGCGTTGGCGACTTCCAGGCGTCTCAGCTCTTCCCAGCGTGCCGTGTCCGAATGCGGTTCCGGGGACAGGTAGCCGCTCAGTTCAATACAAGCCCGGAAGACATCACTTTGATCCACTTCGTCAACGATTAGCCTGGATCGCTCGTTGCCATCAGCGCCGAAGGCGATCCTCTGTTCGCCGCTAATCTCCCCGAACTCCTCAACCCCACCGCCAGCTACGACCTGAAGTACGGTGTGCCTCGGTTCCCAGCCAATCGAAGCCTGGCCGTCCGCTACATCATTCAGTTGGGCGGGCAAGCCATTGTCAATTAGGCAGCTAACCAGAGCCTCAGCACCATCAAGCTGGCTGGCCCGCTCCGCGGACGGACCGCTGATTGACGCCACAGTGTCACTGTCATCCGCGCACCCGGCCAAGCCCAGCAATATAGCGCAGGCCAGCCAAATCACCCGCAACACGGGCCGGTCCCATAGCTTCTGAGACTGCCCCTTACCCAACGGCGAACCAGCCGATCTGGGTTTCGCCGTCAGACTCATAGACCGGTATTAGCCTTTCGTTGGTCTGCTGTCCCGCCCGCAGGGCGCTCTCCAGGTCACCGCGCAGGGTGGAATCGTCTATCTCCGGACTGACCCCCAGAGCGCGCAGACCTAAAACAGCCTGGTCACCTAACTGGGCAGGGCCGCCGGCGCGGTCTTGGGCTGGCGGACCAGTGAACGCTTCGACAGTCAAGTCATATAACTCCAGCCAGGCCTCATCGCCAGGATCAGCCTTGTCCAGGCCGTGAGCTTCGATCAACCAAGCCGCGAAGGCGTTAGCGGCGCCAAGCCGCCTTGTCTGTTGCATTGCGGCGGCCTCAGACGGATTAGCTGCCTTGACGTCCAGGTCAGTCTTGTAGATGTAGCCTTCAATCCCGTTCGTCGCGACCGCGAAGATCAGTTCCGGCTCCTCGTCAGGTGAGTCGACATACATCGCGCTGCCATAACTCTGGCCATTCGCGTTAGTTGGAAAGGTGGTCTCAGGTATCGCGGGCGGTTCAGATGCTGCTTCACAGGCGGTCAACGCTGCCAAGATCCCGGCCGCGGCGATCAACCAAGAACCTGCGGCTAGCAATTTGAACCGCCTACCAAACAGACGCGTCAAGGAGCCGGTACGGCCATTGGTGAAAACCGCTGCGGGACCAGTCATTGTCAGGAATTCTGGTTTGGGCTCCGATACGTCAGATAACCGGACGAATACTTGGTTCCCGTCCACCCCACCGTGGCTGCCTGTGCGTAGTAGGCCGTCGCATCGCAGGCACTGGCCGTCTCGGGATTGAAGGGCGTGTTCTGCGCCACAGTCTTCGGATTGTATTGCCAGCCTGATGACTTAGCCACAGCTCCGTTGCTTCTAAAGAGCTTCACCTCAATCCCAATCCATCCAGCGGCGACACTCTTGCTCGTTGGATAGGCCAGGCCAACCGCGTAAGCCGAGTGAGTACACGCGGCAGAAATGTTGGTGTTGACCACGGCGCGGTTCTTGTAGGAGACGCCGCCGACGGAATAGGTCTTGTACCCGGAGGTCGCCTGGCCGGCCAACGCGGCTGTGGGTGCGCCGGATACCGCTATGCCAAGAGCAACGACTCCAGACATCAGTATCGCTCCGACGCGAGCACGCCGCCCGAGTGGCTTGTTCTTGTAGTTTGTTGGTGTTGCGTTCATTTCTTAGTTCCTCACTGAACCTGTGCCGCGCCTTGATGCGAGGTAACGTGACGCTGAGGCTACAGTACACCCCCCCCTTGTCAACGCCGCGCCCCCCCCGCGTTCGGCGAACAATGACCACCAGATCCTGTTGGTGGTGGCCAGACACAACGCCGGAGCGACTAAAACGACACGCCGTTTCTAGGGAACTGGGGCCGTGCCCAGCGCGCCGCCAGGCCTGTTTAGCCGCCATAATCGTTGCGGAGGTAGATATGACTGATCAGGAACCAACCACCGGCCCAACCAGGAACGAAGCCGAGGCCGGAAGGCGTCCCAACCCGGCGGCATCGGACAAAACCAACAGCTCAATCCGGGGACACCAGGTTCGCCTAGTGATCTTCATGGGGGTTGCTGGATCGGGCAAAACAACCACCGGCAAACTGATGGCAGGGCGCCTCGGCTGGGACTTCGCCGAAGCTGACGACTTCCACCCAGCCGCCAACCGCGACAAGATGGCCTCCGGCACGGCCCTAACCGATCAAGACCGCTGGCCTTGGCTGGACCAGTTACGAAACTGGATCAAACAGGAACTAGCGGCCGGGCGGCGTGGCGTTATGGCCTGCTCGGCCCTGAAACGAACCTACCGTGACCGGCTGCGACTACCAGGTGTGGTGTTCGTCCACCTGACCGGATCAAGTCAAACGATTCAGCCTCGGCTAGCCGAACGGCCAGATCATTTCATGCCCGCCAAGCTGATGACCTCGCAATATGCCGATCTGGAAGACCCCAGCCCGAACGAGGATCACCTAACAGTTGACCTGGACCTGGGATCAACCGCCGAACAGCGGGTCAGCCAAGTGATCGCCGCCCTGGGCCTACCCGGCGAGCCGATTACAGTTGGCATGGTTGGGCTCGGCCGGATGGGCGCCAACATGGCCGCGCGGCTCAGCGCCGACGGACACAACGTGATCGGCTTTGACACCAACCCGGCCTCCGCCCGCCAAGTAGATTCACTTGAAGAGCTGGTCGCGGCGTTGCCGGCGCCGCGCCTGATCTGGTTGATGCTGCCAGCTGGGGACGCCACCGATCAGGCGATAAACCAACTGAGCCGATTACTGCAGGCCGGTGACCTGGTAATTGACGGCGGCAACTCGCCTTACCGGGCGGATGCCGGGCATGCCGGCGCGCTCGCCCTAAGTGGTGTGCGGTTCATTGATGTGGGTGTTTCTGGGGGTATAGCGGGCCGCCAGAACGGTTACGCCTTGATGGTGGGAGGCGACAGCGCCAGCCTTGAGCAGGCCAGGCCACTGTTCGACGCCCTTAAACCCGCTGGTGGCGGCTTTGTTCACGCCGGGCCGGTCGGTGCCGGGCATTACGCCAAAATGATCCACAACGGGATCGAATACGGCATGATGCAAGCTTTGGGTGAAGGCTATGACCTGCTGCACGCCACCGGTCTAATAGAGGATCCGGACGCGGTGGTGCGCTCCTGGCAGCAAGGCACAGTCATCCGGTCTTGGCTGCTTGATTTGCTGGTTGAGGCCGTCAACGCCGATCCGGACCTGACAAGTTACCCCAGCTGGGCAGGCGATTCAGGCGAGGCCCGCTGGATGGTGGAAAGTGCGCTTGACCTGGGTGTGCCGCTGCCGGTGACGGCCGCTTCGCTCTATGCCCGCCAGGTTTCGCAACGCTCTGACAACCCAGCGTTGCGGGTGGTGGCGGCGCTGCGGGCCGGGTTCGGCGGGCACACCGCCTAGCCGGGCGCCAGTCAGGTTGTGGACGATGCCGCCCGGCTGGCCCGTACGCCAACCTTGTGTCACGCTGGCCGCGTTCTAGTCTGGCTGGAAAACCCGTTGGCGTAGCTGGTCAGCCGCCCGGGCGGCGGCTGACCACCAGTCAGCCCGGGCCGGATCAGGCAACGTCAGACCAGATTGGCTGGCCGCCAACGAACCGCCCAGTTGGGCGTCATGTCCGGCCGCCTGCCAAGCTAGTTTGGCCGCACCAATCGCCGAATGATCACCTTCGCCTGCGACATGGCGGACTGGCCGGCCGGACGCATCAGCCAGTTCCTGGCGCAGCAAGGCGGATCCGGCCCCTGAACCAGTCGTGATGACCTCACCGGTAGGGTCACCCAACTGGTCCGCGAGGACCGCTAAACAACGGCGCGACTCCACAACAATGCCAGTGATCAGGCCGCGCACCAGATCGCCAGCACCGGTGGCGAGCGTCAAACCAGAAACCAGTCCAGTCAACTGGCTGTTCCACAAGGCGCCCTGTTCACCGGGCGCGACATGAGGTAAGAAGATTGGCGCCGAATCCGGATCGGACTGTTCAGCTAGTTCCAAGGCCCACCGAACCGTGTCGCCTTGGCACTGGCAGGCGTTCACCTCAAGACCGCCGGGCTCGAACGCGAACCGCTGCGGGCTGGCTGAAGCCGTCGCGGCGGCATCGTCCAACTTACCTGGCCGGTCACCTCTCAAACCAGCCGTGGCGCCACTACCGTCTGGCCGGAGCAGTCGCGCCAGCCAAGCCAAAGCCGAACCAGTCGCCACCAAATCCATTTCAAGCCCAAAACCAGCTCCGGCTAACGGGGTCACCAGGTAGCGTCTGTCCGGATCAAGCCGCCGGTCAGCCGCCAAACCAAGGATCACTGTGCTGGTCCCTGCGACATAAATGATCTGCCCAGTGGTCAAACCCAAACCGTGCGCCGCCATGACCGAATCGGCCGCCCCAACGGTCACCGGCAGGCCAGCCGGGCAACCCAAAGCGGCGGCCGCCGCATCCGACAGAGCGTAACTAGTGACGCCGGGCACAACCGGCGGCACTTTAGCGCCATCCAAAATCTGCCCGTCCCAATGGCCGCTCCGCAGGTCAAAGGCGCCATAACCGGTGGCGGTTGACGGATCGGTGGCGAGGTGCCCAGTCAGACGGTAAAGCAGATAGTCCTTCGCGCCGGCCACGGTGTCCTCGCCACGGCGAGCCTGGCGAGCCATCGGCAGCAAATACCGTCCGTCAAGGCGCTGACCAGTGGTTTCATACAGCCAGGCGGCCCCGAAACGTTCCACCAGTTGGGCGGCACAACTAGAGGCCCGAGTGTCTTGCCAGGTGATGGCTGGTCCTAGAGGCCGGTAGGCGGCGTCTAAGGTGACCAGCGTCGGCATCATGGCGGATAGTCCGATGCCGCCCCAAGACTCCGCGGCCACTTGGCGGGTTAACTGGTCGCAACAGCCGGTAAGCGCCGCCCACCAGTCGGCTGGGTTTTGTTCAGCCGCTCCGGCGGCGGGCCGGTGGGTTGGGTAAGCCATCCGGGCGCGGGCCACAACTTGGCCGCTGGCGTCCAATGCCAGCGCCTTAAGGGCTGAGGTGCCCAGATCCAGGCCGATCATGACGCTGGGTTTTGATTCTTGACGTTGGCGTAGCGGGTGGCAAACTTTGATTAGCCTGTCAGGCTGGGAGGATTCAAACTCTAAGGCGAGAAGATCTAGCGCTGAATCAGACTCAGGTTCAGACGTATAGCCGTGGTGGTCTGGTTCAGGTTCAGGCGTCTGGCCGTGGGGGACTGGCTCAGGTTCAGGCCCAGGCTCTGGCCCAGGTCCAGGCTCAGGCAACGTTTGACTTGAACTCACCGGCAACCACCGCCAACGCGTCGCCCGCCGCGTTCAACGTTTCATCAATATCGGCTTGATCGTGAACTAATGAGACAAACATGTTCTCGAACTGAAGCGGATGGAACAGCACGCCACGCAGCAGCATTTCTTGATACCAGCGTTCAAAGGCGGGCTCATTAGCACCGGCGGCGGCGTCACGCCAGTTACGGACCGGCCGGTCAGCGAACCAAAGCTGGAATACTGTGCCAATTCCACGAGTGTAGGCGGCCAGGCCTTTAGCTTGGGCGATCCGCTCCAAGCCGGACGCCAGATGTTCGCCCAACGCCCGTTGACGTTCATACAGACCAGGCTCAGCCAGAACATCCATCGTGGCGCTAACCGCGGCGCATTGGATGACGTTGGCGTTGTAGGTTCCTGAATGCGAATAGGTGCCATCGGCGATCAGTGACATCGCCTGTCGGCTGCCGCCAACGGCTGCCACCGGGAATCCGCCACCCAGTCCTTTAGCTAACGTGGTCAGGTCAGGGATCACTCCGAAGTATTCTTGAGCGCCGCCCCGGGCGAACCTGAAACCAGTGATCACCTCATCAAAGATGAGCATCGCACCATATTCGGCGGTTTTCGCTCGGAGCAGTTCAAGGTAACCCGGTTCAGGCAAGATGCAGCCGGTGTTGAAAACCGCTGGTTCGGTCAGAACAGCGGCGATTTGGTCTCCGCGCTGATCCATCAACTGGCTGAAGGACTCTGGATCGTTCCAGGTTAAGACGATAAGTGTGTCCTCCAGTTCGGCTGGAACACCTGGCCCCATGGCGACTGGCCTGGGATGACTGGCTGGGCCAGCTAACACCGGGTCAACATGATTGGACCAGTAGACCGTGTCTTGCCAGCCGTGATAATGCCCCTCGAATCGGACCACCAGGCGCCGCCCAGTTGTCGCCCGGGCTAGGCGGACCGCCACACCGACAGCTTCAGAACCGGAGTTAGCGAACCGGACCTGTTCTATGCCAGGTACGGCGGCGGCGACTTTTTCGGCGGCTTCGATTTCTAGTTCGTATGGCAGCGCGAAACAGGTACCGAGTTCTTCGATGGCGGTCGCGACCGCCTTCGTTACCTGGGGGTGACGGTGTCCCAAGATCATTGGGCCAAGACCTAACAGATAGTCGATGTATTCGTGACCGTCAGCGTCTTCGATGCGTGATCCGGTACCCCGGACAATGAACGGCGGGTATGGTTCCCAGCCGTTGCGCGGCAGGCGGGCGGTACTGCCAGCTCCACCTGGAATGGTCTGCTTGGCGCGGGCGAATAGCTCGCCGCTGCGCCGGGCGTGGCTTGAATAGCGTTCCGTGAACCGCATTGTCTGGTTCGCCTTTCTTGGAGTCATCGGTATCCGCCTGTCACTTGTGTGTCTTGTGGTGTCTATCTCTTCGCTGCTTGAGTGGTTGGTGCTCGTGTCTTTGATGCTTTTGTCTTTGGTTTGGCCGCGTCTCTTGGCGACGGCTGTTACCTGTCAAGTAGTCGGGCTGGCGTGCCAGTTAACATCATGTCAAGGGTGGCCTGGTCAATGCCGTAGCGTTGACGCAACAGCGGAACAATCACTTCGGGCAGATGGGCGTAGCCTTCACCGCCGTAACGACGCAAAGTGACCTTGATCCAAACGTCACAACCTAAGGTGATCTGGTTGGCGTAACCCTCAGCTAGTAGAGCCGTCAAATGGTTGAGGCGTTCCTTGTCCGTTGGGTCACGGTGAAAATCACCCCAATAGAACTCGGCGCCAAAAGTGTCATATTCGATCACCGCGCCGGCCTGCGCCACTTCACGGTGATAAGCCAAATCGAGGTGTTCATCCATGTGGCTGAAGATCACCCTGGACGGGTCAACACCTTCGCTGACCAGCACTTCAAGGATGTTCAAGGCGTCAGTTGGGAAAGGGTCAAGATGGACTGAGATAGCGCAGCCAGATTGGGCGGCGGCCGCGCCAGCCCCACGCAGAACCCGCCATTCGCGGCTCGTGATCTCGCGGCTGGTGCCAATTTCTCCGATCAGGGCAGGCAAAATGCCGCTAGCGCCAACTCCGTTATCTAATTCATCCAAGAAGTAGTTCGCGATCTGATCAACGCTGGCCGCCTCAACCCAGGCCGGGTGAGCGTCATGGGTGTAAAGCGAAGTTGAGGCCACCAGGTTGATACCGGCTTGACGTGCCACCTGAGGCATTTGATCTAGCCGACGGCCTAAACCATCAGGTGTGACATCAACTATGGTCCGGCCACCAGCCTGAGCGAACGCCTTGGCTTCAGCGACCGCCGTATCAAAGTCATCTAACACCAGGTTGTCAGCCACTGAATGAATGTGGCGCCGGGTCCAGCCGAGCGATCCGAGTTCAACAGTTCGCGGCGCCGCCGGATCATCCGGCGGGTCAAACCAGACCCGGGCATCAATGAAAATGTGTTCATGCAGGCTGGTCAGCCCAAGCTCTTCAGGCCGGATAGGGCCCAGCACTCCATGGATCGTCATGCGGTTATTTCTCCATTCCGGCGGTCAGGCCGCGGACAATGTGACGCTGAGCGAACACGGCGAAGATCAGAACAGGAACAATCGAAAGCAGTGAAGCGGCCGCCAACTGATCCCATTTCAGGGCGGCGTAACCCTTATAGGAGGCGACCAGGATCGGCAGGGTCGGGTTGGATGAGGTCAAAGCCAAAGCGACCGTCACCTCATTCCAGACGTTAATCGCCACCAGGATCGCCACTGTGGCGATACCAGGCCCGGTCAGCGGCAGATAGATGCGGCGCAGTGTGGCCCAGGTGCTGCAGCCGTCCAAAGTGGCGGCCTGAGCTAGTTCTTCTGGCACACCACGGAAAAAGGCCAACAGCAACCACATCGCCAGCGGCGCCATGAAACCTTGATAGGCCAAGGCCAGGCCGGGTGCCGAATCATAAAGCCGCATCGACTGGAGAACAGCGTAAAGCGGGATTGCGATAAGGAAATCAGGGAACAGGTAAGCCACAAAAAGCCACCCGATCAGACCGGTTTGGGCCCGCACGCGGCGCCGGGTCAAAATGTAGGCGGCTGGCACTGTGATGGCCAAGCACAAGGCGACAGTCAAGCTGACTGTCGCCAAACTCATCAGTGTGGCGCGGATGAAACCGCGATCTGACCAAACTGTGGCGAAGGAATCAAACTTAGGGATATAGAAGAACCGTGGTGAGCCGAAGGAGTCCACTGGGTCTTGTGTGGCCAAAGCGAAAGCCCAATAAATCGGGAAAGCGACAGCCGCGATAGCGGCGATCAGCAGCGCCCAGCGGGCAACCGCACCGGCGCGGATCTTGTGCCTAGCCATGGTTCCGCCTGATCCGCCGGATCGTAAGCACCAGCCCAGCCAAAGCCACGATCATCGCCGCGTAAACCACCATCATGGTCATACTCATACTCATCTGGTTGGCTTTGAAAGCTGTCCGGTAGGCCAGAATCTGGGTCGCCTCGGTGGCTTGACCAGGCCCACCGCCAGTGGCACCAAACACTAAAGCGAACAGTTTTAGGCAGTCGATGGCACGGATGCCCGCCACCACCAAGATGACTGGTGTCATCATCGGGATGGTCAGGTAGCGCAGACGCTGGAAGGCGTTCGCGCCATCGACGGCCGCTGCCTCAAACGGATCATGCGGCAGAGCCTGCAAACCAGCGTTCAGAATGATGAACACAAAACCGGTCTGCCACCAGGTGTCGATCCCGGCGATAGTTGGTAAAGCCAACGATGATTCGCCCAACAAATTAACCTGGTCGATGCCCAAGTGACCCAAGGCCCAAGGGATTACACCAATGGTCGGATCAAGCATGACTTTCCAGATCAAAGACACCACAATGCCTGAAACCATCAACGGGATGATCAGCACTGTGCGCACCCAACCGATGTGGCGTCCGGTGCGTTCAGCCGCCAAAGCCAAAGCGAAACCGATCACCAGTTCGGTGGCGACCGCCATCACCGTGAACAAAACAGTCCGTCCCAGCGCCGCCCAATAGTCGGCGTTGTGCGTCACCGCCGCGTAGTTGTCAAACCCGATGAAAGAAAAAGCTTTACCCCAGTTCCAGTTGAAGAAGCTCAAATAGACCGCGTTAAGCAGCGGGAAGACAGTCGCGAAAGCCAGCACCACAATCAACGGGCTGATGAACGGCCAGGTTGGGGTGTCACTCCAGCGTGAATGAGCACCCCGGCCGGGGCCCATACCAGGGTTCCACGCGGCACCACGGCCCGAACCAGCGGCGGCACCCCGGCCGGGGCCCACACTAAGGTCGCGCGCTGCACCACGGCCAGCACCACGTCCGGCATCCCGCCCAGCACCACGTCCCGAACCCCCGCCAGCCTCCCGGCCGGGGTTCACGCCAGAGCGCTGGCCAGCCGGCCAAACCCGCTTCGTGGGGTCTGGCCGGCTGGCCAGGGCGGTGGTTTGTTTCACAGATCCAAAGCGATCATTGCTTCTTGAGCCGCCTCAGCGGCGTCGGTCGGGTCTTGACCGTTAGCCATGGCGATGACCGCGTCAACAATCACCATCAAAGCCGGTTCAATATCAGCCGCGACCACCGCTGTCGGCAAAGCCGTCGACATTGATTCGGCCACCGCGTCGACATATTCGGCTTTCAACGCGTCACGGTAAACCGGCAAACTAGTCGAAGAAGACCGCGGCGGTCCACCAGTCAGAGCCCCAAGTGCGGCGGTGTTTTCCTTATTTGAGAACCATTGCGTGAAAAGCCAGGCAGCACCCTTGTTGTCGCTTTGAGCGCAAACTGAAAGCCCCCAACTCCACAGGCCGGAAGCGCCTTCAGGACTACCAGTTGGCAGTGGGGCGTAGCCCACCTGACCGGCGATAGTTGAACTGGCCGGATCTTCGAAGCTTGGCCCAAATACGCTCGCGTCAACATAGAAAGCGATCTTGCCTTGTGAGAACAAAGCGTTGGCGTCAGGCCAGTCAATGTTGAAACGGTTCGGCGGTCCGGCCGCCAGCAGATCAGCGTAGTCTTTCAGACCTTGCACAACAGGATCGCTAGTCATAATTGGGGCGTCCCAGGCGGCATCAAACCAGACGTTATAAGGCAAGTTAGCTTGAGCCGGGTTGGCGAGCCGGTTGATGACGAAAGCTGTTGGAATATCAACGATGGCTGACGACCGAACGCCACGCACAACGCTGCCGTAAACCGACCCGGCGGCATCGTCGGTAATTTTCTGAGACGCTGCCACCAGATCATCAACTGTCGCTGGAACTTGCCCGCCGAGGTATTGGTCAACTAGATCTTTGCTGTAGAACAAGATGTAGGTTTCAGTCGCGATCGGAATGCCATACAACAGGGCGTCCGGCTGTCCGGCCGGTAAACGGGCTGGCGCGAGCACACCGTCCGGGAAATCCGCTAAGTCATATTGGTTTTCAGTCAAAGAGGCTGACTCAAGGTAGCTGTCAAGTGGTTCTAGTAAACCTGCGGCTTGCTGTGTTGAAACGGAATAGTCGAATCCGGTCATCACGACGTCTGGTGGGGTTTGGGTGCGCAGCGCCTGGTTCATTTTGTCGAAGTAGAGGTCTTCGGCGTAGGTTTCGAGGTTCACGTCAATGCCGGTGGCGTTGATGAACTCATCTAAGGATTGTTCAACTCCGTCGGTCCAGGGGTGTTCGTTGAGCATCACGGTGATGGATTGACCGTCAAATCGTTTCCAATCGAACGCACCGCTGGCGTCAATTGGGTCGTCGCTTGGTGGTGAGGCGGTGCCCGCGCCGGTGCAGGCGGTAATTCCGGCGATCATGGCGCTAATAATCAAGAGGCTTGCAATTCTGCTTCTTCGCATGGAATCTCCTATTGGTGGTTTGGAGGTGTCAACCGGCGGCCATGCACTGGTCAAACCCGGGGAACCTGTCACCCCGGCCCGCTGGTCCGGGGCCATCTCCGGCCGGGCCTGAGAATTCGGGCCTATGAACTCATCCCTCAGAACTCATTAGCTGGGCGCGCCGACCCGCCTGTAAATTTAGCATGACGTGTCAGGTTTAAGCTGGGATTGGCGCAAGTGTGCAACCGGCTGGTGCCATCATGTTCAGGGGCGGTGGGCGTGGCCTGGTTCTAATTCATCCGCTGTTGAGATAATCTAGCTGCAGACCCTTTATCCCCAGCGGAAGCAAGGTTTGATGTCCCAGAGCGCACCCGTCCGGCCTGGCCGGCGTCCCGGCAACGAGCCCACCGCCGAGGTCATCCTGCATCACGCCCGCGAATTCTTCGCCGCCAAAGGCTACGCCCACACCTCGCTACGAGCCGTCGCTGAGGCAGCCCGGGTTGACCCAGCCATGATCGCCTACTTCTTCGGCTCCAAAGCTGGCCTCTTCCAGGCCGCCATCCGCGTACCAATCAGCCTGAACATGCCCGCAATGATCGAATTCCGGGCGTCGAATGCTGAACCAGCCGAACGCGTGGCACGCTTCTTCTTCTCACTTTGGGCCGATCCGCCAGTCGCCCAAGCCCTAACCGCGATCATTCTTGAAGCCGGCATCAACTCGGCCGCTGGGCGAGCCTTACGCCACTTCATGTGGGCTTATGTTGGCGGGCCAATCATGCAGCAAGCCAAAGCCGACAACCCTGAGGTGCGTTTACGGATGGCCGTCGGGTTGATGGGTGGGGTAGCCCTGCAACGCCGATTCGACCGCGGCAGCGTCCTAGCCGCGTTGACCCTAGACCAGGTGGTCGCGGTGGTCGGCCCGACGCTGCGGCATATTCTGACAGCCCCGCTGCCGGACGGCCTGCCCGCCGATTCAGGCGAGTTAAGCCAGGCGGTAATTTCCCCGCTGTTTCATTTAGTACCCGATGCCGTCCCCCAATCTTCCAGCCCCGGTCCGTCCAAGACCCCCAACAAGCCAGAACCGCCCGATGCCGTCCCCCAATCTTCCAGCCCCGGTCCGTCCGAAACCCCGGGCGAACCAAGGCAACCCAAATGACCGCCGTCCGGACAGATCCCGACCAGGCCAGCTATCCGCTGCGTCTGGGGATCGACATCGGCTCAACCACAGTCAAAGCGGTCGCCTTAGATGGCGAGCGGACCGTCTTCCAGGATTACCGACGCCACAACGCTGATGTCCGGATCGAACTGACCAAACTGTTGGGCGGCATCGTCCAAAGCCACCCTGGGAGAACCGCCCAAGTGGCCGTCACCGGCTCTGGCGGGCTGGGAGTAGCCGAAGCTCTAAGTGTGCCATTCGTTCAGGAAGTGATCGCCGAAACCGAAGCCATCCGGCAGATCAACCCTGAAACCGATGTGATCATCGAACTTGGTGGCGAGGACGCCAAAATCACCTACCTCAGACCAACCGTTGAACAACGCATGAACGGCACCTGCGCCGGCGGCACAGGCGCTTTCATTGACCAGATGGCCACCCTGCTAGGCACCGACGCGGCCGGACTGAACGCCCTGGCCAGGGATTACACCACTCTCTACGCCATCGCTTCACGCTGCGGCGTGTTCGCCAAAACTGACCTCCAACCACTCCTGAACGACGGCGCCGCCCATCAAGACCTGGCGGCATCGATCTTCCAAGCCGTAGCCACCCAAACCATCGCCGGGCTGGCCTGCGGCCGACCAGTACGCGGCCGGGTGGCCCTACTAGGCGGCCCACTGTACTTCTTAGACCAACTCAGAGCCGCCTTCGAACGGGCCTTAGTTGACACTGGAGCGGAACTATTTTGCCCGGATGAAGCCCAGCTAGCGGTCGCCTTAGGGGCCGCCTGGTTAGCCGATCAGGCCACACCGGTAGCGTTAACCGACCTCGCCGCCAAAGCCCGCGACTCGATCGGCATGACCGGCGGAACAACTGGTCGGCTCCGGCCACTATTCGTTGACCAGGCAGAACGTGAAACCTTCGACCACCGTCACGCCTCCGCGCAGGTCCCAACGATTGACATAACCGAAGCCCAAGGAGCCTGCTTCTTGGGGCTTGACGCCGGCTCAACCACCATGAAAGCCGTACTGATAGACCAAGCCGGCCAGATCTGCTATTCGCACTACGCACCCAACCAAGGATCAACCGTTGACGCGGCCGCCGCGATCGTCCAAGACGTCCGCCGGAAACTACCCCGCAACGCGATCATCGCTCACGCCTGCGTCACCGGCTACGGCGAGTCACTCATCAGAGCGGCCTTACACGTCGACGTGGGCGAGGTCGAAACCATGGCACACTACCGGGCAGCCGAATACCTTGACCCTGAGGTGACCGCTGTGATCGATATTGGCGGCCAAGACATGAAATACCTCCGGATCGTTGACGGGGCGATCGACGAAATCAGAGTCAACGAAGCCTGCTCATCTGGATGTGGCAGTTTTCTACAAACCTTCGCCCAAACCATGGGCTTGGACCTGGAATCCTTCTGTCAGGCCGCGTTAGCTTCATTTGGGCCCGTTGACCTGGGGTCACGCTGCACAGTGTTCATGAACTCGTCAGTGAAAGCCGCCCAAAAAGACGGCGCCGGGGTGGGAGACATCGCGGCCGGCCTGAGCTATTCGGTTATCCGCAACGCCCTTTACAAAGTGATCAAACTGCGTGAAGCCGGCCAACTAGGCGGCCATGTGGTGGTCCAAGGCGGGACCTTCCTATCAGACGCCGTGCTGCGCGCCTTCGAACTGTTGACCGGGTTGGAGGTCACCCGGCCGGACATAGCGGGCCTGATGGGGGCGTTCGGGGCGGCGCTGACCGCTCGGCAGCGTTTCACACCAGGCCGGGCATCCCGCCTGCTGACTCCAGTCGCCCTCAAAGGTCTAACCGTGACGACATCAACTGAGACCTGCCGGTTATGTCAGAACCACTGCCAGTGCACCATTTCTAAATTCCCGGACGGGTCACGCCACGTCTCCGGTAACCGTTGTGAACGCGGCGGTGACAAAACCAAAGCCAAATCCGCTCTGCCTAATTTGTTTGACTACAAATACAAGCGGCTGTTCGCTTACCGACGCTTAACCGAACAGGCCGCTTGGCGCGGGGATATCGGTATCCCACGGGTGCTGAACATGTATGAGAACTATCCGCTGTGGTTTACGATCCTGACGCACCTCGGTTTCAGGGTGACATTATCTGGGCGGTCAAACCATGATGTATTCACCGCCGGTATGGACACGATCGCTTCAGAGAACATCTGCTACCCGGCGAAACTAGTTCACGGCCACGTTGAACAGTTGATCGCCCGAGGCGTGAAAACCATTTTCTACCCTTCGGTTTCCTATGAACGTGAACTAGCACCCGGCGCCGACAATCACTACAACTGCCCAGTGGTGGCGGGTTATCCACAAGTTATCGGCAACAATATTCCGGCGTTACGCGCAGGCGGACCGGTCCGGCTAATCAATCCGTTTGTCAATCTGGCTCTGCCCGGCAAACTAGCTGAACGCCTAACCGAGTTCCTATCTGATTGGCAGGTCACCTTGCCGGAGGCTGAAGCGGCGGTAGCGGCCGGTTACGCTGAACAGGCCGCCTTCGCGGCTGACATGGCAGCCGCCGGACGGGAAGCTTTAGCCTATCTGGCCCGCACTGGTGGGCGCGGCATTGTGCTGGCGGGCAGACCGTATCACGTTGATCCAGAAATCCATCATGGTATTCCAGAGCTGATCACGTCTTTAGGTATGGCCGTGTTGACTGAAGACTCAGTCGCTGACTTAGGCGAAGTTGAACGGCCGTTACGGTCACGTGATCAGTGGGCTTACCATTCCCGGCTTTACCAGGCGGCTGAAGCGGTCCGGCGGGCACCGAATCTTGAACTGGTCCAATTGAACTCATTTGGTTGTGGTTTGGATGCGATCACAACTGATCAGGTTCAAGAAATATTGGCCTCAGCCAGCCGGGTGCACACCTGTCTGAAAATTGATGAAGTGTCTAATCTGGGTGCCGCCCGGATCCGGATACGGTCATTGGCGGCCGCGGCGCAGGCCCGCGCTGGCCGGGTGGCGGCAGCCCGGATCAAACCGTACGCCCTGGATAGACGTCCTTTCACCAAGGCGATGAAGGCGAGCCACACGATCATCGCGCCGCAAATGTCACCAGTTCATTTTTCGCTGATTGAGGCCGCCCTGCGCGGTTCGGGTTACCGGCTGCGGGTCCTGGAAACCACCAGCCCGTCAGATGTTGAAACTGGTTTACGCCATGTCAACAATGACTCCTGCTATCCGGCGATCATGGTGGTTGGTCAGCTAGTCAACGAGTTCGTTTCGGGGCGGGCTAACCCTGACACCACCTCAGTTATGATCACCCAGACTGGCGGTATGTGCCGGGCGACCAATTACACCGGCTTGCTACGTAAGGCGTTAGCTGAGGCGGGCTATCCGCAGGTCGCGGTGATCGCTGTCTCAACCCAAGGGTTAGAACGTAATCCGGGCTTCAAGCTGGGGCTTTGGTTGTTGCATCGCTGTATGCAGGCGATCGTTTTGGGTGATCTGCTGGAGGCTGGCCTGTTACGGTTGCGGCCGTATGAGGTTGTGCCTGGGGCAGCCATGGCCGCCTACCGCGAATTAGACGCGGCAGCGCGCGTCTTTTTGCGGGGTAAACGTCCGGGGTATCACGCCTTGGTCCGGCAGGTTTTCCGCCGGTACGATGCCGTCCCCCAACTACCCGGCGAACGCAAGCCGCGGGTCGGCATCGTCGGGGAAATTCTGGTTAAGTTCCACCCTGACGCCAACAACCATGTTGTTGACGTGGTTGAAGCTGAAGGCTTCGAGGCCCGTCTACCTGGGCTGATGGAGTTTGTTCTGAACGGTATGCACACCGCTGAATGGAACTTGGCGAACCTTGGGGTGGGGGCGCGGACACTGCCGATCAAACGGCTGGCACGCTGGTGGCTTGACCGTTACCGTGACCCGGTGCGCCGGGGGTTGGCTCGTTCAACGGTTGAATACCCGCCGCCTGGGGATTTGGCGGCAATGGCCCGCCAGGCGACGGCGATCTGTTCACTTGGTAATCAAGCCGGTGAAGGTTGGCTGCTGACCGCTGAGATCCTGGAACTAATTGATTCTGGGGTGAAATCGATCATTTGCGCCCAGCCGTTCGCTTGCTTGCCGAATCATGTGACAGGTAAAGGCATGTTCCGGGAAATCATGCGGCGTTACCCGGATGTCAATATTGTGACGATCGAATATGATCCTGGCGCCAGCCCGGTGAACCAACTGAACCGCATCAAACTGCTGCTGGCCGCCTCTAAACTGTCGGCCGGTCGGCCCACTACCCTGGCTTTGGCCGCCAGATAACCTCAGCCTCCAACCGCTAGATAACCTCAGCCTCAACTAATTCCTCCGGGGAATTAGTTTTCGCTTACCTCGACGTCAAACTATCTGTCAACTAATTCCTCCGGGGAATTAGTTGACGAAAGCCTTGACATCAGGGCGTTTGGCGAGCTGGGGTGAGACCGCTGGTCACGGTCGGAAACGGCGGTTTCAGCGGCTAGAGGTGGCCAGAGGTGGCTGGGGGAGGCTGGGGGAGGCCCGAGGTGATGGTTTCAGCGGCCGCGGAGGTGAGCTAGAACCGCTAAGACCCGGCGATGATCATCCGGTGACGGAGGCAGATCCAATTTGGTGAAAATCGAGGCGACATGTTTTTCAACCGCACCAGGCGTAACTGAAAGCGAACGGGCAATGGCCACGTTGGACCGGCCATCAGCGATCAGCGCTAAGACTTCTCGCTCGCGCCCAGTCAACCGGGCGATCGCCTGACCAGAAGTGTCCGCCCTGGTCATAAGCTGTGCCACAACTTCTGGATCAATCACCATCTGACCTGATGCCAGACGGGATAAAGCGCCATTGAGAGCATCCAAGTCAACGACACGGTCTTTCAGCAAATACCCCACGCCACCACCGGTCGCCAACAGCTCCCGGGCATAGACTTCCTCGACATATTGCGACAAAACCAAGACCGCCAAACCGGGAAGCCGTCGGCGCAACTCGATGGCGGCACGGACACCATCGTCGGTGAAATCTGGCGGCATGCGGACATCCACAATGACGGCGTCCGGCCGTAGCGCCAGTGTCCGCGCGATCAGTGACGTCGCGTCACCAACCTGAGCCGCCACCTCGTGGCCGGCCTCCTCCAGCAAGCGGACCAGGCCTTCACGCAGTAAGACAGAGTCGTCGGCCAGCACCAGGCGCATCGCTATTTCCTCCAAATGGTTCGCTAGGCCGCGCTGTTCGCGCGGGGCGAGCATAGCCCATTCTGTTGAATAACACCCTCCGACCGTCTTGACGCAGGTCGGCGCATCGCGTCGACCAGCGAAGACGCGGAAGACCAGGACAGTTTGGTGTCTTAAGAGCTTGTTACCCAACGACGTCCTGGGAAGCCGTCTCCACATCAGGTGTCAGCGGCACATCGACCGTGACCGCGGTGCCCTCAGGTCCTGATGCCAGTTCGATCCTCCCGTCAAGGCCAGCCAACCGGTCACGCAACCCGGCCAGGCCATGGCCAGTTAGGAAAGCGGCGCCACCATTACCGTTGTCACTGACCGTCAAGCGGGCCTGAGACCCGGCCAGCGAGACAGCAAATGTAAGCTGAGCCGCCTGGGCGCCAGAATGTTTAGCCACATTAGCCAGCAACTCACAAGCCGCGAAATATAAGGCGCCCTCAGGCCCTTCCGGTAGCCGTCCCGCTGGCGGTGAAGTGACCCGCACTTCAACTGGAACGGGTGAAGCGGTCGCAACCGCGCTCAAAGCCGCTACCAGGCCACGGTCCTGCAAGATAGGCGGAGCGAAACCCCGGGTCAGGGCCCGGATGTCAGCGATCGCCTGGTCCAGGCGGGTGCGGGCCTCACCCAACACCGTCAGACCGGCTGACAGTTCGTCAGATTCAAGGCGACGCTGAACGGTAGCCAAGTCCATGCCGAGCCGGATCAACTCCTGCTGCGGCCCGTCATGAATGTCACGTTCGATCCGCCGCAAGGACATTGTTTCCGCCGCTGAAGCCTGGCGACGGGCCTGTTCTAGTTGCGTCACTCGCCGGGCCAACCGGTCCTTGCCGGGTACCAGCAACCAGCTGGCGACTCGCTGATGCAACCAGACGATCGGCCCAAGGGCGAAGGCCAACAGCGCCCCGCCAGCCAATATCATCCAAACCGCCACCAGCCAGTCGGGTATGTCGAACGGAAAATCGGCGTTGAAACTGGTCTCAAGATCGAACACCCGGCCAACTGTTTCAACCAGTACGCCGATCACCCCAGCCGCCATCAGGCACCACAAACCGAAAGTCACCACCCAGCTCAGCCAACCGAAGACGAACATCCAGACGGCGTAGGCCGCCTCACGCCAGCGCAACGGATTAGTGATTGGGCCCAACACCAGCCGCAACGGTTTGGCACGCCGGCTCGGAACTGGTTGGGCGGGTGGCGGCGGCATATCCACCGGGTAGCCGGCCAGGCGTAGCCGGATCAGGTCAAACCGTGCCAGCCAATGCGCCAGCGTCAAAGCGCCGGCCAGCAGCGGGAAACCAACCCAAATCACCAGTGTGCTGGCGCCGAGAGCGATACCACAGGTCACGGCGACTCCAGCGAACAGCCAGATAGGTAAGTTGGCTAGCAGGTAACCGCTTTGCCGCAGGGTTTTCCCGATCAGGCGGCGGGCAGCCGGTTGGGGTGGTTCAGGGGCAGTCGAATGGACGATGCCGTCCGCCTGGTATACCCCAGGAGTCGTTTTGGTCATACCTCAAGTTTGGCTTGTCTTGCCACCTGCGGCATTGGTGCTGGCCAGTGTCTTTCAGCTGAGGTTAACCCGAGCTTGGACGGACAAGCCAGGTGGGACAAGCCGGGTGGGACAAGCCAGGTGGCGGGCCTAGGTTTGTGGCTCTCAACCACGGACCCAGCGCAAGGTCCGGTTCGCCGTGACAAACCAGCGCCAAGCGAGACCAGCCGGTCGCTGGACGGCCCGCTGGACGGCATCGGCCGCTAAGCTCCGCCAAACCAGCGCTAAGCGAAACCAGCCGGTCGCTGGGCGGCCCGCTGGACGGCATCGGCCATTAAGCGAGGCAAACCAAAGCCAAGCGAAAACTAAGACACACCCATCGACGAGAGCAAATCATCCTCGCCGCCCTCAGCCTTAGCCTGACCCTTCGGCTTGTCAGCCGGAACACCATCACGGGCCTGCTGAGCGATCTTACGGCGCGACTCCTCAAACTCATCCTTGATGGTAGCTTCACCCTGCTCCAAAGCTTTCAAATTACGGGCTCGCAACTGACGGCCAGCCGCATCAGCCGCCACAATCGCCTGACACTGCTGCTTGACCGAATCAATCACAACCCAAACAGTCTCCTCCGAGATGACCGGCGCTTGAGCCGCCTCAGCCACCTGACCGACAGCCGTCGCGGTCTCCTTCATCGACTGCTGAATCATCTGATTAACACCAGCCTGAACCGCTTGACCCATCTCAGCACCCTCGCGAGCCAAAACCGCCTGCTGCCAAAGAGCCAGCGAACGCCGCCCCGAAGGAATACCCATAGTGCGGAAAGACTGCAACCGGCGACGCATCGCGAACTGGGTGATAACCAAGTTACGGGTTGAAGGAGCATGAGCGTAACCCATGAAGAACTGCTGCCGCCAGTCATGCCAGGTCTTCTCAACCTCAGACAACGCTGTCGCCAAATTCGAATGAACCTCACGCAACTCGTTGACAGTGATCTGCTCACCACGCCACTCAACTGTCTCAATTGACTTGTCAGCGTCCACACTTTGAAGCAAGTCATCAGCTTTGGTGAACTCTGCCCGGATGTAATCGGCGACCTCCTCCAAAGCCGCCAAAACCGCCACCACCTGATCCATGTGTTCCAACGTTTGACGGTGCAACTCCTGGCCGCGTGAAATGTTGTCACCCAGTTTGGTTTCCATCTCCTGGAGCCGCACCTCAGCCAGATCTAGCTTCTCAACCAGCGGTTTCGACTCGCGCACCATGGTTTTAAGCGAATACTTCGCGCCACGGAACCACTTCTTGATACCCGCGACCTTCTCTTCCATGCCACGGTTACGGAACCGCTTCTCAAAGCCGTCCATCTCACGAAGCAAATCATTGACGATCGCCTCAGCATCCGGCAGTTTGATGTCGCGCTGCTCTTCAAGCAACTTAGTGGCCGCCGAATTCATCCGTTCCAAGACTGGTGCACCAAAAGTGATAATGGCGTTCAGATCGGCGATCATCTTCTCAGCTAACGCTGGGGCGCCCTTCTTCAAGGCCGCCGTCTGGTCAGGTGAAAGCAGTGAACGGAACTGGAAGCGGGCCTGGTCAGGTGAAGCCACCGCTTTGTCTTCGGCAGGCACCGCCGCCAAGGCCTGCTCTAAAGGACCAGCTGGGGCGGCCGCCTCAGCGGCTGACAGGAGGGAGCCCATATCGACTCCCGGTATAGCGGAAAAAACCTCAGCCTCAGCCTCAGCTGTTACGGGAGGGGGGGTAGGTGTAGTCATTGGCGGTTCACTGCCTTTCTGTTTGGCTTGCTGGCTTGGGTCAGGGGCGAGGCAGCCCGTCAGCCTCGTCTTGAACGTATGCATCGGACAGTTTGGCGGCCCGTTCACTCTCAAGCAGGGAGTCTAAAGCTACCTTGAATTCAAGGTCCTTTGATGCGTTAACTTGTTTGATGTTTTCGAGAATTTGGTCATGGACGGCGTTCAAAGCACCGCCGATGGCGTCCAAACGTTCCTGCGGTGACGTCCAGAGCCGTGGGTTGTCGACAATGTCTTTGTAATACTCAGGGCCGACAGTCAAAATGAGTTTCCTAAGCAAGTCAGCGTATTTGACTTGAGCTAGGCGAGTCTGCTGAGCCGAACCACTCGCCCGCAAACGGCGGAACAACTCTTGAACATCAGCGATCACAGTGTTAATCGGGACGAACACAGGCTGACCGCGGACAGTGTACTTTGCCCGGTCACCACCATAGAGGCCAACTAGTTCCTTCAGCTTAAGCAGAGACCGTTCAATTGAATCAGCGTGCTCAGAATTGTCGAACAGTTTCTTGTCAACCCGGCTGGCAGGCACCCGCCGGGGACTGGAATGACGCAGAATCAGGACAATGATCACCGCGATAGCGATAATCAAACCCAGAACCGACAACCCGATGATCGCTAGAACCCGCTTAGCTGTGTCAAGAGCACCACCCGTCTCAACACTGTCATCTGGTTGTGGCGCAACGTCAGAAGCATCCAATGCGGCCGCCAACACATCAGTTGACCCCACAATCGCCTCATAACCGTTAGCGGCACCCGTCTGATTCAAAGCCGTCAACACTTCATCAATTTGGTTTTGTGACAGGTCTGAGCCGGCCAAACCAAACCGGTACGCGCCACTCGGTGAATCTGTCATCAACAGAACCCGTTCAAGGCTTTGGCTGGCTATCTGGCCAGCCAACTGGGTAGCTGAGAAAGTGCCAGTGGCCGCCGGAGCGACTACCACAAGCGTCAAATGGCCGGGCAGGGCGGCAGCCAAGTCCTCATCAACATAAGGGTTGTCGCTCGGGTTGGTCATATAACAGATCCGCTGGGTCGCTAAACAATCAGCCGCCTCCTCAACCAGGTCAGTTGTCTCATCAGCCCAAGCGGCCTGCCCGGCCCACCAAGCCGCCTCAGGCGACCCGGCCTGTCCAGCCGTCCTTACCGTCCCAACCAGGCCGCCGCTAAAACCCGCCGCGATAACGGCTGCCAGGGAGATCAACACCACCGGGCGGGCCACAGTTGTCGCTCTCATTGTTCGCTTAGCCTCCTAGAAGTTATTCATCACCGAACGCAGCACCTCAGCGACTTTGGTCGCATCAGAAGCGTCAAAAACTTGCCCACCTGAGGCCCTAGCTAACCTCTGTAAAGCCGCCAGATCAGCCGACTGGCCGTAAGCGATAGCGAAAATCCGGACCGGAGCGCCATCGCCACCCTCAGACGTGTCCCGGTTGATTTTCTGGATGACCGCATCAATTGAGGTTGAAGAATCAGTGTCCTCACCGTCTGACAGAATCACAATGGCGTTGATCCGTCCCGGTTCGGCCCTTTGCTTCATGTAATCGTAAGAAAAATCGATCGCGTCATAGAGTGGAGTGCCACGCCGAACCGAATGCAACAAATCGTCGATCGAATCGCGTAGAGCTTCCTTACCGTCACCTAACGGCCCAAAGTCACGTACCGGAACGATACCTGAGATCAAATCACCATCAATTTCAGATGTCAGGCCCGTAGTGAAAGCCCACACCCCAATATTGTCTGTTGACCGGAAAGAATCAGTTGTTGATCTGGCCGCGTCAACCGCTAACTTGAGTTTGCTGTGACCGTCACCCGCGTCATCATCCATTGAGCCTGAAATGTCGATCACTTCAAGGATGGCTGACGGTTTCCGGATCTGCGTCCACTGGTCGAGGGCCGCTGTCACCACTTCAGGTTCTGGTTTTTCTAAGGTTATAGCTGGTTGATCAGGATCGATTCCGACAGCCGCGTTCAGATGCTGGCTGGCGTCAACCGCCTGGTCAAGAGGCCTGAAACCATACTTCGGCAAGATTTCCTGAACTGTCCTAGTTTGAAGGAACTCAAGGAAAGCCACCCCGGCCGTCCTTTGTGCCTCAGTCACCCATTTAGCGGTAATCAAAGCGGCCGGATTATCAGACCAGAGGGATCCTTCCGCCGGGTAGATCGCTACCAGTTTCTCAGCCGGTGGGGTTAGCGTTTCGCCTGGCTGAACAGTGTGAGAGTCCGGGTTACCGAGGTTGTAGTTGTAAAGCGAGGTCTCCTCTAAGGCGATGGCTGAAACATATGACGAGCCGGAACCAGTCAAGGATTCGGCCAAGTTAGTTAGTACTTTGCCGGTGGTGTCACCGTAATGGATGGCCGCCGCCTCGAAAGCTTGCGAAAAGTCCCTAGCCGCGGCGACGTCATCGGACAACAAACCGGCCGTCTTACCGGCCGCCGCGTACGACTGCATCAAAATAGTTGAAAGACCGGTAGTGGAAGTGTTCGGGTTGGTTTTAGCGATCTTGAAACTACCCCACAACGGCTTGTTGAGAGACGCCCAACCGTCACCGCTGATCAGGTCAGAGAACGTTTTGATACCAATTTCTTGATCCGGCCAGCCGAGCACCCGAGCCATTGATTCTGGCATACCGAAAACCACGGGGGTGTGTGTAAAGGAGGCCACATCTTGGATAAAACCATTACCAGCCAGGCTGGTCACCCGGTCAGTCCAAACAGTTGAAGCGGGCGACCAGATGACTGGCCAAGTTGGCCGGGAACCTTCCGGCCATTCTTCGGGACGGTCCGCCAGGATATCGGCGGCTTTACCGGACGAAACGTTGATCGGATAAACCGAGACGCATTGGCTGAGCGCCTCGGCTTGGCTTGAGTTTTTGAAGGCTTGACCTATCTCGTCCATCAGGTTGACTTTCTCTGAGGAAGTCGCCACAACTAGCGGTTCGCAACCGTCATCGGCGAAGGACGGGCCATCGTTTGGTTGAGATTCAACGGATGGTTCTGAGCAGGCGGCCTGGCCCAGTGCCAGGCACAAGACAGCGGCTAATACGGCTAGTCGGCGTTTCATCAGGCCCCTTGTGTTCTGGGAGAGAGTCATAGCCATGGTACCCCGCGCCTCCTAACTCCGGCTCGGCAGCGGGGCGGGCCTGGCGAAGAAGCGACTAAGGCAAGGCGAAGACCGGATGTCAGTTGGTGGCTGTTTTGTGCTGCCCGATGCCGCGCCCTCCCGGCTCTGGTGGACGGGTCCAGCCCGCGCTTCACCATGTGCCAGTTAAGAGCCAGTTGGGAGCCAGCTAGGGTCCAGTTAGATTGAGCCTAGGGAGGGTTGCGGGTTTGGCCAGCGGGGCGGGCCTGGCGGAGAAGCGACTAAGGCAGGGCGAAGACCGGATGTCAGTTGGTGGCCGGGCTTGGGCTAAGCCACAAGCCCGCTGACTAGAAGGGTGGCCGGTCGGGATAGTCATCTAGACCGGGCCAGTCATCCACCCAGGGCGGCGACTCAACAACTGGTCTGGCGGCAGACGCCAACTGGCCGGTTAGTGCGGCGACCCGTGTTTGGGTGACAGGCGCTGGGCGGTTGGTTGGCGTCAAGGATCCAGGATGGTTGGTTTCACCCGCACTAGCGGGAGGTGGTTGGTCCGCGCTAGCTGGTGGCGGGCTTGGTGGTTTGTGGTGGCGGTGGTAAACCGGCCGACGTTGAGGGTCAACAATGGCTGGTGGTATCGCATAAGGGACACCATTCGAGTCGAGAGCGACCTGCCAACGGTTTGGATTATCTGGCAGCTGGCCAGTGCGACCGGATGATTGTAAAGGCTCAACCAAGTTATGGTGCGGGTGGCACAACAAGACAGTGTTATCAACGGCCGTCGGTCCACCGTTGGCCCAGGGCGTTATGTGATGCGCTTGACACAGACTCGCAGGAGTATCACAACCAGGGAAGACACATCCACGGTCGCGGGCTTCCAGAGCGCGTCGCAACCCTGATGGCACTAGCCGGGTAGTGAAACCCAAATCGAGGACCTGGCTAGGGGACCCAAGAACCGCCGGGATAACGTCACAGTCGCACGCCAGGCGGCGCAATTCACCAGCCGACAGGTGTTCAAAGTTACCGGTCATGGCGCCATCTAGGCCGTCGCGTAACTGGTCTAGGGTGACCGTCACCGTCAACCGGGGCTGGTCCCCAGCCAAACTAGGTACAAGATTTGGACCGGCCACAAGGTCGTGAACGATTTCAGTTAGCGCGTCGGCCCGGAGCTTACCCCAATCAACCCGGCCCTTCCGGTGCTCGCCACGAGCACGGCGCATCCGGGTGTGGATCCGTCTCGCATAGGCCATCAGCACGGCTTCAAACTGTTCGCCTTCAACCAAACCCAACCTGCCGTGGATCTCAACGCCGCCGAAGCCATCCGTCCTGACAGACAAATAACGGCTTTCATAAGCCAGTGTTTTCTCGTCAACCACATCGCGTGAGCCAACAACACTGGCCACCTGTCCTTTGATGGCGTCTTGATCCCTGGTATCCGGGCCAGTCGCCTGTCCGTTGTCAGCCTGGATAGTGCCGGTTGGTGGATAGCTGGTCGTGTTCAGACCGCTGGTCCCAGTATTAGCGGTGTCCAAGCCACTGGTGCCAATACTCGTGGCGTCCAAGCCACTGGCCCCGTTATTCGTGGTGTCCGGGCCGCTGGGTTGCTTGTTCAGGGCGAGGGCTGGGCGTTTGGTGGTGTAGGCGCCGGTGGGCGGCGAGTTGGCGGGGTTGTGGGTGGACAGCTGGGTGAGGATTTGCTTGGCGAGGCTTGGGGCATGGAAGTGACCGTCAGTCTTGGTGGCTGTTAGGGCGATCTGTTCCGCTTGGCGAACCAGGTCGGGGACAAGTTTCTCTGGACTGGTCCTGCCTCGGCCGGCCAGTGAACGGACTACGTCTATTGTTTGGATGATGCTCTGGGTTTGGGCGCGGGTCAGCTCACCTTCTAGGGCGGCTCGCTTGATGATGGGGAGTTGTTCTAGCCGTTCCGCCCAGTTCAGATCGCTCCTCGTTTGGCTGGATGGTTTACCGCTGATGCGGCTCATCGTGTCGGCCATGTTGGTGAAACCTAGTGTGGCGTGGTCTTGACGGCCAGTCGACTGGATCATCAGGTGACCGGTGACGGTTCGTAACTGACCCACCAGCAGGTCGAGTTGTTTCAACACATCTAGCCGACCTGACGGATCCTCTGGTGCTGGCTGGCTGGTGAACAGACCGGCCAGTTGCCTCATGCACTTGACTAACTCCGTTTGACCTAACAACCCGCCCAGCCGTGCGGCACCAAGTAATCCCCTGACACCGGCCAGACTGGCCGGTGTCGTTTGAGGGGCATCTGGTTGTGTAGGTGGGTTGGTCTGACTGGCGGCCACTTCATCGGCTTTGGCGGGGTTTGGCCGATCGGCCGGGTTGGCGGGCTGGGCCGGGTCCGCCGGATGTGGCATTGCCCGTGCTTCGGTTTTGTGTTCACTAGTCCAGGTAATGGGGCTTTGGCCGTGTTCAATTACCGCGAGTGCGATTTTAGTGTTTGTAGGGGCGACCATGGTTTTATTCTAGTGGGCTGTTGCGTTGTTAGTCAACTGGGATTGGTGGATTATTTCGTGCTTTTTCTGGTTGGTATACGCGCGATTCGCGCGTTAGCATCATGCCTGGTCAGATGCGCCATAGTGGGTTGTTGTAGAATGATTACGAGGGTTTATGGCATGCTACTGGAGTGAGTTTATCGTTAGTGGCTCGAGTCCGTTTTTCTGGCTAATTGAAGCAGGAGTCTGGTGGTTTATTCACTGGTATCTGGACGATATGCGCCTGGGTTATACGAGGACGCTGTGTCGGTGTTCCTGGTGTGTTTGCGGCGCTCTGTCGGCGCGGCTCCGCCTCGGCTGGATGCGGGGATTGGCCGGAGGCAGTGAGGCTTGGCGGCGGTGAGAGACTTGGCTGGTGGTGGTGTCCAGCGGGCTCCGCGACCAGCCAACCGGAGCGACCAGCCATGTGTGGGGTTCAGCTCTGGGCGCTGGAGCCGGGATGAGCCGGGACGCCCGGAGGCGAGATGAGCAAGGATGCCGGGAGGCTCGGAGCCGCCAGCTCAGTGAGGCGTTCAGGTCAGGGCGCCGCAGGCGAGATACGCCGGGATGCCCTCGGTTACGAGCCGACCGTAGAAATCATCAGGTTCTAGGTGCCGTAGCTCCTCGCCCAGAACCTCAGCCCGGGAACGGCGACCGAGAGCCACAGGCTTGTCAGCCTGACCGGTCAGACGCAGCCGGGCTTGAGCCTCATCGAGTTCCTTGTCAAGCAGGATTCGCCGACCACCCGAGAGATGAAACTCGACAGCCGTCAAGAAATCACCGTCCGTCAGTTCGCGCCGGACTGGCACACCCAGACGCCAAGCCAACCAGACCGCCATCAGTTCGCAACCACTAAAGCTCGGGCCGGTGACAGTAGCGGACCGGATCAGGCCGGGCGTCCCAAACTGAACAGCGGCCGCCAACTGTGAACGCCAGGGAGTCAACCGGGTCCAGCCAAGATCAGAATCACCGGAGGTATATCCGCTGGCCAACAGCTCCAACTGGGCGCGGCGTTGGGTCGGGGCGGCGGCCCGCTGGTCAAAGGCGGCGGCATCGGTGATGCGTCGCGAAGCTAACCGGCCTAAAGGATCATTGGCTGGTTTGGCGGGCCGCTCACCTGGCCACCAGACAAAAACCGGAGCGTCCGGCAGCAACAATGGGGTGACAACGGCGTCGAGGTGCCCGCCGGGTGCACCGCGCAAGCGCAACACAATGACTTCGGACGCGCCGGCGTCTGATCCGACCCGGATTTGAGCGTCCATTGAGGCCGGTGCGGCTGGTTCTTCGCTGGTCAGAACCACCACCCGGCAGGGGTGTTCAACTGAAGCCTGATTAGCGGCCTGGATTGAAGTCTCAATAGAGGCGGCGTCACATTGGATAACTAAAGACAAAACCCGGCTCAAAGCGGCCACGCCGCCGTCTTGGCGTAACTCGGCCAACAAGTTAGCCACCTGGGCGGATGAGGTGGCGTAAAGCGGGATGATCATGGCCGCCGCCATTCTCGTCCGTCACGGCGCAGTAGCTGATCAGCTCCGCTCGGGCCCCAGGTGCCCGCCGGATAAACCTCCGGTGGTGTTTTCAGCCCGGCCCAGTAGGTTTCGATTTGGTCGATCAGCCGCCATGACTGTTCGGCTTCGAAAGCGGAAGCGAACAGCGGGTCAGCTCCCAGCATGACATCTAGAAGGAGCTGCTCGTAGGCGTCCGGCAGAGCCTCGCTAAGGGCGTGGCCGTAAGTCAGGTCAACTGTCACAGGGCGGACCTGATTGGTTGTTTGAGGTACTTGCAGCCCGATCCGCAATGTCACACCCTGATCCGGTTGCAGCCTGATGACCAGGGCGTTCGGCCCGGCCGCGGACATGTCTAGCCCCGCACCCAAGTCAGCCGCACCCAAGCCGACCAGGTCCGCCGGTTCAGTCAAACCAGCCCCAGCGCCAGCTTCGGCACCAGCCTCAAAACCAGCCTCAAGAGCCGACCGCAAACCGCTGGCCACCTGCTTGAAAACCAACGCGACCTCAGTCACCCGCCTACCCAAACGCTTACCAGTCCGCAAATAGAACGGCGTCCCCCGCCAACGGTCAACCGCCACCTCAAGCTTGGTGGCAGCGTAAGTATCAGTCACCGAACCGGTCGCCACGCCAGGCTCCTCGCGGTAGCCACGCACCGCCAGATTGCCTTGCCAACCCGCCCCATACTGTCCCCGGGCGCAAGACTTAGCAGGCGAACCTCCCAGCCGGGCGGCCGCCAAAACCGCTTCCTTGGCGGCCCGCAAGAAGGCCGGCCGGAACTGGCCGGGTCCTTCTAAAGCGGTGAAAGCCAACAGTTGCAGCAAATGATTCTGCAACACGTCACGGGTTGCCCCAATAGTGTCGTAATAGTTGGCGCGCGAGCCGACCCCAATGTCCTCAGACATTGTGATCTGAACATGGTCAATGAACTGTGAACACCATAGAGGCTCAAATATCTGATTAGCGAAACGTAACGCCAGCATCCCGTGGACCGTTTCCCGGCCCAGGTAATGGTCGATCCGGAAAACATCACCCGGCCGGAAAACTTCACCCAAAGCCTGGTCAAGGCCTTGAGCTGAGGTTAAGTCACGGCCGAAAGGTTTCTCAGCCACCAGTTTTGAATCGCCCGATGCCGCCGTCTCAGTCCCGTAGATCGCCTCGGCCTCGTCCACCAGTTTTGAATCGCCCGATGCCGCCGTCCCAGCCCCGTTGCCAACCCCAGCCCCGTTCTGGGCGGGCTTCGGAAAACCTGACGGACGGAGCCGCCCGTTGGGCGTGACTGGTCCGACGGCATCGTCCAAACTGGCGGGCCCAGCCAGGCCGGAAGCCACCAATTGAGCGCAAACCGTAGCGAAAACCCCTGGCGGTAAAGCCAAATAGAAGATCCGGCGCTGAGCTGTGCCACGCTCCGAGGCTGGCCGGGTCAGAGCCTGGTGCAAACTGACGTAAACCGAAGGATCAGCCACATCACCTGTGACATAGTTCAAAGCGGCTGCCATCTGCTCCCAAACCCGCTGCCGGAACGGTGTCCGGGCACCGGCGGCGACCGCGGTGTGGGTCTGGCGGATGAAATCTTCCCGGCTCCAAGGCGAACGCCCAACCCCGGTCAGCGAAAACCCACCAGGCAGCCAACCCCGGTTAGCTAGATCGTAGATCGCGGGCAGAATCTTGCGGCGCGACAAATCCCCAGTCGCACCAAACAAAACCAACGCACAAGGCGGCGGGACGGGCGGTAACCGCCGGTCAGATAAATCAATCAGACGATTCAAACTCATCGGGCGTCGGCCGCGGCGATCGACTGACGGGCGGCCTCGGCCACCGCGGCGGCGGTGAAACCGAGCTCAGCGAACAACTCGCCAGCCGGGGCTGACTTACCGAACTGTTCAACCGAAACGCAACGCCCGCCGTCTCCAACCAGCTCACGCCACGGCATCGCGATACCAGCCTCAACCGAGACGCGAGCTTTGACGCTAGCGGGTAAAACATCCTCGCGGTATTCGGCTGTCTGATCAGCGAACCATTCCAGGCAAGCGGCCGACACAACCCGGGCGCCAAGCCCTTCAGCTTGAAGGATTGACCGGGCATCCAACGCCAAACTCACCTCCGAACCTGAAGCTAACAGCAGCACATCAGTTTTCGGTAGTGGTGAAGCCGCCAGAACGTAAGCACCACCGCAAACATCCCGCGCCTCAGCTAAACCTTGACCTTGCCGGTCAAACACTGGCAGGTTCTGGCGGCTCAAAATCAAGGCAGCCGGGCGGTGCCGCGCCAGCAAATGACGCCACGCCCAGGCTGTCTCGTTGGCGTCAGCTGGGCGGATCACATCAAGGCCCGGAATGGCCCGCAAAGCGGCTAACTGTTCCACTGGCTGATGGGTTGGGCCGTCCTCGCCAACACCAATCGAATCATGAGTCCAGACATAAGTCACCGGCAAACCCATCAAAGCTGACAGTCTGACCCCGCCGCGCATATAGTCACTGAAAACCAGGAATGTCCCCCCATAAGGCAAGGTCAAACCTTCCAAAGCGATCCCGTTGAGGATCGCCGCCATGGCGTGTTCACGGATGCCGAAGTGGATTGTGCGGCCGTTAGGGTTGGTTGGCAGGAAGGAACTGGCGCCATCAATTGTGGTGTTATTCGATCCGGCTAGGTCAGCTGACCCGCCCCACAGTTCAGGTAAAACGCCACCCAAAGCGGACAACACTTTGCCTGACGCCGCCCGGGTAGCCACGCTGCCGCCAGCGCTGAAACTAGGTAAAGCCCGCTCAATGTCCGGTGGTAGCTGGTGGCGACTGAGTCGTTCGAACAAGGCCGCCTGGCTGGGGTCTCCGGCCGCCCAGTCATCGAATCGGGCTTGCCATTGGGCGTGGGCATGGGCGCCACGCTGGCGGGCTTGCTGGGTCATCGCCAAAACTTCTGGCGGAACGCTGAAAGTGGCCTCCGGGTCAAGGCCGAGGGCGCCTTTCAGTCCCGCCACCTCGGGCGCGCCAAGCTTCGACCCGTGGATTGAACCAGTGTTCTGTTTAGTTGGTGAAGGCCAGCCGATAATGCTTCTGAGCTGAACAATCGACGGCCGTTCAGTTTCCTGACGGGCCTGATCAAGCGCCAAATAGAGCGCCTCGTAATCTTCTTGGTAGCCTCCACCCGAAGTCCAGTCAACTGTTTGAGTGTGCCAGCCGTAAGCCCGGTAACGCTCCATTGTGTCTTCGGTGAAAGTGACCGCCGTGTCACCTTCGATTGTGATCTGATTCCGGTCAAACAACACCACCAAGTTGCCGAGCCGCTGAGTCCCAGCCAATGATGACGCTTCAGCTGTGATGCCTTCCTGGAGGTCACCTTCGCCAGCGATCACCCAGATGGTGTGGTCGAACACCGACTCGCCGGGGATGGCGGCCGGATCGAGCAACTGGCGTTGGCGCCGCACAGCCATCGCCATGCCAACAGCGCTGGCCAAACCTTGGCCAAGCGGCCCGGTGGACATCTCAACACCTGGGGTTAGCTGATATTCAGGATGGCCTGGTGTCAGTGAACCGATTGTCCGCAAGGCGGCTATGTCCTCCAGCGAAAGGTCGTAACCGGCCAAGTAAAGCTGGATATACAACATGACTGAGATGTGACCAGAAGACAACACCAAGCGGTCCCGGCCGTACCAAAGCGGGTCCGACGGATCATGAGTCATGAGGCGCTGATAGAGCAGATACGCCGCTCCTGCCAGGGAGATCGCACTGCCCGGATGGCCAGAGCCGGCCTTTTCGACAGCGTCAGCGGCTAGTGCCTTGGAGACGGTGACAGCCTGGCGGTCAAGGTTGGTCCAATTGAGAGGTAAAACCATGCTCACAATCCTACGGCCGTGGTTCGGGCCACGGCCGTAGGATTTCCGTCAACTTCTTCTTTCCGCGTCTTGGCTGGTCCCGCCGTCGCCGCTCGGCTCCGCGGTTCGGCCTGCGACACGGGTCGGCCGTGG
>JAIRYJ010000018.1 GCA_031267825.1 Bifidobacteriaceae bacterium
GGTCGAGGCGCACTCGGTCCACCCGGTCGCCACGTCAGTCATCGTCAACGTGCGCGCGAACTCGCCGACCAGGGTCGGCCCGCAGTGGGCGACCGTGTCGGCCTCGATCAAGCCCGGCGGCGCATCCCAGCGTCGATGTATCGCCGGGCTCAGGCCCTAGCTGCCCTGTTAGCCCGGGAAGACACAGGGATCGTAGTCCAGTTCGTTTCACGCGGCTGAACGGAGGCCGGGCAGGCCCGCCAGGGCCCGCGCTGCCTGGTCAGACGCTGCGATGTACCTCTGTGTGGTAGCCGGGCTGGCGTGCCCAAGGATCCGCTGAATCGTAAGCAGGTCCCGTGACCCGTCCCACGCCCGACTAGCGAACCGGTGCCTTAACATATGCAAGGTCACGCCGTCCGGTAGCAGCCGGGCAGCGAGTTTCCCCACCCATCTGGGCGACAGGTGACCGCCGTCGTCACCGTGGAACGCCCAGCCGCGTTCTCTGCCAGCGGCCAGGCGAATAGCGTCCGCCAACCCGTCGGTGAGAGGTACGAGCCGGTCCTTGCCGCCTTTACCGTGGACTAACAGACTCCAGCCGAGCAGATCCCGCGATAAGTCCTTGAGATGTACTTGAGCTATCTCTGCCCGGCGTAGACCTATTTCCGCCGCTAGACGTAGGACTAATGTCTCACGCGATCCAGCGGCCGCTAACGCGGCCGCTATCGCGTCCTCTGATGCTGGCCGAGGGCATGGCGCGGCCGCCTTGACGGCGGGCAGACCAGCCGCCGGCGAAACGTTAACGTACCCAGCGGCGGCCGCCCAGGCGTAGAACGCCCGTACAGCGGCCCTTGCTGACCGGCGAGTCTCCAAAGCCCATGTCTGGGCACCCATCCAGCTAATAAGATCCACCGTGGTGACGGCGTATGGCCCGCCTGGCGCTAAAAAACGCGCCAGGCGACGTAGCTGATCTGTTCGGGAGTGGATGGTCTGCTGGGTGCGTCCGGCAGCCCTGAGGGCCAGCGTCCAGCGGTCCAGCGCCAGCTGCCAGTCGGCCGGTATCGGCAGTCGTTGCAAAGTCACGAGCTGGGCAGTCTACCAAGCCGCCGCCAGGAAATTCCAGGCCACTAACCAGAAGGTTGGGGGTTCGAGTCCCTTCAGGCGCGCTACTGCTGGACTGTTTTCGCAGGTCAGGTGATAAAAACGGACCGGTATTCTAGGGCTGTGGATATCGCTAAGGGCTTAACGCTGAAGGAGGGCCATCGTGGGCGAACCGCGTCCACCGCGTGAACCTATATCTGTGGCCGCTCTGGTCGCCTACGCTTTGGCTCAACCGGAAGCTGAACCAGCCGGTTCAGTTGAACCAGAGGTGGCGTTCGCCGCCTTAGCCGAACGCCTGACGCAAAGGGACGCCTGGCCTGTGCCCGAAGCCCCGGTCGCGTAAGGTAACATAGCCTTACCGGGAGGATTTAGATGACTCTATTAACGATCACCAGTAAGGGCCAGATCACACTGAACAAGGAGATCCGGGCAGCCCTCGGGGTTAGGCCTGGTGACCAAGTCGAGGCACACATCGCGGCCGATGGCAGCGCGGTTCTGCGGCCGGTGATGCCTGCGGCGTCAATTGAGGACGTCTTTGGCGTATTGGGGCCGCACCCCGGCCGGGCGGTCAGCATCGAAGAGATGAATCAAGCTATCGCTGACGGCTGGTCTGGCCGGTTGTGAGAATCACACCTGACACCAACGTGCTGGTGCGTGCGATCGTTGGTGATGACCCGGGCCAAACCCGCCTGAGCCGCGCCGCTCTAAGCAACGCCAGTCTGATCGTTATCACCGTGCCTGTCTTATGTGAGACCGTCTGGGTGCTGCGTTCTTCCTACCGGTACCAGCCCGCTCAAATCGCCCTGGCGCTGCGCACACTGCTCCGGCCAGCCAAGGTCGCGGTGGACCGCGCCGCGGCCGAGGCCGGGTTGGCGATGCTTGACAAGGGTGGTGACTTCGCCGATGGCGCGATCGCGGCGCTGGGGCAACAACTTGGCAGTGACTGTTTCGTCACCTTCGACCGCCGGGCGGCAGCGCTGCTGGCCGAAACCGGAATCCGCGCCCAACTCCTGTGACCTGACTACCTGCACGCTATGTAAGCCCGTGATGGCAAGACACGGCCCTGGTAAGTGATCGGTCAGTGTCGACCGAAATGACCCACTTCGACAGGTTTGCGACTCTCCGCCTAACGCGCCTAAAGCCAAACGGGCTGCTCGATCAATTCGGCTCGATTCGCTGGGCGGCAACATGAACCGACGGTTCGGTCAAGGAACGGAGGATCCGTTGTCGCAGAACAAGTTGAGGTTCAGCCGCTGGCACCCAGTCGACGACACACTCTCTGTGTCGGCCCTGCTGTCGCCAGGGCAATCGCAAACCGGAATCTATGTCCTCGAGTTCTCCGACGGAGAAGAGTACGTAGGCCAAACCACAGGCCTGCTGTCGAGGGTCGCCGCCCACCGGCGACGCTGGCCTGGAGAGATCGTTGGGCTACGGTTCGCTCCAGTCAGGCCTGACGACCTTGACCTGGCCGAACGCGACACCATCAGCCGTCTCCATGCGGATGGCGCCAGGCTGCGCAATGTAGCTCTCGTCTCATTGCCCCTACACTCAGAGGCCCTCGACTATGTGATCGACCCGGCTTTGCAGCAGGACTGGCTGGACGGTGCCGCAGGCCAAGTCGTGCTCGGGGACCGCGCCGCGAGGGCTGCCCAGCGCAAGAGAACACAACGTGCCCATGCCAAGTTGGCCGCCCGAAAAGATTATCAAGACCTTCTGGGGAGCCTCGCGCTATACGTCGGCGAATGCCTGCCCTACCCGCACCAGACCGAACGGCGGTTCTGGACTGTCACCAGCCTTCCTGCGACCGGGCGCGGACCCGATTTCCATCGCCTTGCCGCAATTTCCGTGAATAACGTCGAGACTCTGGTTCTGGAAGAAGCGTGCGAGCCGGGCGGCCCCTGGGAACGGTACGGCTTCATCAATGTTGCCCTGGGAGAAAAGCGCCTGCGCGTGCGAGGAACGCAGTCGGAGATAGGCCACTACGGGACTACCGGCGAGGTACAACGGTTCTTTTTCGGTTCGATGTCTGAGTTGCGCGCCCTGCTGGACCATCCAAGAGTGGCCGAAGCAGCGCGCAGACTCGCGCTCGGCCTGCTGCGCAAAGGGACAAGCATGTTCGGCCGCTTCCACGACTACAACTTGGCCGACGATATATTCCTCTGTCTCGACGCCAAACCATAGCGGGCACTAATCCAAGTCCCAGTCACGAGGCGCCGCCTTGACGAGTACGCGGCTTTGCGTGAACGGCCAACCTGCACCTTTGGCTTACGATCGCCCCTACGCTACCGTCAGACCCGCCCCAGCGCGCCTAACATACCTGGAGTTCACCCACCACAACGGAAGAACTTCTTCTGTAGTGGTTTTCTCTGTTACGTCAGAAGAAAACCGCCAACAACGGCCCTGGTCAAACCCAGGTCGCCGCCACCTCAAGGAACCGTTCGGCCGCCACCGGTTCACCAATCGAAACCCGCACACCCTCACCCGGGAACGGCCTGACCAACAACCCAGCCCGCTGGCAGGCGCCAGCGAATGGGACGGCATCGGCCCCTAATTCAAGCCAAACAAAGTTGCCCTGTGGTTCTGGAACCCGCCACCCCTGCGCCACTAAATCTTGAAAGGTGACCGTCCGCGTTTCAACGACCTGTCTGACGCGCTGAGCCATCGCCTCCTGCATCTGCAAGGAATAGATGGCGGCCAGTTCAGCCATCGCCGAAACCTCAAACGGGCGGGCCACCGCCCGGATCGCCTCAATCAGGCGGGGGCGGCCGACGGCATAGCCGACCCTCAACCCGGCCAGACCATAAGCCTTCGAGAAGGTTCGCATCGTCAACAGGTTCGAGTACCGACCGAGCGCCTCAAACGAGTTGACAGCCGCGCTGTCAGTCACAAAATCGACATAAGCCTCATCCAGAACTACCAGCACATCTGTTGGGACAACCGCCATGAAACGGTCAAACTCATCACGCCGGACCGCCGGGCCAGTCGGATTGTTGGGGGAGCAAACCAAGATCGCTCGGGTAGTTGGAGTGATCGCCGCCGACATGCTTCCCAGGTCCAACTGGCCCGTATCCGTCAACGGCACGCCGACCGCCTCAGCCCCAGCGACACCAGCCAGAATCGGGTATGCCTCAAATGATCGCCAGCCGTAAATCACCTGATCGCCCGGTTCAACGAAAGCCGCCAAAGCGTAGCCAAGCAAAGCGATCGCACCGGCTCCGACGGCCACCCCGCCAGTTTCAACCCCATGGAACAGGGCTATCGCAGCGGTCAATTCATCCGCCATTTGGCGCGGATACCGGTTGGCGTCCGCCGCCGCACCTTCAACCGCCGCCAGCACACCCGGCAGTGGAGGGAACGGCAACTCATTAGATGACAGTTTGTAAACCAGACGGCCACTAGGCCGGGCGCCCGCCTGATAGGCCGGCAAGGCCGCCACACTCGGCCGAACTGGGACTCTTGACATGCTTCTATGGTTCCACGTCCGGCTGGGCCGGGTGGCGAACCTGATCGCGATTCAGTCTTTGCCCATGATGCTTTGTCCGAATCCGTGGTTTTCGCCACGGAGCTAAAATGGTGCGCCGTTCGGCCGGGCCAGGCGGGTGTCACCGAGGTTATGGCACGATGGGTGGATGGTTCCGTTCGGCTGGAAAATAGTGCTTAACGCGGTTGGCTTATGGATAGTTGACGCCTTATGGAGTTCCATGCGGATCATCCCGCAAGACGCCTCAATCCTTACCCAGATCGCGATCTATTTGGTCCTTGGGCTGGTCCTGGCGTTAGTTAATCTGGTCATCAAACCGCTGGTCAAAGTCATTTCGTTGCCGCTCTACATCTTGACGTTGGGTCTGTTTGGGCTGATCGTCAACGCCGCGATGCTCGAATTGGTTTCTTGGGTGACGTCCTTGACTAGTTTCGGCTTGGAGATCGACACCTTCCCAACGGCGATCGGTGCCGGACTGGTGCTGGCCCTGCTGACCGCGATTCTGTCCGTACCATTCAAGCGCCGCCCTGCCCAGTGATGACCCATTCAGTGCTTGTCACCTGGGCGTTCTTGTCAAGGACTGGTGCCACGGTGTTGCGCCAAGTCTTGACTGAGGCCGTATTGGACTGGTCAATCAGGCGGCCTGTATCGGCGTAACCGGTCAACGAATGGGCGGACATAGTGTCGCCAGCTCTTTGCCGCAACGCCGGATCGGCCGCTACCGCCAAGTCGCGTGCCACAGTGGTGTGGCTGGCACCGTGCTGGTTAGTGCCGCTGAGAGCCGGTATGGCGTCTTGAACATGTTCAATTGACAGCCATTGCTGGCCGTGCGGTGGCGTCATCTCACTGACCGGCGATCCGAACGTCAGCACACCTGCGACATTGACCTTGGAGTTGAAAGTCTTGTCGGTGGCTAACTGGGCGCTGACAATTCCGCCTTGGGAATGCCCGGCCAAAACCACAGGTTCACCTTTCTTAGCTCCAGCGGCCCGCAAAGCCGCCGCCGTAGCTGAGCCAATAGCGTTTGTGTCACCGGCCACGGCGCGCAGGTTAGCTGACATGTTCGCCGGGTTAGGGCCATCACCGAAACCAGTTGGATCACTTGTGCCGGGTATCAGAACCAGCCAGCTGATGTCACCTCCCGTGGCGACCACTTTAGAGACCATGATTTTGGTCGAATCCTGATCACGTGAGTTTGATAACGCCTGGAGACGTAAGGCGATCTCCTCAACACCGGCCTGTGCGCGTTCCTGCTTTGATACGCCACGGTTGATGGTGGTTCCCAACCCGTCACCGAACCCCATTGCCAGGATTTTGGTGGTTCCACGGGCGACCTTTGTTGTGCTTGGTGTGGCTAGAACAAACGGCGGCAGTACCACGGTGCCAAGCACGGCCCGGACTTCGGGATGCCGTTCACGCAACAGTTCAGCTAACGATGGCGCCCGGCCGTTCTTCAAGGCGTAGCGGCCGGTTGACTGGGCCAGGCCAAGTCCCAAGTTGATGACTGATGCGAGCCAGCCGTTTGGCCCCAAGTTACCCATCAAGGTCATCAGTTCTGCCCGGACACCAACCCAAGAATCGGCCTTGATCTGGGCTTGGCGTTCGACCTCGTCATAGTTGGCTTGAGCGATCCTTACACGGCTGGCCAGCAGGTCGATTTCCTCAACCAGGGCACCGAGTTCGCCTTGGCCGATCAGTGCGTCGACTTCCGCCAGCATTTGGTTCCGCAACGCGACCAGGCCCGGCCCTATACGAAATCTGCGGGCCCAGTAGTCAACATCCCAGAGGTGCCACTGTGGCCCTGGTTCGCTTTGTTCGATCCTTTGGCGGGCCGCCATGGCAGCGGCGACCGCTGCCGCCACGCGGTCGGCGGCTAGGTTTAGGCGCTGCGCCACCAGATCAAGATCCTGCATGCAAGAAACTGGCCCGGCCGCGCCGCCGAAGACGTGGATCGCATCTTCAGTCATGGCTGTGCCAACAGATTCAGGACCGCGCCACGGCAGGCTTCGGCCTCCTCAGCGACAGCGTCCACCCGGGCGGCGTTAGCCCGCACTTGCTGACTGGTTTGTTCAGCCCAGATCTCATACATGTCAGCCGCCGGTGACGTCCAGCCGTCCGGGTCAGCCAGACACACCAAAGCGACGGCGCTACGTAACTCCGTAGCGGCGCTCAGGAGATTGGCCCTCGCACCTATCAAGGCCGCTTCCAGCGGTTCCGCACCTAGTTGAGCCATGTCACGATTATGGACGGGACCGTCCAGGCGGCCGGTTCAGAAAGCCGCCGGGCTGTGGATGACATTTTGTCCGATGCCGCCGGGCCGGTCTGGGACAACAACACCAGTCGCGCTGCCCTCAGCATCTGGGTCGACATAGACAACCCTGGCTCCCGTGCTCGCCGGACTGGCGGACCCGCTTTGACGCCGACATGGATAACTCGGACGTTGCGGACGGCAGGCCACAATGGATGAATGCCACAAGTCCACAGCAAGCGTTATCCGCGCCACAGCGGTCAAGCCCAGCTTGAAGCGATCAGCCTTGAGTGGCTGGGGCAGGCCCGCCGTGGGGTCCGGGTGGCTCAGGTGCTGAACCTGACGGAAGATTCGCTCGAATTGGAGTACATCAGGCCCGGCCCGGCCCGGCCAGAAGCGGCCAGTGCTTTTGGCCGAGCTTTGGCTTGGACGCATGCCGCTGGAGCGTCGCATTTCGGAGCGCCACCGCCTACTTGGGTCGGCCCAGGCTGGATTGGGTTGGCCTCGATGACTTACGTTGACCAGCCTGGCGCCAACTGGGGTCAGTTTTACGCCACGGAACGGGTCATGCCTTACGCCATGGCCGCCGCCAAAGCCGACACGATCAGCCAAGACGGGCTGAAAGCGGTCGAACGTTTGGCGGGTCGCCTTGAGGCGGGCATATTCGATTCGCCTCAGCCAGGATTGCTTAGCCCGGCGGCCGCCGCCCGGCTGCATGGTGACCTGTGGTCCGGCAATGTCTTATGGACGGTCCCCGATAAGGCCAGCCACCAGCCTTGGACTGGGGCTGTGCTGATCGACCCATCAGCCCATGGCGGTCACGCTGAAACTGATCTGGCGATGCTGGCGCTTTTTGGGTTGCCTTGCTTAGACACTGTCATCAGTGCCTACAACGAGGTTTCCGCCTTGGCGCCGGGCTGGTCTGAGCGCACCGGGTTACATCAGATTTATCCTCTTCTGGTTCACGCTGTGCTGTTCGGTGGTTCTTATGGTCAGGCCGCGCTGGCCAAAGCCCGGCAATACCTCTAGCGGACGGCTCAAGAATGCCTTTTCGCCAGGTCCGTGCGGACCGCCGGATCGAAACCTCTGTTTTGCTCGCTTCGGTTGAACACCTGGCCGTTTCGACGACACAAAGCGGATACCAACGGCCCTGAAAGCCTGCCCCGGACGCCAGTCGGAATGTGGCAATCGGCCAGCTTTCAAGCCCAGTTTGAGCGTGTAGTTTAGGTGCATGACAACACCACCTCCAGAGCCTCAACAGCCTCAATACCCGCCGCCAGGCGTACCGCCCACTCCGCCACCGCCCGCCCCAATGCCGGGACCCGCGATGCCAGCACAGTCGGCACCGCAACAGGCCTACTACCAAGCCACCGGCGGTGGTGCCTACGGCGCCTATCCGCCACGACAGCCGTCCGCGGCGCGACCTTCACCGATTGCCGGTGGAGTGTGGGGCATCATTCTGCTGTGCCTGGCTGGTTTCTTGACCTTTGTCGGTTTGGTCGCGATGGTTGTTTCGATGTTCGGCGGTTATGGACCGGGCGGGCATGGCACGTCGCCCTACCTGGTCAACTGGTTCTTTGTGCCTGGTCTGATCAGCGGGGCGTTGTTCTTCGCCACACAAGCCATCCTGAACAAGAAGTAACCAAGCGCCGTTCGAACAGGCGGCCCGCCCGGGCGTTATGCCTGAGTCGCGCCGCCTGACGCACCTGACTCTTCTGGCGAGCCTGACGCCGCTGACGCGCCCGGCCCCTCGACCCATCCGCTGACGGCCCGCCCGGGGCGGCGCGGCCGCGCGTTCAGCGGCCAGGGCACCATAGACTGAGGCCGTGTCCTTCTCCTTGGCTGGCCTTGAGCCGCGCCCTGCCCTGAGCCCACTCGACGGACGGTACGCCGCGGCCATCGCCCCGCTGGTTGATTACTTCTCCGAACCAGCCCTCAACCGGGCACGCCTGATGGTGGAAATTGAGTGGTTCTTGTACCTGGCTGACAACCATATTCTGCGAAACGCCCCACGATTAGACGGCGCCGAACGGGACTACCTGCGCGGCATCGTCCATAGTTTTGGCCCACCGGAAATCGCCGAACTTGCCGCCATCGAGCGTGAAACAGTCCATGACGTCAAAGCCGTCGAATACTTTCTACAACGCCGCTTAGCCGCCGCCGCTGACGCACTGGGCGACCAAACCACTCTTGGCCCGCACCACAACCCACTGCTACATTTCGCTCTGACCAGCGAAGACGTTAACTCGTTAGCTTACGGATGGACCATCAAAGGCGGGGTCGAACAGGTTTGGCTACCGGCTGCGGAGGCGGTGACAGCCGACTTAGCGGCCATGGCGATCGACAGCGCGAACCTGCCAATGCTGGCCCGGACACACGGCCAAGCGGCCACGCCAACCACCCTTGGCAAAGAACTAGCGGTCATGGCGCACCGTTTGCGCCGCCAGTTACGCCGCATCAGGCGGACCGAATACCTCGGCAAACTAAACGGCGCGACCGGCACCTACGGCGCTCACATGGCGGCCGCGCCTCATATTGACTGGCCGGAAGTGTCACGCGACTTTGTTGAGTCACTCGGCTTGGTCTGGAATCCGCTAACAACCCAGATCGAATCCCATGATTGGCAGTCGGAGCTGTACAGCGACATCGCACGGTTCGGGCAGATTTCGCATAATGTCGCGACTGACATGTGGGGTTATATTTCGCTCGGCTACTTTGCTCAGGTCCGTGGCCAGGGAAGCGTCGGGTCATCGACCATGCCGCATAAGGTCAATCCGATCCGGTTCGAAAACGCTGAAGCGAACCTCGAAATCTCAGGTGCGCTGCTTGGATCTCTGGCCACCACACTAGTGACTTCGCGGTTCCAGCGTGATCTGACTGATTCGACAACGCAGCGCAACATTGGCGTCGCCTTAGGACATTCATTGCTGGCGATCGATAATCTGCGGCGCGGCCTGGCCGGCCTTGACGTTGACCCGGCCGCCATGGCGGCCGATCTGGCGGCCAACCCAGAGGTCCTAGCGGAACCGATCCAATCAGCTATGCGTGCCGCCGCTCTGGCCGGGACACCAGATCTGGACAACCCTTATGAGCGGCTCAAACAATTCACCCGCGGCAGGCGTGTCTCCTTGGATGAAATCCGGGAGTTCATCGGGACGCTCGGTTTGGAATCGGACGTGACACGGCGCCTCCAGGAGCTAAGCCCTGACAGTTACACCGGACTGGCCGGCGAACTGGTCACCCGTTACTTGGCCGCCGAACAGCCCGCCGGGCCTATAGAAGGAGAACAACATGACTGAATCGATCTACCAAGTCACCGGCATGACCTGCGATCACTGTGTCAAGACCGCTCAGAAGGAATTAGGTGACCTACCTGGTGTGACAGATGTGCGGGTCCGGTTAGTGCCGGAAGGTGTTTCGGAGATCTCGGTCGCCTCAACGGCTCCACTTGACCTTGCCGTGGTAGCGGCGGTACTTGATGAGGCCGGTTTTGACCTAGTCACCTGAACTCACCTAAACCCGCGGCCAAGCCCTGAGATAAGCCGCGGATCGAACCTCGCGGCGGCCCCAATTAGGTAGGTTGGTGGGCGCGGCCGCGCTAGTGCGTCCAGCGAACTCAGCATTTTAGGAGGCAACAAATGTCTGATCCAGTGGTGGTAGTAGCAACCTTTTTCCCTAGCAAGGGTATGCATGATTCGGTTCACGCCCTGATCCAGGCAGCGCAAACCGCCGTCTACAATGAGCCAGGTTGTTTGCTCTATTCACTCCATGAAGCAGCCGACAGGTTTGTTCTGATCGAAAAGTGGGAATCGGCCAGCCACCTGCGGGAGCACGGCGCTGGCGAAGGGCTTGGACGGTTGGTGCGGGACTTGCAACCGCTGTTGACGCAAGATATTGAAATCGTTGAGCTGGTGCCCGCGGCTAAGGCATCGGATCATCCGGCGGCCACTGTCAAAGGCGCGGACCTGCCCGGACTGCCGCCAGCCGATCCGCCGCCAACCGCGAAACAAGCCGCCAAGGTGCTACTTGAGTCGGACCGGGCGGGCGAAGCGATACCGCCGACGGCCAGCTAAGCCGCACCTCCGACCGGCGTCTAGCGCCGGTCGGCAGCGGCCAAACAGCAACAGCCAGCTAAAGCCGAGGCAGTTCCCCGTCAGTTGGGCCCGTAGTAGCGCGCCCAGCCCGCCATGGCGTAAGCCGACGGTGACCAACTGGCTGGTTCTTCACCAAGTTCGGTGGCCCACTTAATTGGGGTATGAGGATCTCGCAAGAAAACGCGGCCCGCCATGACGGAATCGACCCCTGGGACGGCATCGTCCACTGTGACGGAACCCGGCCCACCAACCCCAGACGCCGCCGCGCTACTTGGCTCACCTGAAGTGATCAAACTGTCGGCCAGAGCGGCCGTATCTATCACGCCAACCGCGTTGACTGACACGTCAGCCGCCTGCCGCAACTGAACCGCCAGGGGCGCCTGATAAGCCGGGCCAACTGGAACTTTGGCTTCCGGCACCAACCCGCCACTCGAAACGTCAAGGTGATCCAAACCGCGTTTGACGGCCTGGCGCGCCAGGTAAGCGGTTTGGTCAACATCCCAGCCGCCCTGGACCCAATCGGTGGCCGAGACTCGCATCAGCAGGGCTGCCCGCGGCCCTATGCCTTCCCGGACCGCTTGGACCGTGTCAAGGACCAGTTTGCAACGGTTTTCCAGCGGGCCACCATAGACGCCGCCGCGCTGGTTGGTCAGGGGTGAGAGGAACTGATGCAGCAGGTAGCCGTGAGCGGCATGTAACTCGATGGCCTCAAATCCGGCTTGTTCAGCCCGGATGGCCGCAGCGGCAAAAGCTCCGGGCAGGGCGGCGGTTTCGTCATCGGTCAGGACACGCGGTCTGGGTAGGTCAGCGAAAGCCATGCCCGATGCCGACACCGTGCCATAGCCGCCCTGGCCAGCTCCCAGCGAGGTAGAGCCCGCCCACATTTGGCTGGTGGCTCCTTTACGCCCGGCGTGGCCTAGTTGAATCGCGGCGATGGCGCCTTGACTTTTGATGAAGGCCGCTACCCGGGCTAATGGAGCGATTTGAGCATCATCCCATAAGCCCAGGTCCCAAGGTGTGATCCGGCCTTCCGGGGCGACGGCTGTGGCCTCGACCACGATCAGTCCCGCGCCACCGGCCGCTAGGCCGCCATAGTGCATCAGATGCCAGTCGGTGGCTTGGCCGTTTTGAGCCGTGGCCGAATATTGGCACATTGGCGCGACCCAGAGACGGTTCTTGACGTTGAGTGGCCCCAGTTTGATGGGGGTGAACAGTTTGGTCATAACTGTCAAGCTTAGGAGCGGATCGGGTGGTGCCGACTGGGCACGGCATACTGGCAGGCGATGGGAGAGTCAATGAATCAACAGTCACCGGGTGTAGCGCGGCGCCGGACCGTTTGGGAAGTGGTGATCGTCTTAGGGTTGAGCCTTGGCGCTTCAGCTATCTGGTCGCTTTTGTCTCTGGCTGACCGGTTGACGCGGGGCGAATCCTTGGGCAGCCAGACAGCCTCACTTAACACTTCAGCTTCGGCCAACCCTTGGATTGACGTGTTTTATCAGGTGGCTGAGGCGCTGGTCTTGTCGGTCCCAGCACTACTGGCGCTCTACCTGCTGACTAATCTGCGCCCGGCTTTGACCGGCGGGCATCAAGCGCTGACGGATTCGATCACTTCTATCGAGGCTGATGGCGGGTCCAATCCGCTTAGCGGAGGCGCCCGTTTAATTGGTTTAACGTTCGGCCGACCGTGGCCTGACTTGGTTTGGGCGGTGATCTTAGCGGCCGGAATTGGGCTGCCTGGCATTGGTCTTTACCTGGCCGGACGGGCTTTGGGTTTTACGGTCGAGATCTCGACTGAGGGGCTCGGCGGCTACTGGTGGGCGGTGCCGGTGTTGATCTTGGCCGCTTTGAAGAATGGTCTGGTGGAGGAGGTTGTGGCCGTCGGCTATTTGGGTCAACGTCTGACCGAGTTAGGCTGGCGGCCGGTCCATTGGATAGCCGCTTCAGCTTCGCTGCGCGGCACTTATCACCTTTACCAGGGGTTTGGCCCGTTCTTTGGCAATCTTGTGATGGGCCTGGTGTTCGCCTGGTTTTATCAGCGCACCAGGCGGGTCATGCCGTTGGTTGTGGCTCACACGCTGATGGATGTGGTGGCTTTCCTTGGACCGTGGCTGATAGGCCCGGACTGGCTTTCTTGAACTGGCGGTGATCGATATGGAAGAACTGGAAGAAGACCCGGCGCGGGAACTCGTAGCCCGGCGCGCCCGCCTGGGCCGGGAACGTAGCCAACGAAAACCAGGCAGCTTGTTCTTGATGGGGTGGTGGCCGTCGAATATGGTGCTGCTCTCTCGTTGATCCTAGTGTTACACTTGTCGGCGTGCCAACAAAACTGAAGCGTCATATGGTGACAGAAAACACCGCCTTGGCGTCGGCCCTGGTAACCGCCCGTGCCGCATGGCCTCAGGAGAAGTCAACGGCCCGGCTTATCACCAAGCTGGCGGTGATCGGCGCCGAAGGACTTGAAGAAGAACCAACGCGCGCACTCGCTGCCCGGCGCACCCGCCTGGAGGCCAGTCTGGGACAGTTCTCGTTCGTCGGCGGCCTGGCCAGGTTAGCTCAGATGCGTCAGGACTGGGATTGACAGCGGGCAGGCGGGCCGTCGTCGATGCCTCGCTGGTGATCGCAGCGTTAAACGCTGATGAGCCATCCCACGGGCAAGCTCTGAACTTGCTGGCGGCTTGGGATGTTCTGGTCTTGCACACCGTCAATTTGGCGGAGATTCTGGCGGGTGTGGACCGCGGAGCGTGGGATGGCCTGCTGGCCGCCTTGCGCGCGAACGGCTTTGAAGCACACCACACCACCGCCGAAGAGTTAGCTGAGGCAAGACTCGCCACAGCCTTGAAGATGCCAGACGCCTGTGTGATCGCAGTAGCTAAGGCCCAACACGTGGAAGCGGTCTTAAGCCTGGACGCACGTTTGGTAAGAGCCGCGCGGGAACAGGGCTTCGCCTGCCCAGGCGATCCGGCGGGCCAAAACCGATGATCCCCACCGGGAGCCTGCCGTCTGGCATCGCAACACTGTCCCAGATGTGTTCGATCGGCTGACTTGAACTAGCGTGCCCGCCTGGCAGGGCAGTGACTGCTACTAAGATTGCGGGTCAGTGCCTTACCCCCAGTAGAATGGCCTTGTCATGCAAGTTTTCATCAGTTACCGGCGGCCTGACAACGCCACCTACCACCAGATAGCTGAACGATTAGCCGACGAGCTACCCGTCCGCTTTGAGGCTGAAACCGGCACCACTTTAGAAGTATTCATCGACCGTGACATGCGTGGTGGTGAACGTTGGTACAACCGGCTAGAACGCGAGATTGACTCCTCAGGAGTGTTTATTCCGGTCCTGACATTGAGTTACTTCAACTCTGAAGTCTGCCTCAAAGAACTCGAATGGTTCCTCAACAAAACCGATCAAACATCCCGGCGCCTAACCATCTTGCCGATAGTGCTGGCCGCTTATGACGAAATCACTAACCGGTCCAACCCGAACCCAGTGATCGCAACGGTAGCTCACCTCAACTGCCGTGACGCGCGGCCGGCCTTACGTGACGCACTCCAGGGCGCGGCCTGGGCCAGGCTAATGGATGACCTAACAAAAGACCTTGTCCAGGTCTGGAAACACCCCCCAACGGCCCAAGTACCCACACCACCCTCCAGCCAGTCGACCCAGACCGCATCCGTAAAGCCGCCAACGGCTGCGCCCGCCAAGTCCATAATCCCACCACCGGTGGCACCGAGGCCCGTTCAGTTCGCCCCACCGGAGGCCGAGAAAGAACAGACACCGTCGGCCGGGCGGCCTGGTCCTCAGCCCAGCCCGGCGGACATCAACCGCGCACAGAGCCTGCTTGATTGGGCCGTCGAGGCAGAACTAGCCGAGTGCCGCGAAGCCGTCACCGAACTACGCCAACTCACCACCCGATTCCCTGACAGCCAAGACATCAACCTCGGGCTCGCTATGGGCCTGACCAGTCTCGCCTTCGAGGCAGAACTAGCCGAGTGCCGCGAAGCCGTCACCGAACTGCGCCGAATCGCCACCCGATTCCCTGACAGCCAAGACATCAACCGCGAACTCGCTATTGGCCTGGTCAGTCTCACCATCAAGACAGAACTAGCCGAGTGCCGCGAAGCCGTCACCGAACTACGCCAACTCGCCACCCGATTCCCTGACAGCCAGGGCATCAACCTCCGGCTCGCTATGGGCCTGGCTAGTCTCACCTTCAAGGCAGAACTAGCCGAGTGCCGCGAGGCCGTCACCGAACTGCGCCGAATCGCCAGTCGGTTCCCGGACGACCCCGAGATCAGCTTTCAGCTCGCCCAGGGTTTGATCGATCTCACCAAGAAGGACAGAACAGCCGAGCGCAGCCAAGCCATCACCGAACTACGCCAACTTGCCGACCGCTTCCCCGGCCCTAAAGGGATTCGGGTCCGTCTGGGGATCCGCTTCCCAAACTATTGAGCCAGACCCTCCGATAGCCCCCGGGGCAACCACCCATCAGCCACCCGCCAACCTTGCCCTAGCCCAGAATCAGCCAATGGCGAGCGCCGTTGACCGCCGTGCGAGCCTGACTGTCATAGGCTGGGGCGCGTGGCTCAGCCAGGTAAGAAGCGTTCGCGGCAAGATGCCACACGCTCACTGTGCGACGGTGTCGAGGTAATCGACGCCCCAGCGAGCCGCACACGCCAACCTAAAGACCTGCTCGGCCTAGTTTTCTGCGGCCTGGGAGTGGTCGGATTGCTGGCCCTGTCGGTTTACGCCCACCGCACCACAGCCGGGGTGACTGAGGACATTCGGGCGATCACTTCACCAGTTTCAATCATTTTGGACCTGGCGGTCTCCATCTTGATGAACACGGCCACACTGCTAATGCCGGCCGCCGTCATGATCTCCGCCCTGCTGCGGCGCCAACTTATGCTTGCCCTCCAAGGCTTCCTGGCCGGCATCGGCGGCTTCGCGCTTGCCCGAGCGTCAACTTGGGCGATCGAACAAGTCGCCTGGGAACCACTAACCGAAGGCATGTCGGTGGTGGCTGGCGCACAGTATCAAGTGGCTATCGCCCCGCTGGCGGCGCTGATGTCCGGTGTGCTGACCGCGATGGGGCCGCGTTCACGCCGACCAGTCGTCTCAGTCGCTTGGAACATTTTGTGGGTCGCCTTAGCCGCCTGGGTGCTGACCGGCGGCGCCACCTTACCGGCCGCTTTCATCAGCGTTCTGATTGGACGGATGGCTGGGTTGGCGATCCGTTACGCCTTGGGGGTCCACACCGACCGGGCAACTGGTGACGCGCTGGTTATTGGTATTCGTGGGGCCGGACTGGACCCGGTACGGATTGTCCGGGTGCGTGACATTTCTGAACCAGAAAGCCCCACCGACCGGCTTGACGTGCGCTCAATCCGGGACGGTACTTACCGGCCGGAAACTGATCCGGTGGACGATGCCGTCCCCCAAGACCCAGCCGCCAGTCCGGCCAAGAGCACCCCGTCTAAAGCCGACCCGGTAAAAGCGGTAGGCGCCCAGCGCCGCATGTCACGGGCTGAACGCGTTGAGGCGGCCGTGTCTGATTCAACCTCACGGGCTTTGGAACGGGCTGGCGGTAACCGGATCTACGCGGTTTATGGCCGTGATGGTGAACGCCGGGATGCGATCGTACTTGACGGTGATATGCAGGTCTTAGGTTTCTTGCAAGCCACTTGGCGGGCTTTGCGGCTGCGCGGCATGGACCGGCGGGCGGTCCGTTCACTGCGTCAAGCGGCCGAGCGGGCCGCCTTACTTGGCTACGCGGCATCGGCCGCTGGTGTGCGCACACCACACCTGGTTGGTGTTGGGGAGGCGGCCGATTCGATGATGCTGCTTCAAGCCCACCCTAAGCGGCTGCGCTCACTTGACGACTTGCGCCCAGCTGAAGTCTCTGACGCCGCCCTGATCGACGCCTGGCATCAACTTGACTTGGCCCACCGGGCTGGTATCGCGCACCGGAATATCACCGCGGCATCGCTCCTGTTTGGTGAATCTGGTGACGAACAACAGGTTTGGCTGATCGGCTGGGAGAACGGCGATATCGCGTCTTCTGAATTGGCGCGTAACTTGGACCGCGCCCAAATGGCTGCCTTGCTGGGTCTAAAGGTTGGCCCGGAACGGGCCATCGCGTCGGCTGCGGCCGTCTTGCCGAGCGCTGCCTTAGCTAGTTTGGCTGGTCTGCTCCAGCCGGTGGTGTTCCCGGCCGCGACGCGTGAACTGGCCCGTTCATCTAAACCTGTGATTGAGGCTGTCCGCCAAGCCTTGCTCGACCAAATGCCGGATACTCCACCGGTTGTGCCTTTCCGGCTGATCCGGTTCGGCTGGCGCACAGTACTGGTGGTCGCCATGACCCTAATCGCGATCTGGGCTGTGGTCACAAAGTTGAATTTCAGTCAGATGATGGACGCTATTTCGCGGGCTGATCCTGTCTGGATGATTGTTTCCTTCGGTTTGTCAATGGCGACCTATGTTGGTGCGGGCATGACTTTAGCTAGTCTCACACCAGGCCACATCTCGCCTTGGCGGACTATATTATCGCAGGTGGCGGCATCTTTTATGGCTCTGTCTATGCCGGCCGCGGTTGGGCCGATGGCGATCAGTTTGCGTTTCTTGAACCGGCAAGGAGTCCGCACGTCGTTGGCGGTCGCGACTGTCGCTTTGTCGCAGGTCGCTTTGTTCCTTGTGACGGTGCTGTTGTTGGCCGCTTCCGCGCTGGTTACGGGTGACACTGGGGTGTTGTCTGATTTGCCGGTCGGGGCGATTGTGGCGGTCGCTTTGACGTTGGCGATGCTTGGTTGCTTGCTGCTGATACCGCGGTTGCGGGCCTGGATTTGGGCCAAAGCCGGACCGACTTTCAACCAAGTTTGGCCGCGAGTGATTTGGGTTTTGGGTCAGCCGAAGCGTCTGATCCTTGCTCTGACTGGGACTGTCATACAGTTCGGTGGTTATGTGGCGGCTTTTTGGGCTGCCCTGATCTGTTTCGGCTTGACTGACTTGCCCCTCGGTGCGGTGGTGCTGGTTTACCTGCTAGGTAACGTGGCTGGTTCGGCCGCGCCAACACCGGGCGGGCTGGGTGGTGTTGAAATCGCCCTGACGGCCGGGCTGCGGGCGATTGACGTGGCGACCGGGACGGCGGCATCGGCGGCTGTCTTGTTCCGTGTCATAACCTACTGGGCGCGTGTCCCGCTGGGCTGGATCGCTTTCCGCTACTTGTCCCGCCGTGGTGACCTCTGACTCGGCTTACCTCCATCCAAATCCACCTATCCGCCTTCAACCCGGCGCCGCATCCAGGATCGCCGACGCCATCGACCGGCTCGCCTCGCGGCCCTTCCCAGCGGGCTGCCGTAATTTGGCCGGCAACCACACCAAATATCCACAATTCACCGGCTGTGAATAACGCTTATCGGCCCGTCGGACAGATCCTGCCGGTCCGGGCCTCGCCGGCCTAGTCCGGGTCTAACGTGGGCGCCAGCCATCCACAATTCGGCGCTGGTTTTACACAGGCAACGCCTGGTTGTCCCCAGCCAGACCGCTTCTGACCTGCGTTGACATCCGTCCGGGCAGCCTAGAATTAGGCGGTCGGAAGCGGCTGCGGTGAATCGCCAAAGCCGCCGCCAGGGGCTCGCGGCTAACCGCCAAGACCTCTGCGATACAACTGAACTATGCGTAAATACAATCGCTGGAAGGACCGGACCAGATGTCGGTGACTGAGTTTGATGCCGCCTCCTCGGCCGATGCGGTCCAATTTGATCGTCTACCACCGCAAGATATCGAAGCGGAACAGTCAGCTTTAGGTGCGATGCTGGTCTCGAAGGACGCCATCGCGGATGTTGTTTCAGTGCTCCGGGCGGAGGACTTCTACCGGCCACAACATGAGACGATCTTCGGTGCCATCACCGACATCTATTCGCGTGGTGAACCAGTTGATGCCGTAACTGTGGCGGCGGAGCTGACCCGCCGTGGGGAAATCGCCAGGATCGGTGGCGCCCAATACTTAGCCACCATCATGGCGTTGGTACCAACCGCGGCCAACGCCGGCTACTACGCGCAGATCGTGCGTGATCGGGCCATTCTGCGCCGCCTAGTTGACACCGGCACCCGGATCACACAGCTTGGCTACACCGTTGACGGGCAAAGCGTTGACGATCTGGTCAACGCCGCCCAAGCTGAGGTTTACGCTGTCACCGAACGTAACCAAGCCGGAGACTGCCAAGCTATCGGCGACACCATTGACGGCGTAGTCGATGACATCAACCAGCTTTTTCACTCCAAAGATCACATCACTGGTGTGCCGACTGGTCTGGGAGGACTCGACAAGCTGTTAGGCGGACTACACGCCGGGCAAATGGTGATAGTCGCCGCCCGGCCCGGTAAAGGCAAATCAACTCTCGGCTTGGACTTCGCCCGTTCGGCCGCTATCAAACACCACATGGCGTCAGTTGTGTTCTCCCTTGAAATGTCCAACGAAGAGATCACCCACCGGCTGTTATCAGCTGAAAGTGGCGTCTTTTTGTCGCAACTTCGCTCCGGGCGGATCAGGCAAGAAGACTGGCCAAGGGTCTGCGCCCAGGTCGCGCCAATCAAGAATTCGCCACTGTTCATTGACGATTCACCGAACATGACGTTGATGGAGATCCGGGCTAAGAGCCGTCGGCTGAAACAACGCTACGACCTGCGTCTAGTGGTGATCGACTACCTCCAGTTGATGACTTCCGGTAAACGGGTCGAATCACGCCAGCAAGAAGTTTCAGAGTTCTCCCGGTCTCTTAAACTCCTCGCCAAAGAACTGAACCTGCCAGTCGTGGCGATCTCACAGTTGAACCGTTCACCCGAAGCCCGGGCCGATAAACGTCCAGAATTATCCGACCTGCGCGAATCAGGTTCCCTTGAACAAGACGCCGACGTCGTCATATTGATCCAGCAAGCCGAAGACAAACCAGACAACCCGGACCAGGGCACAGCCGAACTGATCGTCGCTAAACACCGCAACGGCCCAACCGGCTTCGTCAAGGTAGCCTTCCAAGGCCACCGATCCCAATTCGCTGACCTAGCCGAAGGCTTCTAAAGGGGTTGGCCTTTAACCGGTCAGATAGTGGGCGAAGAAACGCAACGTCTCCGGCAGGGCATCCTCCAAGTAGGCCTCGCCATGCCGGGAGCCTTCATAAAGCAAAACCCGGGCCGGCACACCGGCCGCCACCAGGGCCACCGCCACGTTGACTGGTTCCTCCGGTGGCACCAACTCAGTCATGGAATTAGCCATCAAGACAGGTCCGGTTGCCTGGGAAATCCGTCCCACAGGCGATGCTTGATCAAGCCGCTCCAGTCCCGGGCCAAGCAGGTTGAACAGGAGCCACTTGTAGTAGCCAGGGTCAACCCCGCCCTGATCAATCTGGCCGCTTGGTGTCGCGTCATCAATGATCACCTGGTGTGGTGTGGCATCCCCGTGGCGGGCGATGAACCCGCTCAAGTCAAGCAAACCAGACCAGCAGGCCGCCGGAACTCCACGAGCTATCGCCACCTCAAGTGCTAGATTCCCGCCAGATGAGGCGCCAAAGGCGCCGAAAGATTGACCAGCTTCAGCCCGGCCATTAGCGATCAACCAGTCGATCGCGGCCAACACGTCACAAACCTGAGTCGGATAAAGGTTGGCTCCGGTCTGCCCATTGGCGAAACGGTAGTTGGGCACCGCCACCAGATAGCCGGCCTGTGCCAGCCGGGTAGCTAAAGCCTCCTCCTTTGACTTGTCGCCTTGCCACCAGCCGCCACCATGCAGGCAAACGATGATCGCCCCGTTGGCCCGCACCGGATGGTAGAGGTCTAGTTGGTGGCGCGGATCCGGTCCGTAAGCCAGGTTCGTTTCGGTCATTACCTGCGGCGTCGTTACTTGCAGCGTCATCGTTTGTGTCGTTCTTGCTTGTGCGGTCGTTCCTTGTGGCGCCGTTCCTTGTGGCGTACTTGTCCCCATAACCATCCAGACTGACAAATCTGGCCCCGGCTGGCCGGGTACCGGCGGATCGTCTCGCCGGGCACGCTTTGAGCCGACCAGCCTAACCATGGCAGGCTTGAGGCCGTGCCACAGTCCCTTCCGTTCCGTTCCCGACTCGCCACCACGGCCGGCCAGATGGCGGCCGCCGCGTCCCGCAAACTTGGCCGGGGACGGGGACAAGTGGTTGGTGGCCGCATCATGTTGCGTCTTGATCCGGCTTTACTGCACCGCCTAGCGGCACCGATGCGGGTCACAGTGGTCAGCGCGACCAACGGTAAATCGACCACAACACGTCTGATCGCTCAAGCTTTGCGATCAATTGGGAGCGTGGCACACAACGCGACAGGCGCGAATATGGGGGCCGGCCTGGTGACCGCTTTGGCAGACAATCCGGCGGCACGGTTCGCCGCCCTAGAGGTCGATGAAGCTCACCTGCCAGATGTGGTCCGCCAAACCGGAGCGGATCAGCTAGTCCTATTGAATCTGACCCGTGACCAGCTAGATCGCGGCAGCGAAGTCCGCCTACTGGCTGAACGGTGGCGCCAGCTAGCCGCTGACCTTGGTCCGGAAACTCAAGTCGTGGCCAACGCCGACGATCCGGTAGTGGCTTGGGCGGCACAGGCCGCGCCAAACACGTTGTGGGTCGGTTGCGGTCAACGTTGGACGGCCGATTCGGCTCTCTGCCCAGCCTGCGGTGCGCCTCTAGCCCGGGCGGGCGGGCGTTGGGTTTGCCCCAGTTGCGGTATGGCCCGTCCCGAAACGTCATGGTCTGTCCTGCCCGATGCCGACCAAATAGCCACACCAGACGGTTCGGTCAGGTTGCGGCTGGCTTTGCCTGGCCGTTTCAATGCCGGTAACGCGGCTATCGCCTTAGCCGCGGTTTGTTCCCGGGGCGTCCCTAAAGAGGCCGCTCTTCAGGCTTTCGCCCAGGTCAGCGATGTTGATGGACGTTATGTTCAGACTCTGGCTGGGGATCATAAGGTCCGTTTACTGCTAGGTAAGAACCCAGCCAGCTGGGCCGAAATGATGTTCCTGGTGGCGGATTCGGACGCACTCCTGGTGACGGTGCTGAACGCCCGCGGGGCTGATGGCCGGGACCCGTCCTGGATTTGGGACGTAGATTTTGAGGATTGGGCCGGGCGGCCAGTTTGGGTGGCCGGTGAACGCCGCTTCGACATGGCTGTCAGGCTTGAAACGGCGGGCCTTGAAGTCATCGGAGTTTCCCAAGATCCGCTGGCCGCTTTAGACCAGGCTCAACCAAACCAGAGCCTCGACATAGTGGCCAACTACACCGCCTTCCAACAACTCCGGGCCGAGTTGGTGCCCTCGTGAAACCCTTTGACTGGTGCCAGGAGGTGACAGCGTGAACCAGGCGGTCGGCATCGTGCACTTGTATCCCACGCTGATGGGAACTTACGGCGATGGCGGTAATGTCCGCCTGCTGGTGCGGCGTTTGGCGGTGCGCGGCCTGGGTGCCACGGTGATAACCGTAAACCCGGGGGATGCCGTACCTGAACTGGCGGACTTGTATGTTATAGGCGGTGGGGAGGATGTTTCGCAGGTGGTGGCGGCCCGTCAACTGGCGACCAGTGGCGCTTTGGGACGGGCATTGGACCGTGGCGCGGTGCTTTTCGCGGTCTGTGCTGGGCTGCAAGTCTTGGGTCATAGTTTTGAGGTTGCCGGTGGGCGCCTTGAACCTGGTTTAGGTCTGCTTGACGCCACCACTGTGCGGCGTCAGCCGCGGGCCGTTGGTGAGGTCTTGGCTCAACCGTTTGATGGGTCACCGTTACTGACCGGCTATGAGAATCATGGCGGCGGCACTCTTCTGGGGCCTTTAGCCAGACCGTTAGCGCAGGTCATCGCGGGTGTCGGCAATGGCGGCGGGGCGAAGGGTGACGGTACTGAAGGCATGGTGCAGGGCAACATTGTGGCGACCTATTTGCATGGTCCGGTGCTGGCCCGCAACCCTGCCCTGGCTGACCGGTTACTAGCCATGGCTTTGGCGGGCGGGCGGCCCAGTGGGGCAAGCGGCCTGGGTCAGGTTGGTCGCCCGAACGCTAAGCGTTCCATCAGACTCCCGGAACTGGCACCCTATGAGGCCCCATACGTCGCTGATCTGCGCGCCGAACGCGAACAATACACCCGGTCAGGCCGCCTTTCGGCGGAGTCAGCCCGGACCCGGCGGTAGAGGGGTTGTTAGGGTCGGCGCCGTAGTTGGGGGTTGCTCCGGGTGTTCGCGGTGCGGCTGCTGGTTCGGCTTGATTTGTGGGTTTCGCTGAACTTTCGGATCGGGCCGGGCCATCGCGACGAGATTTTGGGTGTCGTGGCACACGGAAACGCGGGAAACCAACATAGTTTTGCGGCCTAGGAGACTCTTGTCCGATAGCCTCCTAGGCGGACCCTATTCGGGAATGATTCGCACCGCTTCGCCAGTCGGCAGACGCACTGCCGAAAAGTGCCTGCGGTCAAGTGTTGCCACCACATTCGTCTGGTAGCGGCGTGCAAGAATCAAGGCTGATGCGTCTGTCAGACCAATTCGCTGGTCCGCGTAAGTCCTGACCAGGCCAAGTGCGGCGCGGTATTCGGCCTGATCGAGCCAAATGATGCGCCAGGCTGGGCTAGACAGTGCTTCTAGAACCGCCAGTTCCGCCGCCACGCCGTAGCGGGACAGCACCAAATAGTCGAGTTCGGCAACCGCCAGTGCTGACACGATCAGCGGCCGAGGCGCCTGCGCCAAGGCTGCCGCCACCCTGCCATGACTCACGTCTTTCGCGTCAAGAAACGCCAGCAGTGCGCTGGTGTCCACCACTACCATTCGCCGAAACCTCGCAACGCGTCGTCCGACTCCCAGTCAATCGACTGACCGCCGTCGAACACGCCCCCCTGTGGGGCTGGCAGATCCACTTCAGTCAGAGACGAACGCAACGCCCTCCGGATCACCTCAGCTTCCGACAAGCGCTGGTCCACGGCCGCGAACCGGATAGCGGATCTGATGTCGTCATCCAGGTAGATTGTCGTCTTGTGCGTCATGCCATACACTGTGCCATATATGGCACAATCCGGCCAATTGGAGTTCGTCCATCCACCCCACACCAACCCAGTTGGCCCTTGCGTGGGTCTGTTCTGGACGCACGCCGATAGGCTATTGCCCGGCCCAAGCCGACCAGGCTAGGCCAGGCCAAAACCAGCCCAAACCAGCCCGGCTCAACCACCACGGCAAGGAACTCGCAGATATATGACCGCATCCGCCCAGCAGGACAACCCTGGGACACAAACACCGGCCAGCCCAGCATCAATTGACACCGTGGAACGGGCCGCCACCACACCCGAGGCCTCGCAGCCGTGGCGTGAACTGGGCCTCAAAGCGGATGAATACCAGCAAATCAGGCAACTCCTGGGGCGCCGGCCAACTGGCGCCGAACTCGCCATGTACTCGGTCATGTGGTCCGAACACTGCTCCTACAAGTCCTCGAAGAAGCACATCAAAGAACAGTTCGGTGCTAAGACCAGCCCCGCGATGCGACGCCACCTGATGGTAGGGATCGGTGAGAACGCCGGTGTGGTGGACATTGGCCAGGGCTGGGCGGTGACCTTCAAGATCGAATCCCACAACCACCCTTCGTTCGTCGAACCCTACCAGGGTGCCGCTACCGGGGTGGGCGGCATCGTCCGGGACATTATGGCGATGGGAGCCCGGCCGGTCGCTGTCATGGACCAACTGCGTTTCGGGCGGATTGGCCATCCGGATACCGCCCGGGTTGTTCACGGTGTGGTGGGCGGAATTGGCGGCTACGGCAACTGCCTGGGGCTGCCCAACATTGGCGGTGAAACCATCTTTGACCCCGCCTACCAAGGAAACCCCCTGGTCAACGCCCTATGTGTCGGAGTCATGCGGCATCAGGACGTTCATCGAGCGAACGCCTCCGGCGTCGGCAACCTGGTGGTCATGTTTGGCGCCCGGACCGGCGGGGACGGTATTGGCGGGGCGTCACTGCTGGCCAGCGAAACGTTCGAGGCGGACGGCCCGTCGAAGCGCCCATCCGTTCAGGTTGGTGACCCATTCCAGGAGAAAGTGCTGATCGAATGTTGTCTTGAACTGTTCGCCGCGGGCGTGGTGGAAGGTATTTCTGATTTTGGTGCGGCCGGTCTGAGCTGTGCCACATCAGAACTGGCGGCCGCCGGTGAGGGTGGTATGCGGGTTGATCTGGACAAGGTTCCGCTGCGTGACCCGACGCTGACAGCTGAAGAAATCCTCATGTCAGAATCTCAGGAACGGATGATGGCTGTGGTCACACCAGCCAACTTCCCGGCTTTTGAGCGGATCGCCCAGAAATGGGATGTCGAATATTCGGCTGTTGGCCAGGTCACGGCTGACGGCAGGCTGGTAGTGGACTTCCATGGCCAGCGGGTAGTGGATGTTGACCCTAAGACGGTGGCCCATGATTCGCCGATTTATGACCGGCCTTACGCCCGGCCAGCTTGGCAGGACGCCCTCCAAGCCGATTCGCCTGACGTTTTGGAACGCCCGGCCAGCCCGGCCGAGTTACGTGCCACGCTCTTGGCGCTGCTCGGTTCGCCGAACTTGTCTTCGCGGCAGTGGATTACAGACCAGTACGACAGGTTTGTTCAGGGGAACACGGCTCTTTCCATGCCCGATGACGCCGGTGTGGTTCGCGTTGACGAGGCGAGTGGGCTCGGGATCGCTTTGGCGACCGACGGTAACGGGCGCTACACGAAGCTCGATCCCAGGGCCGGGGCGATGCAGGCCTTAGTTGAGGCTTACCGCAATGTGGCAGTGGTTGGCGCTGAACCTTTGGCGGTAACTGATTGCTTGAACTTCGGTTCACCAGAGTCACCTGATTCGATGTGGCAACTGGTGACCGCGATGGAGGGCTTAGCTGATGCTTGTTTGGTTCTCGGTGTGCCTGTGACCGGCGGGAATGTGTCACTCTATAACGAGACCGGTGACCCTGGGCGGATCGATTCGGCGATCCATCCAACACCTGTGATTGGTGTACTCGGTGTCATGCCGTCAGTTGACCAAGTGGTCGCCTCGGGCTGGCGTCAAGCCGGTTTGGCGATCTGCCAGCTTGGCGCGACCAAGGCCGAGTTTGGCGGCTCGGCTTGGGCTGATGTGATTCACGGCCATTTGGGTGGCCTGCCGCCAGTGGTTGACTTGGCGGCTGAACAGGCCTTGGCCCGGGTCCTAATTGAGGCGGCTAGGCGCGGCCTGAGCGCCGCCGCGCATGATCTGTCTGAAGGTGGTTTGGCCCTGGCTTTGGCTGAATCGTCGCTGCGTTACGGTGTTGGCGCCAGCGTTGACCTTGACGTGGCACTGGCGGCTTTTGATCTGACACCGTTTGAGGTTTTGTTCTCTGAAACCCAAGCGCGGGCTTTGGTGGCGGTCAGGCCGGCCGATTGGCCGACCTTGGCGGCTTTGGCCGTGGAGCACGGTGTGCCAGCTCTAAAGATTGGCCTGACTGGTTCCGCAGTTGGTTCCGAGGTTGATTCCGAGGTCGGTTCTGGGGCGCCGGGTGACAACGCGGCCAGTCCGCCGACGGCACCTGAGGCTGGTTCTTCGGATGGTCCAGCGGCCAGCCCATCAGCCGACCCGGCAACCAGTCCGCCGGCCGAGGCACTGGCTTTCGCCTGGTCTGGTGGCGACTTTTCAATCAGCCTTGACCAGGCTCACCAAGTCTGGCAGGCGACCCTACCAAGCCACTTCGCCAACTGATAGCGCCGAAGATTGACGGATGGTTCAGTCAGCCAATCGGGGCTGACGCTACCGGGCCGCCTTTAGCCAGCACAAGGGGCCGTTTGATCCGGGTTTACCGCCGAATCAGACGGCCCCGTTACTAGCTATATGGTCCCTACAGCGCGATCCATCTGGAATGAGGCGCGGCCCAGGGCAGGCTCACCATTTGACCAATTTCTGTCACAGAGCAGTCTGGGCCCGGGTCGAGCGGACCCCAGCCGTTACCGACCTGCACTTTGGTGGCGAACCGGCCGTTTCCAAGGCCGCGATAGAAGAACAAACGGCCTTGATCATCACGGCCAATCAAGTCAGCCTTGTCATCGCCATCCAGATCCATCCCAGACGCGATGTCGAACCCTGTCCAGCCGTTGCCAACCTTGACCTTAGTGGCGAACCGGCCCTCTCCAAGGCCACGGTACAGGTAAAGATCACCTGCGGAATCTATGCCATAAATGTCGTTCCGCCTGTCTCCGTTGACATCCCCGGCGGGCAGTAGCTCAAAATCCTGCCAACCGTTACCGACTTTCGGATAAGGCCAGAAGAACTGATAGTTAGGACCACTGCCGCGGTATAGGTACAGGTCACCGCCCGGCTCTTTAATCGCCAGCAGGTCGCCGCCAGCGTGCCCAGCGACGTCTCCCGCCATGGTAGCCCGGAAACCCGTCCATCCGTTACCGATCTGCTCAGCTGGTGGCGAGCCCTCGCTATAACCCTGAATATGCTGGAATAGGCGTCCGTCGCAGCCGAAACCCCAGAAGCTATAAGTACTAGATATTGAGAACGGGTACCCGCTCATGACCGGCTGTAGCGTCTGCCCGCCGAAACCGGTACCGACCACCACCGGCTTGCCCAACCGGCCACCCGGGCCACCCGGGTAAGCCCACAGCGTTCCTTCCTCATCGATTCCGAACACCGCCCCGGCGTTCCGTGTGAACACCGCATGACCTAAAGCGATGTTCCTCAAGGAACCAACAGGACGAAGCGGCAGATTGGCTTCCTCTGCCGTGGCCTCAGAGTCAGAGGCGGCAGGCATGTCAGACGCTAATGCGGGAACACCCCAAGCTAGGCTGACGCAGAGGATCGCTCCACCCGCCGCCAGCCGGGTCCACTTCCTATTGCGTTTCATTTTGAATCCTCCTTCTCGGCATCACTAATAGCCAGTCCCGATTTGCACCTTGGTCGCGAAGGCACCCGAACCAGTAGAGCGGTAGAAATAGAGCTTACCGGTGGAGTTTTGCCTTCCGGCAATATCAGCCAAGCCATCGCCGTTCCAATCACCGGGCGCGACCACAGGTACACCCAGACCAGGACCTCGCACAACTGTCGCGCCAACGGTCCCTAGAGCCGACCACATCGGAGAAAACGTGGTAAATCCAGTGTCGCCACCACTGAGGACACCGAGTATAACCACACCGGTTGACCCCCTGTAATACACCGGTGCACCAGAATCACCCTCGCTGCTATTCGCGTTGATCCTCGCGCAATTCGCCACCGTTCGCGTGGTGCCGTCGAACTGCTCAACCGTGTAGGACGTGTTGACTGCTGCGATCGTGCCACAGGTTTCGACACTGGCGAACGCGCCGCGGAAACACGCTGTCGTACCCCTGACCGGGTTAGCCCACCCTGTCACATTGCGGGTAACCCCGGAGGACACGAAAACGGTTGCGGAGGCGTTAGCAGGCGCCGGGAAACGGGCTACATCAGCGGCTATCGTCCCGCCTTGTGGGCTGGAGTACCAGGTCGAAGCCTCCACTGTTCCCAAGTAGTTGGCGCTGCTGACTGCACCCAACGCACCGATCGCCGTGTTGACCGCTCCGTTGAGCGCACTGCGCGCAACTGGGCACGCGGCCATGGAGACTGGCGCGATCAGATTGGCCTCCGTCAGCACCGCCTGATCGGCCGTGACCGGATTCAAAACCCCCAGCACAAAGCCTGACCCGTTCGCAGCGACCCACAGGTCGACGTAACGGTTACCTAGGCGTTCATTGGCCAGTGCCACGATCATCTCCGCAAGCCGAGGATCCAGATCATCCTCGTTGGTCGCGGACGCCACGACCGTGGCGGGTTTATTCTCCGTCTCCTCATAGTGCAACGCCACAGGCGTTAGTCCTGCGCCACTTACGACCCAGATCAAGGAAACCAACAATCTAGACATGAGGGCCATACTTTCCAGGCGAATCCGATTCGGTCGCCAGGCGTCGATTGCCCGACTGCGACTCTCAGAAGCGTAGCATCCAGACCAGAGCTTTCGGGGTCGGCACCGCAGGCCCTATGAGCAGCCGCCGGGCTGTGGATCTTCCCACACCGATAGTCTCCTGAACCTTCTTCAGGATCTGTCCCCACTCCTTCTTCGGCGCCCGCCGATAGGCGTTCCGGAGCTTGTTGGCCACTTGCCGTATCCGGGGCGTTTCGCGCTCAAAGTGTGTGAGGCACGCCGCTCCCTCAAATGTGGTGTCGCGGCGGACTCACCCCGCCGCTAGCCCACGAATACACCAACAAGTGGCTTTAGGGCGAGTCCCCACCCTCGCTCATAGCGACCTTCAGGCCAAGGTGCGGCGCAACCAGACAGTCAGGCCTTCCAGGGCCATCACCACGGCCACGATCATGGCGACGATCAACGTCACCTGGCCATAGTTCGAGCCCTGCCCGGCCACCAGCAGGTAATAGCCAATCCCGCCGCCGCCCACCATGCCGAGCAGAGTGGCGGCCCGGATATTGGTGTCCAGAACATATAGCGCGTGGCCGACAACCGCTTGCCGACCCGGCGCCAATACACCCGCGACATACATTTGCAGTCGGCCCGCCCCGGCCGCTGTCAACGCCCGCTGCGGACCGGCCGGCAACTCCTCGAACGAATCCGCCATCAGTTTGCCCAGCAGCCCAATGTGGCAAAAAGCTAGTGCCAGGGTGCCAGCCTGGGCTCCCAGCCCGGTAACCACTATCAGGACGATGCCGAGTACCAGTTCGGGAATACCACGTATAACTACCAGCGTGGCCCGCCAAAAGTTACGTGTTGACGGCCGTGAAGCGACATTCCGCGCCGCCAGCGAACCGATGATTAGCGAAGCCAACAAAGTCATCAAAGCGGCCGCGAAGGCGACAGCGACGGTCGCCATCAAGGCGCCCAGTAGCCGCCAAATCCCGTAAGCACCGGCCGTTGGTGGCCACATTTTGTCCAGAACCGGTGGCAGATGCGACCAGACGGTTACGAAATCCGTCAGGTTGATCTGACAAACAACCAGCGCCCCAGCCAGGGCAAACCCAGCCGTGCACCAGCCCGCCAGCCGTTTGACCCGTTGGCCATCCCAAGGACGCTCAAGATACCGTCCCAGATCTGGGGCGACGGACTTGGTGGAAGATGGCTGACCCGCGGAGCGGGTCACAACGCACTGAGCGGCAGAAGGCGTCGGCGCGGCGCGGGCCGCGGCCGGCCGGCTGGCTTTCACCGGGGCCGCGCCCAGCATGCGGCGGCGCAAGGTCGAAGACAACGCCTCCATGCCGAGGCAAAGCCCAAAGATCACCACAGCGATGGCTAGCCCGCGGGAATAGTTCAAAGCGCCGAAGGCGTTCCGCATCTCCATGCCCAAACCAGGCACCCCGACATATCCCAAAATGACAGAACCACGCAGATTAATGTCCGCCCGGTGCAGAGTGGTCGCCAACCAGGACGGCATGACCTGCGGCAGCACACCAGCGGTCAGCTCTTGGAGACGGCCGGCCCCGCAGGCCCGGACAGCCAGACGCGGACCACTGTCAATTTGCTCAATCGCATCGGCGAATAGACGTGAAATCATGCCAACCGAATGCAGCCCAATCGCCATGATTCCTGGTAAAGCACCAAGCGAGAACATCAAGGCGAACACCATCGCCAAAACCACATCCGGGGTAGCGCGGGCCAACACACCGATCGCCCGGCCAATCACCTGGGCGGACCGGCCCGGGGCGGTGTTGCGGGCCGCCAGAAACGCCACCGGCACCGACAAGACGCCCGCCAGCAGTGTCCCCAGCAACACAATGCCTAAGGTCAGAGCTGTTTGATAAAGCAGATCAGTGGCGCCCGGGAAACTCAGCGCGCCAACCCGGTTGAAAAAGTTAACCGCGTTGGCGCGGCTGGCCAGCATCGCAGCGGGGTCAATCCGAACATAACCCAGCGCCACCAGACCAGCCAACAACAAGCCAAACAACGCCAAACGGGGTTTGGCCGCTGGCCAAAACGAACCACGGCGCGGCAGTTCGGTCCGCACCGGGTCCTTGATTGAGGTTCCGTTCACTTGGCGGAGTTTGAAGGCACCGGCCGGTAAACCGCCATGACCTGTTCCCGGTTCAAGGCGGCGGCCGACTCATCCAACACCACCCGGCCGGATCGCAGCGCGACCAGCCGGTCAGCCCAACCCATCGCCAAATCAACCTGATGCAACGAACACAACACCGTTAACCCTTTGTCGCGGGCGATCTGCCGCAACAGCAACATGACATCAGCCGTTGACTCCGGGTCAAGGCTGGCCACCGGTTCATCAGCCAAAAGCAAACTTGGGCGTTGCATCAACGCCCGAGCTATCGCGACCCGTTGGCTTTGACCGCCAGATAACGTGTCCGCCCGTTGGAAAGCCCGGTCAGCCAACCCAACAGCCCACAGATAATCCAAGGCCTCCAGTTTGGCGGCCTGCGGATAACTCCACGTGCCCAGACGCGGCCCGCGCAGACGAGCCAACCCACCAGTCAGAACGTTTTCCAACACCGTCAGCATCCCAACCAGTTCAAACTGTTGGAAAATCATGCCAATACTGGAACGCAACCGCCTCAAACCAGCCTGGTTCAAACCATCAACCGATTGGCCTAAGGTGATGACCTTGCCAGATGTCGGCTGATCCAAACCGTTGATTTGACGCAACATAGTTGACTTGCCGGAGCCAGATAACCCCAACAAAGCCACCACCTCTCCTTTGGTTACCGTCAAATCGACGCCATCAAGCGCCACCGTGTCACCAAAACGCCGCGTCACAGCCCGCAATTCGACCGGCGTCGCGACAATTTCAGTCTGGTCGGCCCGGGCGGTAAATTCCACCGCCGAGGCCGGTCCCGCCGCAGGGCTGACGTCAGATTCGCCAATCGGGCCGCGCCCGCCAGCCAGCACGTCAACCGCCCCTGCCCGGACCACCCCGCTGGTACCTGGCGTCGGTGCGGCAGCCGGGACGACGGCATCGTCCACAACTGCCAACACCTTGGCTGACGGACCCGTCCTAGTCAGGCCTTGCACTGTTCGGCACCAGTCTTGGCGCAAATGTCACGAATGGTTTCGTAATAGGCGTCATCAACTGGTTTAGTGCCGTAAAAGACAGACCGGAAACCCTCCTGGCCAGCTGATTCAATGCCAGACGCGACCATGTCGTCAACTGTTACTTCAGACAGGATCGAGCGCAGCTTGTCCTTAATGTCTTGCGGTAATCCGCCAGCCATAACAATTGGCGCTCCCGGCACCATGGTCTTTTGGATGACGCGGACAGCATCCGACTTCTCAGCTTCGCTATCCTCCGCGAACCCAGCTTCGCATTCTTTGCCTTCACCCGTCTTGGTCACAGAAATATCGTGTTTACCCGCGAAAACTGGTGTCACGTCGTTGACCGGGTCAACTCCCGCCTCAAGCAAGTTGTAAGACGGGAACAGATAGCCGGAGGTGGATGACGGGTCAACAAAGCAAACCTTCTTGCCTTTGAACTCCTCAAGCGACTGGATGGTTGAATCCTTCGGCACGATCGCCTCAGAGTAGTAACCCGGTTCTTGGCCTTCTTCTGTCACGATTGAGGAGATCGGTTCTAGCGAGGCTCCCTTGTTTGTGGCCGTCACATAGGTGAAACCGGAGAACGACGCGACATCGATCTTGCCTGCCACGGCCGCTTCGATCAGCGCCGCGTAGTCAGTTGACTCGTGGTATTCGACTTTCTTGCCGGTCTCTTGGGCAATGTAATCCATTAGCGGCGTGTAGTTCGTTTCAGTGTCAACCGAGTCCGGCACCACGCCGAACACGAGGGTGTTCTCATCGACGGCGAAGACACCGGCCGGCTGTTGGCTGGTGCCATCAGCTTGGGGTGTGCTGGCACCGGCTTCAGGACCGCCGCAAGCGCTCAGCGCCAAGCCGGTTGTTACCAGACCGGCCAGGGCGAACGCCTGGATTGGGTGGCGGCCGATTCGGGTCAGATCGATCATCTGTTGTTTTCCTTTCATCACATGGGGCTTTGGCCGGACCATCTCAGTCTGGCCAGCACCTCGGCGGCGAATTCGCGCACCGAGGGGAAAACGGCATCGGACGATGCCGCCGCAAGAGTTTCGTTGTCATGGGCGCCTGTCAGCACCCCGGCTACCAGTCCAGCGCCCGCTGCCCGGCCGGACCGGATGTCGGATGCGGTGTCACCCGCTGTTGCGACGGCCCGCACATCGGAGATTCCCAGCCGGAGCACGGCGGTCAGGATCATGTCAGGGTAGGGTCGGCCGCGCCGCAGTGGACCGGTGTCAGCTGGTGACAGTCCTAAGTCGGTGATCCCTTCCCAACCTAGGCGCCGGACCAGCCGACGCCGGGTGGTGGGTGAGAAACCGGTGGTCAGAGCCACTTTCAGGCCGGCTTGACGGAAGTCGGTGATGGCTTGTTCGGCTCCGTCTATGGGTTGGCAGAGCCCTTCCTCGATCGCTTCGGCGTAAGCCGTTTCGAAAGACTGGTTGGCTTCTTTGGCCATTTGTTGGTCGCCTTCAAACAGTTCCAGGAAAACTGCTTCTTTGGACGCTCCCATGGTTTGCTGGACGTGCTCCAGCATGCCCGGCAGAGCAGCATGATCAGGGCCAATACCAACCGCGGCGACGGCTTGGCGGAAGGCGGCGATGACCAGACCGCTGTCGCTGACGGTGGTTCCGGCCAGGTCCAGCACCACCAGTTCTGGCTTGATGACCGGGCTTGGACGGGTTGTCTGGCCTGGCTGGTTCATGATGCGGCCCCGGCGAGGTGTCCGGCCAGGCTTCCGGCCAATGCCGGATCAGCTGTTTCGCCCGCTTGGCCCGCTTGGCCCGCTTGGCCCGCTTGACCCGCTTGACCCGCTGGTTTGGGCCGCCGCCCGTCGGTGACTTCCGCTAAGGCCTGGCCAATCGCGTCAACCGCTCGTCTCATATCGGCCGGACGGATCGCACCAATACAACCCACCCGGAAGGTCTCAGCGGCCGTTAGTTTACCTGGGTAAAGGATGAATCCGCGCCGTTTGACGGCTTCATAGAACCAGTCGAAATCCCAGTTAGGAATGTCTGGCGCGTAGAAGGTGTATATCACTGGGGCTTGGTGACATGGCTCAAGGTAGGGCCGTAAACCCAGGTCCGCCGCGCCCGCGGCCAAGGCGCGCGAGTTGGCCTGATATCGCGCCAGCCTGGCCGGACGGCCACCTTCATCACTGTAAAGCTGAAGCGCTTGTGACAGTGCGGCCACCACAGTGGTTGGTGGCGTGTAACGCCACTGGCCTGTCCGTTGCAGATAGGCCCACTGATCAGCCAAATCCAAACTGAGCGAATCGCACCGGCCTTGGGCCGCCGCCAGGACGTCGCCCGCCACAAAAACAAATCCCATGCCTGGCAGGCCTTCAAGGCATTTGCCGGATGCCGCCACAATCGCACTGATCGCTGGGTGCTCGCCTGCCGTGTCGAGCGCACCGAAGCTGCTCATCGCGTCAACGATCACTTCACGTCCGGCCGCGGCCGCCGCGTCCGCCAAAGCGGGCAGCGGGTTGAGCATTCCGGTGGAAGTTTCACAGTGGACGATGCCGACATGGTGGTAACGCTCAGGCAGCCGTTCCAGCGCGCTCGCTAGGCGTTCCGGGTCGATTGGTTGATCCCACGGGAAGTCAATCACTTCAACTTGCCGCCTGGCCCGGCGGCCGAGCCCCGCCAGACGTTCGCAATAGGCGCCGTTGACTGGGACAACAAGCCCACCGGCTGGCGCCACCAGCGTCCGGACGGCGGCCTCAACCGCGAATGTGCCTGATCCTTGCATCGGGACGCAGGCCAAGTCACGTCCTGTTGTCCCCATGACGGCGGTCAGATCGGCTAAGACTTGGCGCGTCAACTGCCGGAAACTGTCATCCCATGAACCGTAGTCAAGCAGCCCGGCTTGTCTGGTTCTGGGGTCGGTGGTGAGCGGTCCTGGTGTCAGCAGAACTGGCGTTGAATAGTCGTTGACAAGGGATTCAGGGGATCGCAACTGGGGCTCCTTCAGCTTGGGCAGCAACCGGCCTGAGCCAGTTTGACGCTGAGGGTTAACGCCCAGGCGTTGTTTGGTGAATCACCTGGTGAACTCTTCGGCAACACTTGCTGTCAGTTTGTTTAACTGCCAGGTCAACCACCACCAAATAGTTTGACATCAAAACAACTAATTCCTCCGGGGAATTACTTGCTCGATGCTTCGACGTCGAAGTACTCCGGCCCCTGCCAGGTCAACCACCACCAAATAGTTTGACATCAAAACAACTAATTCCTCCGGGGAATTACTTGCTCGATGCTTCGACGTCGAAGTACTCCGGCCCTAATCGGTGGCGGCTTGGTCGGCCGTTGATCCAGGAGTCGGCCTGGCTTACCCAGACTGCCCAGACCGCACGGCGGGCCGGGTGTCGGCGGGCCGGTCCAGCTTGGTTTGGTACTGCCAGATTGCGTTACGTAGGCGCAAACCAGTCACGTCCATGACACGGGCCGCCGCCTCAACTAAACCAAGGGCATCTTGACTGCTCAGCTCAACACCAACGGCCTGGCTGGCGAACTGACGGAGCCACGGATCGGCTGGCACGGTCTTGATGCCAGCCACCAGCAGGAGGCGTTCCCAGCTCAGGCCAGAATGCTGGGCTGGGAGCGCCAGCCAGCCTTGCCGCAGGTCCTGCAACTGTTGGCTGTTAGAACTGTAGACCGCGCCAAGCTGACGGGTGGTGATGATTCCAACGGTCTGAGCGGTCAGTGCGGCCTGGTGGACTACGTCCGCCTTGTACGGGGCTTGCGTCCTGGAATAGACCCTCTGCCGGTTGCCGATCCGGTTCATCCAGTTGTCCAGGCCAACCGCGAAACTGGCGGCTAGCTGGTCGGCGCCGTCAGTGTCGGCGTCACCGCCTTCAGCCTGCCTGGCTTCACGGTAGCGCCCAATGATCTCTTGGATGTTGGCGTACCGGACCCGCTCTGACCAGATCGCATCAATGATGCATTCAGCCAGCGAGTCTGGATAGATTTCCAGCGGCACCCAGAGCGACGGATCAGGCAGCAGCGTCTGGGCGGCACGCAGAAACCGATCGAATTGTTGCGCCGTGATTGTGTTCATAACGGCAACTTAGACGCCGGGCCGCCGTTGCGCCGCGCCGGGCGGAACAGTCCCGCAGTGTGAGTCAAACGGCCGGTTTCAGATGCTCCGGCTGGCTACATCAACAATCACGATCGAGCCGTTGTCGTCACCGTGCCGGGCGTAAAGCAGATCAGCCGCCGCTTCGACTACTTGGCCAGGTGAGACCCGGGCTAAGGCCAGATCGGTCAGGGCGGTAGCGTCCAGTGTGCTCCACACTCCGTCGGTGCAAAGCAGGTAGCGTTCCCAACCCGGTGCGTAGGGCCGACGGCTGACGTGTGGTTCGATCAGGCGGTTCCGTCGTGATACACCCATCGCTTGGGTCACGGCCGATGACGCCGGGTCGGCCCGGTCATCGACCGTCATTTGTTCGACCCTCCCGTTACCCGCCCGGTAGATCCGGCAGTCACCCACGTTAGCGATCGCTATACCATCTGAACACAAAGCCAGAACCGCCCCGGTTGCTCCCATTTGGTTCATGCCCCAGGCTTGGCCGGCGTCCACTACCCGTTCTGAGATCGCCCGGAACCATTCGTCCCAGGCGTAGCCGGTTCCGGTTGGTGTTAGGTTGGCCAGGCCGCAGCCAACTATGGCGGCGGCTTGGGCGCCGCCCGCGTAGCCGCCCATACCGTCAACAACGGCGGCTAGCAGCCCGCTATCTGGCAACCGGCCGTGCCAGTTGAGGTAGGCGCCGCTGGCAATGCCAAGTGTTCCAGCCAGCACGATCACGTCCTGGTTGTCTGGCCGCAGTGGACCAGCCTCAACCCGGCCGCTGGCTTCTACCCTGACCTCAAGTTTGGGAGTGGTTCGACTCATGGCACCCGCCGGGACCGGTCGGCTAAGGCTGAGCCTGGTGGCGTGGCGCTACACGCTGTTGGCCGGGTGCTAGCCGGTTGAGGCGGGCCGGATTTCAGCTTTGAAGCCTGCCTTAACCAATCTGTCACTGCCTCGCCTTGTCTGGTTGGTCCGCTGCTTTGACCGCCGGTCTGCTCAGGCCATGCGGTTGAGACGGAGACTCACACTTACCGGCTTGGCCAACGCTGACTCCAACTCTAATATGCCAGCGCCTGGGACTGGGCTTTTGTTTTGGATCGGATGGGCCAGGTAACGAGCCCGATCCTAGATAAACCAATCGCCCGGTGTAGTTCTGATGGGTTGTCCACTTCCCGCAGCCAAACACCCGACGCGTCCAAACCACACCAACCGGCTCGACACTAAACCCGCGGGTCAGGTGACTGGTGGTGTTTTGGGTCTAGCTAACAGGGATTGAACTGGGCCACAGAAACTGACCCCAGTAGATGGTTTAGACCCCAGCGGTAGATGTTCAGACCACCAACATGAGTGTGGTCCTGAAGGGTTTCCCCCAGGACCACACCCCACTACAAGACC
>JAIRYJ010000012.1 GCA_031267825.1 Bifidobacteriaceae bacterium
CCCTCCCACACCACATCCCAATCCACCCCATCATCAAACGGACCACGCAACACACCACGCAACCACTCATCCAACTCCGCTAAAGACTCCACCGACCCATCCAACACCGGCCCACCCGAACCAGCCACCAAACGCGACAACTCCTCCAAACGGGCCGGACGGGTAGCCATAAACCGATCAAACAAAATATCCTGCACCACCCAATAACCATAAGACCCCAACACGTAAGGATTCTCATCAATATTCCCCACACCCTCAGCCACCCGCACATACTCGGCCAACTCGACCCCATCCGGCCAACCCATCACGGCCTCGCAAGATAGATCCGGAACGGGATGTCGTTCTGTTCTAGCAACTTCAACAGCCCAGGACTAGGTAACCCGGCACCATCGGCCGCTTCTTTAGCGAAGAAAACCCACTCAATACCATCGAACTGGAGATCATCAGCCAGCTGCGGGTTGGCCTTCATGCGTTTCAACAGCGCCGCGTCTTTCCGTACTTGGGCTTTGATCCGGGCTGAGTCGCGAATCTGACCGATCTTCAGCTCAAAAGCCGTTTTCACCCTCTTCGAACTGTCCGACAGTGCAATCACATCGTAGAACCGCTCGTTATTCTTGCCTGAACCCGTCGCGTCGATCCCTCGCTTGACGCGCTCAGCGCGGCTGGTGCCGAGCGTTTTGAAAGCCGTCTCCGCTTCAGACTCAAACCTCAGCTTCTTGACTGTTCCGAACCATGAGCTTGGCGGGACCTCCACTTTGGTGGCTTTGGATAGCACCTCGGCGGCGTGCGCCACGCCACCCTTGTACCTGGCTGATGCGGCCAAGAAGCCCTTGATCTCAGCGTCGCTCAAACCCGGATGAACCGACCTGATCTTGGCCAAGACCTTAGGGTCAACCAGGTCCATCAGCGCCTGCCTGGCGGCATCCGCTGCCCGGCTCAGTTTCAATGGTGCGGCTACGGCCAACCCATTCAAACCGCTTCCGTCAGTCGCGGAAAGCGGCACACTATTGGCCGCTTTGCCGTCCATAGCTGTATCTGACAAGACCCTCAACCGCCTCATCGCTCGAGTAGAGTCTGGTGCCTGTTTCACAATATCCGCGGTGTGCTGCCCGAACTTACCGATTACCCGCACGGCCTTAATTCCGTCACCAAGAATGGGAATCAGGCCGACAACTGACAGCCCAGCCGAAATGTAATCGGCATTACACAAGCCCGCCACGAAGTCGCGGAAATCTGCCACACCAAAGAAGGACACACCGCCAGCTATTTGACCGGCCATATATGCCCAGGTGTCGCCGGTGCAGAAGGCGCGGAACAATTCGATGTCGCCACACAGCGTCCCCTGTGAGAATTCGAGGAAATATTGGGAGATATGGATCTCCACATCCACTACTAGCGGATCAAACCCACGACCATCAAGCGCGCGGCGATACTCGGTATAGTCATCGAACCCGTCCGCATCAGTGTCTTTCAAATAGTCAACCGTGCCAAGAGCGAACTCTTCAGAATCAGACAATATGTCAGCATCCTGATCAGCATCAAAAGCGGAGAACCCGTTGGCTATTTCGGTTAGGTCATCCAAACCGTCAAAATCGGTATCACGACGGTTCGGGTCAGACAGTGGTGTGAAGGATCTTCTGGTCTGATAGGGGCGCCGCGGCTGAGGGTTTAGTTCCTCACCGTCAGACAGGCCGTCCCAGTCTGTGTCAGCCAGGTACGGATTGGTCGGTCCGAAGCGGTGGCCGAAATACGTTCCCGCACCGGTGAGCTCTTCTTGATCAGTCAAGCCATCCCCGTCACTGTCCTGCCCAAGTTCAGGCGGCTTGGGCGGCTCGGGAGGTTCAGGCGGTTCAGGATCATCTGGTGGAGGGGGAGCACTCCAAACATGCGGCAAGCCGTCGACGTCTGCTGCGGATCTCACCCGGTAAAACTCGCCACCGGTGGATGCGGTAAAGCCGTCAAGCCATTGGGACGCCGCCTGTGTGAAACCATCTCCGACACCGACAACCGTGACACGGGCCCCATAAATACTGAAGAAATCCCTGATGTCCAGTAGTTCGTGGGCGGGCGAGTAGTAATCGACTACCGGGGTGAGGTCGGGCGAACCAATGATCAGGACAATCTCACCACCGGTCCCAACGGTCTGGCCAGCCCAATAAACGGCCTGAGTAAAAGCGAAAGCCGGCTGTTCCTCTGGGTAGCTCGGGCGTGGCTGGTAGCGCAAGATGTCGCCGCAATCGTTCCCATACCAAGATCCGCCCGGCCAACACTGCGCCCTAACCTGAAACACGCCGCTGGCATACTCGCCGACGTTCATGGATGGCATCAATCGTCCAGAATCAATCATCCGGTCGCCCACCAGTAAGCCCAGGGTTGGTTCGGTGTCACTCCAATCCCAAGTCAACCTCCAGTCCAAGGCGACCATCCCAGTCGGCGAATCGTCGCCAGACTCAGCTAGTGGGCCAGTCGCCAACGATTCAACACCCATGGCTGATGAGGCCAAATCGAGCCGACCACCGTCAACCATTTCATAGTCGCTCTGACTGTCCAACGGTTCTAGAAGGGTTGCCGCCAGCATCTCCCCTTCGGCCGGGGTTTGGTCGATAACCGGTAAGGCGGAGGCGTCAACCACCGCGACCACCGACAACCCGTCAACAGTTAGTGTGACCAGGCCGGCCTCCGGGTCAACCAACTGATCGACCGGCAATTCGATTTCACCGGTCGCAGAATCAAGCTTGACCGCCACAGCGGCCGATCCCGCACCAAGTAACCCCGGGTCAAACGGCAGTGTCAGGCTCCCCGTCACTCCGTCAAGCAGGATGACGTTAACTGGCAGGCTCAGCAACCCAACCATCGCCTCAAAGCGAACATCACCAGAGCGAACCAGGGCAGACTGGGTGATCGAACCACCTGGCCCGCTAACCGTCAGCGATGCGCCAGCCACGTCAACTGGTACCGCATAGGTGAACTCATCATCCGCGTCAGGTGTGCCATCCGCATCCGAGTCGGTTCTCGAAGGATCCGATCCGATTAGCAACTCGACACGGTCAGTTAGGCCGTCGCCATCGGTGTCTGGTTCCACTGGGTTAGTACCAGCCGCGATCTCATCAAGGTCACTCAACCCGTCACCATCTGAGTCTCCAGTCAAAGGCTTGGTACCAGCCGCTACCTCAGCAGCGTCAGTTAGACCGTCCCCATCAGAATCCTCAGCTCCGTCCGGGATGCCGTCATCATCGGAATCAGCCTTGAACGGATCACTGCCGGTCATCAACTCTGCCGCGTCAGACAATCCGTCGCCGTCAGGATCGGCCTCAAAAGGATCCGTTCCGGCTCGTGCCTCCACCACATCAGGTACCCCGTCGCCGTCTGAATCATCCAGTCCGCCAACTGGGGCGGGACCTGTCCCACCTGGCAGCACATCCTTGTCTTTAAGTTCGCAGCTATACAGCGCGTTGGCACCAATCCCACCAACGCACCGGTCGGAGCCGGTGTCGCCGTACAAAGAATCGTTCCCCGCTCCGCCGACCAGCAGATCGTTGCCCTTGTTTCCGGTTAGGGAGTCTGACCCGTCGCCTCCCCAGATCCGGTCGTCGCCGTCGTTACCGTGCAAGGTGTCAGCGCCCTTGTCTCCCCAGTCAACAACCACGTCATCACCGTCACCAGCATGAACAGTGTCGGCACCTGGACCGGGTTCGATCCAGTCTTCGCCGTCCTCACCCCACAACGTGTCACCACCAGCACCTCCATCGATGAAGTCATCACCATCCCCACCGTGAACTGTGTCCCCACCGTCTTCACCGTAGATCTGGTCTCTGCCTGCCTCACCGCGGATCGTGTCACCACCAGCCCCGCCGTAGATCACATCATCACCCGGGCCAGCGTAAATTGTGTCGCCACCAGCGTCGCCATAAATGACATCATTACCAGCGCCAGCTTTGATGGTGTCACCACCTCCGCCGCCACAGATCACATCATCGCCGTCGGTGCCTTTCAACACCTCGCCGGCTGTGGTCCCAATGATTGTGCAGCCCCGGGCCTCATCGAACGCCTCTGGTTTGCCCGCTGCCCCGGCGGGTCCGGCGCCCAACGGCACAGCCACCAGGGCGGCTAGCACCACACCCAAGAATCTGGCCACACGGCCTGGTAAGTGTCGCTTCATAACTGAGTCTCCTTTGACGCTGAACCGGGTAAGGCCCTCAGGCCCAAGACCAAAGCCTCAAGGCTGGACGCTAATGCCATCAAACTACCGTGGTCACACCAGGGCTGACAACAGTCAGCCGGGAGCCTGCCGGGCGGACGCAAGCAGACCCGAGCGGGCCAAGAGACCCACCCCAATCCCGCGGATAGCAGAATGGCTGCTAGCTTGTCTCAAAGCCCGGCCGAAACGCCCTGTGCTGCGCCGATGTGCAGGTCCCTTGAGCCGATGTGCAAGAATCGAGTGTGGCTTCTTACCGTCCTGAGGACATCTATCTGGCGGCATCGATGTACTACAGCCAAGGCCAAACTATGCAGGCTGTGGCCCGGAGGCTGGGAACTTCGCGTTCAACTGTCTCACGCCTGCTGGCCAGAGCCCGCAGCCAAGGGATTGTTTCAATCACCTTGACTGACCCGAGCCACGACCGTGAAGGCTTGGCCTCGGCCGTCGCCGCGGCCTATGGCGTCCGGGCTCAGGTTGTGCCTTTGCCGCCTGAAACTGATGACCTTGAACGGCTCTCCTTAGTCGCCGCTGAGGCCGCCCGCACCTTGACCCAATGGATGGGCCCGTCCATGGTGCTGGCCGTGGCCTGGGGAAACACCACCGCAGCGATCGCTCAGCAGCTCAAACCGCAGGCCGCTCGCGGTTCAGTGGTAGTTCAGCTCAACGGCGCCGCCAACACCCGCACCTCGGGCGTGTCATATACCGCTGTCCTGTTGTCGCAGTTCGCCCGGGCTTTTGGCGCTTCTGTTCTTGATTTCCCGGTCCCAGCTTTCTTTGATTCGGCTGAAACCAAGGAAATGATGTGGCGTGAACGTTCCATCACCCGCGTCCTTGAGGTTCAAGCCAAGGCGGATGTCGCTGTCATGTCCGTCGGCGCCGTCGACGGCCCCATCCCAAGCCACGTTTACGCGGCCGGTTACCTGGACAAGCATGATCTCAAGGTGCTCGGCCGCGAACGTGTGGTGGGCGATGTTTGCACGGTTTTCCTGCGCCAAGACGGATCATATGACGATATTGAAATCAACCGCCGAGCCTCCGGCCCTACCCCGGTCCAGCTCCGTGCCATCCCGCGCCGCCTGCTAGTTGTGGCGTCCGAATCTAAAGTCGGCGGGCTGCTCGGTGCGCTACGGGCCGGTGTCGCGACTGATCTAGTGATCGACGAGCGCACCGCCGCCCGGCTCGTCTAACAGCCCGGCCAGCCTTTTCTTCCGCCCGATGCCGCGCCCACACAGCTTGCCATCCCCGGCGCGCCTAACAGCCCAACCAGCTTTTTCTAGCGTCCGATGCCGCCCACACGGCACCCCGACCCAGGCCCGTCTGGCTGCGCCGCAAAGTATTCGGACGCCAGCTTGGGCTCGGAATTAGGCGATTGGGGCGGGCGTGATACCGCGGGCAGCCAGCTCGTCGGCACCGCCATCGGCGGCGGTCAACACCCAAATTCCGCCAGCCGTCCGGGCCACGGTGTGCTCCCAGTGGGCCGCCCGTTTGCCGTCAACCGTTCTAACAGTCCAACCGTCCGAATCGACTGAGGTTTCGATTCGTCCTTCAACCACGATCGGTTCGATCGCCAGCACCATGCCGGGCCGGACCTTTGGGCCGTGATAACGCGAAGCGAAGTTCAACACATCTGGTTCCATGTGCATGGCACTGCCAATTCCGTGGCCGGTGTATTCCCGGGCAATCCCGAAGGACGGTTCAGCCGCCTCAACTGAGGCCTCGATGGCCTCTCCGATCTGTCCAACCCGGTCAGCTTTGGCGAAAGCCGCGATGCCATCCCATAAAGCCTGACGCGTCACCTCAACTAGCACCTCAGAGCGGGCGTCGGTCTGGCCAACCACCACAGTGATGGCAGCGTCAGAATGCCAGCCGTCAAGCACCGCGCCGCAATCAACTGACACTATGTCACCCGAACGCAACACCTGATCGCTTGGTATGCCATGAACCACAACATCATTCAACGATAGGCAGATTGAGGCCGGATAGCCGTCATAGCCAAGGAAATTTGGGGCCGCCCCGGCCGCCCGGATGACTTGTTCGGCGGCGGCGTCAATCTCCCTCGCCCGCGCACCAGGCACCAAGAGATGCTTGACTTTTTCCAAAGCAGCAGCCGTCACCAGCCCAGAAGCCCGCATAGCGCTGACTTGGGCGGGTGTTTTCAATTCGACGCGGCGGTACCCGGCCAGCCGGGGAACCAAAACTAGGCCTCCGCCCGCAATGCTTGGCTGATCCGCCGGGTTATTTCTTCAACCAGACCGTCACCATCGATTGTCACTAGCAGCCCGCGTGTCTGATAAATCTGTGCGATCGGTTCGGTTTGACGGTGATAGACAGCTAACCGTTCCCGGATAACTGGTTCGGTGTCATCTGGACGTGATTCCAGTACCGCCCGGCGCAGCAACCGTTCCACAATCAGGTCTTCTGGTAGCCGCAGTTCAACAGCGGCGTCAATCCGCCAGGTCCGTTCAGCCAGAATCTGATCTAGAACGCCGACTTGCGCCACGTTACGCGGGTAGCCGTCCAAGACACAGCCGTCAGCCGCGTCAGCCTGGCTCAGCCGGTCCCGGACCATATCATTGGTGACCCTGTCTGGCACTAGCTGACCTTGGGTCATATAGCTCTTAGCTTCGATCCCTAAAGGGGTACCGCGTGACATCTGGTCACGGAACAACCCGCCGGTTGAGATCACAGGAACACCCAGGCTGGCGGCCAACAGTTCTCCTTGGGTGCCTTTACCTGATCCAGGTGGACCCAACAGCACTAGGCGCCGCTTCACCGCAGGAAACCTCCGTAGTGGCGTTGCTCTAACTGAGCTTCGATCTGTTTCACCGTGTCCAAACCAACACCCACAATGATCAGCAAGGTGGTTCCACCGAAGGGCAGGTTCTGGTTGATGTTCATGAAGCTGAACAGCACTTGCGGTATCAGAGCGACTATCGCCAAATAGATTGAACCAGGTGTCGTGATGCGGTTGATGACGTAGTTGAGGTATTCGGCCGTCGGTCGGCCAGCCCGGATACCGGGGATGAAACCGCCATACTTCATCATGTTGTCCGCCACCTCTGTCGGGTTGAAGGTGATGGCGGTGTAGAAGAAGCAGAAGAAGATCGTCAGCGCGGCGTACAACACCATGTACAGCGCATCAGTTGGGCGGAAGTTAGTGGCGATCCAGCCGACCACCGGGTTGGTTTGATCAGACACAAACTGGGTTGCCATGGAAGGCAATGACAGTAACGAGGAAGCGAAGATGATCGGGATAACGCCGGCCGTGTTGATCTTGATTGGCAGGTAGCTGGTGCCACCACCACGGGTCCGCCCGCCAACCATCCGCTTGGCGTATTGCACCCGGATGCGGCGCTGGCTTTGTTCAACGAACACGATCGCGGCAATGACAGCGACAAAAACAATCAGAACCACAAAGAAGTTGAGTGGACCGTTGTTGGCGCCACCCCAAATCTGACCCATTGACGACGGGAACCCAGCCACGATCGACGTGAAGATGAGCAGCGACATACCGTTGCCGACACCCTTCTCAGTGATCAACTCACCAAGCCACATGATCAAACCGGTGCCCGCTGTCATCACAATGATCATCAGCGTTACGGTCCAAGGTGTGTCCGGCTGGATGATCTGTTCACTGGTGCCGATCTGGCCGAACAAAGCACCGCTGCGGGCGGTGGTGATGACAACGGTTGACTGCAAAATAGCTAACGCGATGGTCAAATACCGGGTGTACTGCGTCAACTTGGACTGGCCGGCCTGGCCTTCTTTATGCAGCGTTTCGAAGCGCGGGATCACAACCCGCAATAGCTGCACAATGATGCTGGCCGTGATGTACGGCATGATTCCGAGAGCGAAAACTGATAATTGCATCAGGCCGCCGCCGGAGAACAAGTTGATCAACCCTAAAAGGTCACCACCAGTTTGGGCTTGTTCTCCCAGGGCGCGCAACGCGGCCGTGTTCACCCCCGGTGTCGGGATGAACGAGCCGACCCGGAACAGCACCATGATGCTGATGGTGAACAGCAGCTTGCGCCGCAGGTCGGGCGTTCTGAACGCCTTAGCCAAAGTCCCTAGCACGGGGATCCTCCCTGACGATTAGCCCCGCCGGTAATGGGCGCGGCCTGGAGCGCCATCAATGGGGCCTGATTCACTCTAGCGGCTAGCTCTCTGGTGGACCCCACGGCACCTGTTTCCCTCTGCCTAACGGGCCGCTGTTGTAAGGCCAACGGTGCTGACACTGCCGCCGGCCGCCAAGATTTTCTCCCGTGCCGCCGCTGAGGCCGCCTCAAGGCGCACCTCAAGTTTGACTGTCAGTTCGCCACCAGCCAGCACTTTGACCGGATAGCCGTCCCGCACTACGCCACGCGCTACCAGATCAGCCGATGTCACGGTTCCACCTTGGGGGTAGAGCAGCTCAAGTTTTTCCAGGTTAACCACCTGGTATTCAACCCGGAACGGGTTCTTGAAGCCACGCAGTTTTGGTAAACGCATGTGCAGTGGCATCTGGCCGCCTTCGAGCCGGGCCGGTATTTGGCGCCGGGCTTTGGTGCCTTTGGTGCCGCGTCCAGCGGTTTTGCCTTTTGAGCCTTCGCCTCGCCCGACCCTCATTTTGGCTTTCTTGGCGCCGGGTGCGGGCCGCAAGTGGTGCAGTTTCAGCACCCGGCCTTTGTTGCCCGATGCCGTCCCAAAAGTCGCCGCACCACGCCAAGATTCCGTCCGGCGGGTTCCTTCAGTGGCGGTTGGTTCAACCGGTTCGGCGGCCTCTTTAGCGGGTTTGGCTTCAGCCTTCGGCTTGGCTTTCGCTTTGGCGGGCTTAGCCGGAGCCGACTCATCAGCCGCTGGCGGAGCATCCTTAGCTACAGCGTCCTCAACTGGTTTAGCTTCAGCCTTCGGCTTGGCTTTCGCTTTGACGGGCTTAGCCGGAGCCGACTCATCAGCCGCTGGCGGAGCGTCCTTAGCGACAGCGTCCTCAACTGATTTAGCTTCAGCCTTCGGCTTGACCTTCGCTTTGGCGGGCTTAGCCGGAGCCGACTCATCAGCCGCTGGCGGAGCGTCCTTAGCTACAGCCTCCCCGACTGGTTTGGCTTCAGCCTTCGGCTTGACCTTCGCTTTGGCGGGCTTAGCCGCACCAGCCTTAGCGCTCCCAGCCGTTTCCGGCTTAACCTGGGGGGCGGCATCGTCCGCCGCTGCTGTTTTATCTTCTTCGCTGGCCATGGCCTACTTCTTTCCCTTAACCGTCACCACGACAATCGCCTCAGGCGCCGCTGGCGGGTTGGAACTCGCTGGAATTTCCGGCAAATCAGTTAGTTCAACGCTCACCAGATGAGCCACAGTGCGGACCATGCCGCGTACCACCGGGGTGTCTGGGCGTTTCACAGTCTGGCCAATCTTACGCAAACCAAGCGAACGTAAAGTTTCGCGCTGGTTCCGCCGGCCACCAATGCCGGACTTGATCTGTGTGATTTCGAGGTTCGTCATCAGTTCTCCTCAGACTTAGCCGCTGCCGCCGCCTCACCGGCCGCCTGCGCCCGCAACAAAGCGGCCGGCGCCACCTCTTCTAGCGGCAAGCCCCGGCGCACCGCCACAGCCTGCGGCTCTTCGAGCGCTTTAAGCGCAGCCACCGTGGCATGGGCAATGTTGACCGCATTGGCCGAACCAAGCGACTTGGACAAAACATCATGAATCCCAGCGCACTCCAAGACGGCGCGCACCGGGCCGCCGGCGATCACACCAGTACCCGGAGCGGCCGGCCGGAGATAAACCACACCAGCCGCCGCTTGGCCCTGAATCGGATGCGGAATGGTATGGGCGATCCGTGGCACCCGGAAGAAAGCCTTCTTGGCTTCCTCAACGCCTTTGGCGATAGCCGCCGGGACTTCCTTGGCCTTGCCGTAACCCACGCCAACTGTGCCGTCGCCATCGCCCACCACCACTAGAGCGGTAAAGGAGAAACGCCGTCCACCTTTGACCACCTTGGCGACACGGTTGATCGCCACGACCCGTTCAAGGTGCTGACTACGGTCATCATCGGCCCGGGCGGCCCGCCGTCCGTCACGTCGGCCCGAATCGCGCCGAGCTGACCCGTCACGACGGTCACCGTCACGGCGGTCGCCTTCCCCCATGCCACGCTGGTCAGCGCCACGCTGCTCTGCGGCCATCAGATGCTCCGCCTTCCGTTGTTCTTCCTCATACCTGAAAAATCCGCTCCGCCTGGCCCTAGTTCCCGAAAACCCGGCACATTTGTCATAGTCACAGTTCTCTCATCAGCTAACGGTCTAGAGCGCCAAACCGGCCTCGCGGGCGCCATCAGCGACAGCGGCCACCCGACCGTGATACTTGTTGCCGCCACGGTCAAAGACCACAGCCTCAATCCCAGCTGCCCGGGCGCGTTCCCCCACCAAGACACCCACAGCTTTAGCTTTAGCGGTTTTATCCTGCTGCAATGCCCGCAGACTGGCTTCCATCGTGGAAGCCGAAACCAAGGTGTGCCCCACCGTGTCGTCAATCACCTGCGCCACCATGTGGCGCGCTGAACGTGTCACCACTAGCCGTGGCACCGCAGCGGTACCTGAGACAGTCAAACGAATCCGGCGGTGGCGCTTGGCCCGCTGAGCGGCTCTCGAAACGGTAGCCATCGTCACTTACCAGCCTTTCCAACCTTGCGGCGGACAGCTTCACCTTGATACCGCACGCCCTTACCCTTATACGGCTCAGGTTTACGAATCTTGCGGATATTGGCCGCCACCTCGCCAACCTGTTGCTTATCGATCCCGCTCACCGAAAAACGGGTCGGCAACTCAATATCAAAGATGATCCCTGGGGGTGCCTGAATCACCACCGGATGGGAAAACCCAAGCGAAAACTCAAGAACAGTGCAAGTGTTGTCAGTGCTGGCCTTGGCTTTGTCCTTATCTTTAGCTTTGACTGGGTCCACCACACGGTAACCAGTACCAACTATCTCCAGGACTTTCTTATAGCCTTCCGTCACACCATGGACCATGTTGGCCACCAAAGTGCGTGACAAGCCGTGCATGGCACGCGAACGGCGTTCCTCATCTGGCACCGTCACAACAATCGCCCCGTCATCCGCCCGGGAAAGCGAAACCGGCTCAGGCAGTTCACGGCTCAAAGTGCCTTTAGGCCCAGTTACCGTCACCTTACGGCCGTCAATCTTCACATCCACCCCGGCCGGCACAGCTACCGGTAGTTTGCCAATACGTGATGTCATTTTCGGCTTCCCTCCTACCAGATGTGGGCTAGGACTTCCCCACCCACACCTTTCTTGGCCGCTTGCCGGTCAGTCAACAGCCCGGAAGAGGTCGACAAAATGGCGATCCCCAACCCACCGAGCACACGTGGCAATTCGGTTGACTTGGCGTAAACGCGTAAACCAGGCTTAGAAACACGCCGCAGGCCAGCTAAAGCACGCTGACGGCCGTTGCCGTATTTCAGCACCACCCGTAAAGTCGCGCCAACCCTGGCTGGTTCCTTAGACCAGGACAGAATGTAACCCTCACGCTGCAAGATGTCCGCCATGGCCGCCTTCATCTTGGAATACGGCATCTCCACCGCCTCATGGTGGGCCGAATTAGCGTTGCGGATGCGCGTCAGCATATCCGCGATCGGATCAGTCATTGTCATGTGGGGGTTCCCACCTTCCTCGCCCTGGTTTCCCTGTCATGAGGCATGGTGCCTTAGGGACCTGTGACGTAGTTGATTACCAGCTTGATTTAGTTATTCCGGGTAGTTCCCCGCGGTGTGCCATCTCACGCAGGCACACCCGGCAAAGCCCGAACTTACGGTACACACTGCGCGGCCGTCCACACCTGGTGCAGCGCGTATAGCCTTGCACCTTGAACTTAGGTTTGCGGGCAGCCTTGACGATGAGTGATTTTTTCGCCACGTCAGTTCTCCTTGAATGGGAAACCGAGCTGGCGCAGCAAAGCGCGGCCCTCGGCGTCATTGGCCGCGCTGGTCACCACAGTGATGTCCATGCCGCGGACACGGTCAATATGATCTTGATCAATCTCATGGAACATTGACTGTTCCGTCAAGCCGAAGGTGTAGTTACCTTGGCCATCGAACTGCCGGTCACTAAGGCCACGAAAGTCACGGATACGTGGCAAAGCCGTGGTCAGCAGCCGGTCCAAGAACTCCCACATGCGGTCACCGCGTAAGGTCACATGGGCCCCGATCGGCATTCCCTCACGCAACTTGAACTGGGCGATTGACTTACGGGCCCTGGTCACGACCGGCTTCTGCCCAGTGATCAAAGCCAAATCGGCGACAGCTCCGTCAATCAGTTTAGAATCGCGGGCAGCTTCACCAACCCCCATGTTGACCACAATTTTAGTCAAACCTGGCACCTGGTGAATGTTGCTGAAACCGAACTCCTGGCGTAACGCCGCGATGATCTCCTGGCGGTAGCGCACCTTCAGCCGGGGCATCTGGTCAGCCGCGCCGCGAGCCTCCGGATCGGTTGTCCCAGCTTTGCCCGGAGCGGCCTTAGTGGAGGCGGCCTTGGCTGGAGGCTTAGCCGCGGCGGCTTTACTAGCGCCAGCCTTGGAGGCGTTCCCTTTAGCGGGTGTCTTAGTGGCCATCAGGCTATAGCTCCTTACCGGACTTCTTGGCGTAGCGCACCCGCACAGTGCGGGTCCGGCCATCACGCTGGATCGTCTCAAGGCGGTGCCCAACCCGGGTCGGTTTACGGGTTACAGGATCAACCACCATGACGTTAGAAATGTGAATCGGTGCTTCAACCGTCTCAATACCACCGGTCTTAGCCCCACGGTTAGACTGGCCAACTTTGGTGTGCTTAGTGACACGCTGGACCGATTCAACAATCACCCGTTCGCCACCTTTGAGGACTTCCAGCACACGGCCCTGGCGGCCTTTGTCACGTCCAGAGATGACCTGGACCAGGTCACCTTTCTTAATGTTCGCCATCTTCAACGCTCCTTAGTTACTGCCGGACCGGTCCTCAAACCGGCCAGCCCAAGTGCCAAGCCGACGCCTAAACGCCAGGCGCCAGGAGATTCTTCGAAACGCATTCAGAGCACCTCCGGTGCCAGTGAAATGATCTTCATGAACCTTTTGTCACGCAGTTCGCGCCCAACCGGGCCAAAGATGCGGGTGCCGCGCGGCTCGCCATCGTTCTTCAAAATGACAGCGGCGTTCTCATCAAACCGGATGTAACTGCCATCTGGCCGGCGCCGCTCTTTAGCGACCCGCACCACCACGGCTTTCACAACGTCACCCTTCTTCACCCCACCACCGGGAATGGCGTCCTTGACGGTGGCCACAATAGTGTCGCCAATCGAGGCGTAACGCCGACCCGAACCACCCAATACCCGGATACACAGAATCTCTTTGGCGCCAGTGTTGTCCGCCACCTTCAGGCGCGTCTCCTGCTGAATCATGTCCTAATCCCTTACTTGGCCTTCTCAAGGATCTCTACAACCCGCCAGCGTTTAGTGGCGCTGACCGGACGGGTTTCCATGATCAGAACCAAATCGCCAACACCGGCGGTGCCAGCCTCATCATGGACTTTAACCTTAGAAACACGGGTCATGACTTTGCCATACAACGGGTGCTTCACCCGGTCTTCTAGGCGGACCACAACCGTCTTAGTCATCTTGTCGCCAATCACCAGGCCACGCCTAGTTTTGCGATGTGACCGGCGGACCGGCGCCGCGGCTTCGCTACTCACTTCTTCTCAGCCTCCACATTCGAGCTAGGTGCGGTCCGGATACCCATTTCGCGTTCACGCAAAACGGTGTAAACACGGGCAATGTCACGTTTGACGGCTTTGAGCCGACCATGCGACTCAGACTGACCGGTGGCGGTAGCGAAGCGGAGATTGAACAGCTCCTCTTTGCAGCGCACTAAAGCCGCCCGCAAACGCTCATCATCCAGCAGATCAAGCTGGTCTGGCAGCAGATCCTTCGAGCCAACAGCCATCTCACTCACCACCCTCTCGGCTGATAAAACGGCACTTCATAGGCAACTTATGCATTGCCCGGGTCATCGCCTCGCGGGCCAAAGCCTCCGGCACACCAGACAACTCAAACACCACCCGGCCAGGCTTAATGTTGGCCACCCACCGCTCCGGTGAGCCTTTACCAGAACCCATCCGGGTTTCAGCTGGCTTCTTAGTTATTGGCCGGTCAGGGAAAACATTAATCCAGACCTTGCCGCCACGCTTGACGTGACGGGTCATGGCGATACGGGCGGCCTCAATCTGACGGTTAGTCAAATAGGCCGGTTCAAGAGCCTGAATACCGTAATCACCAAAAGCGATCGTGGTGCCACCCTTAGCCGCCCCCGAACGCTTCGGATGGTGCTGCTTACGGTGCTTAACACGGCGCGGAATCAGCATGGCTCAGGCCTCCGTCACACTAGCGGCGCCGGCCGAGGCCGCCGTCTGATCCTGTGAGCCACGCCCGCCTTCACGCCGCCGACCGCCTGGCCGTTCACCACGGTCACGTTCGCCGCGGCCCCGGGCCGGGCGCGGAGCGGCCGCCGCCTGCTGGCGAGCGAACTCCTTCTCAGTCATGTCGCCCTTATAGATCCAAACTTTGACACCAATCCGGCCAAAGGTGGTGCGGGCTTCAAACAAGCCGTAGTCAATGTTGGCGCGCAGCGTGTGCAGCGGGACCCGGCCTTCACGGTAAAACTCAGAACGCGACATTTCAGCCCCACCGAGACGGCCAGAGCATTGCACCCGCACACCCTTGGCGCCAGCCCGCTGAGCTGATTGCAGGCCTTTACGCATCGCCCGCCGGAAAGACACCCGGTTAGCTAGCTGCTCAGCGATCCCTTGAGCTACCAGTTGAGCGTTCAGTTCAGGGTTCTTGACTTCCAGAATGTTGAGCTGAACTTGTTTACCAGTCAGTTTCTCAAGTTCGCTGCGGATCCGGTCAGCTTCCGCGCCCCGCCGTCCAATCACAATGCCCGGCCGGGCGGTGTGAATGTCAATCCGGACACGGTCACGGCTGCGTTCAATCTCGACCTTGGCGATCCCAGCCCGCTCCAGGCCAGTCGCCATCAAACGCCGGATGGCGACATCCTCACGGACGTAGTCACGGTAACGCTGGCCCGGCTTAGTTGAATCAGCGAACCAACGCGAACGGTGGTCGGTCGTGATCCCGAGCCGGAAACCCAGCGGGTTGACTTTCTGTCCCACTAGCGGTTCCTTCCCTTCTTGGCCTCAGCGCCAGCCGTCTCAGATTGGCGAACCACAAACGTGATGTGGCTGGTCCGCTTCAGAATCCGCCCCGCCCGGCCTTTAGCCCGGGGGCGGTAACGCTTCATAGTTGGACCTTCATCAACAAAAGCTTCGGCGACATATAAGGCCGGTCGGCTGACCGCCAACCCGTTGCGTTGACGCTTATCAAGAATCGACCGCATGGCTGACTCCAGCACTTTGCGGGCCTGCGAACTGGCCGCCTGCGGCGCGAAGTTAAGGATCGTCACCGCTTCTTCAGCGTTGCGGCCCCGCACCAAGTCAACCACCCGGCGGGCCTTAGTTGGAGTGATATGCAGGTAACGGCCTGAAGCCCGGCCAATCGCCAGGTCAACTACCTTACGTGACTCTTTGCTCATCAGCGGCGCCGTCCCTTCTTATCGTCCTTCTCATGGCCGCGGAAGGTCCGGGTCGGAGCGAACTCGCCTAGTTTGTGCCCAACCATCGACTCGGTGATGAAAACTGGCACATGTTTACGCCCATCGTGGACCGCGAAGGTGTGGCCCAAAAAGTCCGGTGTGATCATGGAACGCCGCGACCAAGTCTTGATCACGGTCTTGAGACCCTCAGCGTTGTGCTTGTCTACCTTTTTTTGCAGGTGGGCATCAACGAATGGTCCCTTCTTCAGGCTGCGCGGCATTTTAGAACCAATCTCCCTATCAGCGCTTCTTGCCGGTGCGCCGGCGGCGGACGATCAACTTATCACTGGCTTTGCCGGGACGGCGGGTACGGCCCTCCGGCTTACCCCAAGGGCTGACCGGGTTACGGCCACCAGAGGTCTTACCTTCACCACCACCATGCGGGTGATCCACTGGGTTCATGGCGACGCCCCGGACATGCGGTCGGCGTCCCTTCCAGCGCATCCGGCCCGCCTTACCCCAGTTGATATTGGACTGCTCAGCGTTGCCGACCTCACCAATAGTCGCCCGGCAATCCAGTTCCACGTTACGGATCTCGCCAGACGGTAAACGCAACTGGGCGAAACGCCCCTCTTTGGCGACTAGCTGAACCGATGTCCCCGCGCTGCGCGCCAACTTGGCACCACCACCAGGATTCAGTTCAACAGCGTGGATCACAGTACCTAGCGGGATGTGACGCATCGGTAAAGCGTTACCCGGCTTAATATCGGCCTGCGGGCCAGCCTCAACCAGATCACCTTGACGTAGCTTGTCCGGCGCCAAAATGTAGCGTTTGGTGCCATCGGCGTAATGCAGTAAAGCGATCCGAGCGGTCCGGTTCGGATCGTATTCGATGTGCGCCACTTTGGCTGGCACACCGTCACGGTCATTGCGTTTGAAATCAATCAAACGGTAAGCCCGCTTATGTCCGCCGCCACGGTGGCGTGACGTCACCCGTCCCCCCGCGTTCCGGCCGCCTGACCTGGTCAGTGGCCTGACAAGGGATTTTTCCGGAGTTGACCGGGTGATCTCGGCGAAGTCGGAAACCGACGATCCGCGCCTACCCGGCGTGGTCGGTTTATATTTCCTGATGGCCATGTCGCTCTATCCAACCCTTCCGCTATGAGATCGGCGCGCCGAAGATGTCGATGGTGCCGTCCGCCAGGGTCACAATGGCCCGCTTAGTCGACTTGCGGCGTCCCACACCACTGCGTGTCCGCTTAACCTTGCCTTTGCGGTGAAGCGTGTTAACTTTGGCTACCCGGACACCAAAAATCTTCTCCACAGCGATCCGGATTTCAGTCTTGTTGGCGGTTGGCGCCACCACGAAGGTGTATTTGCCTTCATCGATCAGGCCGTAAGACTTCTCAGAAACCACCGGGGCGAGAATAACGTCACGTGGGTCCTTAGGCAGTTCCGGCTTACTCATTCGGCAACCTCCTCGTTTCCGGTTGGTTCGCCATCAGTTTTGTCCGATGCCGCCGAGCTGGGTTCCGTTTCCGGTCCGGTAACACTTGGGGCGGCATCGTCCACCACAACCGTTGTGATAGCCGGGGGGTTCAAGAAGTCAGCTAAGGCCGCTTCAGTGAAAATGACATCATCTGACACCATCACGTCATAAGTGTTGAGCTGATCTGGTGTTAACCAATGAACCTGCGGCAGGTTACGGACCGACAGACGCGAACTGTCCTCCTGGCGGGTCACAACAACAAGCACCCTGGGACGGTCAGTGATCTTAGCTAGCAGCTCACGGGCCGGGCGGGTGGCTGGCGTTGAACCATCAACAAAACCAGTCACCACATGGATCCGCTGATGGCGGGCCCGGTCTGACAGCGCGCCACGTAACGCGGCGGCCTTCATTTTCTTAGGTGTGCGCTGTGAATAGTCGCGTGGTTGTGGGCCGTGAACCACACCACCACCAACGAATTGCGGCGCCCGGGTTGAACCTTGACGGGCCCGGCCGGTGCCTTTCTGACGGTACGGTTTACGGCCGCCACCTGAAACCATGCCACGGGTCTTAGTGGCGTGCGTGCCTTGACGGGCGGCCGCCAACTGCCCAACAACAACCTGGTGAATCAACGGAATATTGGTCTGAGCATCAAAAAAGTCGTCCGGTAAATCGATCGTGTTAACCACCTCACCGGCCGGGTTCAGCACATTGACAGTAGCCATCAGGCGTTGCCCCCCTTCACGCCTGAGCGCACCATGACCAGCCCACCCTTCGGGCCAGGCACGGCGCCACGGACAAGGATCAGGCCGTTTTCGACATCAACCGCATGGATTAGCAGATTCAATGTGGTGTGACGGGAGTTACCCATCCGGCCAGCCATCCGCATACCTTTCAGGACCCGGGCGGGTGTGGCGCAAGCGCCAATCGAACCAGGCTTACGGTGGTTGCGGTGCGAACCGTGGGAGGCGCCGACCCCAGCGAAACCGTGGCGCTTCATGACACCAGCCGTACCCTTGCCTTTAGTTGTGCCGGTGACATCAACTAGCTGGCCAGCTTCGAAAACGTCAGCCTTAAGGGTGGTGCCCGGTGCGTAGGATTCGGATTCAGCCAGCCTAACCTCAGCTAGATAACGCTGCGGGTTGACGCCATATCGATTGAAGTGGCCGGTCTCTGGCTTGTTGACACGGGTCGGTTTGATCGCCCCGTAGCCAAGCTGGACAGCACTGTAACCATCAACTTTGACGGTCCGCACTTGCACCACCACATTGGTGCCAACCCTAATCACGGTGAGCGGCACAATCCGGCCGTCTGAGCCCCACGCCTGGGTCATACCCAGCTTGGTGCCCAGCAGGGCGGCTTTGGGCCGTACTTCCTGGGAAACGGTAGTCATCTTCTTAGGTGTCCTCGCCGGTCGCTTAGAGCTTGATCTCGATGTTGACATCACCGGGCAAGTCGAGCCGCATCAAGCTGTCGACTGCCTTGGGTGTCGGATCGATGATGTCAATCAGCCGCTTGTGGGTCCGCATCTCAAAATGCTCGCGACTGTCTTTATATTTGTGCGGGGAGCGAATGACGCAGTAGACGTTCTTCTCCGTCGGCAGCGGCACAGGTCCTACCACGGTGGCGCCCGCTCGTACCACGGTTTCAACGATCTTACGGGCTGACGCGTCTATGACCTGATGGTCATACGACTTCAGCCGTATCCGTATCTTCTGCCCAGCCATGGCGTGGCCATCTCCCTCTTTGTTGTCAAGTCGGTCCAATGGCCGTTTCCAGCGCACAAGGGCGCAGGCCAACTCATAGGCCAGCCAGGCGCCACCAGATTATTAGAAACGGTCAGTTCCGGCCCTGATTAGCCCGAAAAAACGGGCCGCGCGGGCCGCGCGCCGCCCGACTCGTGTCAAGCGACCGGTACATCTTGCCAGATCCGCACCGCTAAAGGGAAATTGCCGCCAAGTATTCCGCCGCCTGGTCCCTAAGCGTCTGAGCGCCTAAGCGCCTAAGCGCCGCAAAGCCGGCGCGATAACGCTGATCCCAGTTCGGTAAGCCGCCCGGGCGGCTCGCTGAACCGGGCCAGCCGCTATCCGCTGAGCCGGGGTGCGCTGAGCCAGCGAAGCCAAATAGACCGGAGCTGACGATTCGGTGTAAACCGGCGCCAACGGCGCCAAACCCGATTCCAGTAGGAAAGCTAAACGTTCGGCGGGCGACGGCCCGGCCGGTGGCACCGCCGGGTCAAGCCCGTGAGCCGCCGCCCAGACCGGATCAGCCAGCGGGGCGGCGCCAGCGTCGACTTGACCGAATGACACCAAGCAGCCCGATCCAAGATAGAACGGCACGCCATAGTCCTCACCTAAACCGAAGTCAGTCAACACACCGGTGGCGATGCCAGCATGGATGGCCTCGGCCGCGGCCGTCGAGGAGACCGTTAATAACAGGTCAGTCCGCGCCAGAACCTGACGCATCGGACCGGCCTGAAGCGACAAGTTAACCGGCCAGCCAGACACTTCCTTGGGGCCGCGGGTCATACCCGTTGAACCGCGATACATCCCTGACGCACCGCCAGCCGCCCCCGTTGAACCACGGGACGCCCCCGACGCACCGCCAGCCGCCCGCCGCAACAGCGGGCCATAAGGATAAGGCTCCGGATGAGTTAACCGTTCACCTGGCAATCCCCTTAACTTAAAGATCACATCATGTTCGGGATGACGCCTGGCATAGCTGACCAGCCTCGAAGCGATATAGGCCCGGTCCGTCCGGACGGCTGGAATCCCCGGCTGCGCCGCGAAAGTAACGGTATAACGGGACGGCTCGTGGCGGGCGGGCGGCCCCACCAAGAACGGCAACCTGGTTTCTACGACAGCCGCTGGGTCCGCTCCCATGGCGGTCAGAGCGGAACGAAACCGGACGGCATCGTGCGGCGAATTAGCCAAAACAATGTCCGACCCGGCCCGCAAAGCCAACCCCTCAACTGGCCGATGCAAAATCACACCAACATAACCCGTCACCAGCGCGGGACGGGCAGCGGCCAATCCCGGACGGGCCGCCTGCCAACTAGCCACCGCCTGCAAAACCAACTGGACCGAACTTCCAGGCAGCGCCAAGACGGCCGCATCAAAGCCACCCCCTGTCAGACGCTGGGTCAATTTAGGCAGATCAATCGGCTCAATCCGGGACGGGTCAACGCCGGCCTCGCGCAACTGACGGCCCGAAGGCGGACCCAAAGACGGCACCAAGAAACAAGCCGCGGGCAGCGCCTGACCGAGCGCCGCGACAGTCGCCATACCCCATTTCCAACGCGAATCAGTATCCGCCACCAAGGCGATTCTGGTCACCAGGTCTCCTCCTAAGACAACAAATATCAGCCGTAGTCGGGCATCCAGAACTCGGTTGGCAGGCGGTCAGTGATTTTGACATCACGCCGCAGCACCGCTTTTGGCCCGTCCGCTTCGGCTTGGTTGCCTTCGATCACGGTGTAAGACGATCCGTCCGCCGCCACCGCCACCACCAGGCCAATGTGGCTGAAAGTGGCGGTTGTTGTCATCAAAGCGAAGGCGCCAACTTCCGGGCCGGGCACGAGCCTGAAATCAGCTCGCATGTGGTCAACGAAGCGGAACAGCGGCCCATAATGGCCGATCAGTTCGCCCAGGCCCGCCCGGTCCGCCACCCATTCGAGGAAGATATGGCACCACGGTCCTTTCCAGTCAAGCCACTGACTGTATTTTGTGGTGTCAACAGCGTATTCGCCGGGTTTCGCCTGGTAGCCGATCTCTGGTTCGGCGGCCGCGATCAGTTTGCCTACCTGGCCGGTGGCGGTTGAGGCGCCAGTCGCACCATCGGCCAGTCTGATGTAGAGCGTGCCGTGCTCAAATTGCTGGAGGCAGCCTCTGTCTGGTAAACCGCACTCAGCTGGGGCGTTCGGTTGGCCCCACCTGGCGGTTCCGCCGGACTGTTCGAACCAGCCCGCTAAGGCTGGTTCCAAGGCCGGGCCAGTTGGCCGGGGGCTTGGTTTGGGCGATTCCGCCCCGCTTGGTTCCGGCCGGGCCAGTAGTTGGTCGCGGTTCGGCGCGGCCAACCCCAGCCATCTGTTGGACGATGCCGCCCAGACCAGTCCGCCGCCACCGGTTATGTTCCAGCCCACCAGTTCTAGGCCGCGCTTGGCCGGTGTGTTGTTGGCGCCTAACTGGCCGGGTTGACCTGCTTGATCGGGCTGGCCTGGTTGGCCTGGCTGGCCTGGCTGGGCGGGTTGACCTGGCTGGGCCGGTTGACCTGCTTGACCTGCTTGACCTGGCTGGGCGGGTTGACCTGGCTGGGCGGGTTGACCCGCTTGGCCTGCTTGTGTCTGGCTTGATAGTGGCGAGGCGGCGTCATTGGGCGATGGGTGGCTAACCGCCCAATAGGCCAAACCGGCCAAGCTTAGTGCGGTCAGTGCCGCTATCCAGCGGCGGCGCATAGTCAACTGATCAGTCATTGGCCTGGTAACTCCAGTCGGAACTGCCCGGCGGCGCCTGCGGCGACCTGTTCACGGGCTTGCCAATCGTCAAAATGCCACCATTCGGAAGACAGCGGCCGTAAACCCGCATCAGTGCAGTAACGCTGAAGCCTGCCTGCCGGATCGTTCATTTTGGGCCCTGGTTTTGCCTGGCGCCAGGCCTCGCCCGTTCTGGTGTTGGTGGGGCCAGCCATTGAGGCGGCCGCCCGGGACAGTTCATGCATCCGGGTGGGCATCTCATATTCGGTCACAGTGACCTCGTCATAACTGAAGTTGCGACCTTCGGTCGCCGTGACCGTGTCAACAGCGCCAAGTGAAACGTCAATCGCTACACCGAGTTGATGGTTGGACAACGTCCGAGCGATGAAAGAACTGATTCCCCAGCCGCCGCCATCAATTCCTTGACGCACAGTTGAGTTACTGGCGTGCAGTTCAGTCAGGGTGTCACCAACCGCCTTTTGGACGTCGGCTGGGCGGAACGATTCGTAGATGATGAGCGATTCGCCTTGCGCCAGGGCCGCTGTCTGAGCCTGGGCGATGCGTGCCGCCATTGGGAAAAGTACCGGCATGTAGTATTCCTCGGCGGCCAGTTTTTCGTTATAGCCTTTGGCTTGATATAGGCGTTGACCAGTGATGTTAGGTAGATCGACGCCGCTTGAACGGAACAGCGATGCCTCCGAGTTAGAGTCCAGGTAGGTGATCGATGGGATCAGGTCAGGCAAGTTGATCATGACCCGGGCACTGGACAGGGTGCCGGCTACTTGGGCTCCTTGGACCAGCCAGGTCTCCCCCCGGTCTTCCAGAATGGTGAACCAGTCGCCGGCCGCGAGCTGGCCGCCGGCGTGTTGGCCGTCGGCTGCCAGGCTGGTTGCCACGGCCGTGAAACCAGTTGACCCGGCGATTGGCAGTTCAAAGGGTCCGGCCTGACTTGGCCGTGGTTTGGTCTCTGGTAAAGCACCAGGTGGGACTGCCTTAGCTGGGATAAGCGGCGCGGCTACGGTCACAGTTGGCGCGGCTGCCGGACTGGGCGGCACGGCCGCCGGCCGGGACATGGTCTTGGCGGCGGATACCGCCAGCGGTGTGACGGCTAAGGCCAAGGCGGCCGTCAATGCCAGCAGAACTGTTGTGGTTCGGGCCGCCCGGCCACCACGAACCGCTTTCCCGCCAGTCGGTACCCGGCCACCACGGGCCGCTTTCCCGCCAGTCGGCACCTGGCCGCTGCCAGACACGGGATCGCTGCCGGACACTGGATCATTGCCAGACACAGGGCCGCCGCCGGGCGCTGGGCGGCGCCTGGAACCAGGGTTGGCGCTGGCCCAGGAGGCGGAGTGATGCGAATGACGCCCTCTTGGCATGATTCCTCTCGGCTAAGGCCCGTTCCGGGGTAGTTTTGGACCGCCCCCAGAATAGTGGCTTGACCGGCCTTAGTGCCCCGGCACTGATTATCCACGTCGGTGCCGTAGCTGGCTTGGTTGGTCTGCCCAGCGCTAGCGGAATGCGATTCCTGGTCCATTTCCCGGCCCGATCCGCCCGAATCCGACTGGTTTGGTCTGGTTTTGGCGTGAAAACAGCCCAGGCTGGCTCCCAAATGCGAGTAAACCCCAAGCCTTGATCCACCACTGGATCAAGACTCGCCTTTCGCTAACACCGGCATCGCGAAACCCGCCGCCTTTTACGCGTTATGTCCGAAAACCACCTTGAATCGGCCCGCCGAGGCACCCCACAGGCCCTTGATGATGTAATGTCAAGGCCGTTGCGGGAGATGGGAGCAGCGATGAAGCGCTCAGCCGGGCTGGACTTGGTGCGTGTGGTTGGTGTTGTAGCCATTGTGGCCGGCCACAGCCTGCGCGGCTGGACCTATCCGTGGCTCTTCACTTGGCATGTGCCAGTCTTCTTTGTCCTGTCCGGCTATCTTTGGCACGATCAGCGGACTTGGCGTGAAGAACTGCACCGCCGGGCTAACAGTTTGCTACTTCCCTACGCCACTTGGCTGGTGTTCAACTGCCTGGTCTGGTTTGGTGTCCTGGCTATCCAGGGTCAGGCAGCGCCGCGCGATGCTTGGTGGCGTGTCCTGGCTGGAGGTGCCTATCTGGGTTACCCGCCTAATGCTTTCTGGTTCGTGACCTCACTGTTTGTTGCCGCTCTTGTGATGCGGGCGGCCTGGAATGTCCGCCCGGCGCTTGCTTGGCTGGTCGGTTTGGCGGGTGTCACCTGGGCCACACTGGCCCCCAACCAAGTCCGGGCGGTGCCGGAAGCGGCCGGAATCGCTCTGGCCGGAGTCGGTTTCATGTGCCTCGGGTTGGGTCTGCGTCAAGCATCGGAATGGCTGCGACATGCCTTACCCACCGCCTTGGCGACCTGCCTAGCTGGTCTGGCTGGACTGGCAGGCTTGCTGGCCGGAGGATTCGGCCTGGTGCGGAATGTTGACATGAAACAAGGTGAACTGGGCACTCCGGTGGCGTCCTTCTTGGTGGCGGCAGTCATCTCGGCCGGATTGATTGTGGTCTGCCAAAGTCTGGAAGGGCTCTTCCCGGCCTGGCTGGCGCGGATGATCAGCCGTCTCGCCCAAGCCGCGCTGCCAGTGGTGCTAACCCACTGTTTGGTCTTGTGGTGTTTTTTCCGAGTCGGCCAACCAACTGATTCTGGATTGGCTTTGAGCTTGGCATTGGTCATACCCTTCGGGCTTGGTCTGGCCCTAACCACCTTGCCTGGGCCAGCCAGACGCTTGTTCGTTTAGCGACAACACTGATCCGGCCGCGGCCAACAGGAAATGGTCACAGGCGACTGTTTGAGCCCACTGTGTCCAGTTTCGGCCGGTTTGGGGTCGGTAATCGGTCATAGTTGGCCAAAACGGCCAACTATGACCGATTTCCGTTGTGGAAAGTCGGCTGACTGGAGCCGGGTGAACCAGAGGCAATTAGCTGACCTGCGGGTTTACCACAAGACCATTAGAAGCGGCACTCCAAGACAACAGCCAGTGGGTCAGTACTTCGGCATCCAGTATTCCTGGGGAGCCCGTTCGGACCGGGTGATGGTTGATTGCCTGACCGCCCGGCCCCAGTTGCCTTCCAGGATGGTGAACTTGGAACTGTCAGCCGAAACCCAGGTGATCAGCCCGGTGTGGCTGTAGGTGTGCGACACGGACATCAGCAGGTAGGCCCCAACCTGCGGTTTGGAGATCTTTGTCATGGTGGCCCGGAGGTGATCTTGATAACGGAAATACGGGCCATACCAGCCGGTGATGTAACCCAGGCCAGCCCGGTCCGCCACCCATTCTTGATACATGTGGCACCATGGCCCACCGAAGTTGACCCAGGCGTTGTACTTGGTGTTGGTCACTGAATAGGCCGAGGATCGCGCTGTATACCCGATCTGTGTCTGGCCAACCGCCACCAGGCGGCCAAACTTGCCACGATGGTTGGTCATTGAACTCAGGCCATCTGATGTGCGTCCGTAAATCGTCCCGTTGGTGAACTCCTGGAAGCAGCCGCCGTCAGGGTAGCCGCAACGCATGAAGGTGGCGGCGGCCCCCATCTTGGCGGCGCCGCCGCTGGCGTTGTAGCGCGCCAGAATCGGGTAACTGATCGGAGCGGTCTTGACTGGCACTGGTTCCGGACAGGTGGTGAACCCATCCCAGCCGCCACCGACCAACTTCTTGGTGGCGAACATACCTGAACCGAGGCCACGGTAGTAATACAGTTCGGCGGTGGCCTCATTACGGCCCGCGATGTCAGCGATGCCGTCACCGTTCAGGTCGGCACCGGCATACAAGGAGAAGTCCGACCATCCGTTGCCAACCTTGTTCTTGGTCTGGAACAAACCCGAACCTATGCCCCGGTAAATGTAGAGGTCACCTTTAGGGTCGATCCCCAGAATGTCAGCTATACCGTCCTTGTTCAGGTCACCGCCTGCCAGCAACTGGAAGCCAGTCCAGCCCCAGCCGACTTTAGGATATGGGTGTTTGAACGCCCCACCCCCAGCTCCGGCGTATAGCCGCAGGTCACCGGCCGAGTCAATCGTCAGCAGATCAACGTTGCCGTCACGGGTGGTGTCACCCACCGGGATTACCCGCAGGCCGCTCCAGCCGTTGCCGATCTTCACTGGGGCGCGCAATACGCCGGTTGCTGTGCCGCCGTGCAGCCACATGTCACCAGCCTGGTCAATCGTGATGATGTCATTCAGGGTGTCGCCGTCCCAGTCACCGGGCGCGAACACCTGATGGCCGTCGAAACCGGCTCCGAGCCGTCCGCGAGCGCCGAATGTCCCAGCTCCGGTAGACGGATAGGCCCAGAGATCACCGTTGCTGAGTTTCATCAGGATCTCGCCGCGAGCATCGCCAGTCAGGTCTGGTGTCAATGTGATCTGGGTGACGGGGCATCCCAGTTCGGTGTTTTCTTCCTGGCCGTCGGCTTCGGCCGTCACCTGACTAATTAGGGGATCAGCTACGGCTGGGGCACCCTGGTCACCCGCGCCATCCTCTTCATCCAGGCCAGTTGGGTCATCAGCGGCACCATTAACTCCAACAGCCACGCCCGGGTCGGCATCCGTAGACAGGTCGGGGCCGGCCTGAGCTGGCAGAGCCAGGCCACCTAATGACACCAAAGCTGCCACTAACAATCCAGTAACACGCTGCGCACGACTCATCGCCCGGGGTCCTTTCTTGCTTGTTGTTGGCCCGTTCAGCACCACTGCTGACCGGGCTAGCCGAATGTTACCCCCCGGCCGGTGAGCCATCCACTCGCCACCAGGTAACAACACCTAATACGCCCTGGCCACCAGCGCCATTTCTCCCAGCAACCCGCTAGTTGTGGCGCCGCAGCCGGGCGGCCGCATCCAGTTCAGACGGATAGACCAGTTTGATGCCATCACCAATGGCCTGTTCAACTGTCCGAATGTCACGCACCAGCCGGATCATCCCGGCCGGCTCAACTGAGGCGGCCTGGTCCGAACCCCACATGGAACGGTCCAACGTAATGTGCCGTTCAATTAGGCGGGCGCCCAGGGCGACCGCCGCAACCGTGGTGGACAACCCAACCTCGTGACCTGAATAGCCGATCGGTACGCCCGGGAAAGCTTGCCGCAGCGTCTCGATCACTCCGAGCCCCAGTTCGTCAACTGGCGCCGGATAAGTGCTGGTCGCATGGCAGATGATCAGGTTGGAGCGGTCCAGACGGCTAACGGCGTGCTCGATCTGACTCCAAGTCGACATGCCAGTCGACGCGATCAGGCAACGCCCAGTGCGCCGGGCGGCGTCCAGCAGTTCGTCATCCGTCAGGCAGGCTGAAGCGATCTTGATGGCGGGCAGATCAAATTGGCTGAGGAACTCCAAACTCGGTAGGTCCCAAGGTGAAGCGAACCAATCCAGCCCGAGTTCGCGGCAGCGCTGGTCGATTATCCGGTAGTCATCCAGGCTGAGTTCGATCCGCCGCCGGTATTCGATGTAGCTCAGTTCCCCCCACGGCGTCTCTCGCGGCTTGTCCCATTGTGCCTGCGGCAGGGCGATCTCGGGTGTGCGTTTCTGGAACTTGACGGCGTCGAAGCCTGCCCGCTGGGCTTGTTCGATCAGACGTAAGGCCAGGTCAAGGGAGCCGTTGTGGTTGATTCCGATCTCCGCCACAAGGTAGACGGGTTGTTTCGGGTTGGCTAGGCGCCGCGCCAGGTTGGCTGGCCGTGGTTGTTTCCGGCCAGCCGTTTGGACGATGCCGTCCCCCGGCCCCAGGTCCGCAACGCCGCCACCAGCCACCTCGGCCGTTTGGACGATGCCGTCCCCCGGCTCCAGGCCCGCAACGCCGCCACCAGCCACCTCGGCACCCCGAGCAACACCATCCCCCAGTTCCAGGCCCGCGACATCGCCAGCGGCGGGTTCAGCCGGGGCCCGCGCCAAACCAGACGGAGCGTCAGCGCCCGCCTGCCACCACTGTTCACCCAGAATCCGGGCCGCCAGCTCACGGACGGCCCCTTGGCCACCGCCCGCCTCAGTCACAGCCCGGGCGGCCGCCACCACCTCAGGCGCGGCCGATCCGACCGCCACCGGCCAGCCCGCCAGGCGCAGAGCTGGCAGATCGTTGACCTCGTTGCCGAGATACAACACCCGTTCCAGGTCAATCCTGTGACGCTGAGCCCAGTCAAGTAGACCAGCGGCTTTATCCAAGACCTGGTCAAGGCATTCAACCGCCAGTTTGGCGGCCCGCGCCCGGACCACCGGATTGGATTCGCCACTAATGATGACGATCTTCAGACCAGCCCGCCGCAACGCCGCTACAGCCAAACCATCCGACCGGTTAACCAGGACGGCCTCACGCCCATCCTGTAACACCAGAGCCGTATTCGGAGTCAGCACACCGTCAAAGTCCAACACAATGGCGTCAAGCTGATGCCGCTGTGGCCAAACACCATGCCCCGGTGCGGCCGTTCCGGACACACCGGCTAGCCCGGCCACACCACCCAGCCCAGCCGCGCCACCCGGCCCGGCCAGAGTCCCGGCCGGGACGGGACTGTCAAACAACGGGGCAAGCCGGTCCGCCCAAGCCAACTGGGCGGCATCGTCCACTTCAAAGACACGGCGAGGATCGGTCTGAACCGCCGCCACCCGACCAAAGAACCGGTTACCCGAAGCCAGCAAACCAGCCGTCACGGCCGCATAAACAGCGCCCGTCTCAAGCGATTCAGTGGGTCTGTCCTGGCGGCGCTGGCGGCCCTGGCGGTAAGCGTGATTGACGCCCTCCGGGCCTGCCTGATCCAAACGCCAAACAAAACCGCCGAAGGCCGCCGCACTGAAAGCCGAATCAGCCGCGCCGCCGGTCACCGCTCTGACCACAGCGTCAATCTCTTCGGGCGTGGTAAACGGGCTGGTCGCCTGGAGCATGACGGTGAACTCCGGCATCTGACCGGCCGTGGCCGCCGACTGATTGATGGCATGGCACCAGGCGGCCTCAGAGGAAGCGGTGTCGCCAGCCAACTCGGGCGGACGGTCCACCACAACGGCGCCGAAGCGCCGAGCCTCAGCCGCGAGCGCCGACCCATCAGTTGAGACCACCACCTGACTGACAAGGCGGGACTGCTGGGCGGCGGTGATTGTCCTGGCCAGCAACGACCGCCCACCAACCAGCGCCAAATTCTTGCCCGGCACTCCTTTGGAACCAGCCCGGGCTGGGATGACAGCCAGAACGTACACGTCAGTCAGACCTCTTTCAGGCGCGGGGGTGGGGTCGCCAACAACCTACTCTGGTCCCAGCTGGCCAGCCAAGCCGTCACGTCAAGATTGCCGGAGGATGTTATCCAACACCCGCCTGGCCAGGCGGCTAAGCTGTCCAGGTGTCCGTCATGCGTACCCCAGCGCTGTCCGCCCAGGTCGCGGCGGCCGAGATGGCGTCTTTCGCCGCCCTGACCGCCCGGCCATTGATAATCGCCGGTAACGGGCCATCGGCGGGTCATCCGCCAGCCGACCGGCTGCCGGGCGACGCGGTGGTTTTCCGCATCAACTGGTTCTTCCTTGAACCGTCCTACCGGTTTGGTCAACAGGTTGACGCCTGGTTCAGCGCCGTGCCGAACCAGACAATGCAAACCATGCTGGCTGAACAGATCGCCGCCGGACGTTACCAAGTTGACCGCATCTGCACACCGATGCGCTTGGCGCCGGGTGACGGGTCGACCTCTGACCGGCCAGCTGATTCTTGCCCGCAGTTCGATTCGTGGGCTCCGATCTCCCAGCATGCCCGGCTGGCCAGACATTTCATGTCCCGTCCGGGTTTGCCCACAACTGGCTTACAGGCTCTCGGGTTCGCTTTAGCGGTCGGTTTTGGTGAAATCTATCTCAGCGGCATTGACCTCTACGAAGATCCGGCGCTGCGCTACTGTTACCGCATCCCGCCGAGGGCCGCCCAGGCCCTCAAGGCCCACGACAAAACCCCTGGCTATGAGCCGAACCACAGCCGCGACAGCGATTTGGCTTTCCTTTTGGCTTGCCAGGCGGAGTTCCCCCAGGCGCGGGTCTATTCGGTGTCTGATTCGGCGGTCCTGAATCAGATTCTCCCGCCCGCCCCAGCCCCGCCGGTCGGCGGTTCGCCGGGCCAGGTCGTTCCCAAGGTTTCCGCCTTGCCAGATGCCGCCCCCAGCGCCACCAGCACAACCCCAGGCCAGGTCAGTGACGGCCCCGGCCCCGAGCGGGTCAGCGGCGTTCCCAGTCCGGTGCGGGCCGAACTCGCCCCGGCGGGTCGCTACCCGGCATCGGCCATCAAGGGAAATACTGACGGGCCGCCCTATCAAGTCATTGACGGCCGCAAATGCGCCTATTTGACGCTGGTCAGCGCCCCAGACTACGTCCACGGCGGGCGGGCCTTGGCGCGGTCACTGCGTCAAGTCAGCGATGTCCCAGTGATCGCCTTGGTGACACCTGATGTGCCCGCCAACGCCTTGACCGGACCAGGCGTTTTCACCGCGACGGCCGAGCCGATCGCTAACCCTTACGCGGAGACTGGGTCCACCCCAGCCCGCTTCGGTTCAGTTTTCACCAAACTCCACGCCTGGCGGGCCGATTTCCTGGACCGGATGATCTTCCTTGACGCTGACACCGTGATCTTGAAAAACATTGACCACCTGTTCCAGATGGAAGGCCTGGCAGCAGCACCTGACTGGGGGTTAGAACTGACCGACCAGTTCAACACTGGCCTGTTCGCGACCGAACCTAGCCGTCACACCTTCTTGGCTTTACTCCAGTTGATGGGCCAGGTGCCGTCACCCGACGGCGGTGACCAGGGTTTCCTCAACTCATGTTTCCCCAGTTGGCAGCGCCTTGACCCGGGGTATAACTGTTTGGTCCGGTTGGCTTCGGCTCATCCTGAGTTGTTCCGGGAGCAAGATGTGGCGGTCTTGCATTTTGTTGGGCCTAAGCCTTGGCAAGCGGGTCGCTCCGAACCCGGACGGGCCCAATTGGAACGCCAGTGGCTCAGTTTCCTTGATCCACAAGAACTCCGTGACCTGGTTTTCGATTTGCGTTCAAGCGGTCCGGCCTGGGATGGGCGTAGCGGTTTGGCCAGACACTTGGCGGCCGCTGCCCGGCGGGCCGGACGTGATGGGCGGTTCAACGCTGGGCGGCGGCTGCGCCGAGCCGTGCGGCTACTTGATCCGGCGGTCGCGGCCAGCCGGGCCGCGCCCTTGTGGGACCGGTGGCCGTTCAGGGTGATGCCTGAACGGCTGCTGAAACTGGCTGTGGCGCTCAAACAGGCAGGCCAACGTGTTGCCTGACGGCCAGACCCTGGCCCTGGTTGAAAGCCCAGCCCAGTTGCTGCATGCCTTAGAGTATGCCGCCGCCTGGCTACCACCGGACCGCGCCGAGCCACTGCCGACCGCCAGCCGCCAGGCCAATCTGACACCAGGATCCCAACTCGCCAAGACCAAGCTTGAACACCCAAGCCCAGTTCACCCGCTGAAACTAGACAGTCTTCGGATCGCCGTACTGGCACCCAACCGGTCATCTGACCGGCACCAAATACTAGCTCTGAGCACCCTGCTGAACCAGTTGGCCGGGGCCGCCTCCCCGGCCGGAAACCGAGCGATTGACTGGTATGACGCCCGGCGCTCCGTACCGCGAATGATCGGCGCGGTTACCCGCCTGGCCAGCCAAGCGGGCGACCAGCCGCTGGTCGGTGATCCATTCTCAGGTCTGATCCAAGCCATCCTGGCCGTCAGTCCGAACAGCCGACCAGTCATAATCGACGACGGCTCAGCCACAATCGAGTTTCTGCGCCGCCTGGCGGCTCACGCCAGTTTGATTCGCCCCGCCTCAAGACGCAGCGGGTCGCGCCGCCTATTAGGCGACTGGCTGGGCCGCCACACCAGCGCCGTTCTGACCGGCGGGCCCCCGGTCAAAGTTTTCAGCGTCATGCCCCTGGCCCAGATTCCAGAACTAGCTGAAGACTTGGCTGACCTGATCCACCTCACCGGACACAACTATGACTGGCTGAAAACTACCTTCCCGCATCCGGTACTACACGCCGGACTCGACCTGATCGGATCATCTTTGACCCAAACTGGTGTGATCAAGCCGCAGGCCTATTTGGCTGGCTTGACGGCCGCCGCCCGCCAAGCCACCGGACCGGTGCGCTACTTGGCGCACCGCCGTGAATCGGACGCTGGGCTGGCTCTAATAGCTCAGCGAACTGGCGCCCAAATTGTCCGCCCAGCCCTCCCAGCCGAACTGGAGCTGCGCCGCGGCGGTCTAGCCAGCCAGATCATGACCTTACCAACCTCGACCGCGTTTACTTTGCCGTTGGCGCTGTCCGATCTCCCAGTCGCCGTCCACCTGATCCGGCCTGAACCAGACTGGATAGCGTCAGACGCACCAGCCCGCTCAGTCAGCTTCCTGGCTCAGCTAGACCAACTAGCCGCCGCCCGGCTCAACGCCCGGCCGATGGGCTCCTAGGAGGTCCCCAAGCGCCTTATCGCCGCGTTTCCGCTGGTGAGAGCTTCGCTCGAACTGCGTCAACACGGCCGGTGGGTGTTATCCAACACCCACCTAGGCCGGGGCTTGCGAATATTGCCGTGGCGCGCGAGCCCGCAACTCTTTGTGGCGCTCGCCACCAGCGTGAGTCGCCAACATGCCTGGACCAATGTGACCGGCGGTCAGCTCTATCACCAGCAGAGTGCAGACCTGACCAGGTTCAACAAACTCAACCTGGCCACCGGCTACCACTATCGATTCGATCAGGCCGTGGCGTTTGGAGTGCAATCCATGTATATCGACGCGTTGACCAGGCACTATTCGCCCCAGTTCAACTAGTCCCGAGATCGCGGTTCCCTTCTCAACCAGGAAAACCTGTTCGATCTCGAACTGGAATTCGCAGGGCTGTGACTCCTCCACTATGAGCTCCTCTCTGAGCATGACCACATGCCCTCTAGTCTAACCGCCCGGACTCGCCACCTAACAGACCCTTAGGCCGTGGTCCGAATATGGGCACCCACCGGACACAAGGCTGACCGGCGACTGGGACGGCGGCATCGTCCAACTAAGACCCCAACCGCGAAACCAGAAGATGTGAAAGGGGCCAGAGCGCTAACGCTCCGGCCCCTTCACGGCCAACCAGCCAAGCGGCTGTCCGCCAAACCCTAACGGCGGCGAGCCGACAACCAGCCCGCCCCACCGTCCGGCTTACTTGATGATCTCGGTGACCAGGCCTGAACCGACCGTCCGCCCACCTTCGCGGATGGCGAAACCCAAACCCTCTTCCATGGCGATCGGCTGGATCAGCTTGACCGTCATCAAAGTGTTGTCGCCCGGCATGACCATCTCTTTGTCCTCAGGCAAAGTGATGACACCAGTCACATCCGTGGTGCGGAAGTAGAACTGCGGACGATAGTTCGAATAGAACGGGTTGTGACGCCCACCCTCATCCTTGTTCAGGACATAAACCTGAGCCACAAAATCGGTGTGCGGCGTGATAGTGCCGGGCTTGGCCACAACCTGGCCGCGCTCGACCTCTTCGCGCTTGATGCCACGCAGCAGCAAACCGCAGTTCTCACCAGCCCAAGCCTCATCCATCGACTTATGGAACATTTCAATTCCAGTGACGATGGTCTTCTGGGTTGGACGCAAACCGAGGATCTCAACTTCAGAGTTGATTGGCAGCTTGCCACGGTCAACTTTGCCGGTCACAACGGTGCCACGGCCAGTGATCGTGAAAACATCCTCGATCGGCATCAAGAACGGCTTATCCATGTCACGCGCCGGGTCAGGGATGTAATCATCAACCGCGTCAAGCAGTTCCTTGACCTTCTTGCCCCACTCCTCATCGCCTTCTAGAGCTTTCAGAGCGGACACCCGGATAACTGGCGCGTCCTCATCGAAGCCCTGACTGCCGAGCAGTTCACGAACTTCGAGTTCAACCAGTTCGAGGATCTCCTCGTCATCTACCATGTCAGCCTTATTGAGCGCCACCAGCAGCGAGGGGACGCCAACCTGACGGGCCAGCAAAACATGCTCACGCGTCTGGGCCATCGGGCCATCATCTGCTCCGACCACCAGGATCGCACCGTCCATCTGGGCGGCGCCGGTGATCATGTTCTTGATGTAGTCGGCGTGACCGGGGGCGTCAACGTGCGCATAGTGACGCTTCGCGGTCTCGTATTCCACATGGGCAATGTTGATCGTGATGCCGCGCTGCTTCTCTTCCGGCGCTTTATCGATCTCATCGAATGGTGTGAACGGATTCAGATCCGGGAATTCGTCATGCAGCACCTTGGTGATCGCCGCGGTCAAGGTTGTCTTGCCGTGGTCGACGTGTCCGATGGTGCCAATGTTCACATGCGGCTTAGTCCGCTCGAACTTAGCCTTAGCCACTGGGTCCCTCCTAAAGGACTTGGGTAGTTGTACCTGACGGTTCTCCCGGTCCGGTTGGGCCGGGAGACGGCGCGAGGGTCTCCTACGGGTCGGTTTCTACTTCTTTTGTACTTCTTCGTGACCTTGGCCGCGCCTTGGGAACCGCGGGGTTAGCCGCCGTTCCCAGGACTCACTCGCCCCGGGTCTTCTTGATGATCTCCTCAGCAACGCTTCGGGGAACTTCAGCATAGCTATCGAACTGCATCGTATAGCTTCCGCGCCCTTGTGTCTTAGAACGCAGGTCACCAACGTAGCCGAACATTGCGGAAAGCGGCACACGGGCTCGGACTACTTTAACACCACGGGCGTCCTCTAACGACATGATGTGGCCACGCCGCGAGTTCAGATCGCCGATTACCTCCCCCATGTACTGTTCCGGTGTCCGCACCTCGACGTCCATGATGGGTTCAAGCAAGGCTGGATCAGCCCGCTTGACCGCCTCACGGAACACCATTGAGCCGGCTGTCTTGAAGGCCAGCTCTGAGGAATCAACCTCATGGGCTTGCCCGTCAAGCAATGTGGCCTTAACCCCGACCACAGGGTAACCGGCAACTGGGCCGGAGTTCATCGCCGCCAGGATGCCAGCCTCAACCGATGGGACATATTCGCGTGGAACACGACCACCGACCACCTTGTTGACAAACTCGAAGGTCGCTTCACCGTCCAAGGCCAGCGGCTCCAACGAGATCACCACCTTGGCGTATTGGCCTGAGCCTCCGGTCTGCTTCTTGTGGGTGTATTCGGCTTTGTCAACCTTGCGCCTGATGGTTTCGCGGTAAGCGACCTGCGGTTTACCAATATTGGCCGTGACTTTGAACTCCCGGCGCATCCTGTCCACCAGCACATCAAGATGCAATTCGCCCATTCCGGCGATGATCGTCTGACCGGTTTCCTCATTTTGTGACACCCGGAAAGTTGGGTCTTCTTCGGCCAGCTTCTGGATAGCTATGGATAGTTTCTCCTGGTCGCCGCGCGAATTTGGTTCAATCGCGACTTCGATTACCGGTTCAGGGAAAGTCATTGACTCCAGAATCACCGGATGGACCAGGTCGCAAAGCGTGTCACCGGTGGTGGTGTCCTTCAGGCCGATCACGGCGTAGATGTGCCCGGCGGTGATCTCCGCTACTGGGTTCTCCTTGTTGGAGTGCATCTGGAAGAGCTTGCCGATCCGCTCTTTGCGTCCCTTAGTCGAGTTCAACACTTGGGCGCCCTGCGCCACATGACCGGAATAGACCCGGACATAGGTCAACTTGCCGTAGAACGGATGGGCTACAACTTTGAAAGCTAAAGCCGCGAACGGCTCCTTATTCGAAGGCAGACGGACAACTTCAACCGACTCATTTTTCGGGTCAAACCCGACCATCGGTGGGACGTCAAGTGGCGATGGCAAAAAGTCGATCACGGCGTCAAGCATCGGCTGGACGCCTTTGTTCTTGAAGGCTGAACCACAAAACACCGGGAAGACGTCACCGGCCACAGTCAAAAGCCGAATGCCGCGCTTTATTTCCTGGTTAGTCAGTGAACCAGTTTCAAGATACTTTTCGAGTAACTCCTCATCAGCTTCGGCCGCGACTTCTACTAGCGCGGTGCGGTACTCCTCGGCTTGGGCCACCAGGTCATCGGGGATCGCCTCAATCTTGTAATCTTCGCCTTTTTGGACTTCTCCGTCCCAGGTCAGAGCCCTCATCTCAAGCAGGTCAACAACTCCCCGGAAGGTTGTTTCAACCCCAATCGGGATTTGCATAACGACCGGGCGGGCGCCTAGACGTTCAATGATGGTCTTGACGGTGAAGAAAAAATCGGCGCCAAGTTTGTCCATCTTGTTGACGAAGCAAATCCGGGGGACGTTGTATTTGTCGGCTTGACGCCAAACTGTCTCTGATTGCGGCTCAACGCCTTCTTTGCCATCAAATACGGCTACCGCGCCGTCAAGCACCCGCAGTGAACGTTCAACTTCAACTGTGAAATCGACATGCCCAGGAGTGTCGATGATGTTGATTTGATGGTCTTTCCAGAAGCAGGTTGTGGCAGCTGATGTGATGGTGATGCCGCGTTCTTGTTCCTGTTCCATCCAGTCCATGGTCGAGGCGCCATCATGGGTCTCCCCGATCTTGTAGTTGATGCCGGTATAGAACAAGATGCGTTCAGTCACGGTGGTTTTACCGGCATCGATGTGAGCCATGATGCCGATGTTACGGACCTGCTTCAGGTCGGTTAGCACATCAAGTGCCAAGATAATTTCCTAACTCTTCTAGGGCCGGTCCCAGCCCCATTCATCTCTTCCCAGAACCACTCACCAGCGGTAATGAGCGAAGGCCCGGTTAGCCTCAGCCATTTTGTGGGTGTCCTCGCGCCGTTTGACGGCGGCACCCAAACCATTGGAGGCGTCAATGATCTCGTTCATTAAACGCAGTGTCATGGTCTTTTCGCGCCGTGCCCGGGAGTATCCAACCAGCCAGCGTAACGACAAGGTGGTGGCGCGGCCTGGTTTGACCTCGACCGGCACCTGATAGGTGGCGCCGCCAACACGGCGCGATTTGACTTCAAGTGATGGGCGGATGTTGTCGAGCGCCCGCTTCAGTAGCACCACGGCGTCGGTTTCGGTTCTGTCGGCGGCTCCTGCCAGAGCCCCGTAGACGATCGCTTCAGCCGTGGTCTTCTTGCCGTTTAGCAGCACCTTGTTAACTAGCTGTGTGACCAGTGGGCTACCGTAAACCGGGTCCTGCACTAACGGCCGTTTGGCGGCCGGCCCTTTGCGCGGCATCAGTCTTTCTCCCTCTTCGCCCCGTAGCGTGAGCGCGCCTGTTGGCGTCCGCGGACGCCTTGGGTGTCAAGTGCCCCGCGCACGATCTTGTAGCGCACGCCCGGCAGGTCACGGACCCGCCCGCCGCGCACCAATACGATCGAGTGTTCCTGCAAGTTGTGCCCGACCCCTGGAATATAGGCCGTCACCTCGACGCCGTTGGACAACCGGACACGGGCCACCTTGCGCAGAGCCGAGTTGGGCTTCTTTGGCGTGGTGGTGTAAACCCGCGTGCAGACGCCGCGACGCTGGGGTGATCCCTTCAAGGCTGGGGTCTTTGTTTTCCCTGCCTTGGCGGTCCGGCCTTTGCGGACCAACTGCTGGATAGTGGGCACTGGCTCTCCAATATCGGTTTGGTTACGGAAGTGGTTTGATTGCGCGCGGCTGCGCTGTGTCAGCCCACCAGGGCGACACACGATGGACAAGGCTACCTTTTCGGCTCACTGTCCGTCAAAGTGGGTTCTTCGGTTGGGCCTTCAGTTGGACGATGCCGTCGCCTCTTTTTCCCGGACCGTGTCAGGTGGGTTGGGTGTCAGGTAGTTTAGTGCCGGGTTAATGTCAGGCCGGTGGGTTAAGGCCGACCTGGTAGTGGCTGATCTCCTCGACCAGCCCAGTGACGGGGCTGGCAAAGGCCTGGCAACTGATGGCCGCCGCCTGGCGGGAGCAGGCATCAGACAGTTGGCGCAGCCGCTGGGCCTGGTCAAGACCTTGCGCCAGGTGTTGGTCGATTGGTTCGACTATGGCCTCCAAGGTGGTTGACAAGCCGTAGCGTGGAACCGCCAGACGCCAACTGGCCAGCAGTTTCTCTAGTTGGGCTAGGCGTCGGCCGCAGACCGCGATCTCTTGAGCCAAGCCACCTAGGGTGGCACTAGCCTGGAGCGCCTGCCCGCTCAAGGAACGGACAGAATCGGTCAGGGCGGTGAACAGGACTGGTATTGAGGCCGCCGCCGCTGGCAGGACGAATCCTTGGCGTAGCTCATCTATGAAGGCCAGCACAGCTACGGTGTGGCGATGGGCTAGAGCTATGCCGAATCGCAGTTCGCCGACGGCTTGATGAACTGAAGCCAAGTGAGCGGGCAAGGCGCCGGCCGTTGCGGCCAGACTGTTTTCAAGACTGGTCATGGCCCGGGACGCCGCCGTCAGGATTGGTGCCCGCGGTTCGGCCAGGTCTGATGCTTGCGCCGCCCGGGCTGTCAGACCGTGCAGAGCGGTTGTTGTGCTGGTTAGTTGGCGGGCGCCGCCAATCAGTTCACCGGTCAGGTCCTGTAGCGAGCTGAGTCTGCCCAAGAGTTGATCTAGCTGTCTGGCTAGCGCCATAGCTGGCGCCAAGGCGTTGCCGCCAACCTGGGTAACACCAGCGCTGTAAGACAGGCGGGCTAGGCGGGCGGTTGTTTCTGATGGCAAGGCCCGCGCCATGAAGTCGCCATAGCCGGCGAATCCGATGGCTTTTAGGACTTCCTCTAAGGCCCGTTGGCCTTCGGCGGCGGCTTCTTCCCGGCTCAGGCCGTCCAACCAGCAGGTCTCTTCTAGCGGCACTAGTCGTTCGTATATTTCCTCGGCCAGTTTGAAGACCGCGCCATCGCAGGGGGCGGTGTGGATTGACAGGTAACCGCCCGTGACGGGCTTGACGGTGGTGAACGTCCAGTAGGTCAAGCCATCGCGCGCCAGGTTGCGGATGTAGCCAGCGAACGGCCGGCCAAGTGCGATGTGCTGCCAGAGCTGGCGCATCACCGCTCCGGGCATGTCAGGGTGATGCGGCGGATATCGCGGCCGGTCTTCGGGTTGGCTGATAGGCCAGGCGGCGAGCTGGTCAAAGACGGCGCTGGCGGCCGTGATGGCGCCGCGCTGGTCTGTCGCTGAAAAGAAGACGTCATCAAGGTTGACTTTGCGCAGTAAGCCGTTGGGCCTGATCTGCTGAGTAGTTTCCGAAGTGGCGCGGTCAACCATCTGGTCTGTTGGCGCTTGCTCAGCGGTCGTCATTTCTCCTGCCTTTCAAGCTAAATAGCTTGCCCCGTCTGCCTCCGGGGCTAGCCGAACAGGAGATGTCACAAGGACTAGGGACCTGCCGAAACGAACCTCGGTAGTATTTATACCTAAAGGTACCCCGACATTGGGGCGCGGCCTAGCGGAATTGGCTTAATCTCACCGAATTTGCCTGTGATATTACTCACACAACTTGTTCACCAGCGGTTTTAGCCCAGTTTGAGACACCATTGGGTCACCCCTTGAAGCAGCGCTTGAGGACAGCGTGATGCTGGACGGGGCGATGTTGGACGGGGCAACGGAAAGCCCCCAGTCACCCCAAAACAGTCACTGGGAGGCTTCGCCGACGCCCGGCTTGGCCGGTCAGTTAGCTTGAGAAGCCGTCGAAATCCAGCCCACCCAGATCATCCAAGTCGACCTCATCCTCATCCAAAGCTGGATAGTCGATCGTCTCGTCATAACTCAGCTCGCGGTAGAAACCTTCCTTGGCGGCCTCAGTTGGTTCAACCCCGGCATGGCGGTAACGCGGCAGGCCAGTCCCAGCTGGGATCAGCTTGCCGATGATGACGTTCTCTTTCAAACCGAGCAACGGGTCCTTCCGTCCCGAGATGGCCGCCTCGGTCAGCACCCGGGTGGTCTCCTGGAAGGAGGCGGCCGATAGCCACGAGTCGGTCGCCAACGAGGCTCTAGTAATACCCAACAGTTCAGGCCGACCCTGGGCGCCTTGCCCACCTTCGGCTAGAACGCGGCGGTTCTCTTCCTCGAACCGGTCACGGGTCACCAGTTCACCCGGCAGCAAGGTCGTGTCATTCGGCTCCAAGACTGTCACTCGGCGTAGCATCTGACGCACAATAACTTCAATGTGCTTGTCGTGAATGTCGACACCTTGCGACCGGTAAACCTCTTGCACCTCGTAAACCAAGTGTTCCTGGGCCCGGCGCGGGCCTTGGACACGTAGAACCTTCTTCGGGTCGATCGCACCAACGGTTAGCGGCTGGCCAACCTCAACCCGGTCGCCTTCCGAGACCAGAGCTGTCTGGCGTTTAGACACAATGTAAGGGTGTTGCATGCCGTCATCTGAGGTGATCGTGATGCGGCGCAGACGCTCCGAATCATCAATCGCGATCTTGCCGGACGCCTCAGCGATTGGCGCTTCACCCTTCGGTGTGCGGGCCTCAAACAGTTCCTGAACACGGGGCAAACCCTGGGTGATGTCATCGGCCGCGGCCACACCACCAGTGTGGAAGGTACGCATAGTTAGCTGAGTGCCTGGCTCACCAATTGACTGAGCCGCCACAATTCCGACCGCTTCACCAATGTCAACCAGCTTGCCGGTGGCCAGCGAACGGCCGTAACACATCGCACAAGTTCCAACCCGCGACTCGCAGGTCAACACCGAACGCACCTTGACAGCGGTCACACCAGCCGCGATCAGCTGGTCGACCAGAACATTAGTAACATCCCGGCCGGCCTCAGCTAGGACAGTGCCGTCAGGTGCCTCCACCTCTGTCGCCAAAGTCCGGGCCACAACTGACGTCTCCACTTTGGGGTGACGCACAACCATAGTGCGATCTTCATCATTCTTGATCTCAGTTGAGATCGGCAGAGTCAAACCACGTTCCGTGCCGCAGTCTTCTTCCCTGACTATGACGTCCTGGGAGACGTCAACTAGGCGCCGCGTCAAGTAACCCGAGTCAGCTGTCCGCAAAGCCGTATCAGCTAGGCCCTTGCGGGCGCCGTGGGTGGCGATAAAGTACTCCACCACTGACAGGCCCTCACGGTAGTTGGACTTGATCGGCCGTGGGATGATCTCACCTCGGGGGTCCGCCACCAGGCCGCGCATACCGGCGATCTGGCGGACCTGCATCCAGTTACCGCGCGCCCCAGAAGAAACCATCCGGTAAACGGTGTTACGTGGCGGGAAAGCCCGGCGCATCGCATCGTCAACCTCATTAGTCGCCTCAGTCCAGATGTCGATCAGTTCTTGGCGCCGACCGCGTTCATCCAGCTTGCCTTCATCGAAGAGTTCTTGGACTTTGTCGGCCCGGATCTCGTAGCGGTCCAAAATCTCCTGCTTGTCCGGCGGAGCTATCACGTCCGAGAAGCTGATCGTCACACCCGACCGGGTAGCCCAATGGAAACCGGCTTCCTTCAGGGCGTCAAGCGCCGCCGCCACCTCAACTTTGGGATATTTTTCGGCCAGGTCGTTAACTAGCTGGCCAAGGCGTTGCTTCTCGACCAGTTCGTTGACGAAAGGATAATCCACCGGCAAGGCGTCATTGAACAAAACCCGGCCCAAAGTGGTTTCCAAGTCGATCACAGGAGGCACTTCAGCCCCGACCGGCGGCACATAGTCCGTCAACCGGATAATGACCTTGGCGCCTAGCCCAAGCTGGCCAGCGTCAAACGCCATGATGGCTTCAGCCGGTGACGAGAACCGACGTCCCTCACCGGGGGAACCATCAATCTGAGTCGTCAAATGATCCAAACCGATGATCATGTCCTGGGTTGGCACAGTCACCGGTCGGCCATCAGATGGTTTCAGAATGTTGTTCGAAGACAGCATCAAAATGCGTGCCTCAGCTTGCGCCTCAGCCGAAAGCGGCAGATGGACCGCCATCTGGTCACCATCGAAGTCAGCGTTGAAAGCACCACAAACCAGCGGATGTAAATGGATCGCTTTACCTTCAACCAGTTGCGGTTCGAAAGCTTGAATACTCAGCCGGTGCAAAGTTGGTGCCCGGTTGAGCAGCACTGGATGCTCAGTGATGACCTCTTCTAGAACATCCCAAACAACCGCGTCTTGGCGTTCCACCATCTTCTTGGCGTTCTTGATGTTCTGCGAATGCTGCAACTCGACCAGCCGTTTCATGACGAACGGTTTGAACAGTTCCAAAGCCATCGCCTTAGGCAGACCGCATTGATGCAGTTTCAGAGTTGGGCCCACCACGATAACTGACCGGCCTGAATAGTCAACCCGCTTGCCTAACAGGTTCTGGCGGAACCGTCCCTGCTTACCTTTCAGCATGTCGCTGATCGATTTGAGTGGACGTGAACCAGGTCCTGTCACCGGCCGGCCACGCCGTCCGTTGTCAAACAAAGAGTCAACCGCTTCTTGCAGCATGCGCTTCTCATTGTTGACAATGATTTCTGGCGCGCCTAAGTCAAGCAGCCGCTTCAACCGGTTGTTGCGGTTAATCACCCGGCGGTAAAGATCGTTCAAGTCAGAGGTGGCGAAACGGCCACCATCAAGCTGAACCATTGGCCGCAAATCTGGCGGGATCACCGGAATGCAATCCAGCACCATCGCCTCAGGCCGGTTCTCGGTCTGCAAGAAGGCGTTAACGACCCGCAGACGTTTCAAAGCCCGCGTCTTCTTCGCACCAGTACCAGTCCGGATGATCTCCCGTAAAGCCTGTGACTCGCCTTCCAAGTCAAAGGTTTCAAGGCGACGCTTAATCGCGGCCGCACCCATCGACCCGCGGAAATAGTTACCGTAACGGTCCTGCATCGACCGGTAAAGCAACTCATCGCCTTCAAGATCAGACACTTTGAGGTTCTTGAAACGATCCCACACCGCCACGATTCGGTCCGTTTCCCGCTTGGCGCGGTCACGGATGGCGCTCAACTCACGTTCAGCTGAGGCTTGCAACTTCCGTGTCGCCGACGGCTTAGCCCCAGCTTCTTCAAGGGCGGCCAAGTCAGATTCGAGACGCTGATGGCGGGCTTCAAGCTGGACGGCGGCATCGGCCTCAATCCGTGCCACCTCCAAATCAACCTCATTTTGCAGCGAATCCAGGTCAGCTTCACGGCCTTCCTGATCAACATCAGTGATCATGTAAGCCGCGAAATAGATGACCTTCTCAAGGTCCTTCGGCGCTAAATCCAGCAGATAGCCAAGCCGTGACGGCACACCTTTGAAATACCAGATGTGTGTCACCGGAGCGGCCAACTCAATATGTCCCATCCGTTCACGGCGCACCTTAGAGCGCGTCACTTCAACGCCGCAACGCTCACAGATGATCCCCTTGAAGCGGACCCGCTTGTATTTGCCGCAAGCGCATTCCCAGTCACGGGTCGGGCCGAAGATCTTCTCGCAGAACAGACCCTCCTTTTCTGGTTTGAGGGTGCGGTAGTTGATCGTTTCAGGCTTCTTAACCTCGCCATGGGACCAGATACGGATTTCTTCCGCGGTGGCCAAACCAATCCTGATGCCGTCGAAGATGTTGACGTCCAGCAAGTCAGTCCCTGCTTCCTCGTATTGTCGAAGGGTAAGTGAAAAGTTCGTGGTTCAGTGACCCGGCCGTGGCCGGCCAGGTCACAGTTCGTCGATTGATGACGCGTCTGGTCGGCGGCTCAGGTCAATGCCTAGCTCCTCAGCCGCCCGGTAAACCTCATCATCTGAGTCGCGCATCTCAATCACTTGGCCGTCAGCTGACAGCACGTCAACGTTGAGGCAAAGTGATTTCATTTCTTGCATCAGCACACGGAATGACTCAGGGATACCCGGGTCGTGAATGTTTTCGCCTTTGACGATGGCTTCATAGACCTTAACCCGGCCAACCACATCATCCGATTTGATGGTCAGCAGCTCCTGCAAGGCGTAGGCGGCACCATAAGCTTCCAGTGCCCAAACCTCCATCTCACCGAAACGCTGACCGCCGAACTGGGCTTTACCACCTAAAGGCTGCTGTGTGATCATCGAGTACGGTCCAGTTGACCGGGCGTGGATCTTGTCATCAACCAGGTGGTGCAGTTTCAAGATGTACATCTGGCCAACCGCCACCGGCTCAGGGAACGGTTCACCTGACCGGCCATCGAACAGGACCGCTTTACCAGTTTGGTCAACTAGCCGCTGGCCATCCCGGTTCGGGATGGTGCAACCAAGCAAACCGGTCAGCTCATCTTCCCGGACGCCATCGAACACTGGTGTGGCGATCGGCTGACCTGGACGGCCCTGTAAGACTTCGGGGCTCAACCCAGCGGCCCATTCAGCTCCCGGATCCTCAACTCTCCAGCCTTGCGAAGCGATCCAGCCCATGTGTAATTCCAAGACCTGGCCAACATTCATCCGGCCTGGCACACCAAGCGGGTTCAGGATCACATCAACTGGCGTACCGTCAGCTAAGAACGGCATGTCCTCAATTGGCAGGATCTTCGAAATGACACCTTTATTGCCGTGTCGGCCAGCCAGCTTGTCACCATCCGTGATCTTGCGGCGCTGAGCGATATGCACCCGGACAACCTGATTCACACCAGGGTTGAGTTCATCATCATCAGCTTTGGAGAACTCACGCACACCAATGACCGTGCCAGATTCGCCGTGCGGCACTTTCATTGAAGTGTCACGGACTTCTTTGACTTTCTCACCAAAAATGGCCCGCAGCAGGCGTTCTTCTGGGGTCAGCTCAGTTTCACCTTTCGGTGTCACCTTGCCGACTAGCACGTCACCGGCTGTTACTTCAGCCCCAATCCGGATGATGCCACGCTCATCAAGGTCAGCTAAGGACTCTTCAGGTGCGTTAGGAATGTCGCGGGTGATCTCTTCGGCGCCTAGTTTGGTGTCGCGGGCGTCAACCTCATGTTCCTCAATGTGAATTGAGGACAAAATGTCTTCCTGCACCAGACGTTGCGACAAGATGATGGCGTCTTCGTAGTTGTGGCCTTCCCAGCTCATAAAAGCGACCAGCAGGTTGCGGCCTAAAGCTAGTTCACCTTGGTCGGTAGCTGGACCATCGGCCAGCACCTGGCCGGCCCTGACCCGTTGACCTTCATCAACTACGACCCGCTGGTTGTAGCTTGTGCCTTGATTGGAGCGTTGGAACTTAGCCACCCGGTAGACCCGCTCGGAGCCGTCATCGCAAGCCACTACGACGGCATCGGCGGAAACTTCTCTGACCTCGCCGTCTTGTTCGGCGATAATCACGTCACCGGCGTCAATCGCGGCCCGTAACTCCATGCCGGTACCAACTAGCGGCGTGTCGGTCCGTACCAAAGGCACGGCCTGACGCTGCATGTTCGCCCCCATCAAGGCCCGGTTGGCGTCATCGTGCTCCAAGAAGGGGATCATGGCGGTGCCAACTGAAACCATCTGGCGCGGCGAAACGTCCATATAGGAGACCTCTTGGGCGTGAACGTATTCGACTTCACCGCCACGGGTCCGCGCTAGGACACGGTCTTCAACGAACCGGCCGGTAGCGTCAAGTGGGGCGTTAGCTTGGGCGATGACGAAGCGGTCCTCATCATCAGCCGTCAGGTAACGTACGTCGTCAGTTACGCGGCCGTCTTTAACGACGCGGTATGGCGTTTCAATGAAACCGTAAGGGTTGATCCGCCCGTAGGTGGCGAGCGAACCAATCAAACCAATGTTGGGGCCTTCTGGGGTTTCAATTGGGCACATCCGACCGTAGTGCGACGGGTGAACGTCACGCACTTCCATACCGGCCCGGTCACGGCTCAAACCGCCAGGCCCGAGGGCTGACAGGCGCCGCTTGTGGGTTAGTGAAGCCAGCGGGTTGTTCTGGTCAAGGAACTGTGACAACTGTGAAGTGCCAAAGAACTCTTTGATTGAAGCCACCACTGGCCGGATGTTGATCAGGGTTTGCGGGGTGATGGCTTCAGCGTCCTGGGTGGTCATGCGCTCGCGGACAACCCGTTCCATACGTGACAAGCCCGTCCGGACCTGGTTTTGGATCAGTTCTCCGACCGCCCGGATGCGACGGTTGCCGAAGTGGTCAATATCGTCTGTTTCTACCCGGACTGTGCCCGCCTCGGTGACTAGTTCTTTTTGGCCTTGATGTAAGGCCGCCAAGTATTTGATCGTGGCGATGATGTCTTCTTTGCGCAGCGTCGGGGAAACTGTCGCCGGGTCTAGACCGAGTTTCCGGTTCACCTTGTAGCGGCCGACTTTCGCCAGGTCGTAACGCTTCGAGTTGAGGTAGAACTGGTCCAGCAGATTGCGTCCAGCGTCAGCGGTTGGCGGTTCGCCTGGACGGATCTTGCGGTAGATGTCCACCAGGGCGGCCTGTTGGATTCGTTCCCGGAGTTCTTCTGGGTCAGTCACGGTGCGGCGCAGTTCGGGTGTTGGCACGGCGTCGCGGGCCAGTGTCTCCAGGACAGCCGGGAAAGCTTTGAACTGTTCTTTGATTTCCGCTTCGGTGACGCCGAGAGCTTTCAAGAAAACGGTGACGGATTGTTTCCGCTTGCGGTCGATCCGGACACCCACCATGTCCCGCTTGTCGATCTCAAATTCGAGCCAGGCGCCACGCGACGGGATGATCTTGGCCGAGTAGATGTCTTTGTCTGACGACTTGTCTTGGGTGCGTTCGAAGTACACCCCTGGTGAGCGGACAAGCTGCGAGACCACGACCCGTTCGGTGCCGTTGATGATGAACGTCCCGCGGTCGGTCATCAACGGGAAGTCCCCCATGAAGACGGTTTGCGATTTGATTTCACCGGTCTTGTAGTTGTGGAACTCGGCCGTCACAAAGAGCGGTGCGGCATAGGTTAGATCCTTGTCTTTGCACTGCTCAGCGGTCCATTTGGGCGGCTCGAAGCGGCTTTCCCTGAAGGACAGCGCCATTGTCAAGGAGAAGTCCTCGATCGGGCTGATCTGGGTGAAGATTTCCTCCAGACCGGCCACCTCTGGTACGCCGCCAAGGCCTTCCGCCTGGGCCGCTTCAAGCCTGGCGCGCCAATGCTGGTTACCAATCAGCCAGTCGAATGAGTCGCGCTGGAGTCCCAGTAAGTCTGGGACTTCAAGCGGTTCATGGATTTTCGCGAAGGAAACCCTTCCCGAACCCCTGATTGGTGCGTTAGCGTCTATTGTTGAACGTGGGATGCGCGAGGCAGCCAATGGTCCCTCCCGAAGTGTAAGATGCACGCGGCGCAGCGCTGAGTCTCAGACTTTGAGTGGGCATGAGGCACAGAACGGCGCAAGGAGCTAGCCTAGTCCGGAATCCTAGCTTTGTCTAGGGGCTACTTAAGAGGCGGTCTCGGCCCGTCATATGCTCGGGCCTTTGGCGGACGATGCCGTCTAGTTGGTTGGCGTTTTCTCGCCTAGTTTCCTGCCAGGCGGCAGGTCATTCAACCGAAGTCGATAGCTGGAAGATCGGCAGGTAGAGCGAGATCAGGATGGCACCGACGATCGAACCGACCATGACAATCAGGACCGGTTCAATGATTGAGGTGATTGAGGCTGTGGCGGCTTCAACCTCGTCGTCATAGAACTCGGCGACCTTTTCTAGCATGGTGTCGAGTGCGCCCGCGTCTTCACCGACCGCCACCATGCGGGAGATCATCGGGCCGAAGATCGGCTCTTCGGAGATCGCTTTGCCCAGGGCGGACCCGGTCACGACTTTCTCCTTGACCCGGTCTACCGCTTGGGTGATGACCACGTTACCGGCTGTTTCGCCAACAATTCCGAGCGTTTGGACAATCGGCACACCAACTCGGCTCATGGTGGCGATTGATCGTGACAGCCGGGCGAGCGCGACTTTCTGCATCAGGCCGCCCATGATGGGGGCTTTCAGTTTGAGTGGATCGAGCTTTTCCCGGACTGCCAGGTCGTTGTGGTGGTTACGCCACCACCACAGGCCGAGCAGTACTAAGACCAGCAGCGGGCCACCGGCGTACTTCAGGAACTGTGACAGCGATACCAGAATCTGAGTTGGTAGTGGTAGTTCTTTGCCCAGGTCGGCGAAGATCCCCTCGAACACCGGCACAATGAAAAGCAGCATCGCTATAACCACGACGACAGCGAAGATCAGCACCACTGTTGGGTAAACCATGGCTGATTTGACGGCCCGGCGGAGTTTGAGTTCGGATTCGAGCTGGTCGGCGACTGATGTCAGGACGGCGTCAAGGTACCCGCCGGATTCACCGGAACGGATCATCGCTAGGACCACTGGGCTGAACACTTTGGAGTGTTTGGATAGGGCGTCACCTAGGGTGGAACCCGTTTCGACGTCGCCGGCGACTTCCCGTAAGACTTTTTGTAGAGCCGGTGAAGACGCTTGTTCCGAAATGGCGGACAGCGACTGGAGCAGTGATAAACCGGCGCTGACCATGGTGGCTAGCTGCCGGATGCAAACCGCGACGTCTTTTGGTCGGACGGTGTTGCCGCCAAGGTTGATTTCGCGGTTCAGGCCGGTGTTAGACACTTCATGAATGTCAATCGGTGTCATGCCGCCTTCCCGCAGGTGCCGGGCGACTGATTGTGTATCAGGCCCGTCAACTTTGCCGGTGCGGGTTGATCCCGCCACTATGACGGTGTATTCGAAGGTTTTTGTCGCCATGGCGAATCACATCCTGCCGAAGGGGTTGTTCAAACCTGAAGCACCTTGCTGGACACGGGTTGACCGGCCCAACAAGCGAGCGAACTCATCTGGCATGCGGGCGTTTTCGAGGCCTTCTTCAAAGGTGATGTCACCTTGCCGGACCAGGTCAGCGAGTGACTGGTCCAAGGTGTGCATGCCTTCTTCGCCGCCTGAGTGGAGGGCTGAATAGATTTGGTGCAATTTGTTTTCACGGATCATTGCCCTAATGGCGGGGGTGGCTCGCATCAGTTCGGTCGCTACCACCCGGCCCCGACCATCTGACCGGCGGCATAGTGTCTGTGATAGGACGCCTTGCAAGGTGATCGCTAGTTGTGACCGGATCTGGTCCTGATGGTAAGCATCGAATTGGTCCACCAGACGGTTGATTGATTGTGCCACCCCTTGGGTGTGCAGCGTGGCGAAGACCAAGTGACCGGTTTCAGCGGCCCGGAGGGCGGTTTCCATGGTTTCTCGGTCACGTAGCTCACCCACCAGGATGATGTCTGGGTCTTGCCGCAGAGCGTGTTTCAGGGCTTCGGCGAATGACATCGTGTCAACGCCAATTTCACGCTGGGCGACCAAGCAGCGGTTTGAGTTGTGTTGGAACTCAATCGGATCTTCGATCGTTAAGATGTGGCCTGACCGGGTCCGGTTAGCTAGGTCGATCACGGCCGCCAGGGTGGTTGATTTGCCGGAGCCGGTCGGCCCGCAAACCAGCACTAAGCCGCGCGGCAAACCGGCGAAGGTTTTGACAACCCCTGGGATGCGTAACTCTTCGAGTGGTTTGATCGTGTCCGGGATGACACGGAAGGCCGCCGCGATTGAGCCGCGGTCCCAGAACAGGTTGGCCCGGAACATCCGGCCTGACGGCACTTGGCAAGAGTAGTCAAGTTCTAGGGTGTCTTCGAATTTTTCCCGCTGAGTCCGGCTGAGCATTCCGATGAGCTGCTGGTATAGGACTTCTTCGCCTGGCGCGGTGAAACCTGGCAGTGGTGTTAGTTGGCCTGACATGCGCATGATTGGTGGCAGCAGGGCGGTCAGATGCAGGTCGGAAGCACCTCGCGCGGCTGCCTCTTCTAAAGCTTGAACCAGGTCAAGTGCTGTTTCCTCGCCATAAATGTCAGCATCAGCGCTCATGCCACTACCCTCAGCAGTTCTTCAATTGACGTTTGGCCTTGCGCCACTTTGGCCCAGCCATCTTGGCGCAATGAGATCATGCCTTGTTCGCGGGCCAGCTCATCGATCTCACGGGTTGATTTTCGCAAGGCGGTCAGGTGTTCCAGTTCTTTGGTCACAGTCATGACTTCATGAACCGCTAAGCGGCCTTTGAATCCGGTGCTGGCGCAAGCTGAGCAACCGACTGGGCGGTAAAGCTGCGGTGGTGGTGGTTCACGGAAAATCCAGTCAGCCCGCAACAAGTCCATTTCAACATCAGTTGGTGTGTAGGGTTCACGGCACCGTTCGCAGAGCCGCCGGGCGAGACGTTGAGCGACTACGCAGTCCAGGGCTGAGGCGACCAGGAACGGTTCGATTCCCATTTCAATTAACCGGGTGACAGCTGATGGGGCGTCGTTGGTGTGCAAGGTGGATAACACCAGGTGGCCGGTCAGAGCTGACTCGACAGCGATCTGGGCGGTTTCACCGTCACGGATCTCACCGACTAGCACCACGTCAGGGTCAGCCCGCAGGATGGAGCGCAGCGCCGCCGCGAAGGTCAGGCCAGCTTTCGGGTTGACCTGGATCTGGTTGATGCCTGTCATGCGGTATTCGACTGGGTCTTCAATTGTGATGACGTTGACCTCTGGCCGGGCTATTTCACGCAGTGTGGCGTAAAGCGTGGTTGATTTACCGGAACCGGTTGGGCCGGTCGCCAGGATCATGCCGTAGGGCCTGATGTAGGCCGCTCGGTAACGTTCGAAAGATGTTTCTGAGAAGGACAGTTTGCGCAGATCAACTTGGACGGCTGAAGTGTTGAGGATACGCATGACAACCTTTTCGCCCCAAACTGTCGGTAGGGTCGCGACACGTAGGTCGACATCGTTGTTGTCAACGTTGACGGAGATGCGGCCGTCTTGTGGTTTGCGCCGTTCAGCGATGTCAATATCAGCCATGATTTTGATACGGGATATGACTTGCGACTGGATTGTTTTCGGGGCGCTTTGCATTTCATGTAACACACCGTCAATCCGGTAGCGCACCCGCAGGTCGAACTCTTCTGGTTCGAGGTGAATATCGGAGCAGCCGTCATGGATGGCTTGCGAAATCAGCAGGTGAACCCAGCGCACCACCGGTGAGTCTTCTTGGACAACGTCAACTACGGTGGCCGACGATTGCCGTTCCTCGTCGCGGGCTGAAGAGTCAAGTGACTGGCCAATTGAGTCAATCTCAGAATCGGACCGAACGTAGCGCCGGATCGCCCGGTCAAGGGCTCCGCGTTCAGCTACTACAGCGATGACTGTGGCTCCAAGATAGGAGCGGACGTCATCAATCGCCACAATGTTGCCTGGCTCCGCCATGGCGACCACGACTGAGTCGTTTTCCCGGGCGATTGGCAACAGCATGTGCCGACGGCAGATCGCGCCCGGCACTGAACCAGCCACCCGCTGATCTACTGGGAACATGTCAAGGTCAACGAAGCGCAGGCCGGCCGCTTCAGCCAGAACCGGGATGAGGTCCTCCTCGCGCAGAGCGCCACTGTTGACTAGCGCCTGACCCAAGGTGACGCCATCGGCCACCTGCGCCCGGTTGGCTTGGTCTAGTTGAGCTTGCGAGACCAACCCGCGTGACAGCAGGGTTTGTTCTAAGGCGCTCATCGCACTCCCCTCGGCATAGCCAGGCCCACTGAGTTGAAAACCGCTTGGGTGTGTTCGTAGTTGTCACGGATCATATTGCGTGACGCCATGTTGATGCGGCCAAGGATTTCTTCCATTGGTAACCGGTCAAATGGCCGTGACTCGCTGACGCAGGCTCTAGCTAAGGCGCGCAGCACGTTGAGTTCTTCATGTGACCGGTTGAGTTGTTCGTCGATCGGCCCAACTAGTGGCCCTAACTGGGCTGAAACACCAAAGCGTGGCACTTGGATGCGCCAGTTGGTGAGGAACTTTTGGAACTGGGTCAGATGGGATCCGGCTGATTCAACTTGGGTGCCGACTTCACTGAGGACACCTTGGGCGCCTTCCAGGCCGGAGGCGACCGCTTCAACATCATCAGCTAAGGCGTAGCACAGTAACGGCACGTATAGGAAACCTTCTGGCGGAGCGAAACCGTCAAGTGTTTCAAGGGCGAAGTTGATCACCATGTCGTTGTGTAGCTGGGCTAAAGCGATCCGGAAACGTAACTCCATAACGCCTAAGCGGACCTGTGATAGCCGGTCCGGCAGTGGTGTTATGACACGTTCCGCGCCGGCTCCGACTTGTGTCATGGCGTTGGCGGTCGAGGCGAGGATCGGTGCGTTGGCCGCTACATGTTCTGACGCGCTGAGTGATACTTGGGTGACTTGAGCTAGCCGGGCTACCGTACCGCCAAGCTGTGACGCGCCGCCTTGCAGCGCTTCAGCTAGCTGCTGCAAAGAGTCAAGCCGTCCCAGCAGGTCACCGATTAGTTCATCCATGGCGACAGCGTTGTTCAAAATGTCAGCGATATCACCGTGGGCTTCTGGCCGGTAGGTCCGCCGGGCTGACAGTGACACCCGGGTTTGGGTTTCAGCTGGCAGTGCTGTGTACATGAACTCGTCATAGGACGGGAATCCGGCATCAGCTAGCATCCCGGCTAGGGCTGTCAGGCCAGCTGTGGCGGTTTGGGACCGGTTAGCGCCGCGACGTTTGGCGTCTTCTTCGATCGGTAGGGCCTGGCCGTAGAGTGACAGGGCCGCGTCCCACAGTGGTTCGAACCGTGGTGAGGACCGGACCGATAGGAAACCACTGCCCATCGGTGTGACGGTGGCGAACACTTGGTAATCGAACCCGTCTTTAGCCAGGTTCTTGACATAGGCGGCGAATGGTTTACCGCCTAGCAGCGTGTCCCACATTAGTTTGAAGGCGCCGCCTGGCATTAAGGGGTTGCGGATCAGGTTGTGTGGCGCCCCCATCAATTCCTCGCGCGGAAAAGCCGATAACCGGGCGAACACGCTATTCGCCGCGGTGATCACGCCTTTCCTGTCGGTGCAGGAGAAGAACAGTTCGTCTACACCGACGCGCCGTTCTTGACCGATGCGAGATTTGCGATCAAGCATTGCGTAGCCGATCCATCGCCACCCTAACCACGGCGACTAGGGCTTGTTTGGCGGCTTCTTTGGAGCGCGCGTCAGAGTACATCACTGGGATGTCCGGGCCGACAGCTAAAGCGTCACGGACATCTTCTAGGGTATGTCGCGCTATTCCGTCGAAGCAGTTTATTACCACCACGAATGGGATGTTTCGTGATTCGAAATAGTCAACCGCGGTGAATCCTTGGTCTAGCCGGTCGGTGTCAACTAGGACCACAGCGCCGATCGCGCCACGGACTAAGTCATCCCACATGAATAGGAAACGCTCTTGGCCGGGTGTGCCAAATAGGTAAAGCCAAAGTGATTCACCTAATGCTATCCGCCCAAAGTCCATCGCCACGGTGGTGGTTTCTTTTTGGGCGGCCCGGCGGCCGGCATCATCAACACCTAATGAGTGTTCTGTCATGTCGGCTTCAGTATTGAGCGGTTCTATGTCCGAGACCGCGCCAATGAACGTGGTTTTACCAACTGCGAAACCGCCGGCCACCACGATCTTGACCACGGTGGGAGGCTTGGGGTGAGTCACGGCGCCTCCTTGGCTCTGCTCATAGCTCGGATATTGCATTTAGAACACTCTCCAGTAGTTCCAAGGTTTGTTCGCGGGTTACGGCGCCGCCGGCGTTGATCCCGCCTCCGGCTCCGGCCACAGTGTCATGTACCAGCAGGACACCAGATTCAGCCAGGTCCGAGACCAGCACTTTGACCACGCCGACCGGTAGTTTGAGGTGAGCGGACACCTCCGCGACGGTCAAATAGGTTGAAGCGATTTGCCGGACTATGGCTAGTTCTTCGGGCGATAAGCTTTTGCCCTTTTCAGCTAACCATTGCTGGTTAGCGACTTCCAGAATCGATTCGAGACGGGTGTCGGTTGAGGCTTGGGTGCGTCCCCGCGTGACTACGAAGGGACGCACTGATGAGACGTCTTCGCCAGGTGGTGGTGGTTCGGCTTTGCGTGGGGTGGCGGTTCTTTGCGGGATTGGTTGCGGCGCGGCTGGCGGCGGCGCGGCGGCGGCGGGGGTTTGGGTTGGCGTGGCGGGTTCGTCACCGTAGCGTCTTTGCGCCGGGTTGGACGATGCCGTCCCACCAGTTCCGTCAGCCGCCAGGCTAGGTCGCCTCCCAGCTGGTCCTTGACGGGTCATGGCTTGAGCCCGATGGGTTTGGCCGGTGACGGCCGCCGCGGCCACATTGGGCCCGGCCCGGCGCGGTTGGATCGCCTCGACGCTGCCGCTGCCGGGATGGGTTTGACGGGTCGTCCGTTGGCTGGCCGCATGGGCCGCACTGGGGTCTTCACCGGGGGCCGGCACAGGAATATGGGCCGGCCCGGTGAGTGACTCCAGGGCCGATTCGTTGTGGCGGCCGTGGTGGCCGCCCATCGGCTCCGGTGTCACATCGCACCCCGGACGGTCCCAGTAGTTGGCAGCGAGTCACGCATCTGGGCGATCAGCGCCGGTGTGAGGAAGGTTTCAGCCCGGCCGACCAGTGTGGCCATCTCATAGCCAACTAAGCCGACGTCTGAGTCTGGTTCGCACAGTACCGCCAGAACGGAACCGTTCGAGATCGACATCAGCATGACGAAGCCTTCTTCATATTCGATGACTGATTGGCGGTCACGTCCTATGCCTAGTTCACGTCCGGCGCCCCGCGCCAGGGAGGACATTCCGGAGCAGATCGCTGCCATGATGTCTCCCACAGTCCGGTCGGCTCCGCCGGACATGGTCATCAGCAGGCCATCGGCGCTGACTACCACACCTAGCCGGGCGCCAGGAGTCGAGCGGACGAACGAGTCAAGGAGCCAGGTCAGGTCCTGCCTGTTCTCTCCGTGCTGGTAGTTGGTGGTCATCTGGTTCCTCCTTGAATGGGCAGGCCATCGGTCAATTGCGGCGTTGCGGGTGATCTGTTCATGCTCATCCCTTCCCTGATCCACTGCGTGAGCCGTTACGCCCACGCCGTGTACCTAGCTGGAAGGCTGAGAGCGCCGAACGGATCTTGTCAGCATCGCGCGCTTTGGGCGGCGATGTGACCGGTTCGGCGATGGCTGGCACGGATGAAGCTCCGGCCTGCCGACGCGCCAGGCCTGAGGCTGGCCGTGATTCGGTCTTTTCTGGTTTGTAGGCGTTCAATCCGGCTAGCTCGGCCAGAGCTTCTTCTTGAATTGAGGCTTTCAAGGCGATGGCTGAACCGGCGATCGAACCGCTCAGGTCGGGGATCGACAGGGCTGAGTTGCCGCCACCGGGTTGCATTGTGCCGCCTGGCCGGAAGCCACCAGTTTGGGCTGGTCCGGCCAAACCGCCAGCTTGTACGGCCGACGGCGGGCTTCCTCCGGCCCGCCGGGCGAGGCCCGCCCCGGGCGGTGGTGGGATTGTTCCGGGCGGTCCGGCGGCTCCTGCCGCCAATGGGGCGCCTGTTCCAGGTGGTGGCATGAACCCGCCAGTTCCGCCGCGTTGCGGCAACCCGCCTGGTCCAGACGGTGGCGGACCGACGGGTGGTGCCAAAGTTCCGGGGTCAGATGGCGCGACCGCGGTCTGGACCGGGAAGGGCGCCATCTGTCCGGCTGGGACTGGCCCTGGAGGCATCTGCCCGGCATGGATCGTGCCAGGAGGCATCAAGCCGGGCTGATCGGGACCGCCGGGTTGACCAGGCTGTCCCGCTCCCGGTAATGGTCCTTGCATTGAGCGGCGGCGCGGCGGCACCGGTGCCTCAATCGGCGGGATCAGGCCTGGCGGCGCCGTCATTGAAGGCGGCAAACTACCAGGCGATCCAGGCAGCGGCGGGAACGGCTCAGGGGCTCGCCCATCACCTGGTGCCGGGCTCTGCGCCGCACTCCGCCGGGCGGCGGTCGGGCGGCGCCTGACCGGCATATCGGGGCTCAGCGGGCGCTCAGCCGGGGCGATCACATCGGCGAAGGCAGGCAGGTCGGTGCCAGGCAAGGCTGGCCCGCCAGCCCGCCCGGCTGGCCTGGGTTCATGCCCCGCCGGTTGGGCCGGTCCTGCTGGGGCTCCTGCGAAAGGGAATTGGCTGCCAGGCGGTGCGCCAGCTCCCTGATGTGCCCCAACAGGTTGACGTTCAGCCAGGGCCTGGCCATCAGCTGAGTGGCGCGGCAAGGCGGCGCTCGGGTTGGCACCCTCACCGAGTGGTGAGAAGCGGGCACCCAACGGCACAATCCCGGCCGGGCGTTCACCGGCGGCGGCCGGTGTCGCGGCGGGCGGAATCGTTCCAGCCGCCGCGCTGGCCGCCGGAACGTGAGCCGGTGGCACGGCCGGGACGCGGGCGGGCGGCACGGCCGGAACATGGGCGGGTGGGACCGTCGGCATTGGGCCAGTTTGCGGGCGGGCGCCAGGGGCGTCCGCCCCAGTCGGCTTTTCACCGCGTTTGGGCAGTTCAGTGCGTCCCTGCTGGGATAACTGAACCGGTTGGAAAGTTTCAGCCGTCGGCGGTGCGGCCGTCATGGCGGAAGGCTCCAGAGCCGGCTGCGGTGGCAGTGCGGGAGCTGTGCCAGATTCTGGCAGGCGGGTAGCGTCAACCGGCCGGTCATCAACCAGCTTGGCTGGAATCCGGATGACAGCCGTGGTACCGCGCTTGTCGTCACCTTGCCCAGGAGCGAAGCTGACGGCCGCCCCTAAACGGGCGGCCAACCGTGCCACCACAGCCACACCAAGGCGGCCGTGAGACAAGTCATCCGGACTAGGGCCGTCTTTGACAATCTTGTTGACAGTGGCCAATTCTTGCGGGCTCATGCCAACGCCACTGTCCTCAATGGTCAGAACCACGTCACCACGGTGGTTCGAGGCGCCGATCTCAACCGCTGTACCCTCAGGCGAGAACGATGTGGCGTTTTCCAGCAATTCAGCTACCAAGTGAGCCAACGGCACAACAGCGTAGGACCGGATCATCGGGTCCCAGTCGAGTGCGATCCTGACACGCTCATAGTGTTCAATCTGGGATGACCCAGTCCGGACCACGTCAGAAACCGACAAGGCGTCCCGGATGGCCCGTTCAGGGTCGCGTCCGGCCAGAATCATCTGAGTTTCTGAACCGCGGCGCATCCGAGCCATCAAATTATCCAAAGCGAACAAAGCGAACAGCTTGTCCGGATCGGTTTCAGACTGCTCTAACTCGTCAAGGATCTTCAAAGCCCGCCCAACTAGGGAAATCTCGCGACGGGCGGCGGTGTTGATAGCTAGTGGGACGGCATCGTCCGCCATCGGAGCTGGAGTTCGGGCTGGTGGCGTCTGCGGCACTTCTGGCGCGGCCGGGCTGGAAATCGAACGGCGGGCTGGTGGCGGCGGCTGCGGTCCTGGCGGGACAGGCCGCTCAGGGGTTTGCCCGCCAACTGTGAAGGTCTGGCTGGGTTGTGGCCTGGCTGGCAGAACTGGTTGCGGGGCCGCCGGTGGCCCAAGCGGACCAGACGGCGGCTCAGCGATAACGGCGGCGAACGACAACGGCCGACCGACACCTGGGTCGGCCGGCAATGGAGCCATCATCGGTGGGGTGCCCGGTAGTGGGCCTGTCTGAACCGGCGATCCAACCGGCACCGGCTGCGGCGCGCCCGGTGGCCCACCTTGGAGGGCGGGTAACCCCGGTCCGGCCTGGCCTTGCGCTGGACCCCCGGTTTGGGCCGCGGCTAAGGCAGGCGGGCCCGCTGGTAGAGGCGTTGGCGGTGGGGCCAGGCTCCCTGAAGGGAGCCCAGCCGGTGGCGAGGTGTGGACCAAAGCCTCAGCCACTTCAGTCCGCAGACCCTTGACGCCGCGCAGCATCGACGCCAATACGGCCAGTGCGACCAATGCCAAAACTGTCAGAATCGCGCCGATTTGAACCAAGTTGGGGAAGCTGGCCAGATCAATGAGCTCTTCGAGCCCAGCGTTCACAGCCAGAAATTGGATTGTTCGCATCAGGCGCAGAGTCCCTTCCTGCCGTCCCACGGCCAAGCCGCTTTTGTGGTCTGGCCATCCTGGAACCAGACGTAGTCAATGTACTTCATACATTCGTCCATCGTGAAACGGTACTGATAAGCCCGTGCCGGGCCGTTGGTACCATCCCAGGCTAATCTCAGTCGGTTGCACTTGTTGGTCTTAGACTCCATCTCACTCTTAGAGCAACCCATGAACTCTTCACCAGCGAAAAACAGTTCGTGGATCGAGTCATAGCCGGCCGCACCCGAGTCGTTCATTGAGGCCTTATGGCCAACTGAACCGCGCGGGTTATAGCCAATGCCGTATCTCTTACCGTCATTCTTGCGCCACAAGACGTAACCCTGCCCAGTCTGGAAAGACTCAACATTGGTGGCGAAAGCCGCCGGATACAACTCCATGCCCTCATATGAAACGTAAAGGCCACCTTCAGCGCCCCAGCCCCACAAAACCCCGTCATTAGTCAAAGCGATCATGGCTGTGAAAGCGCAAGACAGACGTTTGACCACAATCGGGATGTAAGCACCAGTCGGAGCGTTCGGATCCGCCATATAAGCCTCAAGGTAGTTAGGTGTTCGCGCCTGGTTATCAGTGCAGTTCTGCTGCTTGTGAGTGCCGTTCTTATCGCAGCCCCGACCTATGGCCTGCATCCAGTCCTTACCCCAGGTCAACACTTTGCCGTCGGAAAGCAAGGCGGCACCAAAGTAAATCCCGGAGTGAACCTGAATGACGTACGAATCGGCGTTATTCTCCCGGAACCAACCCTGCAAAGCCCTTGATGGCATAGCTACGACTGGCCGTTTCTTGTCAACATCTGGCAGGACACCGCCAGACAGTTCGTAACCGCCTTCATCAGCCGCTGGACGCTCGTAGCCATCTGAATAGCCGAAGTACCAAACCTGACCGTTCTCAAGTATTACCCAGTAGTTCTCATAACCGCCTTCAAGTTGGGTCGGCCGGTTACCTGGCACATTGGGCGGTGGCAAGTTGGTGACCAATTTGGCACCAAACTTGTTCGAAGAACCGTCCGAATCCGGGCCGCCATACAAGTTGGCGCCCCAGGAATAGACGTAACCGTCCTTCGTCACCGCCGCGCCCGCGCTGTGCGTCGCCGAAAGCAGTGTCACCTGGCAGAGATACGGTTTGCTGGTGTCATTCCAGGTACCGCCAATGCGGATTTTGACCGGCGGCCAGGAATCACCGGTGCCGACGCGGTCGATCGTAATGCCGGTTTCCGGATGCTTGGCTTTGGTCGCACCAGTGCCATCACGGTGGGCGTAAGAACCCCAGCCCCAGACGCAGCCTTCCGTATCGACCGCGTTGAAGTTGTAAATCTGGCCTGACATTTCCGTGATGGCACCGCGGGGCAGCCCTTTAACTGGAGTCGGCGGATAGTTGTTGTACTCGTTATCCGATACCCCAGCGTCACCACCGGAAATGCCGTAGTAACCAAGTCCCCAAACCCAGGCGGTGTCATACTGCACATCAATGCCAGTGTCGACTGAGCGGCGGTCCTTGCGGGCCTCGAATTCGACCGTGCCAGTCGCCCGGATCACTTCCGGCGCCGCGGCCGGCTGGATGGCCGGTGCCGCCACCTCAGGGGCAGCGGCATCGGCCGGTGTGTCGCCTGGGCTGATCACCATCACCCCAACCAGCGCGGCGGCAGCCGCACCAGCGATCAAAGTCCATGTCCGGTGAGCCGTCCGGCCTGCTTGGCGCGGGGCGCGAACTGATTCGTTACTCATCGTTACCTCCCTGCTCCGGGATTTCGGGGGCCAACTGCCCTGACGCGACCAACGCGTAGGTATAGCCCTGAATTTCATACTCAAATACACCCGTTACGGTGTCTGTCGGAACGTTGTTTGGCGGGGAAGCTGACACTTGGGTGACCAGAAACATACGGGCATCCTCGCCTTGTAACAGCTCCAGATACTTCAGCGCTTGGGGCCAAGTCCCGATGATTTCGATCGAAAAATGATATTGATACAGTGACGGCGGCGGTTCCGTAATAACCGGCGCGGCATAATCGCCCGGGCCGGCCGGTAAAGCCAATGCCGTCATCAACTGCACTGGTTGGTCGGGGCGGACCCGTTGGACGTGGGCGTTTGACTGCCGGACCAAATCAGCCAAGTAGTAGGTGAACTCAGATAACTCCGGGCCAGTCGGGAACTCCGCCCGAATGGCCTCCAGTTGAGCTTCCAGCTCCGGCAACTGTGATCGCTTGTCTCGAAGGTCACGCAGTTCCTTGTCCAACAAGTCATTCCGGGCCTCGATTTCATCAGCTTCAAGATCAGCCGACGCTTTGTCATCTACTAGCGGAGAATAGAGCAGGAACCAGGCGCCGGCCCCCAAGCCTAAGACCAGAACTATCGCCAACAGCACTATGGTGCGTGCGTTTTGACCACTCATTGGCCGCCTCCTTGGGTGGCTGTCAGTAAGGCGGCAATGGTGGCATCACGCCATTTGAGGAAGTCTTCTTCGAGCACCTTGCCAGATAGACCGAGCAGATTGATCTCAGCTGAGCAGGTGATGTCATAAAGAGTTGCCGCGGTCAGATCATCGCCCTCCAGGACTTCCTCCAGCAAGGAATAATCCGCCCCTTCTAACTCTGGGGTCCGATTCAGGATGGCCAGCCACTCGGCGGCACTGTCCATTGATGTGGCCCGTATCTTGACGGACATCCGCGCGACAGCCGGCCTAACTAAGACGTTGGTTGAGGGTGGCAAGCTCTGAGCGGCTGACATGCCCAAACCAGAGATCGACCCGACTAAAGAATCGCCTGGACGGCTTTCGACCATGGCGCCGAGCAAGACCGCCCACTTGACCTCATAACCCATCGCCGCGACGCGGGACCGCTGGGCCTCATCAAGCGCTGTCACCACAGCGCTGACGTCGGCGTATTGCGCCCTTTCCGCCGTCAAGCGGTCAGCTTCAGCTTGGGCGGCTTCAACCCGGTCATCAGCCGAGGCTTTCCAACTAAGCAAGAAGACGTAACCACCACCGAGCAACACCACCACCAAAGCCACAGCGATGATGGCTTTGATTTGGGCGGCCCGGCCGGCCCGGGCTTGATCAACTGAGGCCGGAATCAGATTGACTGAGGGAACGGCCGGGCGGCCCAATAGGGCACTGCCACCCACCATCGAACCGCCACCACTTCGCTTGCTCATGCCGCTGCTCCCATCGCCAAGCCAACCGCCACTGGTAGCGACATGCGCTGTTCTGGTGTCATAGCGCTAGCTGAACGCTCAACTTGGAAACTCGAATCAACCGTCGAAAACGAGGCCGGCAAACGCAGGGCTGTCGAAATGTATTGGCCCAATCCGTTGAGCATTCCGCCCCGGCCACTGACTACGACGTGTTGCACCGTATTGCCGTTTGATTGAGCGTAGAAGGAGAAGGTCCGGGCGATCTGTTCAACCATCGCCTGGCATTTTTCCGCCACCACTTGGAAGACGGCTTGGCCTTGTTCATTGGCGTCACCTGGATTCATCAAAGCGATCTCAATTTTCATACGTTCAGCCAGGGATTCTTGAATCGCCAGAGCGCGTGAAATCTGATCAGTCATGATCTTTCCGCCAGTTGGCAAGATGCGAAGCATTTCTGGTTGCCCGTCACGTGCCACAGCGACTGTTGTCATGGCCGCGCCAACATCTACTAAGCCAATAACGCCGCGCTGGAATTGCCCCCGGGCGAGTGCCCGGACCAAGGCCAAGGCCGTCAGGTCAACTCTGATAGTACGTAATCCCGCCTGCTGAACAGCGTCAACATTGCGCTGGACGGATTCGATTGGCGCCGCCACCAGCAGGCCAGATACTTGACCGCCAGTCTCGGTTAGTGGGTAGAAATCAAGCAGCGATTCATCGGCCGGAATCATCAATAGATCCTCAACCATATATGGCAGCGACTTGCGCAAAACGTCTAGCGGAGCTGATGGAAATGTCGCATCGCGAACCACAACACGCTGTCCGCCGATTCCCAGAATCACATTCTTGGTCGCGAAACGGTGCCGTTTCCACAGATCGCGTAAGACGTGCGCTACATCAGACGGGCGAGCCACCTCACCATCACGGATCACATCATGGCCTAAATCCCATTCAGCGAAACGTTGGATTCGGGGAGAGTCAAACGGATCGCGCGGATCAATTGACATCTCAACCGCCCGCACTTGCGTATCGCCCATGTCAAGGCCAACAACTTGCGTTCTTGCCATCGCGTTTCCTTTCTTCAGTCCAACCCTACTCGGCCACTTACAAACGAACTAACTCAAGATATTGCTGCCAGACCGGCCCGCCAGCGGCCAATCCCAAAACCGCTCCGGCGCACATCCAAGGGCCAAAAGGGACGGTGGTACGCCGTCCCCCGCCACGGCGTACCATCACCCCAATTCCCCACAGAGCACCAAATAGGAAAGCTCCCAACGCGCCAACGGCGAAGGCTCCCCAACCTTGGTAGGCCAACATCAAGCCGATCAGCCCAGCCAGTTTGACATCCCCCAGGCCCATGCCACGCGGTACCAGGGCAGCCAGCAGACCATAAGCCACCAGCAAACCAATTCCGCCAATACCGCCGCGCAGCAGGGCGGCCCAGTCGCCAGTTATCCAGCTAGCCGCCGCCAACGCCAAGCCCAAAACCAAATAAGACGGCAGGACAATGCGGTCCGGCAGGCGCCGTGTCCTGGCGTCTATTACTGTCAAGGCCACCGCTATGGCAGCGGCGTAAAGGTAGGCCGGAACCGCTGCCAGCGGCCGGACAAATAGGGCTACCAGCACAAACAACACCGCCGTGGTCAACTCGACTAAGGGATACATGGCCGGTATGGCCTGGCCGCAGGAGCGGCACCGGCCACGCAGAATCAACCATGAAACCAACGGGATGTTGTCTTTTGCCTTGATTGCTTGACCGCAAGCCGGGCAGGCCGAACGTGGCCACAAACCACGGCCGTCCGGCAGGCGACTAATCACCACGGTCAAGAAGGAGCCAACAACTAGGCCAGCCAAACCGCCAGCCAGGCCGAGGCCCACCAAATCAAGGGCTTGAACTGTCACGGCTGCAACGCCTCATGCGGTTGTGCCTTCTGTCCCCACAAGACCGCCCATGATCCGCCAGACAACGGTGAGAACAACAACGGACGGCCTTTGGTCAGGGCCGAGTTGTAGACGTAGTTCTTGCGATAGCCACTGATTAGCGACGAGCCGTCAACTGATGCCCAAGCGACGACGCCACGGAAGTTCTGAGCTATCGAACCGAAGACCCTGAGCGTTCCTTTGTCGCCGCCGTCACGCCAGTTCTGCAACCGGAAGCTGCCGGTGGTGGCGTGGATGGCGGCTTCGATCGTCAATATGTTCGCCTCACCGTCCAGGTTTTGTGGCCAACCGCTGACAACATCAAGCTTCTCTGGGACCGTTGGAATCCAATGGTTACCTGATTCGGCCGATTTGACCCGCTGCAGTACCGGATTGTAGATCTCAATTGAGGTGCCAATCAGGCCGAGCAGGTCGGTTTCATCGTTGACGGTGGTTAAGTCGCCAGTCACGATGACTGATTCATCGGCCGCGACTGTCAAGTGGCCAGACAAGTAGCCTTGGATGTAAACGTTGCCACGGCCAGCGAACTTCTCTTGCCGGGTGACTGCGATTTCTTCGGTGTAGTTGGTGCTTGAGGAAATCGCCGCACCGGTATAGGTGCCAAGCGGCAACCCACCAATTGATCCGGCTTTCAGTTCAGCGGGCGTGGCATCTGATGGCGCTATGTAAACCAGCGGGCCATCGGCCTCAGCCGGGATGTTCACAACGGCGCCAGCCGCACTCTTCAGGGCAGCTAGAGAACCGCAACCGGTTTTGGTGTTCTTAGTTTCTGGCGCCCAAACTGTCATGCTTGAACCCTCCAGGACGATTCTGGTGTTACCTTCATAGGTACAACCCGCCCCATCAGCCGCCGCTGTGGCGGCCGAAGCGGTAGTCGGCATGTCCATCTTTTCGTGGTACTTCGGGCCGCCATTTTGCCAGGTGGCGTTACCATCGATGCAGTCTTTCAGGGGATCTCCAGCAGCCAGGCATTCCTTCTTGGCGGTGGTCCATTCCGGATCAACAATGAAGACTGTGCCGCGCGCCCGAATGGTGTCATTCGAATGGATCCGGCCTTGTAACGTGTCCCAGGCATCGAAGGCGGGCACAAAGCAGGCCTGTTCCAGACCAGTGTAGTTGTAGCGCCGTGGTGGAATCTTCTTGCCGGTGACCGGATCAGTCGTGCCGACTTCCCATTCATAGTGCAAGTCGCCTGGGACTGAACCAGGTGCCCAGCCGGCCCCGCAGGCCATTGATGTTAGCTGGCCACCGCCGTAAACATCCTCGCGCGTGTAAGTTGTGTAATCGGTTGGATCAGCCAGCTCATAATTCGAAATGTAGAGATACATCGGCGTTGATACGGGAGCTAGGCGGGCGGTAATCGAACGCACCACATTACGTGACTTGCCGGTCGCTGTCACGTCAATACTCTGCGAGATCTCGTCATAGAAGGTGATGACGTAATGGAAATACTGCCGCGCTGAAGTCTGGGCCGATGTGATCTCAGCCCAGTTGACGTTGGTTGAGGTACTCCAGCCGCAAATGTCAGCGAAGACATCCTCATCTGGGCCACCAGTGGCCTCACTTAAGCAGTAGCTGCCTGGATCTTGCGAGTTCATTTCAAGGGTCTCAAGAAACGCCGGATCCGCCCGCAGCCGTGTCAGCAGATCGTTCAGGCCAGACTGGGCGGCCGAGAAAGCCAAGTCTGAGTCCTGTTCATAGCGTGAAAACTTGGTTGATGAACTCAAGAAGGCGGCCGACCCAAGTACCACCGTCATCAAAATGGTGCATGAGACCAGCACCGCGATCATCGTCATACCGGCCTGGCCAACTCCGCTCCAGCGCGGTCGCAATAAAGCTCGCATCACAAGTCCTCCCATCGGTTGATGGCATAGCGTTTGAAAACAGTCGATTCGGTTGTCCGGCCGTCCTCCGGCCCGGACACTGTGACTTTGAATTCGACCGCTCTGATTTGGCCCCGCTGGACCGGGTCGGTGACAGCATGCATGCCGCCACCGACTTCCAAGTTGGATTGCAGATAATACGTGAAAAGTGGTTCGTCATTGACGTTGCGAGCCATGATGAAATCTTCCCGCTTGCCATCAGGGCAAGTGGCATCAGTTGGTGTACAGAACTTAGGGTTACCGTTGTCGTCTTCGAACGGATGCTGAATGCAACGGTGCAAGACGCCCTCATCGACGTTTCCAACGCAGTCTTGGCCCAGTATCACTGTGACCCGACTAAGCGGCAAATCACCGGCTCCCTGGTTCTCTACCAAAGCCGAGGTGAACACCATTTTCTGGGCCATGGCCTCAGCGAAGACCGGTTGTGGCGGGTCAGTTGGCGAGGCAGGTAGGTCAGCGTCAGCGAACGCCAGGGCTTCACTGAGCCACAAACTAACCTGGCGGACGTCATCAACCCGCTCTTGCCGGACCAAGTTCTTGGCGTCATTCCGGGCGAAAGCCGCCACCGCCGTGAAGACCATGCTCAGAACCACCGAACTAATAACAATGACGGTCAGCAACTCCCACATGGTCATGCCAACATCGGGGCTGGCCTGGCGCAACGCGGCCCGCCGGTTAGCCAAGAAGCCTTTCATGTTGGTATCTCCAGTTCAACATAACCTTCGACGCCTGGTTCAAGACTGACCGAAACTGAAGGCGAGGTGTAGGCCCGCACGCCATAGCTACCTGGGTAGAGCCGGGTGATGACTATCTCATCGGCGCCTTCTGGCTCGATCACAAAATCAACCTCATGGTCTCCCAGAATCCCGCCTGAACCGGACAGCGATACAACGTGAACCGCTTCATTCATGCCTTTGATCTTGACCCGCAGGCTAGCGGCCGGTTCAAAGTCGGTGAAAGCGACTTGGCGCCATGACTGGGGAACCACCATGGAGACAACCTGGCTCGGCTGGGCAATCCCACCAGCCTTGTTGACGTACTTGCCGGGGTCGATTGTGACCGTATAGCTGCTGCCTGCTGAGTTTGGTTTGACTGGGATTAAGGCGCAGCCCTTCGAATCGGTCACACTGGGGGGCGGCTGGTAGCCGTCACCGGTCACCTGGACCGTCACCCCAGGGCGACCGGCCGAGCTATCGGCCCCGGTCACAGTCACGGCCAGGAGAGCCGCATCATTGCCCAGGCCGGAACCCGAATTACGGTTAGGGGCGAAGAGTTTGGAAGCGACGTGGGGGGTGGAGTCCTCGCCCTGGCTGGCCCATGACACAGTCACTGTGACCAGAACCCCAGCCCTGGTTCCAAGGCTTGGGTCAGCGCTGGCACACGGCGAATCTGTGCCGGAATAATAAGGCTGGGCCGTCCGCACCACCCGGTAGTCCTCGCCATCCAAGGAGAAGGGATATTGGCCAGTTGAGATACTGGTCAGCTCCGGATCGAGGTGCGGGTTGGCGACTTGTCCGGCCAGTATCAAATCAGACACGCCAGTTTCTGAAGCGGCCACCATTTGGGCCGCGAAATCAAGTTCTCTAACAGCCAGGCCGCTGGCCGTGACGCGGGCGCGGTTATCGGTTGAGGTGGCACTAGATGACATGATCGCTACCATGGCAGCGCCCGTGAACACCGTCATGAGCAGCACCGACACAATCAGTTCGATCATGGTTGAGCCCCGCTCAGCCGGTCTGGCACCAGCTGCCCGCCTGGCCCGGTCAACCCCGGAGACCTTCAACACTGTCCTTCTCCTCCGCTAGCTCTCAGTCTTCATTAAGCCCTGGCCCCACCTTGGGCCAGCCGTCCCGCCTCGGTCCGGCGGAAATCTTGGCCGAACTAGGACAATGCCTGTGGGCCGCCCGCCCTAGGCGGACGGCCCACACGCCGTTCTGTTGTCTAGTTTCCTGACCGTTTCAACCAGCCACCAACTCAAACCCGCGGGTCTGATAACGAGTCAACCGGCCGGTTGAAACGGCGTTGGCTTGAACTCAGGTGCTTGAGCCGCCGCCACCGGGACCGCACTGTACGGCGGTACCCTCTTTAAGGCCGCCATACGCACTGATCGAGAAGTCCTTCAACTTGCCAGAATTGTTCTGCACGAAGACGCACCAAGTCTGACGCTCTTCGGTGCCCGTTGCGCCAGTTCCCGAAACTACGTAACCCGATGCTGTGATGTTCTTCGAGGCAGGAGTTGTGGTTGTGTCGCCCGCAGGGCCAATGGTGTACTGGCCGCTAGCATAAGTGATATCAGGACTGGCAGCACCAACCGCATGATCGGCCCAGTAGGTCGAGACTTCATTAGCTAGGGTGCGGGCATCGGCGCGGGCGGCTGAATCTTCAGCCTTGGCACGCTGTTGCATGAATAGGGGAATGGCAACGGCTGCCAGAATACCCATGATGATAACGACGATCAGCAACTCAACAAGTGAGAAGCCTTCATCCTTTTCTTTACGACTCCATAGCCAGTTGGCCATTTTGCTGTCCTTCCATTGTTTTGCTGTTGCCGAGGGAATTTTGAATAACTCAGCCCCGTGAGGATTTTTCCTCTCCGCGCGAAACCACCTCGCGGTTGATACCTATCGGAAGGACCTTTTTGAGGAGGTCTGTCGCTGGTTTATTGGACCAGCGCCGGGGAACAACCGGGGCCGCTCTTTGCGGTGCTGCATTGATATTAGGACGGCCCGCGCAAGCCTGCCAAGCGGATTCAGGGCATCTTCACCACGGGCGTAAATCCAGCGGCTCCGAGCCCCTGACCTGCGTCAACGCTGGTAACCCCGGTAAATCAGGCTAATTATGCGGCTAATTTTCAGGACCAAGGGCCCACATTTTTGGGTCCTTGAGCGCCGTAAACAAATGGTAATGCATGGCTTTTGGTGTAAAAAGCGTGAAATTGCCCAGAGGGTAGTCCACCAGTTTGCGCCGCGGCGCAAGATCTGACGGCCGTCGGCGGCGCCAACCACACCACGCAAGAGCTAAGTCGAACCGTTTGTCTGGTCATAATCTGATGGTTCAGATACCGAGTTTAGCCGCCAGCGGAATTAGCCTTTGAGGCACTGCCCAAAAAAGGGGGTGAACCGTACGGTAGGCGGACAAGACCCCGGAACAAACCGTGACGGATGGGCCGAACGGGCGGCATCGGACAAAATGGCACCGCCCACGGAATAGACCGTGACGGAAAGACCAGACAGGCCAGACAGGCCAGACAGGCGGCACCAGACGCCGCCGATGCCTAACTGGTCCGCCCGCTAACGCCACCGCCGCCGCTGAGCTGGCACCAGCGGCCAGAGGCGACCAAACTAGTGACATGGCACGCAACGCAAGCACCGCCCCCAACCTGACCCCGACGCGCCCGGCTATCCCCGGCCCGCACGACACCTCCTGGGAGATCGGGTCGCACTACGATCCCAAACTGTCCAACGTGATACGCAACCTGGCCGGAGTTGTGTCAGTCTGCTGCTTGGTCATGTCCATGACAAATGGCGCCCTGGGGATCGGCGCCATTTCAGTTCTACTGAACTTAGCCATCCCGATTGTGGTACTGATTTCAGTGGTTTATATCCGCGAAACTGGCCGGGTAGCTGGCGCCTATTCGATGGTTGTAGGGCTAGTTTTCCTGATCCTTTATCCTGTCGGCTATTTCACCTCCGGAGGCAGCGCCGGTGTGATGCCATATTATTTCCTGGTTGGGGTGGCGTTGACATCGTTCATGCTGCAAGGCTGGCGCTTCTTTGTGGCTTTTGGCTTAGAAATGACAGTTTTTCTGGGTTGCCTTTGGTCGGAGCACATCTACCCCGAGATGCTCAACCCACAGCCAAGTCACGCCGGTCTGCAAGTCTCCCAGCCGATCGGCTTCGCTTGCGCGGCGGTGGTCATCTGCCTGTCAGTTCGCCTGGTCTACTACTACTATGTGCGGGCCGCGGCTGACCTCAACCGAACTAACCGGATGCTGTTGGAATCGGCCCGCAATAAGGACGCCTTCCTGACCTTGCTGGCGCACGAACTCAAGACACCGATCGCCATCATGGCGAGCCACGCCCAGGAGGCGGCCTTAGCGCTGGACGCGGCCGCCCCGCCAGACGGCGCGGGTGGTGCTGGCGCGGATGGTGGTGGCGTAGGTGGTAGTGGTGGTGGTGCTATGGGGCCCGCCGGCACGCCTGGTGGCGCCGGCACGCCTGGTGGCGCCGACACGCCTGGTGGCGCTGGTGCGCGTGGTGCGCTGGTGGATGATGCCCTGCTTGACCGGGTGCGTCAGGACATGGCGACAATCCTGCGCCAATCCGATTCGCTGTCCAGCATGGTGACACAGTTACTTGACATCAGCCGGATCAATGACGGCCGTCTGACCTACAACATGCGGCGGGTCTCCCTGGCACAGGTGGTGCAGCAGACCATGGCCGAATGCGCTCATCTGTACAGCGAACGCAACAACCGGCTGCGTCTGACGGCTGGCGGAGCCCAGCCATTGGTGATCGCCGACCGGGCTCGCCTTAACCGGGTTTTGCTCAACTTGATCGCTAACGCCTCACGTCACACTGAAAACGGCACCATTACTCTGTCGGTCTCCAGGGAACGCGGTTTCGCTCGGGTCACGGTCAGCGACACCGGTGAAGGTATGACCGAAGCTCAAATCAAAGCCATCCTCGAGACCGATCTGACTGGCGGATTCCAAGACCCCGACCCGGTGCGGGCCGCCACCCGGGTGGCGGCCGGTGCGATGACCGGCTCTAGTGCGGCCCTAACTGGGGACAGCGGCTCTAGCGCGGCGGCTGGTACTGGTGGGGCGGCATCGGGCACGGGAGGGACAGCAGCGGACGCGAGCCCCCAGACGGACGATGCCGACGGGGCGACATCGGGCACAGCGACGGGCACAGCGACGGGCTCAAGCACGGGCTCAGCGACGGGCACAGCGACGGGCTCAAGCACGGCCACGGACCAAGACACGCCCCGGGAGACCACGGCGGACTTCAACCCTGCCCAGCCCTCAGCCGGCGGCGCCGAGGCTCTGACGGACCCTTCTGGAGCCGCCGAGAGCGGCCCACGCAGCCCGGCCGAGCGCGCCCTGAACGCCCAGGCCGAGGACCGTTCCCGGCAGCTGACCCTGCCCACAGCCAGCGGCTCGCGCCACGGCGGCCTGGGTCTTGGGTTGCGCATAGTCCGCCACACTGTGGCCGCCCATGGCGGCAAGTTCAACCTGACAAGCAAGCTGGGCGAAGGCACGGTAGCGACATTCACCATTCCGTTGGCCCCTCCGGTGGTCCCGCCAGTGCCGCTGCCCGGCTCAGGCCCGCTCAGCTAACCCGGACCAGCCGAACCCTAGAACAGCCAGCCGAACCCTAGAACAGCCGGCCCACCCGGGCCGCCCACACCTACCCAAGTCCCTTGCGGACGGCCGACAAAGCGGGCCTACCAGCCGCGGCCGACCTGGATCTTCTTGGCGAAGGCGCCACCACCGGTGCCACGGTAAAGATAAAGGTTGCCTTCAGTGGACCGTCCCACAATGTCCGCCATCCCATCACCGGTCAGGTCCGTGCCAGACAGCAACTCAAAACCCGTCCAACCGTTACCGACCTTCCGTTTGGTGGCGAACACAGCGTTACCGTACCCACCATAGAAATAAAGGTCTCCGGCGGGGTTCAACATGAAGATGTCGTTCGTACCATTACGGTCGGCATCGCCCGCGGCGTATAACCTGAGGCCAGACCAACCATGACCAGCCTTGACGCGTGACCGGAAACCACCCCGGCCGTCATTCGGATAAATCCACAAGTACCCAGTCGAATCAACGGCCAGCAAGTCAGGCACACCATCGCCGGTCACGTCACCTGACGGTACTAACTGGTAACCACCCCAACCGTTACCGATCTGCCGACCGGAGCCGATGCGGCCGCCCGTCGCCCCCGGATATAACCACAACAAGTTGTCAGGTGTGATGGTCATAATGTCTGGCCAGCCGTCCCGATTCCAATCACCCGGCGAATACAGCCGGTGACCGGTGAATCCGTAGCCTAGGCGCCCAGGTTGACCCAAGCTGGTGGTTGTCGTGAGGGGATAGAGCACCAGTTTTGAAGCCTGATCCAAGGCGATGATCTCTCCTAGGCCGTTGCCGTTGACGTCCGGGAGCAGGCTGAGCGAAGCGAATGGCGCCTTGATGGTTCCGGCGCTCGGCAGTCGCAGGCCGGTGGGCGCCGGGCAACCCTCCCACGATGCGATCGAGTTCCAGGTCCGTGAGACGGTGGCGGCGCCAGGATAGGTCGCGCTGTACCGAATACCGATCGGCAAGCACTGTAAACGATCAGTCAACAGGAGCGTTACGCCGGTAGCTCCGGCAATCGGGACGCCGTCAGCCAGCCACTGCCGGGTCGCCTTGGCTTGGGCGGGTTTCAGCCCAATATAGGAGGAAAGTATGCTCCGGCCGGTCGCCAGCTGGCTGCCTGAAGGCAAAATGTTGTAGTTGAGTGACTCGTTGATTTCGATCTCCGGCACCCAATAGATCTTGACGCTGTAGCTGAACGATCCGGCGGCGGCTTGACGCACCCCGGTCACTTTGACCTCGTACGAATCGGTCACGCCGGGCGCGGGCTGGGTCACATCTGACATTGACCAGACCAAGGTTTCGACGCCTTTGGTCGGCCCGGACGGATACCGGCTGGCCGAGATTGGTTGGCCGTTCTTGGTGACGGTCACTCTAGCCGCGCTGAAGTCCGCTCCGGCCGATGAGACCGACCAGCTCATGTACGGCCTGACCCACTGCCAAGGGAAATAACCGGCGCTCGGCCAGGGTATGGCGGCCGGGTTGGCGGCCTTCTGGTTGGTCGCGCCGCCTTGGACTGAGATGGCGTTGGTCCGGGCGCTTGACGCTGTCCCAACTGATCCGAGGCGCGGTTTCAGCAACCAGCTGCGGTGCCCGACGGTTGCCTCGTTGGTTGGGCCGGTGTCAGTCATCAGGGCGCTGACGGCGGCCGCGCCATGGGCTCCGAGCGTCAGGTTGGAGCGGCCTGATTCGGTGTAGCCGGTTTGTGTCCAGCAGGCCGAGTTCTTGGCCGGGTAGTGGGTTACGCGGTTGTTGGCTTCCATGATGAGGGCGGCGTAGGCGGCCCGGCTTGATAGGGCTTTGTCTTCCCGTAGGGGGTCCAGCCCGGCCATCGCCCGGTAGGTGTTGATGGCGGCGATCGTGGCGTCGCGGTTGGCTTGCGAATCGGCTCCGGCTTGGCAGCGTGAGGCGCTGCCGTTCCAGTTGTGGGGTACGCTTTCGAAGCCTCGCAGCGCGTTGTAGGCGGCTGTGACGGCCGCCTGGTTAGCGGTTTTGACAGCGCTGGGTGACATTCCCGGGCGGGCGTTCAGGCTGTACGATGCCGTCCCAAGACTTTCCGTTCCCGAGCCGTCTAGCGGGTCGGTTGAGACGTCTAACGGGTCGGCTGAGACGTCTAACGGGTCGGTTGAGACGTCTAACGGGTCGGCCGCTGGTGGTGTTGCGAACTCGGCCGCTGGTGGTGTTGATAACCCTTCTGCCGGGCTGCCCGGCGGCTCACCGCGTGGGCCGTTGGCTGACTGTGCCGTCAGGTCGCCAGATGACGAACCGGCGGTCTGGGTAGCTAGCTGTTGCGTCGCGGTCTGGTCGATTGCTTGCTTTGCCGGGTCAAGCACAGTTTGGTTGTTCCCCACTGGCTGACTTTGAGATTCATCGCCTGTCGCTATCGCTGGGTTCGCCAGGACACAGGTTAACGTGATGGCGAACCCCAAACCGCCGCGTAGGTGGCGCCACCAAGCGTGGCGTCTCTTGGTCTTGGTCTTGGCCGAACTGGCTGTGTTACTCATCTGACTGCCTCCCAGGTCAGTGTTTTTACCTAGCGCCCTGGGGTAGTTTCACCGTATATAGCTATTTTTACTCAGTCCAGCTAGATCGACCCATTGGGCCTGTGATATTCCTCACGGACTACAACACCCCTGGTAGTGCCTCTATTCCCGGCGTTCTGAGTCGTCCTATGTCTCAAGCTCTGATACAAACTGATAATCCACTGGGTATTTTCCGCACCCAATGACCGGTGGTGCCCTTGACACCTGGTGCTAGTTCGGCTCCGCCGCCGGGCAGCGTCCTTGGCAGCGCCCTTGCCGCCAGACGCGTCGGCCGCTCGTGTCCGGCCACCCCGTACCTATCGACCAGCGGCGTCCCTGCCGCCAGTCGGCCGGTCGGCCAGGCGGCCAGTCGGCCAGTCGGCCCGTGAGCGGGCCGACCCGTTCAACCTCCGAAGCTGAGTCGCTGGAAGGAGTACTGGTGGTCCTCGGTCAGGACCAGCTCGAACGGCGGATTCGGCCCCTGGCCAAGTTTGCGCCTCAGCTTTGAAATGTGTACCCGCACAGTGTTGGTTGGCAGACCCGAAGTGTCATTCCAGACCGCCTCGAGCAGCTCCGTTTGAGTGAACCCCCGGCCCGGGTTGGTGGCGAACAACGCCAGTAGCTTCAACTCGGTTGTGGTCAGACGCAACGGCCGGTTATAGATCGTAACCGCGCCGGTCAACAGATCAATTCTGAGCGGCGGCAGTTCAATTGGGGCCGGCCCGCCGACTCCCGACCGGCGCAGCAGGCTCTTGATCCTGGCGCTCAGAACTCGCAGGTTGAACGGTTTGGTTATGTAGTCGTCACCGCCCATCGCCAATCCCTTTACGACCGAGGCGTCCTCACCCAGAGCGGTCGCGAAGATGATCGGCGCCGAGGTGATGGCGCGGATCTCGGTCGCCAAGTCAAAGCCTGAACCGTCCGGCAACAAGACATCAAGCACTACTAGGCTTTGAGGCCGGTCACGTAACACTTCGCGCGCCTCGGCCACTGTCCCAGCCACCGTCACAAGGTAGCCTTCGCCTTCCAGGTGGCGGGCCACAACGCCAGCCAGTTCAGCCTCATCTTCAACAACCAGAATCCGGGCATGTGTATCGGTTCGTTCCGCGTGAGATCCTGTCTCTGCCACAGGTAGATCCTAACCGCCGCCGACCCGGCTTTGGCCGCATCTTCAGCTTCGCGGTTTGCTACACCCAACACCGGCCTGACTGGCCGTGCCGATCCCAGCGCCTCAATGCCCAGGCTGGCTCCCCGCCAGGCGTGCCTAGGTCCTCGGTCAAGAACCACGGACCCAGGCACGCCACATGCACGTCGGCCGCGTCCTCGCTGGTCAGGCGACCGCGCGACACCACATGATCCGCCCAGAGGCAACTTTTCGGCAGTCTCCTAGTTAGACAAAAGCTGGCCCCAGGACCATAGAGGTCCTGGGGCCAGTGTCATTCAGTTAGCCTCAACCAGCGCCTGGTCAAGGCCACCGTATTTCAGGAGACGGTGGCCGCCTCGCGCTCCTTGCGCCGCCGCCAAGCGGCCAGGATCAGGAAGAAGCCAGCCAACACCAGGCCAAGCGCCACGCCGACGACCGGCACCACACCCTCAGCACCGGTACCACCAAGTGATGGTGGCGGTGGGGCCTGCGGGCAGATGACCGCGAACTTGGCGGTCACGTCACCTGAGTCATCTCCACGTGCGATAACGGATAGAGAGTTCTCAGGCGTGTTGGCCGCGACATTCCACTTGATCTGGACCTGACCGTCATCATTGGCCACCGCGCTGCCGACCTCGGTAGTACCAACCAGGACCTTGACTGTCTCGCCAGGCTGGAAGTTCATACCAGCCAGTGACTGCTCAGCCGGGCCGCACAGTTCGGCTTTAGCCAAGGTGACTTCCGGAACACCAACCCGCCACGGACGGCTCGACTGGTTCTTAGCCGGGTCGATCTCTGTGATCTCGGTGATGTCGCCAACCTCCAAAGCCGGTTCGAAGGTGCAAGTCCAGGTCAGGTCGTCTCGGACCTTCGTTTCGCAAATGATTTCGTCTTCGTCGTTACGCACGATGATCGTGTTGCCCGGCTGTTCGCCACGGCCTGTCTGACTCGTGCCGTCGTTCGCTCCCGGACTTGTGATCGTTGGCGGAGTCGAATCGGTCACTATGTTCTCCTCATCCGACTCATTGCCGGCGCTGTCGACAATCTTGACGATCAGTTCTTTCTCGTCTTCGAACGGGTCCTCGAACTCACAACGGTACGTGCCGTCAGGGTTAACCTTGCTCCGGCAGACTTCCTCACCGGTCTCCGGGTCAACAACGACTACCTCAAGATCGCCTGTCTTCGCGTCCTCAAGATCATCGTCATCAACAGTGCCTTCAATCACGTCACCCTTTGTCGGATCCGTGTTCGACGAGTTAGGTGACTCACCGTCAACCACCCGGCGGGTCGGATCGCTTTGGTTCTGATTCGCGTCCTCGATCACAACGTCAATCACTGTGCCGTGAGTCAGCGCCGGATTCAACGGGCAACTAAATGTCCCATCCGTCTTGACATCACAACGTGTGATCTCAATACCGGACGAATCCTTCACCACCGCGACCAAGTCTCCGGTTGCCGCATCACCCTTATCAATGTCCTGCACCTTGCCCTTGGCCCTGGTGCCGTCAGTCGGATCGACATCTGGCGCACTTGGGGAGGTTGAATCGGTGAACTCGATCTGGATTATCGCGGCTGAGCCGTCACGCGTTTCAATGCCGTTGGCCCGCTTGATCTCACCTGAGGTGACCCGGCCATACACTTCGAAGATGCCTTCGATGCCACGGTAGTGGACCTCGGCCCGGCCCGCGTCTGGCTGAGTAACCCCTGAATCGTAGTTGTTGAGGCCCGCATCGACCGTGTGCATGCCAGGTCCATTGGCTATTAGCTGACCATCCGGCCCGATGACCCAAGTCCCACCCGGAATGTACAGATCGGCCTCGCAAGCGTCCTCAACCGCACCGTTCCAGCAAGAGGCGATGTTGTCGAACTGGTCAAGGATCGTCACACCGATCCTGATGCCGTTGACATCATCCGCCCGTCGCGGACCATCAGTTCCGATCAAATCGCTGCGCACGTCGGATGGCACACCACCGACGAACAGACTTGACACCGATGTCTCGGTTCCGTCTGGCACCGTCGCGATGCTGGAGCCGCCAAGTTTAACTCCAATAGCGGCGTAACCAGCCACTCTCGAGACGATCTCAATCTTAACTGTGCCATTCAAGTCGGTGACGTACTCGTTAGCCCCGTTGCAGCCGACCGATGAAGGTCCTGGCTGCTTGACGCTAACACCAGCCGGTAGCTCCGGCGTAACGCAAGCACCAGACACTGGCAGCAACTGCGCCCCGCTCAGACCGTTCATCACGGTCGCGGTCAGGGTGTAAGAGGCAACCTCATCCGCCCGCACCACCGGTGAAGCCGAATTGGTCTTGACGACTGAGAACCAAGAAGCTGACGCACTGCCTCCGCCAGCATCGAAGGTCACATTATCGGGACCAGCGTTGACGACGCCCAAGATGCCGTTGTCGACCGAAGCGGTCACCGGGAAAACACCTTCGAACTCCGAGATGATCGGAATGTAGGCCAGACCAGGTGTATAGACACCGTCCAGCAGGCACCTGGTCGGAACCGGATCCAGATCGTAATCGCAGCTTGTCACCTCGATTGTCTTCAGGATCGGCGTCGCGCTGCCATCAGCGAAAACCGGTGTGCCAAGGGCGCCTGCCTGGCTGGCCGGCAGCGTGAAGGTGACCTTGACGCCACCCTTGCCGTTGCCATTAGCGTCCTGAACCACGATCCGAGCCCAAGATTCCGAATCGAAGTCATTCAAAACGGGATCTTGATAGGTCTCGAAGCTGGCGGACGTCGCACCGGGATAAACCGGGCCAGGTTCGAACCAGGCCTTCTTGAGCGAGATCACCTCGTTAGGCGGAACGCCTTCGGTGACAGCGGCCGGCGGATTAGCTAACCCGTCAGGATAGACAAAGGCCCGTACCCAAACCCAGACCGCCGCATGGTTCGGCGCGCCAAATTCGAATTCGACGATGCCGTTCGAATCAGTCATCGCACCCGTCACGCCGGTGTTCCAAATCGCTCCGACGGTTGGTCCGTTCACGTCTCCAGTGGTCCACTGGATGGTGGCCGGTGCGTTGCTGACCGAATTGCCGCTAGCGTCACGGACGAGCAAGTGGGCGGTGTGGTTGTCAACGTCAACGATCCGCGTCAGGCCGGCCGTCACGATGGACAGCTCAGATTCATTCGGCGAAACGATGTCGACACTGAACGTTACGAAGACCTCACCAGTGTTCCGCAAGACAGTCAGCCCTGCCGAGTCGCTGGTGACCGTATTGATCGGATCCTCGCTCGGCCCGTCAATTCCGGCCGTCACCGTGTAAGTGATAGCTCCCGCGGCCTTGACCTCGATCGCTGCCTCACCGTTGGCGACTGGCACCGTGACAGTGACACCAGGTCCGCCTGGCGTCTCAGTGACACCATCAACAACTGTCAGGCCAGTTGGGATGTGGAACACCACATCGCCTTCATTCGCCCTGTTGCCGCTCGGGTCGCGTACCTGCGCCACCACTGTCCGGTGATCGACACCAGCCACACCGGCCGGTGGTTGCACCAACCAGGAGGCCGCGGCACTCGGGTCATCGGGGCGGAATCGGAGGGTGAACTGGGTTGCTGGGTCTTGAATATCAGCCCACACACCCGGTGAGGTCTCTACCTGGACCCGGCCCGTGTACACACCCGAAGTAGTCGAAGTCAAAGTCCACGTATACGTCCCATAACTCGACGATGTTGGCACACCAGTGAACCCGTCAACCGAACCACCAGACACCAACGAACTCAACCCAACCAGCTTGACATGCGCACCAGGCACCCGAATATTCGAAGCCGAATTCACAGTCACCGTCAACGAATAACTATCCTGCCCATTAGCCACCACCGACACCGCCGGAGCATTCAACGTATCCGGAGCCAACGAATACGACGACTTAGACGGATCAACCGCCCCCGCATTGAACGACACCGTAGACGGCGCATCACGCACCACTTGACCACCAATCAAAGCCGACACCGTAAACGTACCCGGCTCCTCAGAAATGATCTCCACATACGCCAAACCAGGAGCCGTGCACCAAGCCGGTTTCACAGCCGCCCAATAATCACAAGACTCAACCACACCACCAACAACCAGCGAACTAGTCTCCGCATCAACCAGATCCGGACCCTGAACACCACTAGCACCCGACTCAATCGTGAACGTCACCGGCACACCAGACTTCGGATTACCAAACAAATCCTGCACTAACACCTGAGCCCAACTCTTATGCAGACCATCAGCCAACACGTTCTCCGGTGAAGCACTAAACCTAGACAACCCAGCCGAAGAATCAACCGTGTCAAACACCAAACCAAGCGGCGAACCAGAAGCCTGTGCGTTAGCCACCACCGCGACAGCCTTCCAAACACCCGCCACAGTAGTAGCGAACCCAGTAGAAGCCACACCAGAACCATTAGTCGTCAAGTTACGCACCACCGGCGCCACACCAGGCTTAGGTGTCACACCATCAGGCTGATACGCCGTGAACGTCACCACCACCGCGTTACCAGCCACCAAAACAGGATTATCCTTCACATCCTTTACCGCCACCGACACCGTATAAGACTCAACACCATCAGCCAAACGAGGACCAGCCGGCGTAGCCGAAATCACCGAATGAGCCCCATTCGGCACCCCAGCCCGGAACTCAACCTCAGCTGGCGAACCACCAACAATAGCCTGATAAGTCCCAGCCGAATCCTTCTTAGCCTCAGCCGTCACCTCATAGATACCAGCAGTAGTAGACGTCAACACCAACTCAACCTCACCATTAGCGTCAGTCTGCTTCTCAAACCCACCAACAGCACTAGTATCAGCCGGCACCACGAACCGCACCCAAGCACCAGGCTCAGCGTTACCATCCGCGTCCGCCACCTTAGCCGTCACAACCCTGGTCTCAACACCATCAGCCGTCGCCCAACCAGGCTCAGCCCTCAAGAACGTCAAATCCGGATCGAAACTAATCGGACCAGCCACAAACGTGACCACCTGATTCACCACCGGAATATTCTTCGCACCAATCTGCGCGTTCACCGTGTAAGAAGCCGCCTTGTTAGACACCAAAGTCACAACCAACACACCAGACGCATCAGAAACATACGGACCAGGCTCAACAATCCGCACAGCACTAGTCCCCGTCAACCCTGGGAAATCAACCACAGTATTAGGAACCGGCAAATTCGCGCCGCTCAGAACAGTCACAGTCGCCGTATAAGACGCCACACCATTAGCCACCACATCACCAGCAACAGTCGGTGTAACAACCCATGAAGCGTTATCCGTGTCAACATTAGCGAACTCTAAATCAGCTTCACCAACCAGATCATCCGCACCAAACACAGCCGTCACATGCGTTATCAACGTATTCGGTGAAGCCACCTCAACCCGGGCCACACCAGTCGAAGAAGACGTCACCGTCCTAGACCGAGCCCCACCAACACCAGCGAAATGAGCCGTATCACTCACCACACCAGACTTCGCACTCAACGAGAACGTCACCGGCACACCCCGAGTCACCAAGTTACCCTGAGCGTCCCTAACTACCACCTGCACCCAATGGGTTGACGAATCATCCGGTAACACCAAACCCAGCGAATACGTAAACTCACTGTTCAACGCCGACTCCGGACCAGGCACAAACACAGCCGGACGAGTCGTCAAACCATCCGGTACCCGACCCTGAACCGCACCAGACACCACCCGAGCCCGAACCTGATGCGTACCAGCCTGACCAACAGTGAACGAATCCCACTGAGCCACACCATTAGCCGAATCCACAACCGCACCAGTCACCCAAGTACTAGTACCCTCCAACTGATAATCGAACTGAACCTTCAACGATTCCTTGACGAACAAATTACCCTCAGTGTCACGCAACACCACCCGCGGCGTATGGTACCCAGTCAAAACAGTCTTCTCAACAGGCATCGACGGAATAGTGAACTCAGAATCACCCAACACCAAATCACTATTCACGAACACCACATTAACCGGCGAATCACTAACCGACGGCACACCACTAACAGTCGCCGACACCGGATAAGTCCCAACCAAATCCGACACCAACACCAACCGGGCAACACCCTTCGGCACACCACCCGAACCATCAGACGAATTAACCGTCACCGACTGCGGACCAGACACACCACCTTGAACACTCACACCAGCCGGAACAGCGAACACCACCGGCCCACCAGACACCAAGTTCCCATCAGTATCACGCAACACAACATCAACAACCTGCGTTTGCGCACCACCGACCTGAGCCGGACCAGACGGACCAACCATCCGCGCCGACGCCACCGGACCAGGAATAAACACAACTTCCTTCAACTTGGTTGACAAATCACCAACCAAACCAATCCGGTCAGCCCCAATCGCGACCTCAACACTCCAAGTACCAGCGAACCTAGTCTTCAACTCAACCGTGCCTTGACCAACACCACCACCAGTAAACACAGTCACAGGCGAAGACGACCCACCATCAGTCACCACAGGATTGAAATAAACCGTCGCCGAAGCATTATTCACCGGCACATCATTCGCGTCCCGCAACGTCACCGTCACAACATACGAATCACTACCATCAGCCCGGGCCGGATCACCAACATTCTCTGGCTTCCGCACAACACTGAAATCAGAATGATCAGGATCCACCACAATCGAACTGAAATGCACCTGCTTCGCAGCCGACCACTGCGTCCCAATACCACCCTGCGCATCGAAATCACCAGAATAAACAGACCGCACAAACGCCTCAGACACACCATCCGCGCCCGACTTGATCCAAGCCGTCTGCTTCACACCCGACAACCCATCACCAAACAACGGGCCATCAGTCGCATAATCCAACAAGAACCGCAAATCCACATTCGGAATCGGATTACCATTCACATCCTGAGCGACCATCCAAACCCGCGCCGAAGCCAAATTATCAGGATTCTTCACCGACGAATCAACACTAAACGACGCCAACGTCTTATCCGGATTAACAATATCCGGCCCGAACACAGCATCCACCGGCGAACCCGACACATACGGCGCTAAATCAACCCCATTAGAATCAACCAACGCCGCCGACACATGGAACGTAGTCGCCACCAAAGACGTGAACTGCCACGCCGCCACACCAGACGCATCAGTCCCGACCGGCCCAAACGAACCAGACTGCTCCACACCATCCAAATCACGATACGTGTAATAGAACCGCACCGAAGCAGTCCCATTCCGCTTCAAATTATTGTTACCATCCCGCACAACCACCTCAGCCCTATGCGACTGAACACCATTAGCGATCTTCACCGGCGGAACATCACTATTAGTCGGAATCGTCAAAGAAGACGTATCCGGCCTACCCGGACCAGCCCCAAACTCCAACGAAACCACACCACTAGCATTCAAAAGACCAGACTGCGCCGAATCCCAAACAGACAAAATCTGCTCCAACGGATCACCAGTCCAAGCACTCACCTGATAAGTGCCAGCCACATCAGTCCGGAAACCAACATCCGCATAACCAGACACAACCGACGCCTCAACCCGAACACCAACACCACCAACAGTCTCAACACCACCAACAACAGCCGTCAAACCAGTCGGCACCGAGAACTGAACCACACCAGACTCAGAATCATTACCATCAACATCCTTCGCCCGAACCCGCGTATTCAACAAAGTCGAACCATCAGCCACAACACCAGCACCAGGCTGAATCAACCAAGACGTGCCGGCCGTCGGATCGTCACCCTTGAAGATAAGCTTCACCGTAGCGCCGATCGGCGTCCAGGTGCTGCTGATCTGGGCTTCAACCTGGGCGGTGTAAGTCTTGGCCACCCTTGACGTGGCCTGCCAGGTGTACTTGCCCCAAATTCCGTTCAGCGGCGTACCGGTTTCGGCCTCAACGCCGCTGCCCACAGGAGTCAGCGTCAGTCCGGCGGTGTCACCAAAAGCGCGCAAGCGCACCGGGTTACCGTCCACCAGGATGTTCTTGGCTGAGACTAATGTCACCTCAACGGCGTAGCTTGACGTCCCGTTTGACGGCACATAAGTCGTGCTGCCGACCGGATCGGTATTAGGCGTCACAGTCCGGCTTGACTTGGACGGATCTGGTTCCCCAGCGCCAAACCGTACGAGCTGTGGCGATTGGGATACCTTGATGGTCCGTGCCGAATCAAGATAGGCGTCAACCGCGAAACTGCCTGGTTCTTCAGACGAAACCGTGATTTCGGCGCGCCCCGCGGTGTTACTGACGGCTGCGGCCGCGCTCATTGTTGGGCCGTTGACGGTGTTGGAGCCTTCAGCGATGCTGAAGTGAACCGTCACATTATCCTTAGCGTTGCCTTGCCCATCCCTGACAATAACCCAAACTGTGTTGGTCTCTACGCCATCGGCCAGAACCTTCTCGGTGGTGGCGTGCAACTCGGATGTGTCTGGGTCAGCATCGTCTGGAACAAACTTGATCCGCTGGTCCACTACAGGCACAGAATCGCCCTCCACCAGCGCGTTCACCTGGTAGGTTGCCGCCTTGGTAGTGGTGAAGCGGACTTTGACTTGGCTGTTGACGTCAGTTGTCAAACTGCCGGTGGAGGTCAAGGCCGCATCATGGCTGAAGCCTGAAATGGTGTATCCAGCTCCAACCGGCAGATTGTGCGCTGTCCTGACCGTCAGCGTGCCTTCGTAATACTCACTGCCGTCCGCTACCACCTCAGGGTCAGTCAACGGGTCCGGAGTCAGAACGAACGTCGAGTTGGCGGCCGAAGGCCCATCAACATCTTCGAACCTGAGCGAGGCGTAACCAACCGCCGTGCCACTGGTGGAGTTGCCAAGATAGGCGTTAACCGTAGTTGTTTCCTCGACATCGGAAGTAACACGCAACTCGGCCACACCCATCCCCGAGGTCTGCACCGTCAGGGTCTTGCCAAGCAGCACATCGGCGCTTGAGACAAATTGGGCATGCTTTGACGAATCAAGCACAAAGTGAACGTTCGAATTCGTCACCAAATTGTCCTTGGCGTCATAGACCGTCACCCAAACGCGGTGGGCGTTGGCGAATGACCCGTCATACAGCTTTGCGCCAGTGGTGTTACCCAAAACACCACGGTAAGCCGGGCCTTGGACGAACGTCTTGGCCACAGTCTTTGTTGAACTGTTCGGAGCGATGCCGATTTCCTGGCTACCAGTCTTGACCTGGATGTCATAAACGCCCTTGATCGGCGTCTTGATTTCGAACTTCGCCTCACCAGCGACACTTGAACCCGTTATGCCGGTCGTCACTGTCTGCGAATATGACGCACCAGAGGCCTGATGGGTCCAGTAGATCGTGACTGACTGCAGGTTGGCGATCTCGTCATTAGCTCCCCGGCCGTTGATGGTCACGATGTACGAATCAATCTCATCGGCCCGGGCCTGGGGGTATTCACTGTTGCTGGTGGGGGCCTCGACCGTCCACCAGGACCGCGCCGGATCCAACACAACATTGTTGAACTTGGCTGTCGGCCGACCGCCCGGCGGCTCCGGGCTGGTTTCGCCGCCGTAATTGCCGGTCACAGCGTAGTTGCCTGGCGTGTAGGTCCTAGCTTGGACGCTGCACCGGCCATTAGCGCCGGTATAACCAGACCCAGCGCCCGGGTTGTAGCGCTGACTAGCTGAACCGAACCAAACAGTCGCGGTGCCTGCCGGATCCAGCAGGAAGACGCAGTTGGCGGCATTGTCACCAGAGATCGGGTTGCCGAACTTGTCTTGAACCGTCATCCAGGCGGCCACCGGGTCAGAACCATTGGCCAAAGCGGTGTTCGGATCAACTTGAAGTGAAGCAACCGTCCGGGCTGGATCAACCGGTCCAGCGACCAGATTGGCCGTCCCGTTACCGCCTGGGCTCTTCACCCGGATGGGTGTAATCAGGTTGGTGTCTTCATCAATCGATTCGACAGTTATGGCGTGGTGACCGGCTTCCTGACCCCAGAAGCTGGCCACAAAAGCGCTGACGCTCGCGTCGTAGGTGAACGGACCGACGTGCATGTTAACACTGGCCGGACCGTATCCATTCAGGGCGTCCGCACCAGTCGTAATGGGCAGTCCGTCTTCGCTGATCAGGGTCACCGTGATGGTGCCAGTTTCGACTTCGTCAGCTACGACGTCCTCAGTTGAGACAGTGAAGTACGATGCCGACTCGTCAATTGGTCCGTCTTCCCAAGTCGCGGTCTTCGGGCTGCCGGTGACTTCTTCCCAGCTATTTGTGGCACTGATCCAAATTTCGGCTGTGACAGTGCAACTCCCGGCGACTGTCGCCCTCAGGCTGACTGTCGCCTTACCATCAACGCCAGTTGTGTCGCTAATGTTGGTCAGACCGTTGGAGAAGGTGCCCTCGCAGCTTTCACCAGGCGCGTCATCCAGCGTGAAGCGCACCTGGGTGTTCTTGATGACGTTGCTTGAGTTGCCGTCCCAGGCTTGAACCTGTGGCGTGAACGTCACACCGGTCCTCTGAGTGATACCAAGGCCCGCCGGATCGCCTGGCGAGGTCTGCTGACCAGTGCCACTGAAAATCAAGAAGGACTCAGTCGCGCTCGGGGGCGGCTCAATCATGTGAGCCTCCCGGTTAGCCAGCACCACACCCGCTCCCGGATCAGTGTCCTCAACTGGGAGTTCACGGCGGTTGGGGGTACCGGGCACGGTCACAGTGATTTCGTGATCACCGATCTTCAGGCCAGTGAAGGTCGCCGTGTAAACACCGTTAGCGACGTGGCTAAAGGCATCAACCGAGATTTCGGCGCCGTTTGGTCCGTGAGCCTCAATTGAACTGGCCCCACTGGTGATTCGCTCGTCATTCTCGCCGATCAGTGTCACCGAGATGGTGCCGGTGTCAACACCGTCAGCCACCACGCCATCAGTTGAGACGCTGAAGAAGGATTTGTCGTCGCTGATGACATCATCAATCCAGGTCGCCGTCTTGGGGCTGCCGTCAATTTCTTCCCAATTGTTGCCGACTTTAAGGTAAGCCCGCACCACGCAGGTGCTCTCCTGGGTGGCACGCAAGGACACAGTCGCCAGACCCAGCGCACTAGTCCTGGTCTCATAAGGGGCGGCGCCCTCAGCGAAGGTACCGGAGCAGGTCTTGGCCGCCGCTGGATCATTTTCCAGAGTGAAGCGGACATCAGCGTTAGGAATCACGTAATTGTCAGCCGCGTCCCGGACCGTAATCCGCGGTAAGAAGGTAGTACCAACTAGCTGCTCAACACCAACTCCATCTGGGTCTCCTGGCAGTGTCTGCTGGCCGGTGCCGGCGAAGATCAGGAAGGACGTGTCCGCGTGGCCACTGTCCGGAATCATCTTGGCGTACTTGTTGGCCGTCACAGGAGGTGGACCAACGTTAGTGACTTGAACTGGAATGTTGAGGCGGTTGGCGGCGTTGGCCGGGTCAGGCCCTGTCACCGTGATCTCTTGGAGACCGGGCAGTGTGCCGGTGAAGGTCGCTGTGTAGACGCCGTTGCCAGTGTGGCTGAAGGTGCTAACCGTAATGCCACTACCGCTTGCCCCATGGGCCTCAATCACGCTAGCTGAGGTTGTGATCGGCTGATTGAATTCATCAATCAGGGTCACACTTATGGTGCCACTGTCGGTATTGTTAGCGATCACTTCAGCGTCTGAAACACTGAAATAGGAAAGCGAATAGTCGATTGGCCGGTCCGTCCAGGTGACGGTCTTGGTGCTGCCTGTGACTTCTTCCCAATCGTTGGTCTCAGTGCTGAAAACCTCGCCCGTGACTTCGCAACTACCATCCACCGCTGATGTGATCTGGACTAAAGCCCGGCCCGCGTTCGGACCGGACGTCGCCGTCCTGGCTTCGATCTGCTTGACACCACCAGTGAAGGAGCCGACGCAAGTCGCCGGAACGGTGAAACGGACCCGAGCATCTGGCACAGCGTTCTGGCCGGAGGCGTCCCAGGCGTAAATCGCTGGTGTGAAGGTGAAGCCGGTTAGCTGCGGTATACCAACACCAGCCGGATCACCCGGCAGGGTCTGCTGATATGGGCTGGAGCCGTCAAGCACCAGGTAGCTGATATCAGGATCGGGCGGTGGTGAGACAAAGCTGGCCGTGACATACAGGTTGTTGGTGACGCTCTCTTTGACTGTGAAGGGGTCTCCGCCGACCGCTGTCGGGGTGTAGTAGACAGTGATGTTCTTGTCGCCATAGACCGAGGCGTAAACATCAAGCGTGTAGACGCCTGATTCACACAAACCGGCTGTCAGGCCTTCTTGGCAACTGAAGACACCCTTGCCGGTTCCGTCCACATTGGCGTAATAGACGCCGCCAACACCGTCTAGCGGGGCGGTGACGCGCAGTTCATCAACGCCGTTCTTGTAAATCCGGTTGGTTGAATCGCGTAGTGTCACGCTGATGGTTTGCTTGCCCCAATCGGCGGCCGTTGAGCCAGCCAAATCATGGTTGGCTTTCTGGTCCGCGTCATGAGTGATCGTCATGAACGAATCATCTTCAGAGGCTTGTGGCGAAACGAAGTAGATCACTACTGGTGAGCCAGATGAAGGCAGACCGGTGGCGGCGTTCTTGATTGATGTGGTTCCAATCGCGGCGGTCAGGTTGTAACCGCCAGCGGCGGTGGCCATCACCCGCACCGGATAGGCGCAGTTGCCATCCGAGCCGAGCGCGCAGGTGTAGCTCTGATCGGATGACGTCCAAGTGGTGCCGCCATCCGTGCTGTAAGCCAGGTAGGCGCCGTCAGCTGGGGTGCCGGGACGGCCCACCAGATTAAGGTTGACCAGTTCGCCTTCAACTGAGCCGGGCACATCCTGGCCCTGGGCGTTCCGGACGGTACCAACAACCGAAAGTTCCACCGCCGAGTAGCCCGCTGGATAGACCTCCGGGTCGGCTTCATTGTCTGACTTGTCAGCCGTCACCGTGGAATTGGTGAAGTTCGGCTCCGCGATATAGGTCAGGTAGCAAGTAATGTCCTCAGGTAGCTGACCTCCGGGCGAACTAACGGTGGCAGCCGTGCCCGCGCTGTTGACCGACAGGTTAACGGCGATATTGTCGCCACCAGTGTCTTCGCAATAGCTATTTTCCTGGTTGCTGGACAGCTTCCAGCCGTACATCGAAGTCGCGCCAACTTCCCCAACTCCGGTGGTGGTGATCACCACTGAGCTAGTCCGGGACGCTATACCGTGGCCATCTGGTGAAGGCACATAGGATTCGTCATCGCCCGTCAAAATGGTTGTGGCCGAGACAGACGGGGCCAGCGTTGACACGTTGGTCATGGAAAGTCCAACATTGGCCGCTACACCGCCCATTGTCCGGGCCTCTGGCCGGATAACAGCCGGTGCGATACCTAGCTCATAATCCTCAACGTCACCAACCGGTACCCACGGCTTAGTTGTCGCAGCCGCATCACTACTAGCTGGTCCACGGGTTGTCGGTGTGATATCCGAGGCACCCACCATAACGCGGGCGAAAATCGTCGCCGGACCACCGGAACTAAGCGGTGCCGGAACATAAACGCAGGTCACGTAACCTTGCGCGTCTGGCGTAGAACTGCAGGTACCGTCACCGAGCAGCGATCGACTAAAGCTGGAATCAACCGTGTTGCCGGTCACACCAGTGATCCAAGCTTTGAGTGTGGCGTCGCTAACGGCCGTCGCATTACCCTGCGCCTGGGCCCGGAAAATATAGCTCTTACCTGGCACCATCAACTTGCCCTGGGCTGAGGCGAAGTTTCCAGTCGGCTCGCCAAGCGAATTGGCCGGAGCGAACTCTAAGCCGTCGTCAGTTGGGTGGGCAGCGGCGTTAGGGTCAGCCACGCCATCGGTGTAACTGCCTGGCTGGGTACCCAACCGCAAGTAGTTCTGGCCCTCTTTTAGCGGATTGGCGTACGGGCCGCCAGTGGTGGCGGTGGAACTGATCGGCGAGTCCGGCCAGGACATGGTCTTGGAGATACCGAAATCAGCCCGTACCACAGCCTGGTCAGTGTTCATCAAGACATGTGAGACAATCGCAGCGCCGTTCGCACCGAACGGATCGCCAGCCTGGTTCAGGGAGACGTCGAGCGCGTCAACTCCATCAAACCGTGCCCCAAAGCACGGGCCGCTGGCTGTCTGGTCGACATAGTCCACGCCATTGGAAACGCAGTTAGGCGTCACCGTGTTGCTGAGGCCCTCATTGGTGTAGGTTCCAGCTGAAGCATAGGTTTGGAAGGCGTTGGCGGTGTTAATGACTGGCCGCTTGACGCGGACCGCGAACTCATGGGAAGACGAAGGCAGCAGTGCCGAATAGTTACCGTCCGAGTTGGTGGTAAGCGTACCGCGATTAGTCCAGGTGGTTGAACTCTGAGCGGCGTTACCTTCGAAAAGCTCAACAGTCACATTGGGGGCGCCTGGGTCATCGCCCGCGTTTCTGATGCCATCGCCGTTTTCATCGACCACGCCGTCGCCATCAAGATCGTTATAAACCGTGCCCTCAATCACGACGGCCGCCTGGCCACCAGCCAAGTCAGCCGGATCACCGGGGGCTTGGCCAAGGTTAGTGGCCGTGCCTGACAGTGGGTTCCAACGCCACAACGCGTTGCTGGCGTGGGCGGTGTAGACGTCACCATCCATGAACGCCATGCCCCAAACCGCGCTGTCTGTTGTTGAACCAGTCAAGAAAGCCTTGACAACCTCATAGCGCCAGGTACCTCCGGTCGGTTCGCCGGCGTTGGTCGGGACAACAACACGCAACAAAGCGTGTGCCGTGGAGCTGGCCGTCAGGAACAAATAAAGGTTGCCGTTGGCGTCAATCGCCATGTCAGACCCGGCGGACCAGTTTCCGGTGTAATTGTACCCAGTCATGGCGTTCCACTGCGTGTTGATGGTCCTGTCGCCCATGCCGACAATCCGCTTGGCACCCGACAAGCAGGTAAAGCCACCACTCTGCCCGACTCTCAAAATACGGGGTTGGACACCGGTCAGGGCGTTGGTGCCGCCATTTAGGGACGGTGAACCGCTACCACCGACAACATACATGTAACCGTTCTTCTGGTTGATCTCAGAGCTGTAATTGGAGCCATTGCTGGTGCCACTTTGACCGGGTTCGGTGTTAGGGCAATCCGGTAAGGAACCCCAGGGATAGCCGTCAACAGTGCCGTTGCCGCGGTCAATATAGACGGCGGTAGTGCCGCCAGCCGATGTCATAACCATGTGCTTGTAGGTTGAGCCTGAATACGGCTTGAAGATCGGGCCAACAGCGGCCGTCTCCTGGCCAGCCTCTGGCTCACCATGCGTGCTGCCGTTGCCGTCAAACATCGTCAAGGCAGTCGCAGCGCCAGTGTTGGCGGCCAGGTTCTGTGGGTTGTAGTAACCACGAACAGTGCTGCCAGTCAGGTTGGTCAACCACAAGATGTCACGCGAGAAGTTACCGTTCCAGTTAGCGGTGTTGCGGGTAACCGCATCCGCCTCTTGGGAACTCATCCAGCTTTGAGCTAAGGTCACCCCCCCGAGCGCGATCGCGCCTGCTGTAATCAGAGCGACCGGCTTGACCACAGCCTTCGGCAGCCGACGGAGAACACCAGCCAAAGACAGGGTGGAGGTAGAGCCAGACCTGGGGGAACGATTCGCGCTCATTTATGAACTTCCTTGCGATCAGTGCCATCACCTGGGGGTGACAACTCAACTACTGGAGCGGGTCCCGCTGGACCCATCTGCTAGTCCCACTCCAACGCCTGTCAACGGTCCGCAGACGCAAGGGCAATCCCAGCAGTTCTTGCCCAGGACGCGGACGCGCCCGTGGCAAACCTGATGAGAGACTAGCGAAGGTTGGCCGACCGTGGGGCGCCGCCTGCGTACAAACACCTAAGCCAGCCGAGGATCGGCTTAACAAGCGGGCCAACCGGGGTGGATTAGCGCCCGGAGGTGTCCAGATCAACCGGCCGGACGGCCCGGGCGAAACAATGCCCGCGCCACCTCAAAAGTGGTGCCCCCAGCGAGACTCGAACTCGCACCGGACCGGTTTTAAGCCGGTTGCCTCTGCCAATTGGGCCATGGGGGCCAAACTCTGACGCGGTCCACCCAAACCGCCGGTAGTAGGGGACCGGGACGGCGGCATCGTCCAAGACAAGACCACAACGAGCCGCCCACGCCCGGCAGGCCCGCCCCGGAGCGAGCCATTTGGTGGAACCAGAGTTAAGAGCCTATGCCACTTTGGGCGGCTGGTCGTTAGGCGGTCCGTCTGGCGGGCCAAGCCGGTCGGTCCAAAGCCGACAGGGCGATGCCGTCCAAAATGTCATGTTCAGAGGTTACGACCGTCTTCAAAGCTTGACCCACGGCCGCCGTCTGGCGGCGGGCCGCCTCCAACACGCGAGACCAAACCAGGGCGCCAGCCCCAATCACATCAACCCGTCCAGGATGCATATAACCCAGCCGAGAACGAGCCGCCCGGGTCGCCTGCCACAGTTCCTGGCAGGCCCGCAGCATCCGGTCCAACGCCAACCTGGTGCCGTCAATGACTTCCGGCTGGTAGCGTTCCAAGCCAAGGGCGTGAGCTGTGATCGTGGTGATCGAACCGCCCAAACCAATCAGCATGGTGGCACGTGACATTGGGACGTGGCGCGAGGCGTCTTCCAGGAGCCGGTCAACATCTTCAATGGCGGCCCGTAACTCGGCCGGGGTGGGCGGATCTGATTTGAGATGGCGTTCAGTTAGGCGGACGCAGCCAACATCCATCGAGTAAGCGAACTCGGCGCGGCCGGTGCCGAGGACCAGTTCAGTTGAGCCGCCACCCAGGTCAACGCACAGGCAAGGGCCATCGGACGGGTTCTTCAAGCCGCTCAGGGCGCCACAGAAGGACAGGTGAGCCTCCTCCAAGCCGTCTATCACCTCAGGTTCGATCCCCAGTGCACGCCGCACCCCGTCAAGGAAAACGTTACGGTTGGCGGCATCGCGGGTAGCCGATGTCGCGACAAATCTGAGGTGCACCACCCCGGCTTCGGTACATAGCTGGGCGTAGTGGCGGGTCGCCTCGAGTGTGCGGGTCAACGCTTCAGCGGCGAACCAGCCACTGCGGTCAACACCTTGGCCGAGGCGGACCACGTCCATTTGGCGCGACACATCAGTCAACCTTTTGGTCGCCAGGTCAACGTCCGCTATCAGCAGTCGCAGTGAGTTGGTGCCACAGTCGATGCCAGCCGTTCTGACGATCTCAGCCATCATTCTCCTTCGTTTTAGTCTCCTTCGCGCTGGCTGGCTGCGCTAGCTGGGCTGGTCCAGGTGAACAGCTACAGCGGTCGGGCCGCCAAACTGGCGCCAGCTCGATCAGCACCAAATCACCAAGCGGGTTAACGTCAGGCCCGGCCGCCAAAGCGTGGGCCGCCAAAGCATGGAGACATTTGACCCGGCGGGGCATACCACCGGCCGAAATTTGGCTGATGGCTGGAACCTGGCCTAACTCTTGGCGGCGGCGGAGGTAATCAAGGTGGGCCCGCATCATGGCGGCCGCCAACTCAGGATCAGTCCGCAACCGCTGGTTCATCTCCGCCATCAGGCCGCCAGATTCGAGGCGACCAATGGCTTTGATGGCGCCCGGGTGGGTCAAGTAGTAAGTAGTTGGGAAAGGGCTGGAATCGGCCAGCAGAGGCCTGGTGCGGGCCACTATTGGGCGGCCACAGGCGCAGCGGGCCGCGACCCCATGAACAGCCCGGACCGGGCGGCCCAACTGGGCCGCCATCAAGTCCAGATCATCAGCCGCCAAAGCCGGTCGCGAACGGTCCGCCAGCGGCACAACGGTTGGACGCGCTTCAGGTGGGCTCGGCTGTCCCGGCCCAAGGCCTTGGCGCGGCACAGCGATTGGCCTGACAGAAGGTTGAACAACCCCTTCCGGCTGCCTTGAGGCGGCCGCGAACTGATCCATCCGCCCAGATTCCAGCTCTGCCACGGCTAACGTTGGCCGGTCTGACCGGTCCGGCTGGTCTGGTCGGCCTGGCCGGTCTGGCCGGCCGCCAGCATTGACCGCCACAGAACGGCATACCAAGGATCAGCCTGATCCGCTCTGGAGCCATCCGGTGGAACAGCCTCAGACGGCGGCTGACTGGGCTGCCCAGTGGACACGGACGACGGAGCGTTCTCCGGATCAGAAACCCGGAAAGTCCGGTCACCAGGCATGGCGAAACTGAGACGCTGGCGGGCCTGAACCTTAATATAGGCCGGATCATCCCAGCGTTTCAGTTCAGCCGCAGATTCCTCCAACTGGTGGAGGGCGGATTCAAGCTGAGCTTTCAGAGCGGCCTCTTGAGCTTGTTGCTCCATATAGAGCCGCAAAGCCGGGAAAAGCATGGCGAACACCACAACAAAGATGGCGATCGCCATGACAATTTCCAGGCCAGCCCGCAAATACCGCCAGCCTTTACCGACTTCCCGGCGTTGGGCGGCTTCAATCGCGGCGGCCCGGGCGCGCCACTGGGCGGCCGCCCCCGGCCGCCGGGCCGGACTGGTGCCAACCGGGGCGCCAGATGCTCCACGGCTCCCAGGATGGCCAGTAGAAGCAGAGTTACGGCCAGGCGGCCTGGGTTTGGAAGACACCACTCCATCATGCCTCACAACAGTCCGACCGCCGCCAGGCCACGCCAACAAGGCACCGGGCGGGGTGCCAAATAGCGCCCTCCGGCGGGCTGGATTTGGCCGTGCCTGGCCAAATCCAGCCCGACACGGTCCGTTAGTTGATCAAACCGCGCTTCGGGCTAACCAGCGAACAGCATCACTAGCTGGTGAAACGTGGGAAAACTGACTTACCGGCATAGCGAGCGGCGTCACCAAGTTGCTCCTCAATGCGTAGCAACTGGTTGTACTTGTTGATCCGCTCACCACGAGCCGGAGCACCAGTCTTGATCTGACCGCCGTTGATCGCGACTGACAAATCGGCGATCGTCGTGTCTTCTGTCTCACCCGAACGATGCGAAGTCATGGCACCAAAACCAGCCCGCTGAGCCAACGCGACCGCTTCTAGAGTTTCAGTCAAAGTACCGATCTGGTTCAGTTTCACCAGCAAAGCGTTAGCCGCCTTTTCGGTAATGCCACGAGTCAAGCGGGTCGGGTTGGTGACAAACAAATCATCACCAACAATCTGCACCTTTTGACCAATCTCCCCGGTCAGGCGAATCCAGCCAGCCCATTCCTCTTCCGATAGCGGATCCTCAAGCGACACCAGCGGATAATCAGCGATCAGCTTGACGTAATACTCGACCATGAAATCAGTCGAACGGGCTTCACCCTCAAAGCGGTACTCGCCGTCCTTGAAGAACTCAGTCGCCGCCACGTCAACAGCCAAAGCGACATCAGTGCCCGGCTTGAAACCAGCCTTGACAATGGCGGCCATGATCTCATCGAGAGCAGCCGCGTTGGACGTCAAGTTAGGAGCGAAGCCGCCCTCATCGCCAAGGCCCGTAGCTAAACCCTTGTCCTTCAGAACAGACTTCAAAGCGTGGTAGATCTCAGCCCCCCAGCGCAACGCTTCACGGAAAGACGGCGCGCCAATCGGAGCGATCATGAACTCCTGAATGTCAACATTCGAGTCAGCGTGCGAACCGCCGTTCAAAATGTTCATCATCGGCACTGGCAGGACGTGGGCGTTGGGGCCGCCAATATAGCGGTACAACGGCAAGCCAGAAGAGATCGCCGCGGCCCGGGCCGCTGCCAGCGAGACGCCCAGAACGCCATTAGCGCCGAGCCGTTCCTTGTTGGCGGTGCCGTCCAGATCGATCATCGTTTGATCAATGACACGCTGATCAGCCGCGTCCAAGCCGATCACCTCAGGGGCGATCTCCCCAACCACGGCCGCGACCACCCGTTCGACACCTTTACCACCGTAGCGTCCCTCAGCGCCGTCGCGGCCTTCGACCGCCTCGAAAGCGCCAGTTGACGCTCCAGAAGGAACCGAGGCACGGGACAACGTCCCATCGGTCAAGCCGACTTCAACTTCAACGGTCGGGTTACCGCGCGAATCAAGAATTTCACGGGCAAAAACTAGGTCAATACTGGCCACAAGAGACTCCTCAAGGTCAACTAAGGGCTTCCGGATTCAACGCCTATGGTACTCCGGGCAGATGGTAAGACCGTGGCCCCGCCTATGGCTCTCACCAATCGCGCCGCCGCAGCGGACACGAAAACTAGAAACTACCGAAACAGCGGGCAAACGGCGCCAGAACGTAACCGGAGGGGCGGCATCGTCCAACTTCAAACCAAACAGCCCAAGCCGCCAAGCTAGCTAAGCAAACCAGTCAGCGCCTGTTCGAGACGCGCCAAACGGTCGGCCGCCTCCTGACGGACAGCCGTCAAAGCGTTAAAATCAGCCGTCGAGGCAACCGGCAAAACAACCTCCAAATAGCACTTGACCTTAGGTTCAGTCCCCGAAGGACGCACAATTACGCGTGAAGAATCAGCCAAAGAAAACACCAGCCCATCAGTTGGCGGTAAACCCTCCCAACCGGCCGCCAAGTCAACCGTCCGAGTCAAAGGCAGACCAGCGATCTCCTCAGGTGCCGTTCGGCGTAGACGGCGAATCGTCTCACCCAACCGCGACACATCAGCCATCCGGAAAGCTAACTGGCTGGTCAGATGCAAACCATGGCGGCGGGCCAGATCATCAAGCAAATCAATCAGCGAAGTGCCAGCCAACTTGGAGCGGGCCGCCAGCCGGGCGATCGCCAAAGCGGCCGTTATCCCGTCCTTATCCCGCACCAGATCCGGCCGGGTACAAAAGCCGATCGCCTCCTCGTAGCCAAAAACCAGGCCAGGGGTCCGGGCGATCCACTTAAAACCCGTCAACGTGCGCTGGAAAACCAACCGGTGATGGCGTGCGATCCGCCCCAAAAGACGCGATGAAACAATCGACGCGGCCAACGTTGGCCGGACGGAACCATCCACTCCGGGACGGTCCTGCCAAGACCGGGCGGCCTCCTCACCAAGTAAAGCCCCCAGTTCATCACCACTCAGCATGCGCCAACCGCCGCCTTGCGGTGCCCGCGGGTCATAAACCGACACAGCGCAACGGTCCGCGTCTGGATCCTGGGCGATCACCAAATCAGCGCCGATCCGCTCAGCTAAACCGTTCGCCAAATCAATCGCTCCAGGCTCCTCCGGGTTAGGGAAAGCGACAGTCGGGAAATCAGGGTCCGGCTGGAGTTGGGCGGGCACACTGTGGACATCGGTGAAACCAGCCTCAGCCAGAACCGGTAACGCGATCCGTCCGCCAACACCGTGCATCGCCGTGTGCACAATCCTCAAATCGGCTGCCCCCGGCACCGGCGCGACCCCAGCCACAGCTTGCCGCGAATATTCCCGCTCCAGGTCAGGGCCAATAAGTTGCCAGCCGCGTTGCGCCCGGCGGACCTGATTGGCTGGTGGCGCGGCCGCGATCCGCGCGGCGATTTCCGAATCGGCTGGCGGCACGATCTGCACGCCTTCACCAGGGCCAGTCGCCATCCGGCCACCCAAGTAGATCTTGTAACCGTTGTCTGACGCCGGGTTGTGCGAGGCTGTCACCATGACACCGGCATCGGCCTTCAGTTGCCGGACGGCATAAGCTAGCAACGGCGTGGGACAGTCGGTTTGCCAGAGGAAAGCCCGCCCGCCCGCGGCCACCACCACGCCAGCGGTGTCACGGGCGAACTGGGCTGAGCCGTGGCGGGCGTCATAGCCGATCACAACTTTGACTGGTTGAGTTGGTTGGGTTTGTTGGGCTGGTTGGGCTGGTTGTCCCGTCGCCGAAGTCCGGACGATGCCGTCCATCAAGTAAGCCGTCAGCCCAGCCGCCGCTCGGATCACAACAGCCCGGTTCATCCGGCCTGGACCAGGACCGATCTGGCCACGTAATCCGGCCGTACCAAACTCCAATGGGCCAGCGAAAGCACTGGTCAGCTCCGCTATGGCGGCCGGTTGGCCAGCCTTCGCGGCGGCTAGCAAGTCAGCTAACCGCTCCTGGTCCGCTGGGTCAGGATCGGCATCAATCCAGGCCGCGACGGCCTGCTTGAGCTTGCCGGTAATAACTGGGCTGTTCGTCACGCTGCCTAGCTTTCCTTAGAAACTATGGGATCTTGGGTTAGCTGGGTAAACCCGCCAAGATTTGGGCCGCCGCCGATAGTCCAAGCCGACTGGCGCCCGCCTCGATCATCGCCAGGGCCTGTTCGGTAGTGCGGATTCCGCCAGAGGCTTTGACACCAATGTTCGGTCCGACGCTCGCGGCCATCAACCTGACCGCCTCAGCGGTGGCGCCGCCAGCCGGATGAAAACCAGTCGATGTTTTCACGAAGTCCGCCCCGGCGGACGCCGCCGCCCGGCAGGCCGCGACAATTTGAGCTTCATTCAGGGCGGCCGACTCAAGGATTACTTTAAGCGGTCCCGGGCGGGGAAAAGCCGCCCGGACAGCCATGATGTCCTGTTCAACAAGGTCCCACTGGCCTTCCATCGCCCAACGCAAGTTGATCACCATATCTAGTTCATCGGCTCCATCCGCCCGGGCGCGAGCCGCCTCGGCCGCTTTCACCTCCGGGTAGTGAGCTCCTGATGGGAAGCCACAGACCACGGCCAGGCGCAAGCCGCCCTTCGTTACCGGGATCAATGACGGGGACAGGCAGACCGCCCAAACTCCTAGAGCCGCACCCTCCTTGATCAGGGCCGAAGCCTCGGCGCTGGTGGCCTCCGGCCTGAGCAGCGTGTAGTCGATCATTTGGGCCAGACCGGCCCTGGTTAGCGGTTGCATATGCCTCCCTGGTAGTGCCTAAAACCAGCCTAACGAGCTTCGACCGCCCAGTTCACCGGGAAGGGCCATCCCCACTGGGTCGAGTTCCCGACCACCCAGCGCTAGTTCAACCCGGCCGCGGTGATACGCCGCAACACAATCGGTCGGCCGCTAACCAACCCACCTGGCAGGCGACCCGGCGGAGACGGAACAACCGGACGGGCGGCATCGTCCAAGCAAACCGGCGAAACCACCACAGCATCACCCGCTAAAGCCGCCAAAGCCCGCCCAAACCGGTCTGGCGTATCAGTCCACAAAGTAGCCAAAACCTGCCCAGCGGCCACCTCATCACCCAACTGGACAGCCAACTCAATGCCGGCACCAGGCCGCACCGGATCCTCCTTGCGGGCCCGGCCCGCGCCCAGACGCCAAGCCGCCACACCAAAAGCCAAGGCGTCCAGCCGAGTCACAACGCCAGACTCGGGCGAACGCAACACCTCATGATGGCGGGCGGTCGGCAAAGCAGCCAACGGATCGCCGCCTTGCGCCCGGATCATCGCCCGCCAAGTGTCCATCGCCTGGCCGGAGGCTAAAACGGCCGCCGGATCGGCCTGGCTCAACCCGCCAGCCGCCAACATCTCGCCCGCCAAGGCGAGGGTCAACTCAATCACATCTGGTGGGCCGCCGCCGGCCAGAACCTCGACCGCCTCACGCACCTCCAAAGCATTGCCGATGGTCCGGCCGAGAGGCGTCGACATGTCAGTCACCAACGCGCTGACAGTGACACCGGCATCAGTTCCAAGTTGAACCATCGCCTCAGCCAGCGCCACAGCCTGGGTTTGGTCCGTCATGAACGCACCAGAACCACACTTGACATCAAGGACCAAGCTGGCCGCACCGGCCGCGATCTTCTTCGACATGATTGAACTAGCGATCAGCGGGATCGATTGGACCGTGCCCGTGACATCACGCAAGGCGTAGAGCTTCCGGTCAGCTGGGGCCAAGCCCGGCCCGGCAGCACAGACCACCGCACCGACCTCAGTTAGCTGACTGACCATCCGTTCAACTGTCAGATTAGCCTGCCAGCCTGGAATCGACTCAAGCTTGTCCAGCGTTCCGCCAGTGTGACCCAGTCCGCGGCCCGAAAGCTGCGGCACCGCTAAACCGAAGGAAGCCACCAGTGGCACCAAGGGCAAAGTGATTTTGTCTCCCACCCCACCAGTCGAATGCTTGTCCACAGTACGCCGGGTCAGTCCGCTCCAATCCATCCGTTCACCAGTCCGGATCATCGCAGCGGTCCAATGGGCCAGCTCCGCCCGGTCCATGCCGTTCAGCACAATAGCCATGGCCAGGGCGCTCATCTGCTCTTCCGCCACCAGGCCGCGAGTGTAGGCGTCTATCACCCAGTCGATCTGATCTGAGCTGAGCTCGCGCCGGTCGCGTTTAGCGATGATGACATCGACCGCGTCGAAAGGTTCTGTCATGGCCGCTCCAGTGCTTTCAAATCGTCCGCGCCGAAGGCCTGCGGCAGCAGATCAGCCAGGCGGCGTTCCCCTAGTGGTGTCAAAATGATCAGGTCAGGGCCGCCATGTTCGCAGAGCAACTGGCGGCAACGGCCGCACGGCATGACAACATCCGGTGGCACCTCGGGACCGCCTGATGCTGGTTCGGCGGAGGGTTCGACCGGACCGACCAGTTGGTGGGGCTCGCCAACCTGACCTGGCCAGGCCATCGCGACGCAAACAAACCGCGTCAGACGTCCCCCACCAGACAAATGCAGGGCGCTGATCAGCGAACACTCCGCGCACAAGGTCAAACCATAAGAAGCGTTCTCAACATTGCAGCCAACCACCAGCCTGGATGATCCACCCGAGCTGGCAACGGCAGCCGCGCCGACAGCATAGTCCGAATAAGGCGCATAAGCCCGGCGCGCTGCCTGGCGGGCCTGTTCTAACAGATGAGACCAAGTCTGAGCGGCCGCACCAGCCGCCTGAGGGTCGCCATTGGGATACGTCATGAGCGGTAGAAAGTTCCCTCCGCGGCTGGCGCCCTGACCCGCCCAACCAGACCGGCCACCGCCAAAATGGTCAACAAGTAAGGAATCATCAGCAGAATATTGGACGGGATCGGCGTATTCATTGTGCCCATCATCTGGGCCAATTCCCCGGCGAAGCCGAACAGCAAGGCCGCCGCCACAGCACCCTTAGGGTTCCAGCGGCCCAAGATCATGGCCGCCAAAGCGATGAACCCCTTGCCGGCCGACATTTCCTTGTTGAAAGCCAAACCCATCTCAATAGTGAAAAACGCACCACCCAGACCAGCTATCGCGCCACCCAGGATGGTGTTCCTGATACGTGTCCGATTAACCTGGATGCCGACCGTGTCGGCCGCCTCCGGGTGTTCACCGCAAGCCCGCATCCGAAGACCCCAACGTGACCGGAAAAGCATCACCTGCAGGCCGACCACCAGTGCGTACATCAAATAGACCAGTAATGACTGACGGAACAAAACAGGGCCAATCACCGGAATGTCACCCAAGATCGGGATTGGCAGCTTAGGTAACTGGGTGGCTCGGTTAAGCCCGGCGTTGGACTTCAAAACTGTTGAGAACAGATAACTGGTCAGACCCGTCACCAGAACGTTCAGAACCACGCCAACAATGATGTGATCAACCCAGTATCTGACCGCGAAAACCGCTAAAAGGGCTCCCACTAGCATTCCGGCCAGCGGCGCCGCGATCAGGCCAACATAGGCTGAACCGGCCGCCGAAGCGGCCACCGCGCCAAGGAAAGCACCAGCCAGCAATTCGCCTTCAATCGCCACATTGATGACACCGACCCGTTCGCAAACCAAACCCGTCATGGCACCGAAGACCAACGGGATGGACAACGACAAAGACGCCGCCAGCAACGCCGGAATGGTCCAAGTCGAAGTCTTGCCCGCGATCACCCAGACCATGAAAGACAAAATCCAAGCCAAACCGAAAACTGATGGCAGCCAGAGCCCAAGTTTGTGCCGCTGTGCGGCCGACTGGAAAGCCAGCAAAGTCAGACCAGCCATGATGATGGCTAAGACAGTCGCCGCCGGGCGGGTCGGCACAGCGAAATCAGGCAACTGGAAGAAATCGGTCTCAGAAGCCAGCGAGAACCTGGTGGTCAATCCCGCGTCCGATCCGAAAACGAAAGCCACCACCGCTAACAGAGTCAGCCCAGCGAAGGCGACCGGCACCTTCAAGGCAAGTGGCCGGCGCACAATGGGCGGCCCAGGGATAACTGGGCCGAACTGGTCGGCCGGGGCGGGTTGAAGCAGGCCGCTACCGGTTTGGGTCACCGTCCCACCTCCTTCAGCTGAGCTTGACGAGCGGCTCTGGCGGTTACTTTCAAGCGCCGCACAGCCTCCGGATCAGGAGTCCGGAATATCGCTCTGACCAGGGGTGGCGCGGCTATGAAAAGCACAATCACAGACTGTAGGACCAGCACCACATCAACCGAATTGGTGACCGACTGCATGGCATAAGAGCCAGCTCTCAAACCACCGAAAAGCAACCCAGCCAGCACCGTGCCAAGCGGCCTGGACCGGCCGAGCAGCGCCACAGTGATGGCATCAAAACCAAACGAACCAGCTATCCCCGAAGTCAGGACACGTTCGGTGCCCTGAATCTGAGCTGAACCCGCCAGACCCGCCAGACCACCAGCGATCATCATGACCCAGACGTAGCAGCGGTCAGTGTTGATCCCAGCGGTGCGGGCAGCATCCGGGTTCATCCCAATGGCACGGAACTTCAAACCTAAGGTCGACTTCTCCATCAGCCACCAAACACCGCCCGCCGCCACCAGTGCCAACACAAAGCCGAGATGGGTTTTGTAGTTTGGTCCCAAAATGAGTGGCAGTTGAGCGTTCGGATCAATCGCCGGGGTTTGAGGATTGTTATATCCCGGGCGTTGAAAAGCATCCAAAGTTAGCAAATAGCCCAACCCGTAAACAGCCACCCAGTTCAACATGATGGTGACAATAACTTCATTCGCGCCCGTTTTGGCTTTTAGGATACCGGGAATGAAACCCCACAAGGCACCGCCCAAGACAGCTCCGAACAGAGCCAGCAACAGATGTAATCCTGGAGGCAAGTGCAACGCGAAACCAGCCCAAGCCGCGAAAATTGATCCCAGAATAATCTGGCCCTGAGCGCCAATGTTGAACAGGCCGGCTCTGAAACCAACAGCTAACCCAAGACCAGCGAATATCAGAGGTGTTGAAGCGGTCAATGTTTGAGTTATCGGAAGTATTGCCCTGACTGGGGTATCGGCCCCAAAATTGAACACCGCACCCTGGAAAAGTGCCGCATAAGATCTTGACACGACATCCCAAATTGCGGCGAACAAGTCAGACGGGCGGGCGAAGAAGTAACCAGCCGCCTTTTGGACCTCGACGTTCGAAGCGGCGATCAGAATCGCGCCAATGAGCAGTGCCAACAGAATTGACAAGATAGACAACAACCAAGATCCGGAGAGGATTTCCTTCAACGCGATGGTGAACCGTCCCGGCAGCGGTGGTTGGCTTGCCAGGCCGGACGCTGGTTCGGCTGGGGCGGAACCGGGCGGCGGTTCGGCTGGGGCGGAACCGGGGGGCGGTTCGACTGGGCCGGAACCGGGCGGCGGTTCGGCTGGGGCAGCACCTGAAGCCGGGCTAGCTGAGGATCGATTGGCCGACCCTTCGGGCGGCTCATCCTTAGGTGTCAAAGGGTTGCTGCTGGTCACGCTAAATCTCCTTCGACGGAATCGTCCTGGTCTGGAAGCGCCGCCCCAACGGCCGCTAGGGCTTTACCCTGCTCAACCCCCGCCATCATCAGGCCCAGAGCGTCACGCGACGTGTCCCCCGGCACTATCCCAACCAGGCGGCCACGGTACATCACCGCGATGCGGTCCGCTAATACGGTGATCTCATCGAGTTCAGTTGAAGCCAGCAACACGGGCACACCCTTAGCACGCTCCGCCAAAATCTCAGCGTGAACTGTCTCAATTGACCCGACATCAAGGCCGCGAGTCGGGTTAGCCACCACCAAAAGCCGCAGCTCACGAGACAATTCACGGGCAACGATAACCTTCTGCGCGTTACCGCCGGACAGTGTTGAGATCGGGTCATTAGGTGATCCGACCCGCACATCAAAAGCTTTAATCTGGGCGTCAGCGTTCGAATTGATGGCTTTGTAATCAAGCGCCCCATAACGGCCGAAAGGCGGGTATTCGAACTGATCCAACACCAGGTTCTCTGAGATCGCCAGGCCTCCCACCATGCCATCACGGCCCCGATCCTCCGGGACATAACCGACCCCAGAATCGAGTATCTGACGGACAGTCCGCCCAGCCAGCGACTCGCCATTCAGTTCAATTAGACCGCTAGTTGGTTCACGCAAGCCGATCAACGTTTCAACCAGCTCAGTCTGGCCGTTACCTTGAACCCCAGCGATCGCCAAGATTTCGCCCGCCCGCACATCAAAACTGATATCTTGCAGCAGCCCGCCGCCGGAGGCGGAAACCAGCGACAGGTTCCCCACTTTCAAGGCGACCTCACCAGGCCCAGCGGCCGGTTTAGGCGCCTGTAAACCGACTTGGCGGCCGACCATCATCGAGGCCATCTCAGTTTGTGAATCTGACGGGTTGGCTTGGCCCACCACCTTGCCTAAACGGATCACCGTAATGCGGTCCGCCACCGCCCGAACCTCACGTAATTTGTGTGTGATGAAAACAATTGATGTACCGCCCGCCGCCAGTTCGCGCATTATTGTTAGCAGCTCATCTGTCTCTTGCGGTGTTAGAACGGCTGTCGGTTCATCTAGGATCAGGATTTTCGCGTCACGTGACAACGCCTTTATGATCTCAACACGCTGTTGCACCCCAACTGGTAAGTCTTCGACATAAGCGTCAGGGTCAATATCAAACTTGAAACGCTCTGAAATCTCTGTCACTAGGCGGCGGGCTTGTTTAGCGTCAATTAGTCCGGCGGCCTTGACTGGCTCATTTCCTAGAACAACATTCTCCGCCACGGTGAATACTGGAACCAGCATGAAATGTTGGTGCACCATACCAATTCCCGCCGCCATCGCATCACCCGGAGAAGTGAATTTGACCGCCTCACCGTCAAGAATAATCTGCCCTTCATCGGGTTGATAAAGGCCATAAAGAACATTCATTAGGGTTGATTTGCCGGCACCGTTTTCCCCCAGCAGCGCGTGTATTTCGCCAGGCTCAACAGTCAGGTTGATGCCACGGTTGGCCCAGAAATCGCCAAACCGCTTAGAGATTCCCCTCAATTCGAGCCGCATGGACGCGCTCCTTAGGTTGATAGGTTTGGTGGCCTCACCCATGGTTAGGTTTGGTCAGATTCGAGTGATTTAGCGAGAAAGATCCCGGGTGTGAGCCGACTCGCGGCCCACACCCGTTCACAGTTTGAGACTTGGCTCACCGCCGCCAGATCACGGAGCTGATGGTGAATCAACTTTCAGTTGCCCGCTAATGATCTGCTGTTTCAGAGCTTCAACTTCATCCTTGGTCTCTTGAGACAGTTTGGAGTCGAAGTCATGGAACGGCGCCAGCGCCACACCACCGTTGGCCAAAGTGCCAACATAGGCGTCAGATGAGAACCGGCTATCCATTGCGTCTTTAACAATTGACTCAACCGCTTCGCCCATCAGTTTCATCACTGAGGTCAGCATGACGTCACCAAATTCGGTGGTCTCATAGCCGTCAGCGTCAACCCAGATGATCGCCACATTGCCTTTGTCCTTGGCGGCGGCGACCGCTCCAGCACCGACCGGACCAGCCACTGGCATGATCACGTCAGCCCCTTGAGAGATGATCGTTTCGCTGGTGACTTTGCCTTTGGCGACATCATCGAAATCACCTGAGAACAGACCACTTTGGGTGTTCTTATCCCAGCCGATCAACTCGACATTCTTGCCTTTGTCCGCGTTGTACTTGGCGACACCATCAGCGAAACCGTCCATGAAGATGGTGACACTGGGGATCTGGATGCCACCGAAGGTGCCAACCTTGCCAGTGGTTGAATAGGCCGCTGCCACATAGCCAGCCAAATAGCCGGCCTCTTGGGTGGCGTAGACGACCGGTTTGACATTCGGTTGGATGATTTGGTTATCGTCCACAATGGCGTAGTTGATGTCCGGGTTGGCTGTGGCTGAGGCCTGAGTGGCCTCCATCAACATGAAGCCAACTGTCACGATCAGATTGCAACCAGAGTTGACTAGTTGATCAAGGTTCGGGCCAAAATCGTTGCCGTCCGTCGATTCAAGCGCCTGGGTCTTGATGGCCAGGTCCGATTCGGCCCGCTTGAGGCCCTCATAAGTTGACTGGTTGAAAGACTTGTCATCGAAGCCACCAGCGTCAGACACCATGCATGCCTGGAAATCGCTGGTGGCTGTTTCACCTGTAGCTGTGTTGCTAGGTCCGGCAGTGTCACCGGTGGTGGGTTCAGGTTGCCCACAACCAGCCAATACCAAGGCGGCGGTGGCGGCGACTGCTACCACCGAGTAGATCTTCCTCATTGAGACTCCTCAATCCTTCATTCTCGAAGCCGTTATACCCGGCTTCAGGCCATCTTAGATGGCCCGAACCCTTAGCGGCGCACGGATCACCTTGGGGTAGCCATTACCTGACGGCCAAGGGACAGCCTCAGCCGCGCAAAGCCCGCATCATAAGGCGGGGATTAGCCGGGCTAGCAGGTCAACTCCGTCGGTTGACAAGGCTGATTCTGGATGGCCTTGGAGCGAAGCGAAAGCCCGCCCGCGCAGCGCTATGACCTCATCGGTTCCGCGGCGCCGCACCAGGTCAAGGCTGGTTTCAAGCGGCGCGACGGCGGTGAAAGTGTTGTAGTAGCCGAGCGTCGTGGGTTGGCCGAACAAGTCGTCGGTCAGTTGTTCGCCTTGGTGTGGGCGGGTCAGTTGCCGCAGGTTAAGTCCAAGGTGGTGGGCCAGGATCTGGTGTGATAGGCAGACCGCCAGGAGAGGTTGGCCAGTCGCTAGACGTTGGACGATGACGTCGCGCAGTTTAGCGATCCGGGGTTCAGTACCGCTCGGATCGCCTGGGCCAGGACCGGCGATAACGAGGCTGTGATTACCTGGTTGGTAATCCTTCCAGGAGACAACCTCAGCTCTAGCACCAAGGCGACGCAACAGGTGGGCCAGCATTTGAGAGAAATGATCGGCCGCGTCGACTATGACCGCGCTGCGGCCGGCCAGCGGAGTTGAACCTGACACTTGGGGGCGGAGCCAGAATGAGGCCAGGCGTTCGTTGCGGTAGTGCAGTGTGGCTTGGACTGTGGGCGATTGCGCCACGTCGACTGGACTGGGGTGCGCCTCGGCGGTACCTGGTCCGCCAATGGACTGGGCCGAGGCCGCCTGGGCTGGTGTCGGCGGGGTGCTGCGCGGCGTGGCGGCGGCATCGGGCAGCGACAACTGGGCTGGAACCCCTAGGTCCGGCCCCACAACCGCGGGGACGGCATCGGGCGGCGACAACTTGGCTGGAACCGGCAGGGTGCTGCCCGGCGCGGTGGCAGCGTCAGGCAAGCTAGCTGGAGCCGAAGCGCCAATGGCGGCAAGGATCCCCGCCACCTTGGTGCGGGTCTCGGCCGCCTCGCCCGCTGGATCAGAATGGCGCACCAAAGTCGCGCCGGCCCCAACCGAAACGCTGCCATCAGGCGAAACATAGGCCGTGCGGATCAGGATGGGCGAATCAAGGTCCCAGGTCGAACCGGGCCCAGGCTCGAACAACGCCATCACACCGGCGTAATAGCCACGCGGCCGGGCCTCACGGCGTTTAATCACCGCGCAAGCGTTTTCCATTGGCGCGCCGGTCACTGTTGGCGCGAACATGGTGCGACGCAGCACGTCACGCGGGTCGTATTCGGTCAGGCCCTCAAGCAAATATTCAGTGTGGGTCACTCGGCTCATCGGTTTGAGGTAAGGCCCGATCACCCGGCCGCCGGACGGGCAGATGGCGCTCATGAGTTTGAGTTCTTCATCAACCACCATGAAAAGCTCATCGACTTCTTTGGCGTCCGTCAGGAAACTGAGCATGCCTTCAACTGACGGCCCGGCCGGCGGGTGACGGTAGGTGCCGGAGATCGGGTTCATTGTCACCACGCCAGACTTGACTGACAGGTGACGTTCCGGGCTGGCGCCAGCCAAAGCCAGCCCATCGGTCCAGACCGCATAGGTCCAGTAGGCGCCTTGTTCGGCCCGCAGCAACGCGGCCAGCCAAGCCAGCACAGCTTGGCGTGGTGTGCCTCCGACCTGCCCGTGGAAGGACCGGTGCAGGACAAAGTTGGCGCCCTCGCCCCGGCCGATGTCTTCCGCTATGACTGTTTTGACCTGTTCGGCATAGTCTTCATCCGATATGTCGAAGCCCGCCGGGCTGAAGGGCGGCGGGTTGGCGGGCAGGGCGGCCAGCAGGTCAGGCAGGGTGATGGTGTGGCGGCGGCGGGCGATCAGGCATCGTAGCGGCGCGCCGTCATCGACCACGTCGAAGCCGCGTTCAGCGATCTGACGGAATGGCACCAGGGCTAGGACCGGGTCGGTTCGCAGTGGTATATCAGCGATCGCTGCCACGTCTTGGACGGGTCCGGTCAGGATTTCAGCGGTTTGAGAGTCGCCGCGCCGGATAATGGCGAAGCCCTCTGGGCCGGTTTGGCCGTCTGGGTGGTCAGCCGGGTTTGCCGGGCCGATGCCGCCGGGGCGTTTCCCGCCGCCGATCCCGTCTGGCGGCCAGGCGTCCTCCCAGGGCAGGGGCCCGGTTTGACCGGGCTGGCTTGGTTGGGCGGTCACGAGTTGTCCGTCATTTCCGCCGCCTCCGGCTGAACTCCGGACTCGGCCTGGGGTTGGCCGCCGAACTCGGCCCGCAGCTGTGCGACTTGGTCAAGCCAAATCCGGGCCGACATGTCCGAAGGCTGACGCCAGTCACCCCGGGGTGATAAGGCCCCGCCGTTGACCACTTTCGGTCCGTTGGGCAGAGCTGACCGTTTGAACTGGGCCGCCCAGAAACGGCTGTAAAACACTTCCATCCAATGCAACAGTTCATCCAGCGAATAGCCGCCCCGGTCGCCCGGACTGACCGCATCGGGCCAAGCACCGCGCGCCGGATCCTGCCAGGCCTGACATAAACGGAGAAAAACTTGCCGTGGGCTGAGCCCAAACCGCAGCGTGTAATACAGCATGAAGTCATGCAAGGCGTACGGCCCAATCGTGTCCTCAGTTGACTGGATTTGGCCGTCGGCTGTGGCCGGAACCAGTTCTGGGCTGATCTCCGTGCCGAGGATGGCTCGCAGAATCTGGCCAACATCTGGTGTGAACCGCCCAGACTGGATCACCCAGGCGATCAAATACTGGATCAACGTTTTCGGAACACCAGCGTTGACGTTGTAGTGCGACATCTGATCACCCACACCATAGGTGCACCAGCCGAGCGCCAGTTCCGACAAGTCACCCGTGCCGAGCACAATCCCGCCACGTTGGTTAGCTATCCGGAACAGGTAATCAGTCCGCAGACCAGCCTGAACGTTCTCAAAGGTGATGTCATAAACCGGTTCGCCACGGCCCGCCGGGTGGCCAATATCTTGCAGCAGACGCTTAGCGGCCGGTTTGATGTCAATTTCTTCGAAAGTCACGCCCAAACTGGTGGCCAAGGACGTGGCGTTGGCTTTGGTGGCGCCGCTGGTGGCGAAACCCGGCAAAGTGAAAGCCAGAATGTCTGACCGTGGCCGCCCCAAGTCATCCATCGCGTTGGCCGCCACGATCAATGCCTGCGTCGAATCAAGACCACCCGACAGACCGATCACAATCTTGGGTTCACCGATCGCCCGCAAGCGTTGTATCAGCCCGCTAACTTGGATCGAATAAGCCTCGTAGCAGTCCTGACCAAGCCGCTGCGGATCGTCCGGCACAAACGGGAAACGAGCGATCATCCGCCGCAAAGCGGTCTGCCCGGTTCCGCCCAGGCTTCCCCCAGCCCCAGAGGGGCTCCCAGCGGGAGACGGGTTGGCCGCACCAGCGGGCGGGTCAACCGTTGTGCTGCTGGACCGCGGTAACTGGACCGCCACCCGGCGGAACGAGTCAACCAGATCAGGATGTGCCAAACGGTTGTCGTCAAAGGTTCCTTGACGCAACCGGTCTTGGCGGATTACCGCCAGGTCGGATTCGGCCAGAGTTGTGACCGCCCGGCCGGAAAACCGTGGACCCTGGGCTAGAACTTCACCCCGTTCACAGATCATGGTTTGCCCATCCCAGCTCAGGTCAGTTGACGATTCACCCGAACCACTGGCGGCATAAACATAGGTGCAGATCAGCTTGTTGCTCTGGGCGGCGGCCAAGGCTTGGCGCTGACGCGCCTTGGCCACTGTGATTGGGCTGCCAGAAATGTTGGCGATTATCTCCGCGCCCGCTAACGCGGCGCTAGCTGATGGGCTGAGCGGCACCCAGAGGTCCTCACAGATCTCGACCCCAAGACAGAAACCACTGACCACCGCCGAACCGGCCTGCGGGCTGGTGGCCTGGGGGGCGGCATCGGACAAACGAATATCGAAAAGCTGGCGCGGCGAAACCAAAACCGATTGCCCCGCCACCTGGCTCCAAGCTTCCACACCAACGCCAGCGGCGAACTGGCGGCGCTCGTAGAACTCGCGGTAGTTGGGCAGATAGGACTTCGGCAGTGCGCCCAAGATCTGGCCTCCGGCCAGCACAATGGCGCAGTTGTAGAGCCGGTGGCCGACCACTAACGGAGCGCCCACCACGATCGCGGCTGGTAGTTGAGCGGTGGCTTGGGCTAGCTCGCTTAGGGCTCGGTCAACCGCGTCGAGCAGCGCGTTCTGCATGAAGACGTCATCTAGCGAATAGCCGCTCAGGGCCAGTTCGGGGAACACCACCAGGTGGGCGCCGTCCAATGCCGCCTGGGCGGCTTGGGCCGCGATCTTCTTGGCGTTGGCTGATGGGTCGGCCAAGGTGACTGGTAGTGAACAGGCCGCCACACGGGCAAATCCGGCATCGGCCGCTTTTGCGATCATCCGTCAATTGTTCCAGCTAGGCGACGAGCTGGTGGCAGGCTGGTGGCGGCTGGTTGCGGATACCTCGACGTTGAACCAAACGAAAACTAATTCCCCGGAGGAATTAGTTGCTCGATAGTTTGATGTCGATATAAGTTAAGTTATCTGGGCCTGCTGGTGTTTCCACTCGGCGCGTTCGCGTTCCGCCCATTCCTCGCCCAGCCACAGGTAGAAGTCAAAGGCAATCCAGAGATCGAGCCTTTCAATCAACGCCAGAAACCCCGGCGATAGACGAAACAGCGGCATCCGGCCGTCTTCTGAGTTGACCACAATCTTGAAATACCCAGACAGTCCATGGTCCTGGCGATATTCTTTGATCAAGTCACCCAGCTCTTCCAACAGCCGTTGCATCGGTTCAAGCCACTCCATCAAATCTGGAACCACCGAACCAGCCGGAGCATCTGATGTCATGAACCGCTCGATAGTCCAACTCTCGCTACCTACCGGATAATGGGGCGGCTTGCACTCCCACACCCGGCGCCTAGTCGAAACCAACCCGGTCGCAGCTTCAAGCTCAGCGAAATCTATCAGTCCACCCTCCACCCCGAACTCGGCCCTGACTCTTATCACTGCGGCACACCTCCAGCCACATTCCCAAGCTCATCGACTGGCCCAGACCAAACCGTGTCTACGCCTTTGACACCAAAATCATCAGTGCAAGCCCATCCGATCAGCTCAGGTGCTTCGGCGAACCAGAAAGGCCAAAAGACACACTCAAGCGCCTCCGGACACATCACACTGAACCCGTCCAACCCGCGCTCATCGTTGCGTTGCCGCAAATAGAGATACGCCCGTTTCTTAGCCCACACTTCCAACGCCCTCTTATTGGCATCCGGACTCAACACCGGCCAAACACCAAAGTGCGCTTGCCCGCCAACCATCCCATCACTCTCACTGGCTATCCCATCAGCAACACCACCAGTACCCGGAACCTCACCAGCTAGCCCGTCAGCTAGCGTGCCGGTCTGACCAGACAGAATGTAAGCCCTCTCCTCAGGGGCGAATCTAGCCACAAGCCCAGGACTGAACACCCGGCCGGTCACATCCACCGCCAACCCTGGCAACTCATCAGCGAACCCCACCACCACATAAGGATCAGCCGCCGCCTCAGCGAAATCAAATTGCCAACCAGAATCAGCGAACAGATACGAATAGCCACGACGGGTCACAGCCCGGCCAGCCCAACGATGCGACCCAACCTCAACCAAAGCCTGTGCCTCCGCCAAGCGCATCTGCGTCCGACGGACAGCAACGAAGCCACCATACGGCGCATCGATACTTGTCCCGGCCACCAAGATCGTGTCCCGAGGCGAGTAATGCCTAACCCGCTCGGGCCACCTAACTGGCGGCGCGGCATCGTCTTCTAGTTCTGAATCATCTTCCACCAGCGGAGCGGTAGCGGCCTTTAGCCGGAACTCTGCCCCAAGACGAGCCGCCAAACCCACAAAATCTGTTGTAAGGAACGTCACAGGCACAGACTCGTCAGGCGAATCGGCCGTCACCCGGAAGAAAGTCCGCGCCCCAACCGACCGGCAATAAGTGGCCAACACATCGACCCGTGGCCGGAGCGCCAGGTCAAGCGGACCCAGCAACATGCTCACCTCGCGGAAACCGTCCCCGCTACCATCCGCGCCGTAACCGGCACCGGCCTCCACCACAGATAAATCACCTGAAACAGCTAACACCCACTGATCGCACAGCCCAACGCCACCACCAAACGCGACCGCAGACCGGCGGACCAGTGTGGGTTCCACCCCAGCGGCCCGCGCCACTTCGTCAAAGTCAAGTCCGGCGGCCTCAACCACAAACTCCGCTGTCGTCATCAACGCCACAGCAAGACCCTATCCCCCGCCTTCCACTGGCGTCAGACGTGACGACGGATACCTCGACGCCGAAGCATCGTGCAATTAACTCCCCGGAGGAATTAGTTGCTCGACAGTTTGACTTCAAGTTTGACGTCAAGATAGGTCAAAGTGTCACCCGGACAGGCCCGTCATCCTTGTCTCAAAAGCGCTCAGGCCTCCGGCGTTCCCTGCTGCCACCAGTCGGCGTGGAAGGGCGGAGGCTCAGCTCCCGCCAACAGCGGGCCTGGGAGAACCTCGGTAGCATTCAGTACTTCGAGGCCAAGAAGCCGACCAGCGGCGTCAAAATCAAGATTTATCTCGCTACCGCCTGGGGTCAGTATGGAACGCACGGTGGTCTTCACCTCGCCCCCACCTATTGGCGTGTCGCCCAACGCTATGTATGCGGCATCGACCTCACTGTCGAAACTCACGCGCACGATCTCACCCTATCCCTTCGTCACAGTGATCACTTTGCCAGTCTTGTTGTTGACAACTACACGGATCAGACTGCGGCCTTGCCCCAAAAATATACACGGTGGTGCGCTTCCACTCAGAACTCGGGCTTCGACACCTGCCCATTCGGTCCATACTCGTATGACGTGACACCGCCGAGCGGATTCGTGATAGAGGTAAGCAGTCCGCGCGGATCGTAGGCATAAGCTGTACGCACATCCGAACTGG
>JAIRYJ010000033.1 GCA_031267825.1 Bifidobacteriaceae bacterium
TTTAATAACCCGCTGCGGCCTGCTTGGGGCCGCCGAGGGCGGGGTTTTTTTTGCTTGGCGTGGCTGGCCACTTGGCCGGCCACGCCATCACCACCCGAGCGGAGTAAGACCCCCAATGAGCCGCAGCTGGTTTGACTTACTGTTCACCCGTGACGCTCCACCCAACACCCTGTGGGTCTGGGGCAACGCTACGCACTTGTTCTATTTGACGCTGTCAGTTGTGGTGATCACCACCTCTGTCTGGGCGCTGACCAAGGTGCCTCCCGAAAAGCAGGACCGTGTCATCAAATGGCTGGCCTGGTCGGTTTTCTCAATTTGGATTGTGCCGCCAGCTTTGATGTGCGTCTTCGACACTGGCGAACGCTGGATTGATCACCTGCCACTGCACCTGTGCACCTCAGCTTCAGTCCTCATCCCGATAGGCCTGTTGCGGCGCAACCAAGTTCTGCTCAATTTCGGTTTTGGCTTAGGTATTCCGGGCGCTTTGGCAGCGATCATCTTCCCTGGGGAAATGTTCCGCTACCTCAGTTCGTATTCGGTTCACTACTTCCTTCATAACATTGGCCACATGTTGCCGGTGGTGGCTTGCCTAGCACCGATCGCCATGGGCTGGTGGCGTCCAAACTGGCGCTACTACCCCGCCACCCTAGGTGTTGGTGTAGCACTGATGGCGATCGCTTACCCGGTGAACAAGATCACCGGCTCAAACTACTTCTTTGTCAACTGGCCGGAGCGTGGCACCTTACTTGAGACCTTGTCTGATCTGTTCGGACGGGCCATGTACCTGCCGGTCCTAGTGGTCTTGGCGGCCGCGGTGATCGCCGCCATGTTCGGTATCTGGAGTGTTGTCGCCGCCCTGACCCGGCGTAAACCAGCACCTGACATGGCCGGCGTCACCAACTAGCGACCTATCGGTGGATAGTGTTCAGCCCAGGCCGCCGCCATTACAACAGCGACACACCAGCCCGGGCCGGAAGTCAGAAAGTGGACACAGTCGCTGTTTTAAGCCCACTGTGTCCACTTCCCGACCACCCAACACCAACCCACCCAGCCCGCTGGTCCGCCGAGCAGGACGCCAGACGCCGCCAGGTCCCCCAGCGCCCGGCAGCGACGTTAGACTTTTCATGCAACGCATGATGTTGCATGTAACCGTCTAAGGAGGCGTCATGTCCAAGACTGATTGGCGCCGGGGAGACTTCCCCTGGCATCAGATTCCCCATCCGGCGAAGATCTACGGCACCGCGACCGTCGGTGAGCGCGGTCAGATCTCAATCCCGGCTGAGGCCCGCAAACAACTTTCGATCCAGAGTGGTGACCGGTTAGTTGTCTTTGGTAACACCGTCAACGGCTCCCTGATACTGGTCAGCGCCGACGTCTTCGAAGATTTCGCGGACTTCTTCTTGACTAAGATCAACAAGCTAGGTGAACAGGCCGAAGCCTTCTTTGGGCAGTTCACCCGCCCGGCCGCGACTGACGCGGAAGACGATCCGGACACCTCTGACAGCCAGTCAGATGCCAGCCCGGATTCGCCTAGCCAAGCGGAGCCAACCGGGCAGGCGGCCGGACCGAACAAGCCGAAACGTGGGACGGGACCGGGCAAAACCGAACCAGCCGACGCCTAAACACCCGCCGACCGGGTCGACACGCTCACGCGATCACCTGACCAGCTAAGACGCGGCGAACAAGGATCGGACAGGGCAAAATAGGAACCAGCTCCGCGGCAGGCCCCTGGACGGCGACCAACAACGAGAGGAGACCTGATGGGACGCGACTGGCTTGATGACGACCACCCGGCGCAGCGCTACCGGCGGACTCTGTGGCTGGCGGCGCGTTTCACCGCCCAACTTTGGTGGCTCTCCAAGACCGCTCGCCTCCTACCGGCCGGACGTCAAGCTAAACGACGCCACGCCCTCTACTTGCGTCAGGCGCGCGAGTTCAGAGTTTTCGCCACCAGAATGGGTGGGCTGGTCATCAAGATCGGCCAATTCCTCAGTGTCCGGGTCGACATGCTGCCCAAGGAATTCATTGACGAGCTGAGCCTGCTGCAGGACGCCGTGCCGGCCGTGCCGGCATCCAGCATCAAGCGGGTCGTCGAATCAGAACTCGGCCGTCCCCTGACCGAGGTTTTCGCCTGGTTCGACCCAGAACCAGTCGCCGCCGCGTCACTCGGACAGGTTCACCGGGCCAGGTTACGTGACGGACGGGATGTCGCGGTCAAAATCCAGCGACCCGGAATTGAGCGACTAGTTGAAACCGACCTGCGGTCGTTGCGGTCGGTCTTGTCGCTGCTGTCGCGCTACACCAAACTGCTCCGCTTGACCGATTGGCAAGGCATCTGCCAGGACTTTGAAGACACCCACCGGGACGAACTCGATTATCTCAAAGAAGGCCACAACGCTGAGATTTTCCAGCGTAACTTCCTGTTCAACCCGCATGTTGAAATGCCGCAAATTCATTGGGACTACACCACCGCCAAGGTTCTGACGATGGAATTCATGGACGGTGTCAAGATCGATGACCTGGCGGCTTTGGATCGGTTAGGTGTGGACCGTTCAGGTCTGGCCCGTGATTTGATGGAAATCTACCTCCACATGCTGCTCAATGATGGTTTTTTCCACGCTGATCCTCACCCAGGCAACATTCTGGTTCGGTCCGATGGTGTGATCCAGCTAATCGATTTCGGCATGGTCGGTGAAATACCGGACGCCGCCCGGCAGCAATACTCCCAACTGGTGGTCGCCTTCTTCCGGCGTGACGCCGACGGCGTGATCGCTTCTCTTAAGGAATTGGGTTTTGTCCGCTGGGAGGCGGACACAGGGCCGCTCAAGGCGTCGCTCATTCCGTTGATTGATTTTGTTATCAACAGTTTGATTGGCCTGTTCCGGGGCGGTTCGTTGATGGACGGCGCCCTCAATGACGGCCCCAATGACGGTCTCAGTCAGGGCTTGGCCGGCGGTTCTGGCGCTGCCGCGTCGGCTGGTGCTGTCCACGGTTCTGGCGCTGCCGGGTCGGCGGGCGTTTCTGGGCGGAGCGGCACGTCAGGCCGTACCGGGCCAGGTGGCCTGCCACTTGAACAGTTACGCGAGTTCATTTTGGCCCAGCCGATCAGCCTGCCCGGCCAAGTCAGCTTCCTGGGCAAAGCGCTGATCACGGTGTTTTCGAACTGTTTCCGCCTCGACCCTTCGGTTGACTTGGTGGCTATCACCCAAGAGTGGGTCCGCCCGCTCGGCGTTGAAGCCACCCGTCAAGCCGTCCGCCAGGCCCTGGCTGACGGATGGGACTTGCTGCGGAACTTGCCCGCCACAGCCAGCAAGTTGGTCTCAGTCATAGAAAAGATGGACGATGCCGCCCTCACGGCTCGGTTGCAAACCGCCCAGTTACGTCAGTTAGAAGCTTCCAGACGAGCCCAAACCAAGCGGATCGTGCGGGCCGTGGCAGGCGCCACCTCAGTTCTTGGCGGGTTGATGATCTACTTGGCGCGCCGCCGTTAGGTCCGCCGTGAAAACCACGGACCTTGGTCCGCCACCTTGCCTGTCCGCCGCGTCTTGGCTGGTGAGAGCTTCGCTCTCACCACGTGCGGCGTGGACGGAGGGTGCTATTCAGCGCTCTGCTAGCCACCGAAGTCCGGGCGGATCCGCAGCGCCCGTCCGGCCACCCGGGTCTTAGCCAAGTGACGCATCGTGTCACGCGACAAGTCAGCCTCAATCTCAACTAGCGAAAAGTGTTTGAAAACCTCAATCCGGCCTAAATCGGTGCCACGCAGCTTGGTTTCACCAGTGATCGCGCCAACAATCGCTCCTGGCCTGACGCCATGTTCGTGGCCTACGCCAATCCAATAACGCTGGGCAACGGCCGGCCGATTGGTCGGCCGGCCATCCCTTGGGCCGCCATTGTCATGCCAGGTTGGTCTTTGATCATCTGGTTGTGCCGTCAACCGCGTTTGGTGCGGCCGTTTGGCCGCACCCCGCCCGGCTTTCGCCTGACGGGCCGGAATCGCCTCACGCGACCGCTTGCGGCCCTGACGTGGATCAGCCGCGCAGGCCGCCAACGCCTCGTCAAGCTCATCATCTTGGTTCGGACCAGTCGTCGTGGCGGGCCAATCGTTGGCGGCCAAGGCCGCCGCCGCAGCGGCCAACGCCACTGGGTCAGCCCCCGCCTCAATGGCTTCAGCCACCGCCCGGTAAGCCGGGCTGAGCAGTCCAGCTACTAGACGCTTACCCACCCGGGCCAGCACTCTGGCATAGAGTTGCTCAGCGATCTGACTGGCCGTTGGGATGGCTTGCTGCTTCAGGGCGACCCCAATTTCCCGCTCAATGGCATGCAACCGGCCACGTTCTGATGGTGTCACCATTGTGAAAGCCACACCGCTGCGTCCAGCCCGGCCAGTCCGTCCGATCCGGTGAACGTAAGGCTCCGCCTGACGAGGCATATCAAAGTTCACAACCAAACCGACCCGCCCAACATCCAGGCCGCGCGCCGCCACATCAGTCGCCACCAAAACATCAAGTTGACCTTGGCGCAGACGTTCAACGATCCGTTCACGTTCACGTTGGGCGACGTCTCCCGACAACCCTGCGGCATTGACGCCGCGTTCTAATAACGCCTGGGCGACATCGTCTACGTCCGCCCTGGTGCGGACAAACACAATCACGGCCTCAGCGCTGGTAGCCGCCAACAACCGGGCCAAAGCTGGCACCTTGTAACGGAAAGGCACAATGGCGTAAAACTGTTCAACCGCGTCCGGTGGCGCGCTGCGCTCGGCGACCGAAATGTGCAGCGGGTCACGCAGGTGCCGTCCGGCGGTCTGCCTGATGGCGGGTGGCATTGTGGCGGAAAACAGGGCCGTCTGGCGTTCGGTCGGAGCCTGCGACAGGATCGTTTCGACATCTTCGGCGAAGCCCATCCGCAGCATCTCGTCAGCTTCATCAAGCACCAGGAAACGCAGCTCTGTCAGATCAAGCCGTCCACGTTCAAGGTGGTCGATAACCCGTCCGGGCGTTCCGACAACCACTTGGGCGCCAGCCGCTAAGTCGCGCAGCTGCGGTCCGTAAGCCGCGCCGCCGTAGACGGCCGCGACACGCAGCCCGGCGGTCAGACCGCCGAACTGTTCGATCGCGCTGGCCACCTGGATCGCCAGTTCACGGGTTGGTGTTAGGACTAGGGCCTGAACGGCCGACTTTGCCGGATCAATTCCGGCCAACATTGGCAGGCCGAAGGCCGCCGTCTTACCGGTTCCAGTTTGAGCCACACCAACCAGGTCACGGCCTTCCAGCAAAGCTGGAATGGTGCTGGCTTGGATGTCGGTTGGCGTGTCATATTCTAGGTCTTGGAGTACTGCCCGGATATTGTCTGGCAGGTCCATCTGGTCAAAGCTCCGGATTGGGCTGGGCGCAGGTTTCACTAATTGCACTGTCATGCCGTGCGTTATCACCGTTCATGGTTCAGGGAGCAGAAGCACCCGCTGATGGCGGGCCTCACCGATCGACCCGAACACACGGTGGCAGCGCCATTAAGGCGAAGCCGCCCAACACACCAGGGTCACAAGGCTCCAAATGTTTCGCCGCTGATGCGGGAGGTGGCCGTGCCACAGTCGCGCCAGCGAGGCGGTCAGCTCTGGCCGACCGCCTAGGCATCATACCGGAGACTTCACTTCCGACGGCCAGCCTGGCGTTGACTCGGAGTTATGCCGCGCGCGATATAACTCCGATTCCGCTAAGGCTGACGCGGCCGGGGCCGACGGAAACCGGTCATAGTTGCCTGTTTTAGCCAACTATGACCGATTACTGTCATCCCGGCTCTTGCCTCGAAGCGTCGCATCCAGCCTCCCTGCGGTAAACCCGCAGGGCGACGTCAACTACAGTGCGGCGTCGATCTCCGCTGCCCAAGGCGCCCGGCTAGGACCAGAGCGGGCAACCAGCAGAGCCGCCGCCACGTTGGCCCGGCGTACCGCCAGATCCAGGTCAGCGCCTCTGAGCAGTGCGGCGGCCATGACACCACAGTGGGTATCGCCCGCGCCGTTGGTATCGACCGCCTTGACCGTCAAACCTGGCACCAGGCGGGCGCCGGTCGGTCCGCCCAGCCGGCCCGCCTGGGCGATAGCTGCCCCACCAGGCCCGAAGCGCACCACAACGGCAGGTGGCCCGAGGCCCGTCAGACCGCCAGTCGCGGCCCAAGCTTCCGCCCGACCCGCCCGATCCGCCCGATCCAATCCAGCTACACCATCAGCCAAAGCCACAGCCATCGCGCCGGCCGCGGCGTCATCCCAAACCTCCAACTGACCGCTGTCAGACGCCAAACCAGGTACCAGGTTGAGCCGCCCAGCCAAGCAAACCGCCTCAGGCTGATTCAAACTCCAAACCCCGCCGCGTCTAGCCAACGCCCTGAGCACACCAAGCGGCAGTTCACCGACCAGCGGTGAAGGATCAAACAGTAAGGCGACGCCCGGGTCAAGTCCACCCAGCCATTCCATCAAAGCGTCGCGTTTATCTGGCCTGACCAGCGAATATCCAGTCACATAAACAATGTCGCCAGGCCCAGCTCCGGCCGCTAGCCAATGCCCACCGTCCGCCCCGAACTCAGATCCTGGCGCGGTGACAAACGTGCGTTCGGCGGCATCGTCCACTAATACAACTGAAATCCCCGTGTCAGCCGACGTATCTGGTGGTGCGACCACCAAAATCCCCGCCTGCCGCAACGCCTGACGTGCCAAGTCACCCAACAGACCGGAACCATGCCCGCCGGCGTAAACCACCGCCGCACCGTCCCGAACCGCCGCCAACATCACATTGAAACCACCACCGGGCGTTGCCTGGGCCGCCCGGGCGAACACGTCACCACCCCGGGTCGGCAGCGAATCTAAACGCATCACCAGATCAATCACCACTTGACCGGTGTGGATCAGCCGTCCCGGCACTCCCCCACCCGGCCTCAGGACCGTAGATCGAACAGATCGCTTGACAAGCCCCGCAAGTCAAGCTGATTAACTGATTCGACCAGTTGGATGTCCGCCTCAGGGAAAGCGCTCGGCCCCCAGCAGGCCCCGAGGACCGCGCCAGCGATCGCGCCAATCGTGTCAGTGTCACCACCAAGTGAAGCCGCCGTGGTGAGCGCTTTGAAAGGCTCGTCAGCGTAGCGGTCAACCAGCAGGAAAGCTGTCACCAGCGACTCTTGGGATTGAACTGATGTGCCGACCACCTGGTAGGCGAAGGTGGCGAAGGCATCATCTGTCATGCGGCGGGCGAGCGGCGCTAAAGCGTCAAACCGGGCGGCGATGTCCGCTCCCGCGACCCAAACGCCGCGTTCAGCACCAAAGTGGGCCGCGGCGATCCCTTCAATGACCGCCTCATACGGATCAGCGCCTTCAATACCTCCAGACACGGCCGCCGCCACCGCGTAAGCGCCAGCCAAACCAAGGTTCGTGCCGTGCGTCAGCCAGGTCGTTTCACGTACCCGTTCCCACAGTTCCGCTCCGGGGCGACGGACAATCCCGACCGGCGCGATCCGCATCGCGGCACCGTTGGTGGTGCCTCCGCGGCCGCTTTCAGTCCATGGCACACCGGACCGTAAAGCCGTCAAGGCGGCCGTTGTTGACGGTCCTAGCAGGTCTTTTGAGCCACGCTCAATCATTGAGTCTTGCCAAATCACTAGCGCGTCAGCCAGAGCTTGTGGCGCGATACTGCCACCTGATTCGATCAGCAGACGGGCGACTAGAACAGCCTGTTCAGTATCGTCGGTGATGCGCCCGGCGGGCTGCCTGGGAGCTAAAGGCTGATCATCAACTGAGGCGACTGGTCCTTTGACGTCGCCGTACCGTTTGGTTATCTCAGCGCGTGACATTGTTTGAGTCGGCATCCCCATGGCGTCACCTAAGGCGAGTCCAGCCAGTGTGCCGTAAGCCCGTTCGCGTGGCGGGGCGAACCGCCTTAGCCGCGGCATCAGCGGGTCACCCCGAACTTACTCAGGACACTGAAATGCACCGGATCAAGCAGTGAAACAACATGTTCAACGAACTGGCCGTTTGGTGTGAATGAGGTGCGCACGGTGCGTAGGAAAGGTGTTCCGGCTGGGCGTTGCAGGGTTTGGGCGTCAGCTGGGCCGAGCAGATGAAGCGATACGATCTGTTCGCCGCGGGCGTCCTGCAGGCCGGCCCGGGCCAGACTGGCGGTCAGCGAGTCGTTGTGCAGCCCGAGTTCAGGCAGCGTTGACAGGTAACCCGAGTTTGGTACGTACGATCTTTCAAAGGACACCGGGTGGGGCGTGCCGTCCGGCCCGTCAGCTGATCGGAGCCGAGCCACCATGACGAAGTCGGTGCCGTCAACATGTAGTGGCAAATCTGGCACGTCTTGGCGGGCTTTGACTTCGATGCCAAGCAGTTCGGTGGTGACCGAACGTGAAATGTCAGATAGCGCCGCGGTCCAGCCGGCTGACTGGTCGATGGCGTGGCCGTCGTAAACCACAACTGAACCGACCCCGCCGCGAGTTTCGATCAGTTTCCGGCGTTGCAGTTCGCTCAGCGCCTCCCGCACTGTGCCGCGCGACACGTGGAAGCGTGAGGCTAAGGCTTTCTCGCCAGCTAGCTTCTCGCCGGGGGCGTATTCACCCCCCTCGATTTGTTCAGCCAGGGTGTTGACTATGAGGTCTCGTTTGGTGGGAACTTTGACATTGCTCTTCCCGGTGTAAGTGGACATGTTCATACATGTACAGCGTCTGCCCGCGCAAGTCAACTCATTGGTGGTTAGTTTCGCTCAGCGCGTTTAAGCAGGTCACAAAGTGTGATCCGGGTCACTTTCTGGTCTTGTGCGAGGGGGCGGCGGGCTTTGGCGAACGGCCTCAGCGGCCGGTTCCAGCAATTCCGCGATTTCATCTAGTTCGGCCCGGATGGCGGCCAAACGTTGGACGATGTCGTCCGGTTGGTTCCCGTGAACCTCCGCGGCCCGCGCTCCACCTAGTTGGCTGCCCGTATCTGACTGACCGGTCTCATCTGGCTCCTCGGCTTCACCGTTCCTGGCGACACCACCGATCGCGTCCACCACAATGCCAACCACAATGTTCAGCAAAATGTATGAAGCCAACACCATGAAGAGCAGAAAATATATCCAGGCGGACGGATAAACCGCGGTAATCGGATGTACCAGGTCTTGCCAGCCTTCCATTGTTGTCAGCTCAAACAACGAACTGAACGCCGCCCCCAGTCCACCAAACCGTTCCGGGAAGTCTTGGCCGAACAGATCAATCCCAATAAGTGCGGCCACGTAAAACATGATTACCATCAGCAACGCGGTCCATCCAACCCCGGGGATGGCTCTGCCTAGAGCTGAAATGATGCGCCTTAGCTGGCCTATGCCTGATATTAGGCGCAGCGCGCGCAATGTCCGCAACAACCGCAGTATGCGGATAACCCGCATACCAGAGAACACGCCGCCAGTCGGAATAACCGAACTGACAGTTATTATGAAATCGAATATGTTCCAGCCGGACTTGAAATAGCTGGCCCGGTAAGCGATCAGTTTGGCTATCGCCTCCGCCACATAAATACCGACACAAATCAGGTTCACCCAGTTCAATACCGCCGTGGCATGTTGGCGGAAATACGGCATAGTTTCCAAGCCTAGGACTATCGCGTTCGCGACAATCACTCCCATTACGAAACCGCCGAACAGCTTTGTTTCGACCACTTTGTAGCACGTCCGACGCAGCCATGAATACTGGCTTGGGCTGGCTGGGGTGTCTTTTGGGCGCGCTTTCGGGGGTGCCATGAACATTGCTCCTGCTGAATTGATGGGCGGCTCGGGCACCGCCGGGTCAAGCGGCATTGTACCGGCTGCCGGCCTGGCTGGCCTGGCAGCCTTGCGGCCTGGTCAGCCTGGCAACCTGGCGGCCTGGTTGGCCTGGCAACCTGGCGGCCTGGCCCACCGTGATTGGCCCGAGGCGTCCCATACGGCATGCTTGCTTGGTGAGGCTATTTTGCGCCATCCGTCCACCAGCCGAGGCACTTGACCATTTGTCGGCCGCGCTCGGTTCGGTCTTGCGGCCTTCACTGGGACGCCGCTCACCTCTTCAGCCGCGCGGCAATTGGCATATCACCCTGGCTTTCTACGGCGAACTAGCGGATGGTGCGGTGCCCCAACTAGTAGCTGAACTGACCGAACGTCTAGGTCCAATCGCTCCCTTCGCACTTGAGTTGCGTGGCGCCGGCCGGTTCGGCCGCGGTGTTGGCTGGATTGGGCTGGGCGGTCAGATGGAGCGATTCAACCAGGCCAGAACCGCGGCGCTGACGGCTGGCCAGTCTTGTTCGGTTGATCCTCCGGCTGCGCCGGATACCCGGCACCCGGCCAGCCACCCTCATCTGACCATTACCCGGTCAGCCGGCAGGCCCGCGCTGGCCGACGCCCTTCAGGCCATGGCCTGTTATCTGGGACCTAGCTGGCTGGTCCGCCAGGCGGTTCTGGTGCGGTCGGAACTCGGTGGCGGACCCGGTGGCCACGCCCTCTACGAACCAATGGCCACCATCCCACTGGCCGGACCCAGGCCAGAGGGTGGCGCCGAGCACAGAAATCCGTACAACTCGTAGTGCCGTATCCGCTGGTGAGAGCTTCGCTCACAGCGCGTCAACTTGGGCCGCGAAGGGAGTTGTTCAAAACCCTCCTAGGCGCGGTCAACCTGACGGTTGAGTCGCTCCATCGCCAATCCCAAGATCAATACCAGCCCCGCCAAATAGGCTGGCAGTAGCGCCATTGACGCCAGACCGGCCAGCAAACCAAAGAGTGGCGCCAAGAAAGTTGAACCAATATAGGCCGCTGCCATTTCTAACCCAATTACGCCTTGCGAATTGGCGGCTCCAAAAATGGCTGGCGTCTGATGAATAATCGCTGGGTAAACCGGTGCGCAGCCTAAACCAATCAGGGCCAACGCCACCAGGACAAGCCACTGTCCACCAAAAGGCAACGCCAATAGAACAACTCCGCCTACCATAGTTCCAGTACCGCCCCGGATTAGTCGGCGATCTCCGATCCGGTCAGCGAAGAACCCGCAAATAAACCGGCCCGCCGTAATGCCAATAAACAGCAGCGCGGTGAACTTAGCGGCTTCAGCGGGGTTCATATCGCGCTCGGTCACAAGGTAAGTCGCGGCCCACAGAGCGGCTGTTGTCTCAGCCCCGCAATAAGCCAAGAAGGCCATTAGGACAGCCCTAACGCCTCTGATATCAATCATGGCGCGCAAACCTATTGATGCCTGCTTTGACTCTGAGTTGTCCTCGGCTTGCGGTGCCTTGCGCCACAGCGGCAAACTGGCGAACAGCAGTAATGCCACGCCGACTTGAATAAGTGAAACAATCCCATAACCGCCATGCCAGCCTCTGGCGGTGCCTAACGCATAGCTCATAATGTATGGACTTGTCAGCGCGCCGACTCCCCAAAAGCAATGTAACCAATTCATGTGCCGGGCAGCGAAACGCAGAGCGACATAGTTGTTGAGCGCCGCGTCAACCGCTCCGGCCCCCAAACCGTAAGGCACCGCCAGAACACATAACTGCCAGAAGTGGTCCGCCTGAGAGAATCCGGCTAGCGCTACAGCGGTTACGGCAACGCTCCAGGCGGTCACCGCGCCCGGGCCAAACCGCTTAGTTATACGGTCTGAATTGAGTGCTGACAGAACTGTTCCAGCCGAGATTATGAGTGCCACAATTCCGCCCCAGCTCAGCGGCACACCGAGTTCTGGACCCATCGCGGGCCAGCCCGAGCCGAGCAGTGAATCTGGCAGTCCCAAGGACACGAAGGCCACATAGATAACGGCCAGGACAAGGGAATACATGGTGTGATCGAGCTTAGCGTCCCGCCTCGCTATGTCGCTCTGACACCCCTGCCCGCCGCCGGTCGGCTTCCGCATATTGAAGACGTCCTGGGCGGGTGTTCCGCGTTGCTCTGGGGTCCCGCTTGGCGCTGACTGTCACCCGAATCCTGGCCCTGGCCGCAGGTTGGCGTTCCAGCCGCCGGTCGAGCGCGGGAGGACCATGACTCGACCGCTAGACGCCGACCAATCCAGCGCGGGATGATTATCACTCGGGTGCGGGCCCGCCTGGCGCGTTGCCCTCACCTAATTCGCCTAGCCGTAACCTGATCGGCTAGACTGCCGCGAGTGTCGGCGGTGGTGCCGCGCGGGGCATTGGCGCAGTTGGTAGCGCGCTTCCATGGCATGGAAGAGGTCAGGGGTTCGAATCCCCTATGCTCCACCATATTGACGACGTTCCAACACTGACCCGGTCGGTGGACCAGGGCAGCTGGTGCGCGCAAGGGTGCATGAGCGGCCAATATTCGTCGGCTCGCCGCAATCTGCTCAGCCATCCACCTGCTAAGTGCCCAGTAGCTCGGCTGCAATCTGCGCAGTGTTTCGGTAGGATGGCCATTGTGGAGTATCAACCTCGACTGGTCGACGTCGAGTTGCGTGACCGGCTTCAGGCCGTTGGCGCCGTGCTGTTGCGCGGCCCAAAGGCCTGCGGGAAGACCGAAACCGCCCGTCAGCAGGCCAATAGCGAGATCCAGATCGACGACAGCCCCCTGGTGCTCACCGCCATGGCGAGCGATCCAACGTATCTGCTGCAAGGGGCCACGCCTAGGCTGATCGATGAATGGCAAGAGCAACTCCCATTGTGGAACACGGTGCGCCACGAGGTGGACCGGCGGCAGGGCAAAGGACAGTTCATCCTGACGGGCTCTTCCACGCCCAGGGACGACGCGCTGACTCATCTGCACAGCGGGGTAGGTCGCTTCGGCGTGGTCGACGTACGCACCATGACCTGGTTCGAAAGAGACTGGTCGACGGGAGACGTTTCACTGGCGGAGCTGCTCGCGGGCGGCGAAGCGAGTTCGGCGGCCTCGGACATCGACCTTCCAGCGGTGGCCGCCAAGTTGGCCGTCGGAGGCTGGCCCGGCAATCTCGGCTTGTCGGAGCGCCACGCCTTGGAAGCGAACCGCGACTACCTCGAGTTGTTGGTAACCCAGGACATGCGTCGCGCCGCTGGCGCGCGCCTTGACCCGGGCCGGGTTCGCCGTGTCCTGCAATCGTTGAGCCGCAATGTGTCGGCGGAATGTGAGATCTCGACCATCGCGGCGGACGCCGGCGGGGCGGACGGTCCACTATCGCGGAACACGGTAGCCGAGTACTTAGAAGCGCTGAGACTGCTGATGGTGACCGAGGACCTCACTGCTTGGAGCGCCCACATCAGGTCGAGGGCGCGGCTCCGGAAAAGTCCCAAGAGACACTTCGCCGACCCGTCGCTCGCTTGCTCAGCTCTTGGGCTGACCCCTGACCGCCTGCTGAAGGACCTCGGCTTTCTCGGCTTGCTGTTCGAGTCTCAAGCGGTTCACGACTTGCGTTGTTACGCGCAGTTGTCCAATGGCCATCTTTCCCATTACCGGGACTCAAACGGCCTGGAGGCCGATGCCGTCTTGGAACAAGCCGACGGGTCATGGGCCGCTTTCGAGGTCAAGCTCGGCTTCGGCGCCGTTCAAGCGGGAGCCTCATCATTGTTGGCCTTCGCCGCCAACATCGACCGGTCGAAAACCGGGCCGCCGTTGGCATTGGTGGTCATCACCGGTTCCGGATTCGCGCATCGGCGTCCCGACGGCGTGTACGTGGTCCCCCTCGACCGGCTCCGCGCCTGAGCCGCCGCCCTCAACGCGCCGCGATACCACTCGTTTTCGCTGCCCAATCAGTGAAACCAATGCGCGGGGGAGTGTTGGAACTTTGTCCCATATGGTCCACCAGAGTTCACTTATCCGAACTGCTGAACTGTGCATTTGTTCTGGGCTTAGCCCGCCTTGCGTGAGCCGAACTCCGAGATCGACAACACGGTCCCGTGGGCCAGCGCCCAAGGCGCGCGGCCGAGTTGGGCAGAGATCTCCCGCAGTGGGGGCCAAGGCGGCGGCCAACCGCGGATGGTTCGGCAAGGGTTGAGACGGTCACGGAAGCGGTCCCTTCAGCGCTCCTTCCAGCAGACTTCTGCCGATTGCGCGTTCGCGTGAATCCGGGAGCCTTGATGCAGGACTTGAACGAGGCGAGGGCGGATCGGCCGAGGCTTTCCCGGCCGTGTGGCCGTCCGCGGTCGGCAAGGGCCGCATCGCCTCGGAGACGACGTTGGTATCAAGGACGATCACGGCAGTGTCGTCGGCTCCGCCGGGGTCCTGTCGCGTATCGCGGCCGAGCGCGGCCAGGTCGTCGTCGGTCAGCGCGAGGTCGCGGCCGAGCGCGGCCAGGGCATCGCCGAGCAGGAGCCGACGGGAGGGCACGAGGGCGGCACTCAGAATCTCGCGCACCTCGGCCTCCGCGCTGCGGCCGTGCCCGGCCGCGGGCACCCGCAGCGCACGGTGTACCTCGTCGGGAACGCTCCGGACGGTTAGGACTGCCATTGCTCCACCTCCAACATCTGCGACAGCGTTTTATCCTGTTGCGGTCATGGAGTCGATCCGCTCTTGATTCATCAGTGTTGATCGCGAACGGGGATGCTTGCCTCATTTAGAAATGATCACGAAACGTGGTGTGGTGTTTGGTGGTTTGGGTGTGCGGCCGGTTCGGCGGCGAGTCATGAAAGGACTGTTGATGGCTACCAGGCAGCAGCCCAACAGCCTCTACTGGCCTAAAGACGACGGGTTCGTTACCGTTTGGGGATGAGCACCCAACCCCCGGGGTGGTACCCCGATCCTCGCGACTCCAGAAACATGTGGTACTGGGACGGCAAGAACTGGTTCGGCCCTGCGGCCAGACCAGTAGAACCCAAGCCATACGTCGAGCCAATACCCCAACCACAAACACCGCCCCAGCTATCCGCGCGGTCGTTGGGACCATTGACCGCGGGCGCCCTGCCAGGCAATGAATCAACCCTGGGAGGACAGCCGACAACCGATTCGGCGGCGGCGCGACCTTTCAAGCTACCCAGCTTAAAGATGATGGCTTGGTCGTTCGCCGCTGTGGTGGGCGGGCTGCTGGTCATATTGACCCTAGTGACCGGCAACGCTAACGGGCCTGACCAGCGGACACGGCCGACCCCGTGGGCGGCCCAGTTCTCCGCCACACCAAGTCGCGAACCGACGCCCTCGGCCAAGCCGGAGATCGTTGACGTGGCCACATGCACAACCGCGATACCGCCAGAAGACATTCCAGAGCTTGTTAGCGGGATGATTAGCGGCAAGCTAAGTGATGGAGAATCTGTTACCGCCGTTGAGTTCGCCGACAGAACCATCTCAGTCGCGGCGGACCTGACAGGATCTGACACCACGCTTTCCCCGGACAAGCTAGCGGAGCTGCGGTTTACCAGCCTGACGGCCCCCCTAGTAGCGCCAACTAGCCCAACCCGGACAACCATTGATACAAGCTGGCAGTGCTTCTACGCGCAATGGGGAACGGTCACGGTCACCTTCAACGGAATGAGCCCAGTGACGATGACTAAGGCGGACTTATTGGACAAAGAAGGCGGCGGCTACTATTTCGACCCGGCGAAGATTTCAGCGGCCTCCAAGGCGGCATACATACCGCCCACCACACAAGCCCCAGAACCCACTCTCACAACGCCAGCACCAACAACCGCGCCACCACCAGCGACTGACGTGTACTACAAGAATTGTGACGAGGCCCGTGCCGCCGGAGCAGCACCAATCAGGGAAGGGGCTCCCGGTTACCGGCCCGGCCTCGACCGGGACAAAGACGGCTGGGCCTGCGAATGAGCGTGCCGTAGGCGGCTTCGGTGTGTTGGACTTGCGCACCATGTCACGGTTCGAACAGGGCTGGTCGAGCGGCAACGTCTCGTTGATCAGTTTGGCCGTTTGGCACAGGCTTCGGCCTGAGCGTCCGGGCCAAACTGATCAAAGAGACGGCCGCCCAGGCACCTTCAAGCAGGAGGAATCCCCACTGCGCCTCAATCATCGCGTCAGCGGCCAGGATGCCTGATCCGGCGGCGTTCACCGTCAGGTAGGTGACGGACTTTGGGTCGAGGATGCCCCATTGGGACAGGGCGAACCCAGCCAGAACGGCTAGAGATCCGATGATCTGAATGGTCATGCTCACTGACGGCACCTGCTTTATGGTATGTCGCCGTCCGGCCAGTTACGGCAGGCCACGTCTCCGACTAGGCGAGATTCAGGCACAAGCGGCAACCCTCCCGGTAGTTCCAGCGTGGTTTTATCGACCGCTCGTAAACCAGTTGGAAGCGGTCCACGGGCAGCACTGTAATGTCAGTTTCGTTCTATTTTGTAGCCAGGACGATGCCGCCCACCGGGATCTGTGACGCCGTCAGGTTAAGTGGGTCACGCCATTGGTCCGCCTCAATTGATTCGACATAACGTGCCTGAATGTTCAGTTCATCAGCCAGCAAGTAGACGTTTTGTGTCATGGCACCAACGGCGATATATCCGTTATTGGTGTTGCCTTTGACTTTGTCTTGGTCAATGACCAACAACATCAGGCAGGGTGCTTGTTTAGCGTAACCTTGGGTCACCAAGTTGGACCTTACATCAGCCTCAGTTAGCGAAACCAGCTTGTTAGTTGCCCAGTCGTAGCGTGACACACCAGCGGCGGTCGCTAAATAGACCGAGACATACGGTTCGGCATGCATCGCTAAAGGCACCACAAATCCGCTGCCGCCACGGTTCAATCCGGTGGCCGCCCAAGCTAAAGCCAACTGGGCCGGATCAGTTACTGGTTTGTCTGTGAAATCTCCGGCTAGTGCCGAATTGCGTCGTTCGAGGGCTTCAATGATGGCGGATTCGGTATCTGTCAGAACTGGTTTGAGTTCCAGTTCGGCCCGGGTGTCAATCGCGGGCCGGGCTGGCCGGGAGTAGTTCAACCAAATGACCCCAGCCCAGCCGACCGCCGCCACCATCAACACCACCACCAACGCGACAACCAGGGCGGCGGTCCTCGCCGCCGCTGGGCGTTTCCGGCCGGGCCCGGCCGGAGCATCACTGATCGGCCCATCCGGGACATCGCTGACGGGTCCGCCCGGAGCATCGCTGGTGGACTGGTCTGTTTTGGCGGGGTCCCGACTCATGCGCTTCACAATAGCGCCCGGTCCGCCCCCCTCAGATGCCTAATGATCTTCCCGGTCTATTGCCTGACCCGTCTTGTATGCTTTCAGCATACGAAACACTCGCGTGAGGAGATGTGATGAAGACAGCATTGGTGCAGGTGCGAGTCGAGGACCAAGTCAAGCGGCAGGCGGACGAGCTCTTCGCTGATCTTGGCATGGACACCGCCACCGCCGTACGGATGTTCCTGGTTCAGGCCATCCAAACGCATGGCTTGCCCTTTGAGGTCATCCGTCAACGCCCCTACAACTCCACTACTGAAGCGGCCATCCAGCAGGCCGCGGCTATTTCAACCGGTCAAGAACAGGTCGAGTCATTCGAATCGTTCGATGCTTTTAGACGCTCAGCCGGTTTGTGAGTCAATACAGGTCGGAGTGAAACGGAGCATCTTATGGCGCCTCAGCTATGCGGCGGGCTGTCGTCAGGAAGCTGATCAGGTCGCGGCAAACCCGCGCTAGCCAAAACGAGGTCAGATGCCCGGTAGACGTCCGTCGCGCCATCAACCCGCACAACCCAGCCGTACTTGACCGCGCGGTTTATCGCCGCGACAATTGGGCCCCTGGTGGCAGACCAGCCGGGATCGACCCACCCTTCATCCACGAACGCATCCATGATCTGCGCAACTGTAACGGGCCGACGGACCCGCCTCGCGATCAAACCAACCCGGTAGCTTGTCTTCCTGTTCGCCGATCACGGCATCGAGTTCCTCAAGTCGTTTAGGCGATCATCGGCCAACGGTCAGGTGCGGGCTTAGGAGCCGTAACCGCCAAGACCTCACAGTTACGCTGTCAACATGCCGATTGAAGAGTTGATGACCGAATGACCGCCGACCCGCCGACGCCTCCCCGCGACCAGACCACACCGGGCCTGGAACAGGCCTTGGCTGACAACCTGGCAAGCTGGGATGAGCGCGCCCAGCTACACGTCGAATCCTATGACGCGTTCGCTTTAGCTGATTCGCCAAACCTGATCGGGCCAGTCGTGCGGGCCGGAGCCGAGCTAATGGCACCCCACTTGCCTGGCGGTTCGCTGGCCGGCCTGAAATTAGCCCATCTGCAATGTCACATCGGCACTGACTCGCTTGGCCTGGCCCGGCTTGGCGCCACGGTCACCGGCGTTGACTTCTCCGGCGAGGCGGTCAAAATCGCCAAGTCGCTGGCTGAGCGGTCCGGTTTAGCGGACCGGTTGCGGTTTGTTCAGACATCCATCGCCGCAGCCCCAGCGGCGTTAGGAGAACAACAGTACGATGCCGTCTACACAAGCGTCGGAGTATTGCGCTGGTTACCGGACCTAGCGGCTTGGGCTACCACCATTAGTCGTTTACTGAAGCCCGGCGGGCTGTTCTTCATCCATGAAGACCACCCCATGTTGGACGCCTTGGAATGGGACGGCGAACAAGGCAGGCTTTTCGCCGCCTGGCCTTACTTCAATTCGCCTGAGCCTGTGACCTGGGATGATGGTGCCGACTACTCCAGTCCTCAAGTGTTGAGCCATAAACGGAGCCACGAATGGGCCCATCCGCTTTGCGAGATCTTTGGCGCGCTGACAGACCAAGGACTGCGCATCGAATCATTCCGCGAACACCAGACCATGTTCTGGCAGCCGCACCAAGCGATCGTCCCCAACGCCGCGAGCACCGGCTTTGAACTGGCTGACCACCCGGAACGGGTTCCGCTGATGTTCTCACTCGCGGCCCGCAAACCCGACGCCGTGACTAGCAGCGCAGCGGGCGGGGCGGCATCGTCCAAACAAGAAACCGACCCAAGCGAAGACCTAGACGACGCGCTAAAACAAGTCTTGTGGCGCCAACTGCGAGACCAGCGTGAAAGCCTGCTTTGGAAACTGGAGGGCTTAGGCGAACAGGCCGCCCGCTGGCCAATGACCGGCACCGGAACCAACCTGCTCGGCATAGTTAAACACGTCGCCAGTGTCGAATCCGAATACCTTGGTAGCTGCTTCGGGAGGCCAGGGCCTGACCAGTTGCTCTGGCTGGAGGAGGCTTCCCAGTTGGACAACAACGCCGACATGTGGGCCACGCCCGAACAATCAATCGAATGGGTGATCGCCTTCTACCGCCGGGTTTGGGCGCATTCCGACCAGACCATCGCACAACTGTCGCTCCACAGTGAAGGATTTGTGCCTTGGTGGGGTGAGGACGGCCACGCTGTGACGCTCGGGCGGATCATGACGCATTTGATCGCTGAAACCGCTAGGCATCTTGGCCAAGCTGACATTTTGCGTGAACAAACCGACGGCCAGACCGGATATCGCCCGCCTCCGGGCCACTCCAACCTGCCTGAACGGGACCAGCGGTGGTGGGAGGATTACCGCGCTCACCTGGAGGCTGTCGCCAGATCCTTCGCCAGTGACACGTCCGTCCCACCGGCGGCACCCGATTCGTTGAACGAGGAACCAGAAGGCGTAGCATGATCAGCGCCGCCTCCACGTAACACCCACTTCAGGAATGAGGCTCGCCCATGAAAACCAGGAAACTCGGCCCATACGAGGTCAGCGCCGTATCGATGGGAGCGATGCGGCTGTCAATCGAAGGACGCCCGGCGCGCGAACAAGCCATCCAAACAATCCATGCCGCTTTGGACGCCGGCATCAACCACATTGACACCGCCTACGCTTACCGCCAGCCTGGTGAACCCGAAGGACACAACCACAAACTGATCGCCGAGACGCTCTCCACTTGGGCCGGAGGTGATCCGTCAAGCATCGTGGTGGCCACCAAGGGCGGGCATCTGCGCAACGCTGAGGACCGGCCAGGCCGCTGGAGCCAAAACGGTCACCCAGCCCACCTCAAACTGGTAGCTGAATGGTCACTGCGTGAACTCGGCAGCGCGGCACTTGACCTGTACTACTACCACCGGCCGGACCTGAACATCCCTTACGCCGATTCAGTCGGGGCGCTGCGGGAGTTATTAGACGCTGGAGTGATCAAGTCGGCTGGTGTCTCAAATGTTGACGCGGACCAGCTCCGCATCGCCCATGAGATTCTTGGCGACGATTTGGCCGCCGTTGAGAACCGGTTCGGGCCTGATTGGCGGGCCAGCGATGAGGTTCTGCGTTTGACTGGTGAACTTGGTATCGCCTTTGTGCCTTACCATTCGGCCGGTGGTTTGACCGCACCAGACGGCGCCACCAGGTTCCCAGCTTTCCATCGCATCGCCTCGGAGCGCGGCATCTCGGTTCAACGCCTAGCGTTGGCTTGGGAACTGGCTTTGGGCGAACATGTCGTGGTCATACCTGGGACTTCGCGGCCCGCCTCGATTTTGGATTCGCTGGCCGCGGCCGGTGATGTCTTGACGGACGGCGAACTGGCCAGCCTGAACGCCGACATTTGGCCGTAGCCGCTAGCCGACCTGTGGCGAGTCAAAGCGCCGCTGGTGCTATCCGAATTGACCGGCTGATCGCAAAGCGCTGCCGGGACGGCCACAGGGGCGCCGCCCGGCTGACCCACGGCTGTTAGAAAAGGCATGGTTATGCGATTCGTGATGGCACCTGACTCGTTCAAGGAGTCAATGTCGGCGGCAGCGGCCGCCGCCGCTCTAACGGACGGGGTGCGCCAAGCGATACCTGACGCTGTCTGCGTCGAAAAACCGATGAGTGACGGCGGTGAGGGCATGACGGCTGTGCTGCTGTCCGCCACAGGCGGGCAGCTAGCCAGTGCCGCCGCCCGCAACGCCTTGGGCGAACCTGTCACCAGCCATTTTGGCTTGACCGGCGACGGCCCAGCCGGTCGGGGCGTGGCTGTGATTGAGGCCGCCAGTGTGATCGGTTTGGAACTGATCCGGCCGGGCCAACGTGACATCATGCGGTCGAACAGCGCTGGGCTGGGTGACCTGATGGGTGCCGCCAGCCGCCTGGGAGCCACCAAAGTGCTGATCGGCTTGGGCGGGACGGCCACCTGTGATGGTGGGGCCGGTCTGTTGACCGCTTTGGGTGCCCGCTTGTATGACGCCACTGGTGCCCTGGTAGAGCCTCTGCCTGGGCTCTTGCATTTGGTCAAACGGGTTGATCTGTCCCAGATCAGACCACTGCCAACGGTTCAGGCCGCCTGCGATGTGACCAATCGGCTGCTCGGACCGGACGGAGCGGCAGCGGTCTTCGCCCCTCAAAAAGGCGCCACAGCCAGTCAGGTAAAGGCACTTGAAGCGGGCCTTCGCCAGTTCGCCGCTGCCCTTGAAACCGTCACTGGACGTGGCATCCGTGACATCCCTGGGACGGGAGCGGCCGGTGGGATTGGCGCTGCCCTGGCGGCACTTGGGGTTGAACTGTGTCCTGGAGCCAAACTGGTGGCGGATGTGATCGGATTGGGCCGGGCTGTTACTGGTGCCGATTGGGTTGTGACCGGCGAAGGCTCAGTTGATGGCCAGACTCTGGCCGGCAAGGCGCCTGCCGTTGTGGCGGCGATCGCGTCAGGCCGTGGCGTCGGTTGTGTAGCTTTCGCTGGGCGGACTGGCCCTGGGGCCTCCCGCCTAGTCGGCTCCGTCTTCCGCGAACTGATTCAGATCACCCCGCCAGATCAAGACCAGGCCACTGCTTTAGAGACCGGACCGGCTAATCTGCGCACCGCAGCGGCCGCCTGGGCGGGCCGGCTGGCGACCCGGGCGTAGCCGCGAATCAACTGCCCAGCCCTAGCGGACCCGGCCCGACCGGTCACTTGCCGGTCCGCGGGCCGGGCCTGTGATAAAGCCGCAGGTCAGTTACACACCTCCAACCCGGCCCGTCCGGCCCCAACTAATCCAGCCCGTCCGGCCTAGCCGGACGGGCCCAGACCAAGACCAACCCTTAGCGCCCCTGTTTCGCCAAAGATGGCATCCGCCCGTTGCTGGAGGAACCGGATGCTTGACCGGCCCGGTCCACCGCGGCTTGGGCGCGGGCCCTAGCCCCGGCCCGTTTGAGGTCCTCTGTGATTGTCTCCGGACTGACTGTCGGAAGGCCCCGATACGGATCGGACAATAGTTTGTGCGACCGTGCTATGACACGATTGATCCGCCAGGCGCGCAACTCAACATCTTCTAGCGCGGCGGCCTGCCGTTTGAAGAAGTCAAACTCAATTGAGAATGGTTCGGACGGACGGCCGTCTCGTGACACCACTGCCACACCAGTTAGGTCAGGCATTCTGGTCAGGTCACGAACAGGCCAGTTGTTCAACATCAAGGAGGCTTGGGCGGCGTCATGCGGATTGCCGGTGCGCAACTGGACGTAGGACCCGGCATTGGCCGACAGCGCGTCTTTCAACTGATAGCGAAGCTGATCTGGACGCTGATGGCAGACGATCACACCGACCCCAAATTTCCGGGCCTCGTCCAGCAGTGATGGTAAAGCCCCGTATTGGAACAAGTGCGCCTCATCAATCACCAAATAGAACGGCTTGGACCGGTCCTTGCGGGCCAACATGGCCTGCCGTAACTCAGCCACCAAACAGCAACCAATCAACTGGGCTGATCGCTCCCCCAGTTCCGCTAACCCCAGGTTGACTAGCACCACCTGCGAACGATCCATCGCAGTCGTCAAATCGAAGGCGTGCGCCCCACTGCCAAGCAGGCGCACCAGACCATGCGATCCGTTGACTTCCTCGCCTTTGCATTCCAACCATCCCCACAGGTCGGAGGAGGAATCATTGGAAACGTTGACCAGCACTTGAGTGATCTGGCGTGACAGCGCCGGATCAATTGGCAGGAGTGCCGCAGCCAGGTCACGGCAAAGGTCACGGCTACCTAGAATCGCGAAGATCATCACCAGTGAAACGTTCGGGCCGTAGACTTTCCGGCTGCCACGGGCCGCGAGTCCGAAGGCACGCCGCCAACGTGGGCCGGTGAATTCCTCAGAGTCCCGGTCAACAATCATGTTGACAAACGCCTGGAGGCGGGCCTCAAATTCTGCCAGATGGAGAGCCGCCAGCGGGTTGATCGGCACGATGTGTTCGGTATCAGACAGATCGGCGTAAAGCACTCTGTCCGGGTCGCTGATGTCTCCCATCAGGTCATGGCACAACGTGCCGGGCGGGTCAAGCGCCATCATGCCGCAGCCGTCCTCGATAAGCTGTCCCATCAAGGCCCGCACAGCGACCGATTTACCCGCTCCGGTTGCCCCCACCAACCGCATGTGGCGTAGCAAGTCAGTGGGTGAAACCCAGACGGATTGAGACTTTTGCCTGACGTCAACACTGCGGCCAAGGCGGTAGGCCACGGCCGGCTTGGGTGGACGGTCGTAAGGTATCAGGTTACGTCGCTGCGGCAGCACTTTCATACCAGGTACGGGCCGGTTTTCGCCCGCTGCGGGGAGGTGGACGATGGCGCCCACCGCACCTTCCGGCAGCACATGGCCTCGTAGACAGTCAACCGTTAGCTGTCGCAACTCAACACGGTCAACTGGCTCGATTGAGCGGACCTCGACTCGTTGGGAAATCATCATTACTTCAGCCAGAGCCCGGGCCGGTATCCGGTCGCAAGCCGAGTGAAGGAAGGTTCGGACCCGGATTGGCGTGCCACGGTACATCTGCCATTCGGCTTTGGGCGCACCGGTGAAGGCTTTACCCCAGGTGTCATCAACTAGTTGTTGTTCGATCTGTGTAGCTGGCGACAATGACACTGAAACGGCCGCGCCCGGCCAGTTCAGGACTGATAACAGGTCCCACATCGGATCTCGCAGACCAATGGCTACGGCATCGCGCCCAAGGCCAGTCTTGGACGAATCGTCTGGAGCGCCGACCAGCTGGGCGTAGTCGTCAGCTCTGGCGGCTTGGCGTGGCACGATCTCCGCCATCGCTTCAGCTAGCTTAGGCATTTGTGTGGTGGATTTGATGACAGCGATCGGCCGGAGAGCGTATTTCAGGTCATCCAACCAGTCTTCTGGGGCTTCCTGGTTTACCCAGCCGCACATCCGCACGGCTCCTTTGTCGCCTTCTAGCACGATGGTCAGCATCGCGTCATATGGCCAGTTCTTGACCACATTTCTGGTGTTCGCCACCGCCCAGGCGGCGGCTTTGTCGGGTTGGGTGCCGGGAACTAGTCCGGCCACTTTGAAGGCTATCGGAGACCGGTCACAGACCGGCCCCTGGTTGGCGCTGGTTTGTTCTGGCGTTCTGCGCGCACTCATGGCTGGACCAGCTTCCTGGTCAGTGTCATAGGCGGGTTGGCGTAGCGGTTAATGATGGACCTCTTCTCCGTGGTACTGCGAAGGGGCCGCCTGACGGCCACCTGAGAACTGGCATGTTTGCCCCCTCGAAGGGTTATGCCGCGCGCGGCCACCAATTTGGCCGCAATAACGGAACTCCAGCCGGTAGCGATCCCAACCCAACCGTCCGCGTCAGACAGAACCAGCAGGATCAGGCCTCAAACTAGCCAGGACGAGCAACCTGATGCGACAAGAATCGAAGTCCTGATCCAACCCTGGATCAAAACTCGCAATCCGCTAACACTGACCCCGAGACAACGTCCTAGCGAGTAACGCCTTTAGGCCAGGCGTTCAGAACTGGCTTACCCAAAGACCAGGCGTACCAGACCGCGTCGGCCGTTCCGCCATAACCTGCCGCCGGCTGCCCATCCCAGACCGCCACCACCAAGTCACTCCGCGCGACAACTTCCTGGCCAGCGGCCATAAAGGCTTCCTCAGTCGGCTCGGGGAAGTCCAGCACTGTAACGTGACCAGCGCGGCCGACCAAGGCATTGTAGACAGGCAGGTCATCTGGCGTGAAGGTGGTTTCATAACCGGCCGATGGGATGATCGCATCGAGCGACCCTCCGGCTTCAAGCACCAACTGGGCGAACATCTGGTCGGCTCCAGCCGCCAAGCTGGTCAGGCCAACGACTTGCCCGTCCTGGCGGGCAAGCAGCCCCCTGATTATCCGCTCCGCGTATTCCTTGGCCGCGGTCGGCATCTTCTGATGCCCGGTGACGCCGATCTTGATCATTCTGCCTCCTAAAACCGTCAAGCCAGCGTACCGCCTTACGGCCCAGCGCCCGAGGTCTACCACCCCACAATCCACGGCCCCACAATCCACCGCATCCAACCGCCCCGCAATAAACCCGCGGTTCAGCGACCCGCGCTCGCTGACCCAGCCGAAACCCATCCCAAGCCGAAGCCCATCCCAAGCTGAGTCCATATCCAGCATCCCTCAAGCTCAGTGACTTGTTAGGTAAGGCTTAGTAGACTAACCGCTAAGTGCCGCCCGGCACTGCCCCAGCTCAGCCCATCACGGAAGGCCCGCATCTCCAGTGGCGATCTCAGCCAAGTCTCTGATCAGGCCATTCGCCCTGGCTCTGGGACTGATCGCGTTCGGCATTGGCACCGTTGGCATCTTTCTGCCACTGTTACCAACAACACCGCTCTATCTGCTAGCCGCCGCCTGCTTCGCCCGCGGATCGCAACGTTTCCATAGCTGGTTCCTCGCCACCCGGCTCTACCGCAACCATTTGGCCGATTTCGTCAAGAACCGTTCAATGACAATGCGCACCAAGCTAGCCATCTGCCTGCCCGTCACCGCGATGCTGGCCGCCGGATTCTATTTCTCGCCGATCTGGCCCGCCCGGGCCGTCATAGTGCTGGTGGCGTTAGCCAAGTGGTATTACTTCCTGGCCCGGATCAAGACCCTGCCACCTGCCCAGCGGCGAACTGGGTTAGTAACAGACCCGCTGGACGGCATCGTCCAAACTGTCCCATCTGGTCCTACAACGCCGCCCGATCCGACGCGGCACGGCCAACTCACCACGGGACCTAGCTAAACGCCTGGTGAAGGCTGTATTTCTGGGTGTGGACGGACCAGCGGCCGGTACCACACCAGGGTCGCGACCAAACCGACAAGCATGAAAAGCGCCGCCATGGTGAACGGCAGCGAACGGTTGACTCCCGAAAGCAGTCCGCTCAACCAGCCGAATGGCGCCACCGCCAGCATCACCACTGTCCGCTGCACCGCCATGACACGCGACCGCTCAGTTTGGTCAACATGCAACGCCACCAGCGATTCGGCCAGCATGGCCAGAATCCCGCCGCCAAAGGCCCCCGCCAGAAGTACGATGCCGAGCAGGCAGTACACCAAAAAGGTCGCGTCAGTGGAACTCGTCTGAGACATGTCATCAGCTTGATGCGCCCTGGGTGGCGGGATCAACGCCAGGATCGACTGACCAGCCAAATAAACCCCGAATCCGGCCAGCAACGGCCGACGCAGATTGAATGATTCGGTCAGACGCGGGATCACGGTGAAGAAGAAGATGATCGCTAAGAGTGACTGGGTCATCGGGAACAAAGGCAGCACCGGATCCGGCACACCAAGCTTCTTTGAGGCGATAACCTGGAAAAACGTTGTGTTGATGGTGCCTGCGGCGGCCACTAGGAACATCACCAGGAGGGCGAATTTAGTTCCCTGGGAACGTTTGATGACTCCTAGGACACCGCGATAACCCAAGAGCAGCGACCAAATGGACTGCCCGGCGGTGGCCCGGCGCCGTTCAATGCCCATGGCTGTTTCGTGTGAGGTGAAGTACAGGATGAAAACTTTGGCCGCCATCACCACGAAAGCGTTGAGGTAAAGGATCCGCACCGCTGGGACCAGTGAAAACTTGGCTACCAAGACAGCCGCGATAGGTGCGAAGAGAGCTGAGAGCTGCCCGGCGGTGATCACCAGTGAATAGATGCCAGTTAGTTGTTCACGTTTGGCGTCTTCCACCATCAGGCAGTCCCACGAGTTCTGGGTGACCTGCCAGGCTCCGTTGACCACAGCCGCGCCCAGAAACACCCAAAAGGCCCAGTCTTGGCCGGCCCAGGAGGCACCAGCCCAGATCAAGCAAGGCACGCACCAGGCCACCAGATCAAACCAGGCGGTTGTGGCGCGGCGCCCTAGTTTGTCGGTGATAACGCCTCCGAGCAGGCCAAACACTGTTTGTGAGATTAGTCCAACAGTTACGACCAACCCGACGCGGGCGTCGTTCAGGCCGAGGGCCAGCATGTAAACCGATGCGTAAGGCAGGCATAGGTTCATTGACAAGCCCCACATGGGCTCGGTGTAAACGCAGGCCCGCGGGTTGCCGCGGAGTGACAGTGCTGTGGCGATGAGCTGGTTTTTAGGCATGGACGGGTCCTGGGTGGAGTTTTCTGGGCTGAACTATAGCCTAGGCGGCCTCGGCGGCCTCGGCGGCCTAGGCGGCCTCTTGGCGGTGGCCTTGGTGGCCTTGGTGGCCTTGGCGGCCTCGCCCCTCACTTTCCGGCGCAAACTAATTCCTCCGGGGAATTAGTTTGGGGTTACCTCGACATCAAACTATCGGCGGCCTGCCGCTCCCCCGCTTCCTCACTCCCCCGCTTCCCCACTTCCCGGCCGCGAACTAATTCCTCCGGGGAATTAGTTTGGGGTTACCTCGACATCAAACTACTCGGCGGCATGCCGCTCCCCCGCTTCCCCACTTCCCGCTTCCTCACTTCCCGGCGCAAACTAATTCCTCCGGGGAATTAGTTTGGGGTTACCTCGACATCAAACTATCTGTCACTCAATTCGCCAGGTGGTGGACGGACCCGCTCAGATAGCCACTACCCGGGCTGGCCATTGGACCCGGTCTGCCCGCCGAAAGCGAGGCATAGAATCTGATGGTGGCTCTAACTTCCCGCTATGCCGCGCTGGCTTTCCGCCTGGCGGCGATTGGGCTGATCTTGACTGGGCTGATCCGTCTGACTGGAGTGTTCTCAGGCGAAACCAGTTGGGTGATGCTTGTCTTCTACACCACCCAAAGTAACCTGCTATGCCTCGGCTGGATGGTGTTCCTGGCTGCGGTTACGCTGCGTGACTTGCGCCGCCACGGCCCGCGAGGAGTCTGCCAACCGTGGCCGCGGCTGGCCGCGATGGTGATGATGGCCATCACCGTCACCATGGCGATCTATCTGGTGGTGTTGGCTCCGGCTACTTTCCGCCAGGGTGGTGAGGGCTATGTGCCGTTCACTTTGACCGATGATTTGATCCACATCATCACACCCTGCCTGCTGATTGCGGATTGGTTCTTGTTCAGCCCTAAGGGCCGTCTGCGCTTGTTCGATCCGGTGCTGTGGGCCATTCCGCCCTACATCTACTTGCTTTTCGTGTTCATCTGGGCGGTGGCCGGGCTGACTTTCGGTTCTGGCAGACGCTATCCCTACCCCTTCCTTGATGTTCAGGCCCATGGAGCTGGCGGTGTGATACTCCAGGTCGCTGTGCTGACTGTGACACTGGTCGCCTTTGGGTACATCTATGTCGTGGCGGACAAGCTGCTTGCCCGCGCCGCCCGGCGCGGCGCTGCCTGATAGACGGCCGCTCCAAAGCCGCTCCGCCCGCGCCGCAGGCCAGCGAACTGGACCCATTACAACAGCAACACACTGCCCCAGGCGCGAAGTCAGAAAGTGGTCACAGTCGCTGTCTTAACCCCACTGTGTCCACTTCCCGACCACCCAGCGCTAACCCATCCAACCCAGGCCACCCCACCCAGGCCGGAGGGTCAGTCTCAACAGCTCGTTAGGCGCGCTGTTAGGCGCGCCGCTTGGCGGTGATCGTGTCGAGCGGCATGCGCAGCACCGTGACCATTGCCGCATCACGCTGCGTCAATTCACCCGAACGTCCCGGTGAGTACTTGTCTAAGAGCGCCACCAGGCCTTCCATCATCAATTCTGACTGACCGCAAACCTCAGGCAGGCCCCAGCCAATAGCGGACTCAAAGGTCGCGCCGATCCGGCAAACCCGGGCGTGGTCAACGGTTTCAATGCGGCGGTCGGCCTCAAAGCAAGCCCGCCCGCCTTGGCTAATCGCTTCAATCTTGCGTCCCTCGCCAGCTCCGTGGATGTAAACCACAACCTGGTCACCGGACCAAATGTGAGCGAAGTGCAACGGCACCACATATGGTTCGCCGTGCGACCATAAGCCCAGTCGTCCGACCTCGCAGCGCCGAAGAATCGCATCTATTTCATCCGGGTCGGTAACCGCCCGGTCTGTTCGTCTCATAGGCTGGTTCACTCTTCAAGGCTAACCTCGCCGGGTGTTCAGGACCGTGACAACTGAGTTAAGCTTTCGGCTCTCGGGTCGGGGTCCCGCAATGGATTCGGACCGGCCGGTCAAGCCCAAGGTGTCATGCCAGGCCGACCATCCGGCGCGCCCAAATCGTAACCAGTTAAACGCCAAGCGGGCCGCCTCGACCGGCCCGCTTCAAGCACTGCCCAGTGAGCGTTCCGCATCACCCGCAAGCCCAGCCATTCCACCGGATCTAAGTCCAGCAGCCCGGTGATACCGCAAACCGCCACCCCGCCATGAGTCGCGATCACAATGGTTGATCCGTCCGGTGCCGCCTCGGCCGCTGTTTGAATACAGTCCACCATCCGTTTGGCGGCATGGCCACGGGTTTCCATACCGACCGAGGGGATGTCCTGACCGGCGCGCCAGCGCTGAAACTCATCTGGCCAGCGTTCGGAGATGTCAGCCACCGACTGTCCCTCCCATTGGCCAAACTCGCGTTCCCGCAGCCGGGCATCGGTTTGGACTGGCAGTCCAACAAGGTCAGCCAGGGCCCGCCCTGTCGCCCGGGCCCGCCGCAGGTCTGAGGACCACAACGCGGCCGGAGCGAGGAGCGCTAATCGGCGGGCGGCATCGGCCACTTGTTGTTTACCCGCTGTGTCCAGCGGCACGTCGGAGCTGCCCTGAATCCGGCCCTCCAGGTTGTGGGCGGTCTGGCCGTGACGCCAAATGACCAGTTGTTTGGCTGTCATTCGGCGGCGGCCGTGGCCAAAGCTAGGTCACCTGGTAAATCCGCTGTCTGGCCGAGCAGATCAAGTTCAGGGCAGTCTTTCCAGAGCTTGTCCAAGGCGTAGAACTCTCGATCCGCGCCGTGCATGACGTGAACAACAATGGTTCCGTAATCAAGCAGCACCCAATGCGCCCCTGGTCGGCCTTCGCGTCTGGCTGGGTTGGCCCCGCAGCGCGCTAGGCGTTCCTCGACGGCGTCGACGATCCCGTCGACATGACGTTCACTTGATCCTGTAGCCAGCACAAACACGTCTGTCAAGGGCAGCCGTGGGCTGACATCCAGCGCCACGACGGCCGTCGCTTTGATTGAGTCGGCCGCCAGAGCGGCCTGTCTTGCCAGCCGTAACGCCTCGGCGTCTGCCACGCGGTGTCTTCCCTTCAACCGGTTATTGGGTGCTAAGTCAATAGAAACAGCCTGATGGCCGCCACAACTAATCCTGCCACCAGCCCGATCACCCCGGCGATGATAGCGCGCCGCCCAGATCCTGAGGGGGCTGTCCCCCATGGTGCGTCTGGGCCGTCTAGCCAGGGTCCCCGGCCATCTGGGCCGATTGGTGGTGGCGGTTCCCAGCCCATGTCTTCAGCTTCGCTGTCGGCTGGTTCGGTGGCTTCGGTGGCGTAAGCCGCCGCCGCCGCGGGGACAGGGGCCGCCAGTGATTCGGCGGGTCCCAGCTCGAATCCACTTTCCCCCATGGACGATGCCGACCCGCCAAGTTCCGTTCCAGGGGCGTCTTGCGGTGTTTGGGAGAAGACAGCCTGATAACTCGGTTGCCCTGGTTCTGGCCCCCATCTGATGTCAACTAGGTCTAAGGCGGATACCATGGCGGACGGGTTTGATGCCATGTCTGGTTGACCGGTCGGTTCGGGCCCGCCTGGCCCGGCCGGTGAGCCGAGGATTTGGGGTCCGGCTAGTTGCGGCCCGGCCAGTTGGCCAGCGGCCTGAGGTCCAGCCATCTGGAATACGTCCGGCCCGACCTGTGGCCCGGCTAGTTGCGGCCCGGCCAGTTGGCCAGCGGCCTGAGGTCCAGCCATCTGGAATACGTCTGGTTCGGCCTGAGCCGCACCCGGCGCTGGTGAACCAGCTAGGGGTGACGTGGGCGCCACGCCGCGCAGCCGGGCACCGGCTGAGACGCGCGGCCGACGTAATGGCAAACCGAATCCGTCCGGGTCTTCTGAGTCCAGTGCGGCCGGGGGCGCCTGGCCAACGGGGCTTCCTGGTTGGTCGGCGCCGGGCCGATCAACTTCTTCGGGGAACTCGGCGGCGCTTTCCCAGCCTTCCGGCACGGCAGGCACTGGGGTGACTCGGCTTGAACGGCCAGGCCGTGAATGCGGGGCTTCCGCTATTGGAACCCTGACCGGCGCGATCGCCCCTAATGTGCCAGTGATGTCGACTTTGGCTTGGGCTTGGGCTGGCGGTAGCACTGTAATGGCACCCGGGGGTGAGGTCATTCCCCAGTTCAGAGAGTCGGCCTGGCTGTCCGCTGGCCCGTCAGGCATCTCAGTTTCAGCTAGTTGCGGCTGGCCTTCTTCTGGTGCCGTTGGCGGCAGGCCGCCTGGCGCCAGGCCAGGAACCGGGGCATCGGGCCCAAGGCCGCCCGCGACCACTGGTGGTCGCATCTGCCCTGGTATTGGCGCCACGCCAGGAAGCTGGTCTGATCCTGGTATTACCGCTGGCTCAGGCGGCATCGCTTGCCAAGGCTGCTGGCCTGGAGGAGCGAATCCATCTGATTGATAGACCTGACCAGCTCCGGGGTCAACCGGGCCGCCAGGCGGCCCGAAGCCGACCGGTGGCTCAAAACCGGCTGGTGGCTCAAAGCCGGATGGCACCTGGGCTCCCGGCGAACCCACCGAGCCAGGCATTCCACCTGGGACGGGCAACCCACCCGGGCCGCCAGGCGGCCCGTAGGCGCCCGCCGAAGGCCCGGCCATGGGCCCGCTGATGCCTGGATCCGGGCCTGTTGGACCCCAATTGAGGGCTGAACCCAGCTCAGTCACGGCACCCAGTCCCGAGCCGGCCGGTTGAGCGAATTGCGGGCCTGCCCCACCCGTGAAACCAAGCATCTCCGGAACCAGCCCGGTTCCCTGCGTTACTCCAGGTACTGGGCCTGGTGAAACCGCTGGCTGGGCTGATCCGCCAGCCAGATCAGGGCTGCCTTGGCCGGGTGCGGTTCCCCAGGCGGCGGCCAGATCACCAGATACTTCGTCAGGCGAAACCGGTTCAGGCCCGGCGCGCAACATGAGACCGGCCGCGCCGAACTGGGAACGGTCCGCCTCCGGTCCGTCAACGCCAGTCATGGCACCGCCTGCCTCCTCGCCCCAGGTGATCTCCTGGCCCGAGGAAGCTTCGGTCGGCACCGCCACGAACGCCCCGAATGGTGGATAGACCGGCTGGACAGCCGTACCAGATGAGGCTAAACCTGGCCCAGCTTGAGGCGTGCCGAGTGACGGCCGCAACGGGGCAAGCACCGGTCCGGCCTCGCCTCGAGCCGCGCTAACCACCGGAATCCCGCCGCTCCGCGACGGCGGATAAGACACTGGTACTTGGGCCACTGGGCCGTCCTGTGCGCCAGCTAACCCGGCCGAGGCATCTTGGGCCGCTTGTTGGGCCGCCCGTTCCTGTTCGCGGGCTAGGCGTAGTTGCGAACGGCTGACCGGGTAGGCCTCGGCCAAAGTGGCGCTCGGCGGATAACCAGCGGCCAAAGTGGCGCTCGGCGGATAGTCACTCGCCAAGCTGCCGCTCGGCGGATAATCACCCGCCAGGGAACGGCTCGACGGGTAGCGGGCCGGTGGCGTTCCGGCCGGTATAGCGCCGGCTACGGCACGTCGCGGGCCGTCAGTCCAGTCGGCGGCTGATCCAGTGAGTGGCACCACTGGAAGGGCCGAACCGGGCTGTCCAGCACCCGGCGCCCGTGGCACTGGCACGGCCCCAGTAACCGGATGACGGCCGGGACGGCCGGTTGGCGCGATCCCGCGCGAAACGGGGAAGGCACTATCGCCGCTGCGAACAGCGCCAGCCGTCCGCGGCAACGCGGCCGAAACTGGCCTCGACGGCGGGTACAGGTCACACCGTCGGGGTGGATCGCCGGTTTCAGCGCCATCTGGTCGGCCTTGTCGCAGGCGGCGCTCCGACCGGCTCAGAACAGGCTCAGATTCGGCAACCGCCTGCTGTCCGGCTGTGGCTTGCGCTGGTGTGGCGGCGGGAGGTTTGCCTTGGAGCGGTCCATCTGGTCCGCTGATCCAAGCGCCCGCGTCACCGGCCGGTCGGCGCGAGCGCCGCGACTGCTTCGCCCGGCCAGTCACCGTGGGACCTGGCACCGCTGGGTCAACAACTCCCGCACGGGACGGAGCCGCAGCCACCGGACCGGCACCCGCCAGGCCAGCGCCAGGCGACACTGGCCTGGCAGAACCGACAATCGACACCCCGGCACTGGGCGGGCCAGCAGCGAGTTGTGTTCCGCTGGCGGACGCCACACCAGGCGTGCCATCGCCAGCCAAACCGACCCCAGCCAAACCAGCCCCAGCCGCCCCTGAGCCCGGTACTGACGGGCTGGCCATTTCGGACGTGGCCCGGGCAGCGGCCAGTGCTTCGGCTGAGACCACCGGAGGTGCCAGGCGGGTCGGCGGGCGTGGCCCGAGAGGCAAACTCCCGGAGGCGCCTCCGGCCGACGGGCGGCCGGTCTCAGGCAGCGGACGGGCTGGTGGGCGTGGGCCCAGAGGCAAACTCCCTGAGGCAGCGGCTTCGGCCGACGGGCGGGCGGTCTCAGGCAGCGGGCGGCCAGTCTCACCTGGCAGAAGACCGTCTGGTCCCAAGGCGGCGGCCGCTGGCGAACCGGGCAGAACAGCGCCACCGCCGACCCTACCAGCGTCTCGGCGGGATCCCCGCCCAGCCGATGGCTGACTTCCCGCGACCTGGCTCACGCCAGACGCGGCCCGTCCTGAAGGCGGAACAGTCGCTGGCCGCCCTACCGGGCTTGTGCCACCCAACTCGGATGAACCGGCCGGTGCACTCAAACCGGCGGTCGCCAAAGGCGTTAACTGTTGACGCGCGCCGGGCGGAGTAGCCGACTGGACGGCATCGGGCAAATGAGGAGCCGCACCCTGAACAAACCAATCGGCCGATTCCATCTTCGCCACTGTTGCGGCCCAAGCCGCCGAAGCCGAACTGGACGAACCTGAACCAGGCGAAGTCGAACCGGCCTGACCAGCGGACAAGGCGGGCGAACCAGACGGGCTAGCAGCGCGGCCAGACCGCGCCGCGGACCGGCGGCTGGGAATCTCCGTCACTGCGTTCCACTCCTGTAAAGGCCAAACTTGGCGATGTACTGGACCACCCCGTCAGGTACCAGGTACCAAATGGGGCGGCCATCGGCGGCCCTGCGCCTTATATCGGTCGAGGATATAGCCAATGCTGGGACTTCGAGCAATGACACGTCATTAGGCGGCAATCCGCAGGCGTGAAGTGTGTGGCCTGGCCGGGTAACACCAACGAAATGCGCCAAATCAAACAGTGCGCCTGGTTCTTTCCAAGCCAAGATCTCCCCCATAGCGTCGGCGCCAGTAATAAAGAACAACTCCGCGTTTGGATATTCCTGTGTTAGGTCACGCAATGTGTCAATCGTGTAAGTCGGCCCAGGACGGTCGATGTCGACCCGGCTGACAGTAAAACTCGGATTCGACGCGGTGGCGATTACCGTCATCAAATAGCGGTGTTCGGCCGCGCTAACACCTTCAGCGTTCTTGAAAACAGGCTGGCCAGTCGGCACAAAAATAACCTCGGAAAGATCGAATTCGCGGGCCGCTTCACTGGCGGCGACCAAGTGGCCGTGATGTACCGGGTCGAATGTCCCGCCCATCACGCCGACGCGCCGACGCACGGACGAATCCGGCATACAACCTCCTTGGCAAGTCTGACTGGCCCGCTTTTGGGCTCAAGTCTCTCACTAAACCATCCAGCCTTGGCGAATCATCGACGGCAAGCCTCGATCTGGCAGGAGCCACAAGTCAGCCTCAAGTCATCCTCAAGTCAGCCACAAGTCAGTCTCAGATTAGTCTCAGATTGGTCTGAAACTGACCTCAAGTCAGCCACAGATTGGCCTGAGATTAGCCTGAGCCGACCTATCGACAGGCCGTTCGCTAGGTTCTGACCTGGCCTTGGCCCCAGCAGATCCATTTTGTCGTGGTCAACTCTGCCAGGCCCATTGGACCGCGGGCATGAAGTTTCTGAGTGGAAATGCCAACTTCGGCACCTAAACCGAACTGGCCGCCATCCGTGAAACGGGTTGAAACGTTAACCATTACCGCTGCCGCGTCAACCCGGTCAGTGAACCGCTGCGCCCGGGCCAGGTCCGCTGTGCAGATCACCTCAGTGTGGCCTGAACTGTGCCGTTGGATGTGTTCGATGGCCGCGTCCAGCCCGTCAACCACACCAACTGCCATCTCTAGGGCCAGGTATTCGGTGTCCCAATCGGCTGAAACGGCTGGAAGCCAATCAACCCCAGCCGGCGCTAAGGCGCCAGCTCGTTCGTCAAGGTGCAGTTTGACTGACTGGCTGGCCAAGGCGGCCAGTATCTGAGGCAGGAAGCTGTCCGCGACGGCCTGATCAACTAGCAGCGTTTCAGCCGCGTTGCAGACCGAAGGCCGCTGCGTCTTGGAATTAAGGACTATCTGGCTGGCCTGGACCAGATCAGCGCTGGCATCAACGTAAACATGGCAGTTGCCGACCCCGGTCTCAATCACTGGAACTTGAGCTTCAGTCACAACGGCTTGGATCAGGCCCGCGCCACCGCGCGGAACTAACAGGTCAACTAGGCCACGGGCCCGCATCAGGGCTTGGACGCCGGCCCGGCCCTCAGAATCGATTGTTTGGATGACGTCAACTGGTAGGCCGACTTGCCCGGCGGCTTGGCGTAGAACTTCAACGATGGCGTGGTTGGTGCGTTGGGCGGCCGAACCACCGCGCAAAATCACCGCGTTACCGGATTTCAAAGCCAGACCAGCGGTTTCGGCTGTGACGTTGGGCCGAGCTTCATAGATCACGCCAATAACCCCTAGCGGTACGCGAATCTGGCGTAGCCGGATACCGTTCGGCAGGGTTGTGCCACGCACCAGTTGACCCACTGGGTCATCCTGGCCAACCAGGTCCCGGAGTGATTCAACAATCCCAATGATCCGTTCTGGGGTTAGCGCCAGGCGGTCTAGCAGAGCCGAGCTGAGGCCGTTTTCTTGGCCTAGTTCTAGGTCAACTCGGTTTTCTTGGACTATCAAGTCGGCCGCTGCGATCAGCCCGTCAGCCATCGCCAGGAGAGCTTGATTCTTGATGGTGCTGGAGGCCGCGGCCAGTTGGCGGGCGGCTTGCCGGGCCCGCCCGGCGGTCAAGTGGACGGCCTCGGTGACGGCCGGATCGATTTGACTCATCGGTCCAGACTATCGCCAGCCGTCTTCCAGCCAGCCAGGCCTCGTCCCAGATCAGGCCGCGTCCCCGATCAGGCCGGACGGCGTGACCTGGCTTGAGTCACCAGCTCATCGCGGTGAACCGCCGGACGGGCCCCACCTGGGCCAAGCAACTGACCCATTTCCGCCTCACTCAAACCCATCACCCGGATCATCTCAGCCGTCCCAAATCCGGCCAAGCCGCGCGCCACCACTGTTCCGTCAGCCAACCGGATAGCCACCGGGTCACCCGCCTCGAAATCACCTTCAACAGCCACTACCCCAACCGCCAAAAGCGATCTCTTACCGTCGGTGATGGCATGGGCGGCGCCGTCGTCCACTACCAAGGCTCCACGCATCGTGGCGGCGTAACCCAGCCACATCCGCCGGGCCGTCAAACGCCGCCCGGTGGCCTGGAAGAAGGTCCCCACATCCGGCTCACCAGCCAGGCTGGGCCCGGCTTGGGCCGCGCTGGCCAGCAAAACAGGAATCCCGGACGATGACGCCATAGCCGCCGCCTGCACCTTAGCGACCATCCCGCCAGTCCCTAAAGCTGATGTCCGGCCGGTCACCTCCATGGCTTCTACCTGGTCAAAGGCTGTCACTTCGGTGATCCGGCGGGAACCGGGACGGCCTGGCGGCGCCGAGTAAAGACCGTCAACATCGGTCAGGAGCACCAAGCCGTCAGCCCGCACCAAGTGCGCCACCAAGGCGGCCAGCCGGTCGTTGTCGCCGAATCTGATCTCGTCCGTGGCGACGGCATCGTTCTCATTGATAACTGGTGTGATGCCGCGATGCAGCAGCTCTCCTAGAACCCGCAGCGCGTTACGGTAACGCGGCCGTTGGATGATATCCGCCGGGGTCAGCAGAACTTGCCCAACACCGCGCCCGTAAACCGCGAAAGCCGCGCTGTAAGCCGCCATCAGCCGTCCCTGCCCAACCGAGGCGGCGGCTTGGGCTTGAGCCAGCGTCTTAGGCCGCCCCTTGAGCCCGAGTGGTTCCAGCCCAGCGGCTTGGGCACCAGAAGACACCAGCACCACCTCATGCCCGTCAGCGGCGTACCGTACGATGCCGTCCACTAGGGTTTCCAGCCGCCTGCGGCTTAGTTGGCCGTCGTCTCCGACCAGCGCTGATGACCCGATCTTGATGACCAGCCGTTTACGGCCAACCATTTCAAGGCGGCTGGTGGCTGGTTGCGTCATTCTTCCCCCGGGTCAGTCCATTGGCCTTGTTGGCGTTCTGTCCACAGTTCTGTCCGGGCACGGCTTTTCGCATCCATCAGGGCGCGGTAGTCACGGCGGCGTTCCTGGTTGGACCGGCGCCCTGTTTGACTCAGCCGGGCATCACTGCCGCGCGGGCCAGCCAACAGTTCGCTGCCAGTTGTCATGGCTGGCTCCCAGTCAAACACCAAGCCGCCTTCCGGCGGCCCGATCACCACTTCATCACCAGCCACGGCTCCGGCCCGGGCCAGAGCGTCTTCAACTCCGGCCTTCGCTAGGCGGTCAGCCAGGTAGCCGACGGCCTCATCGTTGGTGAAATCGGTTTGAGCCACCCAACGTTCCACTGTGCGGCCACGCACCAGGAAGAACACACCGCTAGCGGGTTCCATCCGCTGGACTGTGAATCCCGGCGTGATGGGTTGACGGGGTGTTAGAACGATTCGCTGACGGGTCGCATCAGCCGCTAAACGGGCCCGTGAACGTCCTTCAATGACTTGTTTGGCTAGCTCAAAGCCGAGCGTCCGCAGACCTAAATGAGTCACCGCACTGACTTCAAGGACCGGCCAGCCGGTCGCTTCGAGGCTGGGACGGGCCAAGTCAGCTAGTTCTTTGCCGTCTGGCAGGTCAATCTTGTTCAACACAATGACCCGCGGCCGGTCCATCAGCGGCTGGGCCGCGCCAGTCAGACCTAAATCTTCGGAGTATTGGCTCAGTTCGTTTTCAAGTGCTTGGTAGTCGCTGAGCGGGTCGCGGCCTGGTTCTAAAGTGGCGCAGTCAATCACATGGCAGATCACCGCGGTGCGTTCAATGTGGCGCAGGAAATCCAAGCCGAGTCCTTTGCCTTGCGCCGCGCCCGGGATCAGGCCAGGAACGTCCGCCATTGTGAAGCGGACTTGTCCGGCCTGAATCACACCCAAGTTGGGGATCAGAGTGGTGAACGGGTAGTCGGCGATCTTCGGCCGGGCGGCGGACATGGCCGCGATGAGTGATGATTTACCGGCTGACGGGAATCCGACTAAAGCCACATCAGCGATGGTTTTCAGTTCCAGGATGACGTTAGTTTCTTCACCTGGTTCACCGAGCAGGGCGAAGCCTGGTGCTTTACGTTTAGCTGAGGCCAGTGCGGCGTTGCCTAGGCCGCCGCGTCCTCCGGCAGCGGCCACGAACCGCGTACCTGGACCGATCAGATCAGCTATGACGTCGCCATCGTCGGTTTTTATGACTGTGCCGTCCGGCACTTTCAGGATCTGATCTGATCCGTTGGCGCCTTCACGGTTCGATCCTTGACCGGCGGCTCCGTCGCCGGCTTTCCGGTGCGGTCCGTGATGGAACGCGAGCAGCGTTGTGACCTGCGGATCTACTTCAAAAATGATTGATCCGCCGTTACCACCGTTACCACCATCAGGACCGTCCAGCGGCTTGAATTTCTGACGCCGGATCGAGGCGCACCCGTTGCCGCCTTTACCGGCGGTCAGATGTAAGCGAACCTGATCAACGAATCCGGCCACTGCTTAGTCTCCCCTGGTCGCCTCAACTGGTAAGTCTCAGGCTAACCCTCGCCGGGCGGGCCTGGCTGGTGCTCGGAGCCTGTAGTGCGACAGGCTCCTGACTCACCCCCACTTTCCTGATCCTCCGCGTTTCCGCTGGTTAAACTATACGTTGACCTGCGTCAACACGGCCGGTGGTGTTATTCAACACCCGCCTATGCCTCTGACTAGTCAGCCTGGTCAACCACGTCAACGACGCGGCGGCCTTTGCGCGCGCCAAACTTGACATGGCCGTCAGCTAAAGCGAACAAAGTGTCGTCACCACCTCGTCCTACACCGTTACCAGGGTGGAAATGTGTCCCATGTTGACGCACGATTATCTGGCCGGCTTTGACCCGCTGGCCGCCGAATAACTTGACACCCAAGCGCTGGGCATTGGAATCGCGGCCGTTCCTGGAACTGGATGCGCCTTTCTTATGTGCCATCTTGGCCTCGGCTCCTTACTGCTGCTGGCTCCCGGCGTTACGGCCGGTGCCCGTGGTGCTACTGGTGGTACTGCTGGTATTGGCTGTGTGGTTTATTCGATCCCGGTCACTTTGACCCGGGTCAGATCTTGGCGGTGACCCTGGCGACGGTGCTGACCGGACTTGTTCTTGTAGGTGTAGATGTTGATTTTGGGTCCACGTTCATGGCCCAACACCTCAGCGGTGACCTTGACTTTGGCGAGCGCCTTAGGCGAACTGGTTACTTTGTCGCCGTCGATCAACAGCAGGGCGGGCAGGACAATGGCCGTACCGGCGGTTTCTGGGCGGCGGTCAAGCACAACCTCATCGCCGACGCTGACCTTTTCTTGCCGACCGCCGGCTCTAACTATCGCGTACACCACTTTGACTGCTCCATCTTTTGCGGCGCGCGCCTAGCGCGCGCCGGACCTACTAAAGAAGACTGGTTTGCGGCGCCCATGACCCCAGACAGGGAAAAGCCCAGCGCAGGCGCACCGACCCCTTAGACTACGGGCCGCCCGGCACGGTGGTCAAACTGACGGCGTGCTTGACACACTTTGAGCGCGAAGGTCAAGCTGAGGGCGTTGTGGGTGGCGCGAGCTGGGCCAGACAACGCTGGCTGGGCCAGACAACGCGGGCCAAACGGGCGGCATCGTCCAAACGGCGGCCTTGGGGCTGTCCTCGTCACGGCTTCCAATAGCCGACAAAAGTGATGCGGGACTTGGGCAGGCCTTGCCGCCGCCAGATCCGTCTGGCACCGGCGGCCAGCGCCGAAACACCGACAGCGAAACCGTAGGCTTCCGGATCGGCTGGTGGGGCCCCCTCTAACCAGGCCAGTGCGGCCGCTCCCGGAGCCTGCCCGGGCGCGGGATGAACCCAACTGATCGCCAGCCCGGCTGGAACCCGCAGGCTTACCGAATCGTCTGGTGTGGGCACTTCGAGGATCGCCGTGCCGCGAACACTGGACGGCAAGCTGGCAGTGATGCCGCGTAAGGCCGGTAACCCGGTGGCGTCGGATACCAGATGGACCGAGTCCGCGCCGTCCGGCCGGTCGAACATGATCCCTTGGTCGAGCAGTCCGGCAGGCCAGCCGGGCTCTACCCCGACAGCCCAGATCGCCACCCGGCCCGCCAACTGTCCGGCCGCGTCGCGGTGCAGCACCACATCGATATCTAGCTCGCTCTGGTCTCCGGCCGGGCGGAAGTCCGCCACTGTGTAGTTGGCGCAGTGCGGACGGCTGGCCTTCGGTATGGCCAGGTAGGAGCGCCACCAGGAGCGGCCTTTGACGGTTGGTAAGACCAGCCCTTGGCCCGCGGTGAGGGGTATGAACAGGCGGAACCAGTGATCAAAACCAATCCATTGGAAACCGGACAGCTCTGGGCCTGTCAAGGTGACGCGTTGGAAGGATTCTGAAATCCGCTCTGACCGGGCAACGCTGGCCCTAAAGAGGCGAGGAGAGGTTGGCATCAGCCGGGAAGGGGCACCCATGGCCAACAGCTTAGCCCAATAAGGTAAGGCTACCCTTAGCTATCCGCCCGGGGTCCTTGATCGGCTCGCCATCGGTAAGACGCGACGGGGCATTCCGGGCCTGAGGTCAGACCATTCCGGGTCTGAGGTCAGGCCATGCCGGGTCTGAGGTCGGGAAGTCGACCGAGTGGCCGTTTTGACCCCACTGGGTCAAGTTCCCGACCACCAAGTACTAACTCAGTCATGCCACCTGAACCACGCCCCTTGAAGCCCGCGCGACCAAATCATCCACCAAGTCACCGCCTTGACTACTATCCTGGGCAGCGTGCCAGATCCGAAGCACCGCCCACCAGTCTTGGGCGATGTCGCCCGCGAGGCAGGCGTGTCAGTGCCGACAGTTTCGCGGGTATTGACCGGTTCAACACCGGTCAGTCCAGCTAAGCGCGAGGCTGTCCACCGTGCGATCGAACGGCTCGGTTACCGGCCCAACGCGGCTGCCCGCGCCTTAGTGTCTGGCCGACGCTCGATGATCGCTGTACTAGCGGGCCGTACCAGTGACCGTGGTTCGGCCGGAACCATCCAAGGGATTGTCGACGTCGCCCGGGGGGCCGACTTTAACGTGGTCATCACGGTTGTCGAAGATGACCAGCCATCTCACGTCAAGGCGGCCGTTGATCTAGCTTTGTCTCAGCCGGTGGCGGGCGCGATTGTGCTTGAGTTTGACCGGCCAGGCATCGCCGCTCTCAAAGCTCTGCCCGCCTCGCTTCCGGTGGTGGTGGCAGGTGCCACCCCGACCACGCCACGTGATGTCCCGGTGGCCTCGCTTAACGCCCGCCAGGCGGCTTTTGAAGCGACCCAGTATTTGCTTAGCCTGGGACATCCGACAGTTCACCACATTGGCCGGCCGGCCTCTTCCGGCCCGGCCGGGCGTTCGCTCGGTTGGCGGGAAGCTGTTGTTAGCGCCGGGCTGGAGCCTTACGCCTACCTTCAGGACCGGGACGATCCAGCGGCCGGGTTCGAGGCGGCCGCTGCCTTGCTGCGTGATCACCCGGATATGACCGCCTTGTTTTGCGCCAATGATGATCTAGCTTTCGGTGCGATGCGCCGTCTGCAGGACGCCGGCCGACGGATCCCCCAAGACATCTCAGTGCTCGGCTTTGAGGGCACCGCGCCGGGTGAGTTCTGGAACCCGGCGTTGTCCACTGTGCTGCTGGACTTCGAGATCATTGGCCGTGGCGCTGCCCGGTTGTTGTTTGATCTGCTTGATACCGGCACCTGCCAAATGACTGACACAGCCACTCCTGAATTGTTGATCCGGGCATCAACCGGCCCGCCGCCGGGCCCCCGGGCCACCCCTGGCACCTACCCCGCATCCCCGGACCTGGCGGCACCGAGCTAGTCTGAAAACGTTATCAAATCGTTGCCGGACAGACTTGCGAACCGTCTTGATAAACGTTTTCATAGATCCATGGCCCTGATGCGTACGCTTTGGGACCAGCCCGTGAGCGGCACGGACAGTCCGCGCCGCAACCGACCTTCATAAGGAGCAATGATGCTGAAAAGAACCAGCCGGATTACCTGCTCGGCGGCCGTCGCCGCCCTCCTGATAGGCCTCGCCGGATGCGGCGACAACAACGGCAGCGACACCAGCGACTCACCCGGCACTGACCAGGCCAGCCAGCCTGTCGCCTTACGTATGACGGTGTGGACCGGCAACGAGGACCACCTCTCCCTGTTCAACTCCATCGCCGATGAATATGTCGCCGCCAACGGCGACAAAGTTTCCTCCGTAACCTTCGAAACCCTGCCCTACGACGAATACACCCAGACCCTGACAACCCAGATTTCCGGCGGCAACGCGCCTGACCTGGCCTGGATCTTGGAAGCTTCCGGCCCTGAGTTTGTCGCCAGTGGCATCCTGTCCGATCTCAAACCAGCTCTAGAGTCGGCCGAGGGCTACAACCTTGATGAGGTTCTCGATTCGGCCCTCGCCTTGTGGCAGAAGGACGGCAGTATCTACGCCTATCCGTTCTCCAACTCGCCGTTCGGTGTCCTGGTCAACACCACCATGCTGACCGAGGCTGGCCAGCCGCTGCCGAAGGACCTGATCGCTTCGGGCGATTGGACCTGGGACAAGCTGCGCCAGATCAGTGCCGCCGCGGTCGCGGCCACTGGTAAGGGCGGCTTCTATCTGAGCGGCTTTGAATCCTATCTAGCCTGGCAGTTCATGGCCGAAGCGTGGGATTCGTGGGATGCTGCCCCGTGGAGCGCCGATGGCACCACCTGCACCTTCACGGACAAGCCAATGGTTGACTTCATGACCTGGTATCACGATGCCGTCTACGTTGACAACGCCATCCCGCAGCCGGGCGTTGTATCCGATTTCTACGCTGGTGAAGCCGCCATGGTGACAGCTCAGATCTCGCGCGCCGCTGGGCTTGACGGATCCTTCGAATGGGATATTGTGCCGCTGCCCGAAGGGCCCGCTGGGCTTCACCCGGTGATCGGCCAGGCTGGCATCGGTGTGCTGGCTCAGGGCGCCAACCCAGCCGCCGCCGCCGATTTCCTGGCTTTCTTCACTAATCCAGCCAACTCAGCCAAGCTGGCGCAGTACTTCCCGCCGCCGCGCGAATCACTGCTCAACACTGACGTGCTGGGTGCGGCTAACCCACTGCTAACCGCCGAACAGCTCCAGGCCGTGGTGATTGATCAGATGCCCGATGCCGTCACGCTGCCAAGCCACGTCGTTTTCGCGGAGGTGTCCGATGCCGCCCGCATAGTTCTCGACGACCTCTGGACCGCGCAGGCGGACGTTCCAAGCGTCATGGCGAACATCTGCGAAGCCATCGATCCGCTGCTCGGAAACTAGGTTCTAGTGGCGCCGACAGCCAATCCGGCACCCGTCCGGCGGGCCGATGCCCGCCGGACGGGTGCCACCCGCAAGCCGCGCCGAAACGCGATGCGGCGGCGTGAAGCCCTAACTGGCTACCTGTTCATCACCCCGCAGCTAGCCGGTGCGATTGGCTTGGTGATAATTCCTCTGGTAGTGGTGTTCTATTACTCATTGCATGATTGGAACGCACTGTCATCGTCTTTCACTTTTGTTGGCGCCGGCAATTACACCAAGCTGCTGGCTGACCCGTCATTCGCTGATTCTTTGGTCGCCTCGGCCTGGTTTTCCATTGGACTGGTGACACTGAATATTGTGCTGGCTTTGGCTCTGGCCGTGTTACTCAACCAACGTCTACCCGGCACCACACTATTCCGAACTTTCTTCTTCTCTCCGGTGATTGTTTCACTGGTCGCCTGGTCAATTGTTTGGAGTTTCCTGCTGCAATTCGACGGCGGCATTAACGGGTTCTTGTCGGCTGTTGGTATCCAAGGACCTAACTGGCTGCGGACTGGTCCAACAGCCATGTTGTCAGTCATTGTGGTTCAGGTTTTCAAGAATGTTGGCTTGAACATGATTTTGTTCCTGGCCGCTCTCCAGTCGGTGCCGTTGGAACTGCGGGAAGCGGCCAGGATTGATGGTGCCCGCGCCTGGCGGGTTTTCCGGTCGATCACTTTGCCGCTGATCAGCCCAACGCTTCTGTTGGTTTCGATTATCACGGTGATCGGATCACTTGAGGTGTTCGCCCAGATCGCTGTGCTGACCGGTGGCGGGCCGGGTAATTCGACCACTGTACTGGTGTTTTTCCTGTACCAGAAGGCATTCCGCTATCACCAGTTTGGTTATGCCAGCGCTGTTGGCGTGGTGTTGTTCGTGATTGTGCTGCTACTTACCTTGGCTCAGTTCCAAACCAGGAGGAGGTGGGTTCATGATGAGGTCTGATCAGACAGAACCTACGCCGTCGGGCCGTTCGACGGCCGGATCACCCACCAAGCAACCTGGCCGGTCAAAGGCGGTGAAACCGCGCCGGGCACATCCCCCAATTTGGTGGTGGAGCCGGATCTGTTTGTACGGCCTGATGGCGGTCATGTCCATCCCGTTCGTTTTCCCGACAGCTTGGATGTTTCTGTCCTCCTTCAAGCCACAAGCTGAGTTGTTCCGTAAGCCCCCGGCACTGCTACCCGAACACTGGGTGCTTGAGCCGTACATCAACGCCATTACGACCCAGCCCTTCCTGCAGCAGTACTGGAACAGCGTCTATATAGCGACACTGGTAACGCTTGGAACCTTGTTGTTTTCTTCGATGGCCGGATACGCCTTTGCCCGGATTCGTTTCCCTGGCGCTAACTTCCTATTCATGGTGGTGTTAGTCGGAATGATGATCCCGGCTGAGGTGACAATTGTTCCGTTGTACCGGGCAGCCAACGCACTGCATTTAGTGGATACGCATGTGCCCCTGATAGTGATCCCGATGCTTGGTGCGCCGTCTGTTCTAGCGACCTTCATTATGCGTCAGTTTTTCCTTGGCCTGCCAGGAGAACTGGAAGAGGCCGGACGTCTTGACGGATTGGGGAGGGTTGGAATATTCGCCCGGATCGCTTTACCGTTGTCTAAACCAGCTCTTAGCGCGGTCGCGATTATCACCTTCCTGAAATCCTGGAATCTGTATCTAGAACCCTTGGTCTTTGTTTCTACTAAAGCCAAGTTCACGTTGCCTGTCGGATTAACCCAATACCAGGACAGCTACGGTGAACTGCAATGGAACACACAACTAGCCGCCACCACCATGACTGTGATTCCAGTGTTGTTGGTGTTCTTGTTCGCCCAAAGGCAGTTTGTTCAAGGGCTGGCTCAAACCGGGCTGAAAGGCTAACCAACCATCATGCGAGAAATCAGGACTGATGTCCTTATCTGTGGCGGCGGCCTGGGCGGTATCGCGGCCGCTTTGGCCGCGACCCGCGCCGGGCGCCAAGTTGTTCTGACGGAGCCGACCAGTTGGATCGGCGGACAGTTAACTAGTCAGCTAGTACCTCTAGATGAGCACCGCCGGATCGAACAGACCGGTGCTAACGCCAGCTACCGGCGGTTACGTGACGGTATCAGGGATTACTATCGCCGCTGGTATCCCTTGACCAGCCGGGCTCAGGCCGAACCGCACCTTAATCCGGGCGCCGCCTGGGTTTCACCGGTCTCAGCCGAGCCCAGAGTCGGCCTGGCCGTGCTTGAAGCGATGATCGCTCCAGCCCGGGCCTCGGGACTGCTGACGCTGCTGGTGGGCTGGGAACCGGTTGGCGCGGAATCGGATGGCGACCGGCTTGAAGCCGTCTACCTGGCACCGGTGACCGCCACCCGGTCGGCCCAGCCGACACCAGCCCAGCCGACACCAGCCCAACCCAGCACAACCCCAGCCCAGCCGACACCAGCCCAACCCAGCACAACCCCGGAGGTCGTTGTGTTGGCGTCTTTCATCTTGGATGCCACCGAACTGGGTGACTTACTCGAGTTGGGCGGCATCGAACATGTCACCGGACGCGAATCCCAAGCCCAAACCGGTGAACCGTCGGCTGCCCCAACCAGCGACCCACTCGACATGCAAGGCGCGACCTGGGTGTTCGGCATCGACCACCGCCCTGGTGAAAACCACACGATTGACCGGCCGGCCAATTACGACTTCTACCGCGAATGGCGGCCAGCCTCCTGGCAGGGCGGACGCATCCTTGACTGGCCCGGACCCGGCGAGGACAACGGCGGACGTCACCACTACGAATTCCATCCCAACCTGGGTGACGACCCGTTCGCCATCGACACTGACCACCGTCACATCCCACCTAATCCGGAACTGTGGAATTACCGCCGGGTGCTGGCCCGTGACCTGTTCCAGCCGGGTCGATACGCCAGCGACATGGTGGTGATGAACTGCCCGCAAAATGATTACACCGGCGGCCCGCTGTTCGGTATCCCCGACCCCCAGCGGCATTGGACGGGCGCCAAAGAGCTGTCCCAAGCGTTCTTGTACTGGCTCCAAACTGAGGCGCCCCGGCCCGATGGTGGCACTGGCTGGCCCGGTTTGCGTCTGCTGCCGGATGTGGCTGGCACCGCGGATGGCTTCGCCATGATGCCTTACATCCGCGAATCGCGGCGAATCCAGGCGCTTTACACCATTGTTGAGCAGGATGTGTCCAGCGCCCAACGGCCCGGCCAGGATGCCGCCCACTATCAGGACAGTGTTGGCGTGGGCCACTACTACTGGCTTGACCGTCACGCCACCACCGGCGGCCAGGCCGGATCAGCTGAACTGCCCTTGCCGTTCGAGATTCCGCTGCGCGCCCTGATCCCGCGCCGGGTCCGCAATCTGGTGGCCGCCTGTAAGAACATCGGCACCACCCAGCTGACGAACGGCTGTTACCGGCTCCATCCAGTCGAATGGGCGATCGGCGAGGCGGCCGGCACCCTGGTCGCCCTTTGCCTTGAGCATGGCTGGGACCCGCATGACGTCGCTTTCACGCCCGCAAGAGTCCAGGCCCTGCAAAAAGCCTTATTGGCCGATGCCGTCCAGTTGCGTTGGCCGCCCGGCACCGGTTGGTAGCACCTTGTGTTTGGCGGGGTCCAGGTCTCGCGAAAGGCCTATTGGCCTTCCATGAGTCGGTCAATCTGTGCCAGCATCTGGTCCAATTCGGTCTTGTGACCCTCAAGGTATTTGTTTTGGGCGTCAACCACGATCTGTGCATAGCGCTTGACGTAATCGGTTTGCTGGCGGCACTTGAAATCAATCACAGCGATATCGATTTCAATTTGAGAACCAACCAGCGATTGGTGTTCAACCGGGACGGGGTCTTCAAAGACTTCGCCATCCGGAGGGAAATCCCATTTCGAACCATCCGGGCCGATTCGGACTCCTGCGGTAACCGGTCCGTTGATATCAGTTCCAGCATCCCATTTACCGTCCGCCAAATCAGCCACACAACTAGAAAACTCACCATCCAACTCATCCAGTCGCGGATCGTGCCGAATGCTGTAAGGACCGTACGACTCGTAAGGTGGTGCGTTCTCAGGAAACGTCACACGAACCTCAAACGCCTCCGTGACAGCCTGGAGCGGCTCGAATAAGAAATCCGGGTAGACCACCGAGACGGTAGGAACAGGGTATTCGTCCGAAGCTAACGTCATGCATGCTTCGGGGTCAGGGTCTTGAGCATCCGCGACATCAACGTAGCCGATCAACGCCAAGTCATACGCCTCACGGGCCGATTCTGATAGCCCATCCCGATACTCCGCGTTTCTCAGCTCACCCTCAGGCGTGTCCGGCTCAATGCCCGCTTCTCTAGGCGAAAACACACCATAACCAACCCGCTCCACCTCTTCTAGGCTGTCCGGGAGGTACGGTATGCCCAACTTGGTTTGCCCGCCGTCCATCGGCTCTTCGGTTGCGGCTATTCCCGGGTCAGCTAGCGCTGGATAATAGGTGAAACCTCGCTCTTTCATACACTCGGCGGTGAAATCCTGTATGGCCGCGTCCCGCTCGGCAATGGCGGCCGCCATTGTTGTACCCTCACCGAGCGCACGCAAGGCATCTGCCGCTTCGTAGTACGGCGTCAGCGGTAACGCTTTCGGTGAGGGCGTGAACCATTTCACAAAGATCGCTCCGGTTGGAGTCGGCCTGCCAATGTCACCAGCTGTCTCATCCCGGGTTGGCTCATCCGTTCGCGTGCAACCTCCCAGTGACAGCAAACTAACCGCCGCCAGGCAGCAGCACATTCGCGAAAAGCGAGACATCATTCCCATATCCACCCATTCAAGCAGGCAAACAGAGCGAAGGCCGCCTTGCGTGACGGGGGTCTCCAGCCCCTAAACGACGTCTTCGCCCGTCACTATTTCACCACTGGACACCCAAGATGCTAAGTGGCCCGTAAATGACGTGGACAGCGCTGTAACGGGACGTGGTGGTGGGCCAATAGGTGATGTCCTTGGTGGCGGGCCCAAGCAAGCCGTCCTGAGTCAGTCCGTTCCAACTCTGTACCTTCTTGACCGCAGGCGTGGTTGTCGTCTGGCTATAGAGCTGACTGGTCGGACTCACCGCCTGGAAGGTTGCATCCGCCCTGTACGCGGCATGACCCCAGCGGAGCGCGTTGGACAGGTACCTCAAACCGTGTTAACGCAGATCAACGCATCGTGCTTACCAGCGGAGACGCGGCCGACAGGCACGGCGCTATGCCTAGGTCCGTGGCTTCTTACCACGGACCTAGGCGATCGCCTGGCCAGCGCAGGGGCGGCGGACAGGTTATGCGCTCTGGTCGCGTTCAGCCGAAGAGTGCCCGGATCGGCCCAAGGGCGAAGTAGATGATGAACAGCCCGGCCGCGGTCCACATCAGCGGGTGAACCTGCTTGGCTTTACCGGCCGCCAGTTTGAGGACCACGAATGAGATGAAGCCAGCACCAATTCCAACTGTGATGGAGTAGGTGAACGGCATCAGAATAATCGTCAAGAAAGCCGGAATGGCGATCTCATAATCCTTCCAGGAAATGCCACTGACCTGCATCATCATCAGGAAACCAACCACTACCAGGGCTGGTGTCGCAGCCTCGTAAGGCACCACGTTGACTAGCGGTGACAAGAATGTCGCGGCCAGGAACATGATGCCTGTGACAATGTTGGCTAGGCCGGTGCGGGCACCATCACCAACACCAGCGGCGGACTCAATATAGGCCGTATTGGAGGAGACGCCGCCAGCCCCACCAGCGATCGCCGCTACCGAGTCGACTATCAGGATCTGCTTGGTCTTTGGCGGGTTGCCGTCTTTGTCCAGCAGGTCACCTTCAGCGCCGATGGCGACCATTGTGCCCATCGTGTCGAAGAAGTCAGCCAGCATGAGTGAGAAAACCATCAGCACTAAGGTCAGCAGACCTAGTTTCTGGAAGGCGCCAACAATTGAGAACTGTCCCAGAATGGAGAAGTCCGGCAGTTTGGCCAGACCCTCGAACTTGGGAACGTTAAGATTCCAGCCCGCCGGGTTATCGGCCGATCCGCCTAGTTTGCCGATCAGTTCAACTATTACCGCTAGGACTGTGGCAGAAGCGATCGCTATCAGCAGTGCGCCTTTAACTTTCCTCATCACTAGCACTATCGCGATGATCAAACCGACCACGAAGACCAAGACCGGCCAGGTGTCGAGTGTTCCACCACGACCGAGTTGTAGTGGTGTGCCTTCGGCTTTGGTCACGAACCCGGCGTCTACCAGGCCGATCAGCGCGATGAACAAGCCGATCCCAACCGAGATGGCGACTTTCAACTGGGCGGGAACCGCCCGGAAGACGGCCTGCCTAAATCCTGTTAGCACCAGGATCAAAATGATGATGCCTTCTAGCACCACCACACCCATCGAATCAGCGAAGCTCATACCGGGTAGTTGGGCCAGCGTGAAAGCTATCACCGCGTTGATGCCTAATCCCGCGGCGATAGCCATCGGATAGTTGGCCACCAAACCCATGGTGATGGTCATGATGCCAGCGATCAGCGCGGTTCCCGCGGCGACGGAGTCCAGCGCCGGGGCTGAACCGCCACCGATGAAGCTGCCTTCGCTTGACGGGATACCACCTAAAATCAGCGGGTTCAGCACAATGATGTAGCTCATCGCGAAGAATGTGACCAGGCCACCACGGACTTCTTGGCCGATTGTGGAACCTCGTTGACTGATCTTGAAGTAGCGGTCTAGCACGCCAGCGAAGCCGCGAGTTGGCGGAGTCTTTGACTGGGAGGGCCCCTTCGCCCCCTTGGCCGCCCGAGCGGCACCGCCAAGAGTTGTTTTGGTCTGCTTGGGACCCTGTTGGCCGGAGCGCGGCTGGGGTCCTCGATTTGCTTTTGCCATAGTCAAATTGTGTCAGAAGTGTGTTGCCACCGCGTAACGCTCCTGCCCGCTTGACCGGCCGCAAAGCAGCGGCGGTGGTGGCCCGCCGGATCAACCGGCGGCCTTCATCCGGCCTGCCAGAAACTGGCCTGGACCAGCCCAACTGAGTGGTTCGGCTGGCAGACCAGCTAACTGGACCTATTCGGCCAGACGGACGGGCCGGGCCGCCTTCCAGGCAAACCACCAGGAGGAGTTTTCACTAATCCTCCACAATCTCCTGGCCGTCTGTCTCGGGTGCTGGCCACTCTTCCCGGTCCGGCGGCGTCCGCCCCCTGGAACTGTCTGTCTCGGGTGCTGGCAACTCTTCCCAGTCAGGCGGCGTCCGCCTCCTGGGGTTGTCCACCCCGGGTCCCGCCCGCCTCGCGGAACCATCCACCCCGGGCCCGGCTCGCCTCCGGGGCCGACTCGCGTCTCGTGTCGGCCAGTCATCCCCGTCAGGTCGCTCCTGTCCCGTCCGCCCGGCACCCCGTCCAGCCGCGGCGCCATCGCGAGTAGCGCCGGTGGCATCTCGAGCACCACCCCGAGCCCCATCCAGAACGGTGGCCTGGCGCCGGCGGCGCCGACCCCTGAACACACTGGCCAAGCCAGCTAAACAAGCCACCACGATCAGCACCAAGCCAAGCCAAAACCAGGCGGCCAAGCGAAGCGTGACTTGACCGGTGGCGGCGGCTGGAGGGACGGCATCGTCCTGTTGACTGACAAGCGCGGCCCCAACCGAGACACGCCCTGTCACCTCAAACACCGCGAACACGCCATCAAGCGTCACCGCCCGGTCCAACCGCGACCCTGGCAGCAACTCCGGCAAGTCGGCTGCCTCTCCGGCTAGCCCGCCAATCCCAGCCCAGCCGTCAAAACTGACCCGCTCAGTTGGGATTAGCCGAGTGTTGCCGGTGTTGGCCAGCTTGTAACGCAGATCGGCCCGCCCCCAGCCTGGCCTGCCCGGCGCTGGCGTCCAACGCATCCACACGTCTGTCACTTGCAAGGCTGGCGCGGCCGGGCCCGCCACGTTGACATAGGCCAGCACCGCGGTGGGCGGATCACTCAGCGGGTTACCCTGACTGGCGCCGTCCGTTTGTGTCTCAGCCAGGGCCGTCACCAAACCGGCGGCGTAATCGCCTGGGCTGGCATCAGCGGGCACCGTCACCTGGAACGGCACCGTGGCCGATGCTCCCGGGGCAAGCGTCAACCTGATCGAGGCCTCGGTCGAGGTGTTGCCTTGCCCGCCGGACCGCCCAAAGGTGATCCAGTTACCGGCCCCGACGCGGGGTTGGCTGGCTGCCCCCAGCTCAGTTTGCCCGTCGCCGCCGGTGCGTCCGTCAACCGCGTAAATCCGCAGGTCAAGTGGCACGTCGCTGTTTGAGGTCAGTACGATGCCGTCCACCATGGTTCCGTCACCCGCCAGGTTGTAGTTGACGCTTGTCCGTTTCGTCCCATCAGCGTCATCTACTGGTGCCACCACCCAGGCGGTCTTGGCGCTGTCCGCTTCTTGGGGCTGCCCCGCCGCGGCCCCCGCTCTTTGTGGATGCCCTAGCGAAGCGATCGCATCTTGAGGCTGTCCCACCGAAGTCGCCATCTCTTGGGGCCGTCCTGCCGCAGCGCCCGCGACTCCCGCTATTCCGGTCTGTGCCGCGCCTGAACTGTCCGCCCAGGCGCCTGTCAGCGCCAATGCGGCCGCCAAGACCCCCACCACCCGGACCTGTCTACTAGGCCGACCGCATCTAACTCTCACGCCATCAATACTGCTACGTCAGATGGCTTTCAACCACAAACTCGAATCGAGCGCCGCGAGTTGCCTGCCCTAATGCGGGCACATGCCATCCGACTAGGCTGGGTTTCGTGAGTGAAGAAGCAGACCCGCGTTCGGAGGACACCCGATTCGATATTGATCCGAGGGAGTATCTCAAAGCTGGGCTTCCCCGCCCGACCTGGGCCGGGCTATTTGAAGGCAGGCTGCCAGAACGCGTTCAAGTACCGGCCGGTCAAATCCCTGACCTGTCTCAAGCGACCGCTGACGACGACAGCAACCCGTCGGTTTACACCGCTGTCGATCAAGACGGCCACCCAGTCGAGGTCGCCTTCGGCCGCACCCACTACTATCTGACTAGACCAGCCCGTTGGAGTTTCAACACAAAGACTTGCGTCACCAAGACGGACCGCGCCATGCCACTCGGAGTCCTTGACTTAACATTCGGCGAGTTCGGCCAAATCAAGCGTGACGGCGTCCACCTGAAACCGACCATAGATACCGCCACCATCGTCACCATTGACCTTTCTGTGCTCATCGCCGGGATGCGACCAACAAAGTTCCGCCCCGACGATGCGATCTTCGTATCAGCGGCCTTAGCCGTGGAGACCGCAAAGATACAGGCCTGGTACCCGCGGACACCAATGCCTGGCCGAGGCGGAGCTACCTGGCGGCTGACAGTGCCAGTACCCATAGACACTGAAGTGGTCTTCGTCTACGAGAGATTAGTCCCACACGAGGCCGACAACCCAGAAATGCTTGAACGGGTTGACCTGCTATGTGCCGCCACGGCAATCGTTTACCGCTCTCCGATGTACACCACCAAGCCAGAAGCCTATAAGGGACTCAGCAAAGACCTGAAAGTCATCAAATATGGGGAAACCCGCAACCCTGACGCCCAAGACGAGGTCGCATGGCAACAGATAGTCGCTGGGCGGCGCTAACCGTCCACAGGATGGGGCCTTCGAGTGGTTCACAACTCGCGGTTCACTGCTGGTTGGGTACTACTGGTCAGGCACTGTTTGTTGGGCGCGCTGCCCGCCAAGACGTTAGCGTGTGACTCATGGCCGCAACCGGATCTGAGTCTGTCCGCCCGGGTCCCGGGCGGTCCTCGTTTACGCCTTTTGTGGTTGACCGTCACACCGAGCAACCTGACTGGGATATAGACCAAGCCGTGGCGGGTACCGCTGCGCCCTTGGCAGCCAGGGTGGCCGGAGTTTTGGGGGCTGATCCAGTCGGGTTGACGGAACCCGGCGCTGCTGGACCGTGGTGGCACCGGCCACGGGAGGACAACACCCGCCAACGGCTCCTGGAACGTTTGGCGGCCCTCGGGGAGGGTTCCCATCCGGTGGCTGACCAAGGCCGCGGCGTGGAACTGATCTATTGGCTGGGGTACGGCGGGGTGGATGAAACTGGACCGTATGTCGCCGCATCGGACACTAGTTCAGCCTCTGGCGTTGTTGAGGGACAGATCACCGCGCGGGAATTCGGCGATTGTCTGACAAAGATCCTGGAACGCGGCGGCCTGTTCCCTGTGTTGATATTGGACATCCGCCACGGCGAGGCGTTCCTAGATGGCGTGCGGGCTGTCTTGGAGGAAGCCGCCATGCGGCACGGTAACGGCGGCGGCACTTGTAGCGATGATCCATTCAGCCGCTATCTTCTGCTGACGGCCCCAACCCGGGGAAACGCCGCATTACCAGGTGAAACGCCTGGACGGATGCTGGACTTGATCAGCTATGTGTTCCGGACAGAAACCCAGCTACCGGTCGCTGACCTGCTGGAGCGGATCAAACCAGAACAATTGATACACCACGAGGGTGCGGGGACACCTGAGCTGATTCTCCAGTTGGACCAGGTTATGCCGCCACTGGGCCAGTCACTGGCTGACCAGGACAGTTTCAAGCTGACCGTTCAGGCCGCCGGGACAGGCATCACCGGTTTCTTCCAGCGAGGAGCTAGCTGGGAGGCAACAGCTGGCGAACTGGTATTGGATTTCACTGGCCGGGATGAGGAACGCGAGCAGATCGGCCGTTGGGTTACTTCTGGCGAGGGCGGTCTGCTGGCAGTCGTGGGGGATCCGGGAACTGGCAAGTCGGCCCTGCTGGGGGATGTGGTGATGCGTGCCTCAGGTCCGCTCCGCCAAGCGTTGATTGATGCCGGTTTAGCTGAACCGTCGCAATGGGATGACATCCTGGCGGAGCACGGCTGGACGGCCACGGTGAACTTGACTGGGCTGGATGCGGCCGAAGCGGCCGAAAGGCTGGGCGCTGAAGCGTTCAAAGACGATTGGGGCGAAGTCACGGCCGAAGCGGAGGACTGGTTGGCTAATGAAGGGCTGACTGATGATTGGGCTAAAGCCGAATCCGCCAGGCAACGCGACCCTGTTAGGCGTTTGTTGTCGCTGGCGGACCAGGCGGAAGACCAGCGATTAGTGTTCATTGTTGATGGTTTGGATGAATCGGTCCGGCCGTTCGAAGTGGCCGCCGACTTGTTATGTCCTCTAGCCAGGACCGGGTGGGTCACTGTGGTGGTCGGTACAGGCCGATCCGTCAATTCCCAATCAGGCCAGACCGAGTTTGGTCCGTTTGATCTGGTGAACGCGCTAAACCCAGCCATGGTGATAGAACTCGACCGGGACGCGGCGTCAATGCGCCGCTATCTGGCCGCCCGCCTGCTGCGAAAACTGGCGCCCGGGGCCGCCGCATCGAACGGAGACGATCCGCTAGGCGTACTGGTTGACGACTTCGCCGGGCTAGTGGCCTCAGTTGCGGGACAGCCGTTCCTGTTCGCCCGGCTTTGCGCCGCTGAGGTTGAAACCGCCGACGACCCAGTGGCGTTGATGGAAGAGGCCTTGTCTGATGGTTTGGAACGAACTGTTGGTGGTGGTTGCGCGGAGGTATTCGGGCGCGCGCTGGACCGGATCGAGGCGGCCGCGCCAGGTAACCGGGCCCTGTTGGAGGCATTGGTTTTGAGTCTGGGACGGGGCGTGCCGCTGCGGGACAGTGTTTGGGCCACGATGGCGAAGGGGCTGGCCCCAGCGGGTGCACGGCTTGAGGCGGATACGGTTTTGGGTTTGTTGAAATCCCAGGCCAGCGCCTACATCCGCGCGGACATTGATTTGGGCCAGACTGTCTACCGGTTAGCGCACCGGTCTTTCGCGGAAACGGTCATGACACGGATGGCTTGTGGCGAGGCAAACCCGCCAGGTGCGGTCCGCTCAGCGCACCAGCGGGTCGTGGAAGCGCTGACCTTTGACGTTTTGGCGGCCCATACCGTGGACGATGCCGCCGGGCAGGCCAACAGCAGAACCGCCGGAGGACGTTGCGCAAGACCCATCCCGGACCAAGTTGACGCGACGCGGGCAAGTGACTCACCAGCCGAAACGCGGGAGACCGACATCGTTTGGTGTTCCATGAGCCCGTCATCAGACAGGCCACCAGGCCGCGTCAACCCGTATGTCGCCTATTACTTGCCAGCTCACTGCGGCATGAGTGGCCCCGATGGTTGGGGAATGGTTGAATCTCATCCCGAGGTGTTGGACTATCTGACGCCGAGCCGGGTGGCATCCTGTGCGCTCGGAGTCGCCAACGGGCCAGATAGGACACTACCGAACGTGGCGGCGGTGGCGGACGAGGAGTATTTGCTGGGCCGCCTGGGGGATCTTGATCAGCGGGCACTGGTTCGCGAGTTGCAGGCCTGGTGTTATGGCACACCAGGTGGACGCGATTCAGCCGGGGTACAAGGTGACCGGCCGTATGTCGTGTGGGCTGACCTGCTGGTGCACATCCCGCACCGGACCATCATGGGCCGTCAACCGGCGTACGCGTTGACGGCTGTGAAGGTGGGTGATCGGCCTTTGCTCGCCTCGGGCAGCGTCGACGGCACTGTCAGGCTTTGGGATCCGGTGACAGGTGAACTGGCGGCACCCGCACTCAAGGGCCACAGCGACGGGGTTGAAGCGCTGGCTGCGGTGGCCTTGCCGAACGGTCAGCGGCTGCTGGCCTCTGGCAGCTTTGATGGCACGGTCAAGCTGTGGGATCTGGCAACCGGCCAACAGATTGGCCCCACATTTGAAGGCACCATCTACGGGTTCAGATCGCTGGCCGCACTGACCATGCCGGACGGTCGGGTGCTGCTTGCCGGAGGTAGTGACGATGGCACAGTCAGGTTGTGGGATCTGGCGACCTATCAACAGGTCGGCCCTGTGCTCGTCTGTCATTCTGGCCCCGTCGCGGCGTTGACCTCAGTGACCATGTCAGACGGCCGGGTGTTGCTTGCCTCAGGCGGTTTTGACGGGATGATCCGGTTTTGGGACCCAGTGACCAGCCAACAGGCCGGGCAAGCGCTCGCGGGTCACGAGAACGGAGTTCTCGCACTGACCACGGTGGCCTTGCCTGATGGCCGGGAACTACTCGCATCCAGCGGCGGTGACGTCACATTTCGGTTGTGGGACCTAGTAGCGGGTCAACAGGTCAACCCTTCTTTCGAGGATCGCATCCAGCCGGCTGAAGCGCTGGCCGCGGTGACCGCCGACGGCCGGGAGTTACTCGTCTCGGGAGACATCGAAGGATTGATCCAATATTGGGATCCGGCTACTGGCGAACGAGTTGGTGGGTCGCTCAAGGGCCACACCACCATAGTCAAGGGGCTGACCACAGTGACTGTGGACGGCCAGGGGCTGCTAGCCTCCAGCGGTGATGACGACATAATCCAGTTGTGGGGCCCAGGAACCAACCTGCGGGATGGTTCCGGACCAAAAGGCCGGGTCGGCCACGTCTGGGCGTTGGCAGCGGTGAACCTGCCGGACGGCCGGGAGCTGCTCGCTTCAGGCGGTGAACGCGCCATGATCCGGCTGTGGGACCCGTTGACCGGTCAACAGATGAGCCAAGCGTCTGAGAATCCAACAGGCCAGGACGGAGCGTTGGCGGCGGTTTCAGTGAACGGCCGGGGATTACTCGTCCGCAGTCTTCCGGACGGCTTGGTTTGGTTATCGGATCCGGTAACTTTCGAGCCGGTTGGTCCCGGATTCAAGAGCCCAACTGGCCAGGCTCAAAGATTGGCCTCATTGAACCTGCCCGATGGCCGGACGTTACTGGCCACTGGCGGTGAGGGCGGCACTGTCTGGTTGTGGGATCTAACAAGCGACGAACGGGCGGGCCGTCCACTGAGAGATGAAACAGACTGGGTTCTGGCACTGGCCGCGGTAAACCTGCCGGACGGCAGGACACTATTCGCTTCGGCCAGTAACCATGGAACGATCCGGCTGTGGGATCCTGCGACCTGTGAACAAGCCATCTCGCCGATCAACAGTCACAACGGCTGCGTCTTCGCGCTGGCCGCTCTGACCATGCCTGACGGCCAGGAACTGCTCGTTTCCGGGGGCGACGACAGGATCATCCGGTTGTGGGATCCGGCAACCGGTGAACTGGCCGCCGCCCCGCTTAGGGATCAGCCACGCTCGGTAACCGAATTGGCGGCGATTGATCTACCTGACGGCCGACGACTGCTCGCCTCAGGCGGCGGCAACGCGCCGGTTCAGTTGTGGGGTGCGTCATCGTCCGGTCTCACGCCGCTGGCCGCGATCCACACGGCCACGGGAACTAGTTGCCTCGCCCCAGTTGGTTCAGGTCGGCTTGCCGTGGGCTTACAAACCGGCCTGGCCGTCTACGACCTCAATAGCATCCCGTAACCCGACCACTGGCGGCATCTCACCCAGTCAGCGATCAGCCGAAGCGCGATCTCGAGAACTATGACGGGCAAAGGCCGGGCATCCCCGGCCGACCTACACGGGCCAATTCGATGCCAGGCTGCCTGCCCGCGTCCAGTTGCCAGCCGGGCAGAACCCGGATCTTTCACAAGTGACCGCCGACAGTGACGACAGACCATGGGCGTAAACGGCTGTCGATCAAGACGGCCACCCAGTCGAGGTCGCCTTCAGCCGCACGCACCACTGCCTGACTAGACCGGCCCGTTGGAGCTTCAACACAAAGACTCCCGTCACCGAGACGGCCCGCGCCGTCCCACTCGGAGTCCTTGACTTAACATTCGGCGAGTTCGGCCAAATCAAGCGTGACGGCGTCCACCTGAAACCGACCATGGATACCGCCGCCACCGTCACAATCGACCTATCCGTCGAAACTGGAACAGGTCGATTTCCTGTGTGCCGCCACGGCTATCGTTTACCGCTCTGAGATGTATTCCCTCAGGCCTGAAGTCTATAAGGGACTCAGCCAAGACCTGATAGTCATCGAGTATGGCGAAACCCGCAACCCTGACGCCCAAGTCCCGGACTCATTGGAGTCCTTCTTCCCTGACCTGTCCTAAAGAACAATCGGACGTCAGGATACAAAACGTCACCGGCCCGCCAATAGCCAGGCCACCAAATGAAGGTGGCCCCGGCGCCTAAGCGCCGGGGCCACCCGGAACAGTGCTGAGGAGGTGATTCCCGCCTCAGACTTGACTAGATCGCTAGATCAGCTTCAGACCTACTTGGAGGCCGGTTCGAGGCCGGATTCATCCGGGATCCGGTCCGCTGAGATGCGGCGGCGGAAGACCCAAATTGACCAAGCCTGATAGGCCAGCACAATCGGCACCAAGCAGGCGGCCACAATGGTCATCAGCTTGAGTGTCAACGGGCTGGAGGCCGCGGCGAAGATCGGCTGACCGGTGATGACATCACCGCTTTCGAACTCAACCAGATCGGTGTGCTCTTGCAGCAAACCAAGCGATACCAGAGCGTTGAGAGCCTTGTTGGCGTTGACAACCCTGTCATTCAGGTTGGCCAAACCGGCCTCATTGTTCCAGTCGACACCCGAGATTTCGGGGTCGTTGCTGGTGACAACCGCTGTGATATCTAGACCATCATGGAAGGTCTGGGTTGCCGGGTTATCGGCCACACTCTGGAGCGTGGCGACAACGTAACCGTCCGGCGTGGGCGAGACAACCTGGCCCACACTCTTGGCGATTTCTGGCACCAGTGCTTCAACCGTGTTCGCGATTTGCGGTACACAGGCTTCAATGGTGATCGCGACTTGCGCTGCCACATCGGCTGCGGGCAGGCCACCAATGGTGGCGCTACCGGCTTGGATGTCAGCCACAATCTGGCCGACTAGAGCATCAGTCGGTTCGATCCCCAAACGCAGCAGCGTGATCTTAACCGTGGTCACAACGTTGTCCTGGGAGATGACCTGAGCCGCCGGGAAGGTCCCGGAAGCCACGTCAGCCAGTACAGCGTTGGTTATGGCTGTCGCCAGTGGGCTGGCTTCTAGGCCAACACCAATCTGGGACAAGTCAGCGACATGCGCACCAACCCGGGCGAAGGTGATGTCAACAACGTCCTTGACGTTGTCAACTGGGATAACGCCGCGAGCCGGGAATACTCCGTCCCTGACGTCTTCCAGAACACCAACTGTCACCTTGGTTGCCAGGTCGCCGGCTGTTACGCCAACACCCACATCAGCCAAATTGACGCCACTGGCCTTGACCCGGTCAAAGGTCGCGACCACAGTCGACTCAACATCACCTTGCGGGATCAGATCAATTGCCGGATAGGACACAACCGCGACGTCTTCCAGGATGCCGGTGGTCAGTTCAACGGCCTTGTCGCTCGGTGCGTCTGGCACCGTGGGCAGGCCTTCATTCCTGACCTTGTCGAAGGTTCCGGCTACAACGTCATCAAGTGTGACGCCGTCAAGAACCACCGCGCCGACAATCGGATCAGCTATCGCGTCACCATGAATGGTGACCCGTGAACCGTTGATGACGTTGGGGAACAAACCAGCGAAGATCGTCACAACCGCCGCTAGCAGTGCGACTGTCATCGCACCGAAGGCCAGGCCGAACTTCTTGGCCAGTGTGGTCAGTACTACAACCACTAGGGCCAGGGCCGCCAAGCCAATGGCGATCCAGACTATGACTGTCGGATGGTTGCCGCCGACATACTTCAGGCCAAGCCAAACAACCCAAACCGCGGCGATGACCGTAGCCACAATCGACAGTTTGGGTGCCAGCGCCTCAGACCGCTGCCGTACTACGCCATCGGTCTTGAGTGACAGGAAGATTGACCCGTGCGCCAAGAAGAGCGCTGCTGTGGTCAAGCCGCCCAGCAGCAAGAAGCCGGCATGGCCGAATACGAGGTCCCAGAAGGTGCCGTCGTAGAGGATCTTTGTTGGGCCCAGCTGAGCTGGGTCGACCGCTGCTTTGACACCAGACACCAAGTTGGCGAAGGCTACGCCCCACAGGACAGCGGGGATCCAGGAACCGAGGATGATGCACCAGTCCCAAACCTTGCGCCAAGTGTCGGAGTTGATCTTGCCGCGATATTCGAAAGCCACCGCCCTGATAATCAAACCAACCAGAATCAGGAACAACGGCAGATAAGCGGCCGAGAACAGCGTGGCGTACCATTCCGGGAAAGCGGCGAAGGTGGCGCCACCAGCGGTCAGCACCCAAACTTCATTGCCGTCCCAGAGCGGGCCGATGGTCGAAAGCATGGCCCGGCGTTCTTTGTCCTTCTTACCGATGAACGGCAGAAGCATGCCGACGCCGAAGTCGAAGCCTTCCAGTACCAGGTAGCCGGTCCACAGGACCGCGATCAAAATGAACCACAAGAGCTGCAGCGCGGTTGGCGTTTCAGCCAGACGGTGCAGCAAACCTACTAGACCCTGAGCAGTGCTCTCAGTTACCTGAGGATCGACTGGGGCCGCGGAAACGAACGCGAGAACGTTACTCAACATGATTGTTTCTCCTTAGCCCTCAGTATGAGAAGGTCAGCGGCTTGGAATCATCCAAGTCAGCCTTGACCTCAGGGATCGATTCTTCATTGTTCAGCCCCTTGGCGACATACCGCTTCATGAGGTAGAACCAGGCGACCGCTAGTACCAGATAGATCAGCGTGAAGCAGATCACGGTCAGCCAGATAGCACCGGCGCCAACTACTGGTGAAACAGCGTTAGCCGTGCTTAGTGACAGGGCGGAAGATTCCTCCGTCAGCGGAGTCAACAAGTGGTCACCGTTAAGTGAGACAACCGGATAGACAATGAACGGCTGGCGGCCGATTTCTGTGAAAATCCAGCCGAAAGCCGCGGCCAGGAACGGCATTGGCAACGACAGGATTGACCAGAACTTGAGGAAACCACTGCCGGATGTCCGTCCGCCGCGCAGAGCGATCAACGCGACCACCGCCAAGACGGCTGAGAACAAGCCGAAGGCGATCATCAGACGGAAGGTCCAGAAGGTGGCCTGCTGCGCTGGAATGAAGTCCAGCGTCTCGGCTTGTTCAGCCGTCAGGTTTTCTGGATCCCAGTAAGCCGCTTCTAAGGTCGTTTCAGCTTCCTCCATGCCGACCACCTGGGCGCCGCCGTCACCGTAGGCTAGCCAGGACAGCAGCTTGGGGATCTCAATGATGCGGGTGGTTTCATCAACTACCTCACCATTGACGACGGAGCATTGGCCGAAGGCGGCCACTGTAAATCCGGCCCCTTCACCTGGTTCAGGCGTCACGCAGAGTAATTCGGCTGCCGCCATCTTGGTTGGCTGGATCTCGGTGATGACCTGGGCTTGGTGGTGCCCGGAGAAGATCAGTGAGATACCGGCGATGAGTACTGCCCAAGCACCAACAGCCCCACCGAGGCGGTAAACCTTGGCTGAGGCCTCGTTGTCCGCCCGGCGGGCCTTGACCATCCACCAGATCGCGATGCCGGCCATGAAGGTGCCAGCCACCACGAATGAGGTTGAGATGGTGTGCCAGAAGGTTGACAACGAGAGCTTGGAGAACAGCACCTCTGCCAGGTTGTCCATCTGGGCGCGCTGCAGCTCGCTGTCGAAGGAGGAACCCTTGGGGTATTGCATAAAGGAGTTAGCGGCCAGAATGAAGAAGGCCGACAGGTTAACCGCGAATGCCACCAGCCAGATCGTCAGCAGGTGTACGCCACGTGAGAGGCGCCCCCAGCCAAAGATCCAAATGCCCAGGAAAGTGGACTCAATGAAGAACGCGGCCAGCGCCTCCATCGCCAGGGGAGCGCCAAAGATGTCGCCCACCATGCGTGAGTATTCAGACCAGTTCAAGCCGAACTGGAATTCCTGGACAATGCCGGTAACGATGCCCAGCGCGAAGTTGATCAGCAATAACTTGCCGAAAAATCGCGTGAGCCGGTACCACTCCTCTTTGCCCGTCTTGAACCAGAAGGTCTGAAGTAGCGCTACGAGCGGTGTCAGACCAATGGTCAAGGGTACAAAGATGAAGTGGTACACAGTGGTAATGCCGAACTGCCATCTGGCTAGGTCGAGTGCTTCCACGTGCACCTCCGCTTTGAGGATGGATCGGAATGGGACAATTTTCAGTTGTAACTATGGCAGGGAGGGACCAACCCCAGCCCTCCCATCAAAGTAGGACCACGACCGCCGCGAGACTAGGACTTACGTCCCGTCTTCTTCACAGTTTCTACCGATTTGTTCACGGTTTTTGTGCCAAATGGGGCGTTTTGCGTAGAACCACCCACCAATTGGGCCGGTTCGCTCCTGACCTTCCGGCGAAAACCCGGCAACACCCAGCAACACCCAGTGAGACTCCAGCGACGCCCAGCCACACCCGGCAGCGCGTCGGCCAGGGCTGAAACATATCGCTGTGCCATACTGGATCCAGTCTTGCGGCACACCATGCCAGCCGCTTGACCGAAGGACATCTTCGCGGCCCTGATCGCGGTCGGCTTGACCGTTTGGGCTCGCGGTGCTCGCATCGCGGCCACTTGGGGGCTATGCCTGGTGGCGGGTGGGTCTGATTAGGCCCCTTCGCACCGCGCCGGGTCGGCGTTCGGTTATTTCCGACGCGTAGGGCTCCGTAAGCCGCCGTGGGATGTCCGGATTGACAGGCTTCGCGGCACCAGCGCCTATTACCGGACGCGGCGCCGTGTGAAATGACTAAGGCAAGGCGCCGGGGGCCGTGGCGTGGGGTACCCAACGCGCCGTGGAGCATTCGTGACTGAAGATCAAACGCAATTCCAGATTGAACTGCCCGCACCCGTTAGGCGCGCCCCGCGCAGGGCTGCCAAATCCCAAACCAAACCCAGCTTGGCTGATCTTGACTCGCTGTTGGACCTGCCGGGCGGCTCCCAGGACACCCCTGACGCCGCGGCTAGTGCGGCTCAGCGGCCAAGGACACGCCGGGCCAGCAGGGCTACCCAAACCAGTCCGGGCACCAGCACCAGCCAGGAGGCGGCGGCTGCGGGCGTTGGCCAGGCCAGCCCACCAGAGGCGGGCCCAGATACGGCCACAGGCGCCAGCGGCTCCGGTCGCGGCCGGGCCACCAGGCGTAGCACCAGGTCAGCCGCCAGCCCAGACGCGGGCGAAGATACGGCCACAGGCGCCAGCGGTTCCGGTCGCGGCCGGGCCTCCAGGCGTAGCACCAGGTCAGCCGCCAGCCCAGACGCGGGTACGATGCCGTCCCCCGGCTCACAGCCCACCGTCTTGGAGGCAGCACCGACAGCGGGCGCCGTTTCGGAGCAGAGTCAGGCCGCACCTGGTGCGGCTCAGCGGCCAAGGACACGCCGGGCCAGCCGGGCTACCCAAGTCGGCCGAACGACTGGCGGCGAACAAAACGCCGAATCGACCGGGATGGGCTCCAGCCAAGCGGCGGCCGCGGGCGTTGGCCAGGCCAGCACATCAGACGCGGGCCAAGATACGGCCACAGGCGCCAGCGGCTCCGGTCGCGGCCGGGCCACCAGGCGGAGCACCAGACCGGCCGCCAGACCGGCGAAGGCCGACCAGGGCGAGGCCACCAGAACCGGGCAAGACCAAACAGCCGGGACCGGGCAGGATGCGGCCGCCGGAACCGGCGCCACAGCGGCACAGGCAGCGGTGGCCGGAGCCAGCCAGGAGGCCGAAATCACCGGTTCGGGATTGGACCAGTCCGGTTTGGGATTGGGCCAGTCCGGGACTGGCCCGGACGCCGACCCGGCGGTTCGCCCAAGGGGACGTTCACGCCGCGCCACAGCACCAGCCGTCACGCCGCCACCGGCCATCACGCCGCCACCGGCCGACCAGCCGAACGGGTCCACCACCGCCCCAGCTAACCTTCAGACCGCATCCGAATCGGCTGGCCCAGATCAGACCGACACCGCGTCAGACGCAACATCCGTGGCTGACCACGAAACCACAACAGGCGCCAGCCCGCCAGGCCGGCGCCTGACAATGACCGCACTGCTGTTCCAAGCCCCAACGGCGGCCCCCGCCTTGGCCCGCGCCAAGCGGGCCAAGGCGGGCGAACCGCCAGTCGGCGCCGCCACCACACAAACCGCAGCCACATCCGGCGGGCCAAGCGGACCAGGCGGACCAGGCGGACCAGGGGGACCAGGGGGATCAAGCGGACCAAACGGATCGAGCGGATCAGGCGGGCCAAACGGATCAGGCGCCGCCAGGCAAGGCACGGCCGGAAAACCACCAGCCGGTCAGGCGCCAGCCAAAGCGGGCCGCCGCGCCACCTCCAAAACTCAAACCACTCAAACCGAACCAGGAGCGACAACCGGGGAGACGGCATCGGACAAACAACCGACCGGCACCGAACCAGACGATTCGGAAGACGCCAGCTCACGCCGCCGCCGCCGGCGCAACCGGACCGGACGCAAAACCGAAACAACCGGCGAAGTCTCATCAGAAGGTGTTACCGCCCTGGCCGGTTCAACCCGGCTTGAAGCCAAACGCCAACGGCGCAAAGAAAGCCGCGACGGCGGCAGGCGGCGCACCCCAATCACCGAAGCCGAATTCCTCGCCCGGCGCGAATCAGTTGACCGCCGCATGGTGGTACGCGAATCTGACGGCCGCACCCAGATCGCCGTCCTAGAAGACGGTGTTTTGGTAGAACATCACGTCGCCCGGCGAACCCAACATTCACTGGTCGGCTCAATCTACTTAGGCCGGGTACAAAACGTTCTGCCCTCAATGGAGGCGGCCTTCGTTGACATTGGGCGTGGACGTAACGCTGTGCTCTACGCCGGTGAAGTCAACTGGGACGCGGCCGGGCTGGAAGGCCAACCACGGCGGATCGAACAAGCCTTATCCTCCGGTGACGCGATCATGGTGCAAGTCACCAAAGACCCGATCGGCCATAAAGGTGCCCGCCTGACCTCACAGATCACCCTGGCCGGACGTTACCTGGTGCTGGTGCCAGGCGGCGGAATGACCGGCATTTCACGCAAACTGCCAGACGCTGAACGCACCAGGCTGAAAAAACTGCTCAAAGAGATCGTGCCTGAAGGTGTCAGTGTGATCGTCCGGACAGCGGCCGAAGGCGCCAGCCAAGCTGAACTGGTGGCGGACGTCGCCCGGCTGACCGCTTCTTGGGAGAAAGCCAAGCTCAAAGCCGCCACCGCCCACGCCCCAGCCCTCCTTAAGGGTGAGCCTGATTTGGCGATCCGGGTGGTGCGGGACATTTTCAACGACGATTTCAGTTCGCTCACAATCTCAGGTCAGGCCGCCTGGCAAGAAATCACCGCCTACCTTGATGAAGTCGCCCCAGAGTTGCGTGGCCGTGTCACGCAATGGGTCTCCGACCAGGACATTTTTGCCGCCGACCGGATTGACGAACAGTTAGCCAAAGGCATGGACCGCAAAGTCTGGCTGCCGTCGGGCGGGTCGCTGGTGATCGACCGGACCGAAGCGATGACTGTGATCGACGTCAACACCGGTAAGTTCACCGGTTCTGGTGGCACGCTTGAAGAAACGGTGACGCGCAACAACTTGGAAGCGGCCGAAGAGATCGTGCGCCAGTTACGCCTCCGCGACATCGGCGGGATCATTGTTATCGACTTCATTGATATGGTCCTCGAATCGAACCGTGACCTGGTGTTACGCCGCCTGGTTGAGGCTTTGTCCCGTGACCGGACACGCCATCAGGTAGCTGAGGTGACATCGCTTGGACTGGTTCAAATGACCCGCAAACGGGTTGGCCAGGGGCTGGTTGAAGCTTTCTCTGAAACCTGTGAGGTTTGTGGTGGGCGCGGTTTCATAGTTCACAGTCATCCAGTCGAACGCGCCTCGAGTGGTGCGGCCGCCGGGGGTGGCCCTAGCGTGAGCCCAGGGCCGGAAGGCACCAAGCGCAAGAAGCGGGGCGGCAAGAAACACAAGAAGAAGTCGCCCGATGCCGCCGGGTCGTCTTCCGAGCCCACCTCAGGCGGGGTAGGCGCCATGCCCGCCGCTGTTGTGTCTGAATCCACCGCTGAGGTCAAGGCCGCTTTGGCTTCAATCGTGGCGGCGGCTACCGCCGCCCGCGAACAGGCCAACTAAGGCGGCCGGGCGCGGACACCTCGAAGAGATGTCCGCGCCTCCGAGGGATATCCGAGGCTTACACAAATGACAGCAGGTAGTGACGCGAGATATCCGCTGCCAGCCAAGACAGTAACTGGCCCGGTAAACCTGCGGCCGCCTCGGGTTAGACGTCGCCTGATGGCCGGGCCGGTTTACTCTCCGTTTACCTGGGCCCGCCCTGAGGTAGTATCTTCCAGCCATGAAGCCGCTCGACCCACGCCTGATCCGGCACGCCCGGGCGGCCCGCGCCTATATCATCCTGACCGCCGCACTTGGCCTGATCACATCAATCGCCGTTGTTGCTCAAGCCATGTTGGTGGCCCGCCTGGTCGGCACAATAGCGGCCGACGGCGACCTCACCCGACCAGCCTTGTTGTCCGGTTTGGGATGGATCACGCTGGCTATCGGACTGCGGGCCGCCGCCGCCTGGACCCAGGAACGATTCGCTCACCGGGCCGCCACCAACACCATCGCCGAACTGCGCGGCGCGGTAGTTCGCCATGTGGTGGCACTTGGCCCGCGCTACGCCGCCAACCAGGGCGCCGCTGGCGCCGCCCAACTAGTGACCCGCGGCCTGGACGCCCTTGACCCTTACTTCGCGCGCTACCTGCCACAGTTGCTGATGGTTGCCACGGTTACGCCAATCCTGCTGGTCGTGGCTGGTTTTGTGGACTGGTTGTCAGCTTTGATCATGTTTTTGACCATCCCGCTGATACCGGTCTTCATGATGCTGATCGGACGGGTCACCCAAGCCTATTCAGACCGCCGTTTACGCACCATGACACAGCTCGGTTCCCAAGTGATGGACCTCATCACTGGCCTGCCAACACTTAAAGCGCTCGGCCGCGAGAAAGGACCAGCCGCCCGCGTCCGGGAACTATCGCAAGCTCATCAACGGGCCACCTTCGGCACTGTCAAGGTCGCTTTCTTGTCAGGCGCGGCCCTTGAACTGATCGCCACCTTATCGGTCGCCTTGGTCGCGGTGTCAGTTGGTTTACGCCTCCAGGCCGGCAACATGGACCTGGTCAGCGGGTTAGCGATCATTATGATCGCGCCAGAAATCTACCTGCCGCTACGTAACGTGGGAGCCCATTTCCACGCCTCAGCTAACGGCGTGGCCGCCTCCAGCTTGGCCTTCGACATCCTGGCGATTGAACCGCCAGCCGATGGTTCCGTCCCGGCGCCAGACCTGAGCCAAGCCAGCATCGAGTTCCATGATGTTTCAGTGCGGGCCGCCGGGCGGGCCTACGACGCCCCGGCTGGTCTCAGCTTCAGCTTGCCGCCCGGCTCATTGACAGCCCTGACCGGCCCAAACGGCGCCGGCAAGTCAACCGCTGTGGCTGTTCTGCTGGGGTTGACCAGACCAGATCAAGGCCAAGTCCTGATCCGGCCCGCCACCGGCCAGCCAGTTGACCTGGCTGACATAGACCCGGCCAGCTGGTGGCGGCAGATCTCTTGGGCGCCGCAACGCCCAGTCTTACTGCCCGGCACAGTTCTACAAAACCTGCTCGAGGTTTACGACAAACCGGCCATTTTGACCCCTCAAGCCGAGGCCGCCGCCAAGGCGGCCGGCTTTGACCAAGTGGTCAGTTCGCTGCCGCAAGGCTGGTCCAGTCTGATTGGCCAAGGTGGCACTGGCTTATCAGTTGGCCAGCGCCAGCGCCTGGCGCTGGCCCGAGCCTTCTTACGTGACACCCCGTTGGTCATCTTGGATGAGCCGACGGCTCATCTTGATGTTGTCACTGAACAGGCTGTCCTAAATTCGATAACCCACCTGCCCGCTACTGGCAAGACAGTTCTGCTGGTGGCTCACCGCCCAGCTCTGCTGAAAGGTGCCCACAACGCGGTCGCGGTGACCTCATCAGCCGCTACGGAGATGCCAGCATGAACCGGCCGTCAGCTAAGCCAGTCAAGACCAGTCAGGCCCAAGGATCCAGTGCGGTGCCTTCCGGCCGATCAGGTCCGGACGGATCAGCACCCAATCGACGGGCTTCAGGCGGGCCAGCCCGCGGCGGATCAGGTCCGGGCGGATCGGCACCCGGCGCCCTAGCGCCGGTCAAACGTCCACTGCGGCGGGCAGTCGGACTGACCGGCCTGAAAACTAGCCAACTGATCGCCGCGGTGTTCTTTGGTGCCCTCACCCAAGCCGCTTCAGTCGCCTTGGCTGGAGCCTCAGCCTGGCTGATCGTACGGGCCTCGCAGATGCCACCAGTGCTCTCACTCCAGGTCGCGGTGGTTGGAGTACGGGCCTTCGGCATCACACGCGGCGTGTCACGCTATATCGAACGCCTCACAGCGCACCGGGTCGCCCTGAACGGCATGACCGAATTACGTGTCCGGCTCTACCAACGAATGGCCTCCGGCACTGGGGCTGGAGCCGTCGCCCTGAAACGCGGTGACCTGCTGGCGCGGGTCGGCGCTGACATTGACGATGTCGGCGATCTAGTAGTTCGGGGCATCATCCCCGCCCTGGTAGCCGGGGTTGTGGTACTCGGTTCAGCCGGAGCCGTCGCGGCCTTCCTACCAGCCGCTGGACTGGCCGTCTTGATATGTCTGACAGCTGTCGGCATAGGCGGTCCGGCCTTGACACTAAGGGCCGCCCGAATCTCAGAACTGATGGCCTCAGCCGCCCGGTCAAATGTTTCAGCCAGCGCCATGAACATCATTGAAAATGCCTCTGAACTGCGCGTTTCTGGCCAAATGAACCCAGCCATGGCATCCCTCAAGACTCACGAAACAGCCTTAGCTAAAGCCAATGACGCCGCCGCCAGGCCATCCGCCCTGGCTAACGCCCTAACCGAAATCGGTTCCGGGGCGGCCCTCATCCTGACCCTGTTGCTATCCGCCGCCGCCTACAAGGCCGGTACCATCAGCGCCACCGAGGTGGCTGTGATTGTGCTGATGCCATTGGCGGCCTTCGAAGCGGTCGCCGCCCTATCCCCGGCCGCCGCCCAAGTTTACAAGTCACGGGCGGCCGCCAGCCGAATAGTCGCCCTAGCCGATGCCGGTCACCCGGACAGCCAGCGGTCAAGCCGGCCGACTGCCGGGCCGAACGCCGCTAAGGCCGAAAGCGAACCCGAACCGGCGGCATCGGGCAAGACAAATCCAGCGGCTCGCGGCGACCTGATAGCCCACGACCTGACGGCCGGCTGGGTGGCTGGGCACCCGGTATTGACGGGAGTCAACCTACGCCTAGCCCCAGGCAGCGTGATGGGCCTGGTCGGAGCGTCCGGCGCGGGCAAAACCACGCTGCTGGCCAGCCTCGCTGGGCTGCTTGAACCCCTGGCAGGGCAAGCCCTAATTGGCCGAACACCACTCGTCGCCCTGACCTCTGAAGAACGAGGCCGCCTAGTGGCCTTCATCCCAGAAGACGCCCACATCTTCGCCACCACGGTGTTAGAAAACCTGCGCGTCGCTGAAGGTAGCCTCACCCCCGCCAAAGCCGCCGGCGTGCTGCACCGGGTTGGGCTGGGCCGCTGGATGGCGAGCCTGCCAGATGGGCTTGACACCATGCTCGGATCTGGCGGGAACACCATCTCAGGCGGCGAACGCCGCCGCCTGTTACTGGCCCGGGCCTTGGTCAGCCCGGCCCAGTTCATCTTGCTGGACGAGCCTGGCGAACACCTCGACGCGGCTGACGCGGTGCGCCTGACCGGCCAGCTAATGCGGGCCGCCCGTAGTTCTGGCCGGGGCTTGCTGATCGTGTCGCACCAGGAGGCCTCACTGGCCGGAGCTGACCAGATCTGGCGGGCGAAGGACGGCCAGATAGTAGCCGCCTGAAGCTTGCTGGTGGGGCCTGGGTGGGGTCGGCTGGGAGGCCGACCGAGGTTTGCGGCTGGGAATGCGACTGGGGTTCGGCCACGACGGGCAGATAGGGCGATAATCGTTCTATGACGCGCGGGCCAACCAAAACTGAGCCGGAACTGCTGGCGGCGGTGCTGGCGCTGTCGCGGCGCCTCGACCTGACACAAGCCCTGGCCCAACTAGTTCAGACCGCGCCAGAACTGACCGGCGCTGAAGCCGCCGCCGTTAACGTGCTTGACGGACGCGGCGTCAACGAACGGTTCTACGCCCACGGGGCATCACCCGAACTGCACCACCAACTCCATGAGTTCCGCCGCGCACTGGACCTGATGGCCCGCATCCCAGCACATGAACCACTCATCCTGGATGATGTCCCAGCCAACCTAGTTGGTTTACCAGCCGACGCCCCAGCCCTAGTGAACAACTTTCTAGCGGCCCCAATCCGGGTGCGAGACACCGTCTTCGCTCACGTTTACCTAGTCAACAAGCCTGGCGGTTTCACCGCCGAAGACGCCGAAACAATGTCAGTCCTGACCACAGCGGTCGGTGTGGCGGTCGAAAACGCCCAGCTCTACCAGGCTTCACAGCGCCGCGAGAACTGGTTGACGGCCGGTCAAGTCATCGCCACCATGCTGCTGTCCGGCGCGGATGAAGACGAAGCCCTCAGTGTTATAGCGACACAAGCCCGCCAAGTGGCCGGTGCGACCACCGCGGCACTGATACTGCCATCAATTGGCGGCCAGCTAGTGGTTGAGATCGCCGAAGGGCGTTCGGCCGACAGCCTGATAGGCACCCGGATGCCGCCTGACGGGCGTTCCAACACGGTCCTGACCGAAGGCATCGGCATGATAGTTGACTCGATGGCGGACGCCTACACCTTGCGGGTCGCCAAGCTGCGTGATTTTGGACCGGCCCTCTACGCGCCAATGCGTACCTCCGGCCACGGTGTTGGCGTCATGCTGCTGTTACGTGACCGGGGTGCGGCATCATTCGATCAAGCTGATCTGACAACCGCTGAATCATTCGCCGCGCAAGCCGCTTTAGCCTTAGTGCTGGCTGAAGCGCGCCACACCAAAGACCTGGCAGCCATGGTTTCCGAGCGCAGCCGGATCGCCCGCGACCTGCATGACTTAGCGATTCAACAGCTCTTCGCCACCGGCATGCGCCTCGAATCAGCCCGCCGTGACGCCACCGCCGGGGTAGAGCCGCAAGGCCTGGTCAAGACACTGACCGACGCTTTGGATTCGATCGATTCAACGGTCCGTGAAATCCGGTCAATCGTTTCCCATCTGCGTAACCCCGGCACCGACGAGCCAGTCACCGAACGTCTACGCCATGAAGCCTCCACTGCCCGGGCTTTGCTCGGGTTCGCGCCGTCATTGGTCATGCTGTTAGACGGCCGGGCCCTGTCAGCTGGTCAAGCCGACCAAGACGCGGCCACCACCGAAGAATTGGTTCCAGCCTCCTTGGCGGATGATCTGGTCGCCGTGGTACGTGAAGGCCTGTCCAACGCTGGGCGTCACGCCGGAGCCTCATCGGTCACAGTGACAGTCGGTTTGGATTCGCCTGGCGCCCTGACCGGGCGTCCCGGCCAGGTCACCGTCCGGGTTGAGGACGATGGCGTCGGTTTGCCCGCCGTACCGCAGCGGCAGTCCGGCCTAGCGAATCTCGCGGACAGGGCGGCCGCCCGTGGTGGCGTGTTCGAGTCCGGGCCCGGCCCGGCAGGCCGGGGCACCAGACTCGAATGGATCGTCCCATTAGGTCCGTGACGGAACCACCGACCGAGGCACAGCTCCCGGCCTGTCTAACAAGCGCGCCAGGCCTGTCTGACTGACCTGCGGGCTTGTCTGGTCGCCATCCTGAGGCGCGGCCGCCCGTGGTGGCGTCAGCGGGCGGTCTAACCGCGTAGCCCAGCCACAGGGCGTATTGACACCCTCTCAGGCGCGGCCGCCCCCAGCGCCGTCAGCGGGCGGTGTAACCGCCGTCAACAACTAACTGGGTGCCGCTGGCGAAGGAGGCGTCGTCACTCAGAAGCCACAGCACAGCCGCCGCGACTTCCTTGTCAGTGCCCAGACGGCCCTGAGGATGCAGTGAAATCAGTGCCGACCTGCGGGCATCACCCAGATTCTGCAGCAAAGGCGTGTCAATGTAGCCGGGGTGGACCGAGTTGATGCGGATACCTTGTTCGGCGTAGCCGACAGCGGCCGCCTTAGTCATGCCGGTGACACCATGTTTAGCGGTGACATACGGCACAGCCGTCGGCGTACCAACCAACCCAAGAATCGATGACGTGTTGACAATCGCGCCACCCCCAGCCCGCAGCATGGCAGGGATTTCGTAATACATGCCATAGAAGACAGCGTTCAGATTGACGTTTATAGTGCGTTGATAGCCCTCAATGTCAATATCCGCCAAGAGGCCTGTCGGGCCGGTAATACCGGCGTTGTTGAAAGCTAAATCAAGGCGGCCAAACTGGCTTTCGGTGTACTCAACGGCGGAACGAACCATCGCCGGGTCAGCCACATCAGCCACCACCGCCTTGGCCTCGCCACCAGCCGAGGTGATCAGCGCCACCGTTTCGTCAACAGCCTCACGGCTGAGATCAACCACCACCAGACGGGCACCTTGTTCGGCTAGTTCTCTTGAAACGGCCCGCCCAATGCCGCTGGCCGCGCCAGTCACCAACGCCACCTTGCCGTCAAATTTCTTTGTCATGCTGACTCCTTCGAGGATCACTCAGGGATTTGTTCAGGGGTTGTGTCTCCAGGCTAATTGGCTGGCGGCAAAGCGCCGCCGCCTTGCCAAAGCGTCTCATTGGCGGACGGCCCAGTGTGGGCCACAGCGGCCGAGCGGGCGGCATCGGGCAACGAAAACCAACCCAAGCCCAGACGGGACAAACGTTAACAACGGCAGCCAAGCGGGCGGCATCGGGCAACGAAAACCAACCCAGACGCCTCAAAACCCAAAGCGGCCGCGAAAACCGTTGCCTGAAAGGTCAGGCACGCCAGGAACTCGACTCTTTGGCCGCCACCCAAGCCGCCACCTGGGTGCGGCGCTGCAGGCCCATCTTGGCGAGCAGCGACGTGATGTGATTCTTGACCGTCTTTTCCGCCACACCCAGACGTTCCGCGATCTCGCGGTTCGACAAACCCTCACCGATCAACGCCAGCACCTTATGCTCTGACGGCGTCAAATCAGCCGTCGGATCCTCGTGATCCGCCCGCCGCCGAGTCAACGTGCGCTCATCCAGCAAAGTCCGGCCCTGAGCGACCGCCCGAATAACATCAGCGATCTCCGCGCCACGGACCGACTTAAGCAAGAACGCCGCCGCCCCCACCTCAAGCGCCGCCGCTAAAGCGTCGTCATCGTCGAAAGATGTCAACACCACCGGCCGCGCTTTAGGCGCCGCCGATTGGAGCTGCTTCATCAACTCAATACCGGTGCCATCCGGCAGACGCAAATCAACCAGGATGACATGAGGGTTAACCAGCACAGCCCGGCGCAAAGCCTCAGCCACTGAGCCGGCCTCCGCCACCACCCTCATACCGTCAGATCTTTCAACTACTTCAGCGATTCCGCGGCGCACCACCTCGTGATCATCGACGATCATCACGTTAATGGAGTCCAACGGCAAAGGTTCAAGGTCACTCGATTGCACGGCACAACCCTATAAGGTGAGCCAGAAACGGCACAAAGAACTGTCAGCGTTTATTACGCTGCCTGATCGTCAATCGGTCGCATTATCCGCAATCGCTGAAAGCTGGCGGTACGCCGCCTCAGCCGCGTTCGCCTCCGCCAACTTCTTCGACGAGCCACTACCGACACCAAAAACTTCAGATCCGACCAGCACTTCAGCTTCAAAGACGCGGGCGTGATCTGGGCCGTTAGTTTGTGAACGATATTCAATCGTTCCCATCCCGCGCGAAGCGACTAGCTCCTGCAATGACGTTTTCGGGTCAAGTGCGGCCCCCAAAACCGCTGCTGTAGCCAACGTTGGCCCCATCACTTTGAGCACCGCCCGGCGTGTCTCCTCAAGGCCATTACACAGGTAGGCCGCTCCCAGTAAAGCCTCCAACGTGTCAGACAGAATCGAGTCCTTATTAGCTCCACCGGTGGTTTTTTCACCCTTCCCAAGCAGCACAAAGGAACCAAGATCAATAGTCCGCGCCACCTTGGCCAGAGCCCGCTGCGACACTGAAGCGGCCCTCATTTTGGCCAACTCACCTTCAGGCAAGCTGGGATGAGTGCGGTAAAGGTACTCCGTGACGATCAAACCGACCACCGAATCGCCCAGGAACTCAAGCCGTTCGTTCTCTGGGATACCGCCCGCCTCATGAGCGTAGGAACGGTGAGTCAATGCCAGGACCAGCAGTTCTGGGTCAACACCGCAACCCAACCAGCTCAGCAGGCGGCTAGCCGCCGCCAGATCAAGCTGTTCTGGCTGCCGCATCAGTCCTTGGCCTGGAACTCGCTACGTACAGCGGCGTTATAGAAACGGTCCTTATAGGTGCCGCAGCTAGGGCACGCGGTGTGCGGGCGGGTCGATTCACCGCATTTGGGGCAAGTCGTCAAGGCCGGAACACTGGCCTTCCACTGCGCCCGGCGCGACCGAGTGTTGGCGCGCGACATTCTTCTCTTGGGAACAGCCACAGCTAGCCCTCTTCTTTCTTGTCTTCTAATATGTCTTCCAGTACCGCCCAACGCGGGTCCACCATCTGGTGGGCGTGGTCTGGCTGTTCAGCCAGAGGCACACCGCATTGGGGGCATAAGCCCGGGCAGTCATCGCGGCAGAGCGGCCCGAATGGCAGTGCCAACACCACCGCGTCGCGCACCGCCGGGTTCAGGTCCACCGTTTGGCCGACCACCGTGGGCTGTCCTTCATCGAAATCCTGCCCAGCCGACGCCGTCCCGTCTGCCCGTTCAGGATAGACGAACAGCTCTTGAAATGTGACCTCGACCGGCATTGTCACCTCGCCCAGGCAGCGGACGCATTGGCCGGCGGCTTGAGCGTTGACTTGCCCAGTTGCCAGCACGCCTTCAAGTAGCGCTTCGAGCAGCAATTTTAGGTGGACGATGCCGTCCGTCGGCACCCCGATCAGGCCGTTTCCCAGACCCTGGGCCGTCTTGAAACTGATCGCACGGTCAATTGATGTACCTGGCCGACCGCTTAGCGGTTTAACTGATACGACCAGTTCAGGCGTGTCAACGGCGGATGTGTCAGGCATTTTCTTCGGTGATCGGTTCGGCATCGGGTACGGCTGTTGGCTGGCCAGCTAGGAGGTCTCTGAAGAGCAGCCTCCGTCCGTTCTTACGCTGGTGCGAGCGAAGCTCTCACCAGCGTAAACGCGGTAGACAAGCGTGGTGCTGTGCCCAGGTCAGCGGATTTTCGCCGCGGACCTGGCCTGGCCAGGCCGAGGCGCAAGTCTAACGCACCCTCCCTTGGCCACCCAAACCCTTGGCCCCGGTCCTGGTCTCGAACCCGGCCCTGGTCTCGGCCCCGGCCCTGGTCTCGACTCCGCCACCCGTCAACTAATTCCTCCGGGGAATTAGTTGACTAATTCCCCGGAGGAATTAGTTGACGGCAAACCCGCAGGTCAGCGGGCCGCACCTGTTCCGCCGCTGACACACCATCCTGGTCTAAAGTCAGGAAGTGGTCACAGTCGCTGTCTTAACCCCACTGTGTCCACTTCCCGACCACGCAGCACCAACCTAGCTAGCCCACACCAACCAGTCCGGACCTAAAGCCTGACGAAACCCACGAATCAAGCCGGGTCGACAACCGGACGGCGAGCGCTCCGAGCGGCCCACATCGCCAAGCTGACGGCTAAGGCAATACCGACCAGATCAGCCAGGCAGTCCGACGGGTCCGCTGACCGCGCCGGCAGCAACCTCCCCTGAATCATTTCGCTGACCAAGGCGTGAACCGCGAAGATCGCGGCCACTAGCCACAGCCGGGGGCCGCCTTTCGGCAGCCGCCCGATTCGGTGGATGATCCGATGAATGCCGCTGTGTTCGGCTGGTTTGAGCACAACACCCGGTGAATCCTCGGCCGGGGCAGGCAGCTCGGACGATGGCTGGGCGGCTTGCCGTCCAGCCAGGCCAAGCGCATTGTTCCAACACCAGACCGCCAAGGCAAAGACAAAACCGTGTACAAGTTTGTCACCCCAGACCGGCGCCAAACTGATCTGGTCCGGCAGGCGCGGGATGTACAACACCATCAGCTGGAGACACAACGAGAGCCAGGCCGCCAACCATATTCGGGCCGATCCGCCAGTCGGCTCCGGCGTTTTTTCTCCCGAACGGGCCGGTTCCCTGGCAGGCACGCCGCCAGACGCCCAAGGCGAACTCATCGATCTAGCTTCCTGTCCTCTAGCTGGCCGGTTGCCCAAGCAAGTCTTCATCGGCAGCGTAATACAGGCACAAAGGTACTTCGGTGCGGCTCGGCAACACGGAAACATCCTCAGTGACCTCAGGACGGCCACTGGGTCGACTTCCTGACCTCACACCCGGGATGGCGTGTCGCTGGTTTATTCGGCACAAGTAACTGACCTGAGATTTTACTGTGGAGCGGAGTAGTGCGACCCGGGGGTTGTGGGACCAGTTAGTTGACCTGCCGGATTACTCCAAAGGGTTTGGCGACGGTTGGGCGCACCAGGTTAGCCGGCACAGCCAACAGACAGGCGAACGGCGTAGTGTGTTGCGCCGTGAACCTCGCAGGCCAAGACCAGACAGCAGCCGACCGAGATCGGGGACCATCCGGCCAACCTCCAAGCAGGCCCCAACCACAGGCCACCACACCAGGCCAAACTGAGGGATTAGCAGGCGGGTTGGCCGGTGGACCGACAGCTGGACCGGACGACGACCTGACGGACGGATTAGCAGGTGGATTAGCAGGCGGACTGGCAGACGGCCTGACGGCCGACCAGCTAGCGGATGCCAGTGCCGCCAGTGTCGGCAGTGATAGCAGCGCGGGCAGTGCGCTTGACCTGCTGACCGGCGGCCAGAATCTGCGTGAACAGTTTGTCCGCCTAATGATGAGCTACAAGGCGGGCATCAGCGAGGTTCTGACCAAGATCGCGATCCTGAGCGACGAGTTCGCTTTGCTACACCGCTCCAACCCGATCGAACATGTCACGCACCGCCTCAAGACGCCTCAATCAATGCTTGAGAAACTGTCCCGCAAAGGTGTCGACCCGTCGTTCGAAGCCATCAAACGTGACCTGACAGACATCGCCGGAGTACGCATCACCTGCAGTTTCATTGCTGACACTTATCGCGTCTGCGATGCCTTAGTGGCGCAGGATGACATTACAGTGCTTCAACTCAAGGACTACATCAAGCAGCCCAAACCGAACGGTTACCGCTCACTGCACGCCATAGTGCAGGTACCTGTTTTCTTGTCCTCCGGGCCGGCACCAGTCACAGTCGAGGTCCAGATCCGCACCATCGCGATGGATTTTTGGGCGTCACTCGAACACAAAATCTTCTACAAGTACAACGGCGCTGTCCCGCCAGAGCTTGTTGCTTCCCTGACTGACGCCGCCGAGACCGCCTGTGAGCTGGATCAACGCATGGAGCGTCTGCATGATGAAGTCCGGGGACCGGCCTCCGCGGCTGGCCCGGTCCTAGGCGTTGACGAGGCCGCCATCCGGACTTTGGCCTCGCTGATCGCCGCCGCCAAGTCAGCCACACCCCCACCCAGCCCCGAGTCTTCCAGCGACTAGTCACCCAGCACCAAGCCACCCAGCCCAGGGTCAGATGTGCTTTAGGGCTTCGCGCCGGCTCAAAGTACTCAGTTCGACTTCGCTGGTGAACCGCCTAACCCAGTCCGGGTCGGTGTAGGCGTAGTCACGCAACGCCCAGCCGATGGCCTTACGGATGAAGAACTCACGATCCTCGGCGTTAGCCCTGATGACCTCCGCCAACAGTTCAGTATCAGTCCGCGCACCGCGTCTAAGCTGCCCAATAATCGCCAAGCGGCGCAACCAAAGCGAACTGGCCGAACTCCAGGAACGCGCCAAGGCGGCCGTTTCCGCTGGATGAACCTCATGCAAGACCGCCACCCGGTGAGCGATCCGGTCCACATAATCCCACCAAGCACCACTGGTGGCTTGATACTGATACAACTCCACCAGTTCGATCCGCCCATGAGCCGGTTTCAGCCCAGTCAACCCGATGGCCACATGGCGTTCCTCACGCCAGGCCGCGTCATCCCAAAGTTGGCGAGAAGCGGCCCTGATAGTTTCAAGATCTGGACGATGCCGCCGGGCCAGGTTCATCACCAAACGTCGGATTCGCGGCATGGTTACGCCCCGGTAAGGCATGGCGGATTTCATATAAGCCTGCTGTTGGACTGCCCGGGCAGGGTCGGCCAGATCGGCCAAGGCTGTCTTGGCTTCGTCTAGTATCAGCCGCACCACGGACTCAGCGGGGCGCTGCGAGGCGGCCCGCGACCGTGTGGCAGGCGGTCGGAGCGAAGCTTCCGCCAGCCAAGACGCGGCAGGTTGGGATGGTGGCGTGCCTGGGTCGGTGGTTTCCACGGACCCAGGCTAGTGCCCGACGGGTAGTCTGTTCGCCGTGCCTGAATTGCCTGAGGTAGAAACTGTCCGCCGCGGCCTGGAACGGCTCATCTTGGGCAGCGTGGTGGCTTCAGTTGAAGTCCTAACAGACAAATCGTTCCGCGGTGATCCGGCCCAGTTGGCGGGCCGGGCGGTCAACCGAATCGGCCGCCGAGGTAAAGTCCTGATCATTGAACTAGACGGCCAATTGTCCTTAGTGGCGCACCTGAAAATGACTGGCCAGATGGTTTACCGGTCAGATGAATCAGGTTGGGGAGCGGGGCATCCGACTGGTTCACTGATCGGTCAGCTACCGGACGCCTCAACCAGAGTCATATTGCGTTTCACTGACGGCGCCGCCCTGTTTTTCAATGACCAACGCAAATTCGGTTGGCTCGCCTTGATGCCGAATGATCAAGTGGCCGCCATACCGTTACTCGCCCAGATGGGACCAGAACCATTGGACGGTGACCCGTGGCCAGAGTTTCACCGCCGCATCCGGCGCCACCAGCGGACTTCAATCAAAGCCGCCTTATTGAATCAGGCGGTGGTCGGCGGTATTGGCAATATTTACGCCGATGAGGCCCTCTGGGCTGCCCGCACCCACCCAGCTAGCCTGGTCGGGGACCTGAGCGACCGTAAGCTGCGAGCGATACTGCGGGCGGCGGCATCGTCCATTGAATTGTCTTTATCGCTTGGCGGCTCAACTGACCGTAACTATGTTGACGCTGAAGGTCGGCCCGGCGCCTATCTTGACTTCGCTGAAGTCTTCCGGCGGGACGGCCGCCCGTGCCGACGCTGCGGCCAGAGCATCGTCAAAACTCGTGTCGCTGGGCGCGGCACTCACTTCTGCCCGCACTGCCAACGGCTTAAGCCGGCCTCAGCTAAGAGTTGATCAGGCGGCCGAAGAGCCGCGCCAGAAGGGTTATCAGGCCAGCCAGGAGCCATAAACCCGCCGGTATTAGGACCCAGCCCAGACCGATTATGCCGAAGACGGTGACCGGTTGGACAGTTTCGTAAACTGTTCCGATTTCTTCATCGGCGCTGGCCTGATAGAAGGCGATGTCGTCAGCGATGTTCTCGGCTGGGTCCCAGAAGTCGAGGTGGAAAGCTGTCATCCAACCGCCGAAGCGTTCCAGTGTGGGCTGGTCGACAGGTCCGGACCAAACCGGCCAGGACCGCAACGTGTCACCGGCGGACGGATCCTCCCAGGCGACGTCATATTGGTGGTCAGCGAACACGTAAAGGTTGACTTGCTGTTCGATCCGCGCCGCGCGCGACAACGCCAACGGATAGACCGGGCCGTCAGCTGGCAGATCAAAACTGAAACTGATTGGTGCTAGATCGCCGCCTAAACCGTCTGGGTTGGTTAAGCTCAGCGCCACAAAGTACCAGCCTTTGGTGATGTATTGGCGGAGCAAGGGTTCGACTTCGTCGCGCACCATGAAGCCGTTGTCTTCCAGCCAGGCGGTCAAACCGTCGCTGTCCGATGCCGCCAGGGTTGTCGCCCGGAGCGGCCCAAGTTGGACTTCGCTTAGTATGACCGGCGCACCCGCTCCGCCTTCGCCGTTTGGTCCGGCCGCACCAGGGAACGGCAAGTACCAGAAGTCGTAGTGCACCACTTCGCGGGGTCTCATTTGGGAGGTTATGGCGTCGAAGTCAGCTTCATCGCCGAGGCTGACGGTGGCCGGTTCAGGTGTTGGGAAGATCAGGCCGGAGTCTTGGGCTACCGTTTCGACGCTCAAACGCATGTCAATCTGTTCGCGTTGATCTGTGATTGAGATGATGGCGTATTCGGAGCCGATCATGACGTCACCCATTGGGTCGTTGGCTCGCGGGGCTGGCGCACCGCAGGCACAAGCCCAGGCGGGTACCGCCAGGTCAACTATTTGCAGACCGGTCGCGACCAGGACCACAGACAGGACAATCCGTCCTAGGCGGCCGCGCCTATTGGCGTGTCTGGCCTGTTCGCCATGTCCGCTGTGTTCGCCGTGTCCGGGCTGTTGGCCGTGCCTGACCTGTTCGCCATGTCCGCCGTGTTTGGGTTGTCCAGCCCGCGTTTGGTGTTTCACCAGCCGCGCTCCCACCATTCGGATAGATACGGCCGTTCGGCGCCCAATGTGGTTGGCGCGCCGTGCCCTGGATGGACGATGGCTGAGTCGTCAAAAACGTTGAAGATTCGTTCTGTCACATCAGTCATCAACTGGTTGAAGCGGACCGGATCGCGCCCGGTGTTACCGACCCCGCCGGGGAAAAGCGAATCACCGGTGAATAGGTGGACCGGCTGGCCTGGTTCAGCGAAAGCCAAAGCGATTGAGCCTGGAGTGTGGCCGCGTAAGGCGATGACATCGAACGATAAGCCTGGGATTTTGACTGTGTCGCCGTGTTGTAAGCTGCGGCGGACCTTGACACCGGTGGTGTTTTCAATCTCGGCCGCATCGGCTTGGCCGGCCAGGACTGTCGCACCAGAAACACCAGATAGGGCCCGCAACGCCCGGACATGGTCACCGTGAGCATGGGTAGTGATGATGGCGCGCAACGCCACTTGATGTCCGTCACGCACAGCGGCGCGCAGCAGATCAACTATTTTGACCATGTCGTCAGCGGCGTCAACCAATACCTGGTTACCGGTCTCTGTTGAGGTCAGCAAGTAGACGTTGTTGTCCATTGAGGAGACCGAGACTTGCCGGATCGTGACTGATGGTGTGACGGCGATCAGTGCGGGCATTGTCCGGTCCAGGTTGTAGCGGCGTTCAGACCCATAGGCCCAACCTACTCCGTTAGTCTTGCCCGGAAAGCGGCCCAGCCGTCGGCGAGTCTGAGTTCGTCAGCGAATGACCTAATCAGGGGCCTTTTCCGAGCCAGATAGTTTGACGTCAAGCAAAGCGTGAACTAATTCCCCGGAGGAATTAAGTGACGGATAGTTCGACGTCGAAGGGTTCCGGAGCGTTGGGGGACTCCGGGGCGTCCGTTATCTAACGGACTTTTAGACTGGGTTGAGTCGGCCCATGATGGCACGGCAAACCAGGTCGATGCCGCCCGGGGCGAGTTCCGGGAACAAGGCCGGCTCAGTTAGTTCCAGTTCCAGTAACACTGGGTGACCGTCGGCGCCTGGAACCACATCAGCCCGGGCGTAGAGGAAGGGTCTGGCCGGATTGCCCAAGGCGTCCATCGCGGCCGCTACCGCCTCAGTTCCGAGCCGCAGTTCGGCCGGCGCTGGACTGTAACCGCCTTGCAGTTTCTCCGCCTCATAAAGACGGTCACCGCCGGATTCTGGCCCGTGCAGCATGGCCTCCTTGCGAACGGCGTAAGCGTAGCGGCCGTCAAGGAAAACCATTGAAACTTCACCCAATGTGTCAACGGCCGGCAAATAACGCTGTAGCATCACAGTCTTGCCTTCCGCCAGCAGCCGCAAAGCGTAGACGATCGCCCGGCCACGCAAATATGAATCATTCGCGGTGTAACGGCCGGCCCCAACCGCGCCAGCCCCGATGGCTGGTTTCAGGACAAAATCACCTAAGGCCGGCATCCGCGTGTGCAGCCCTCTGGCATCCAAACCGGCACCCGGTTCGAGCCAAGTGGTTGGCACAATCGCCACACCGCGCCGCTCAAGATCCTTCAAATAGTGCTTATCCGTGTTCCAGCGCAACACCGCGAAAGGATTAGCCAACCTGGGAACGCCTGCCGCCCAAGCTAAGAAATCGTCCCGCCGGGCAGCATAATCCCAGGTAGAACGCACTATTGCGAGATCAAACTGGTCCCAGTCAACGGCTCGGTCATCCCATATCGCAGCCGTCACCTCGGCTCCTAACGCCTCCAGGCGTGGCACTAGCACGGCATCGTAGGCGTCTAAGCCGGGGAACGCACGGCAGGTGACGAGAGCTACTCGCTTTGTGGACGGCATCGTTCTCCTTCGCTTTGACCGGACAAAAACGGCTCACACAGAACTGAGCCACGCCCAGCATACGCAATTGACAAGGTGATGGGACGCGATTTACCGTTGTTTTGGATCCCGGCTGAAAGCGGCTCCAGCGAGTTCTGCCGGAAGTCCGACTGTCGCTTCCCCAGGGCTACGTTGTGACCACCTGTGGTACATAAAACCGCCGGGACCTGACCAATCCGAATTGGTTGTGGCCCCACACAGCTCTTACCACGTGAAGGCGGTGAGCCAGATGAGCAAACCTAAGACCAATCCGCGACGCATGTTTCTCGGATCAGAACTAGTCGGCGGCGTCGCAAGAATACCCAACCGCGTTGACCTAGAAGATGACGATTCCGACCGCTCGCCACGCGTACCTGACCTCGGTGAGGCGGCCCGGCTGGCGCGTCTAGCTCAGCGCGGTGTGCTTGATTACATTTCGATCGACGACGCTTTGGCCGGCAACCCGGCCTTCTCCGGTCGCCGCCGCGGGGGCCTAGACGCGATCCGCTTAGCTAGCCGGTTAGCTCCAGCCACTGAAGGCATTTTTCTGGTCCCGTTGGTCCGGGCATCTTGGGTTGAGCCGTCCAATCTGATTGAAGCTTTGATCGATCTGGAAGCCGCCTCCGGCGGGCGGCACGGCTGGGAACTGCAACTACATGACAACCATTCACCAATGGAACACAGCGGCCAACTGCTCAGCGCGATAGTTGATGACACCTGGTCAGATGCCGAACCGTTGACCCGGCTGGCGGCTCAGGCACGGGCCTTACGCAAACGCCGCACCGACTGGAACGCTAGCCCTGGACACGCCAGCGCGGCGTCCGGCCAGCCGGTCCACGTGATGCGGGCCGACACACCCGAATCGGCCGCTCTGGCCGCTGCCCGGGCTGATGTCGCCCGTCTAACGGTCCGCAACCAGGATGACGCCCTGGCCAAACGCCAGTCATTGCGTCAAGCGACGGCCGACTGTGGCCGTCCTGCCGACGCCCTGAAAGTGCTGATCGATCTGACATTGGTTTTAGCTCACGATCAGTCCCACGCTGAGGCCAGGCGCGACCTAGCTGAAGAGATCACCGGCCGGCGCCTAGGCGGCCCAGGTATCCGGTTTGTTGGCACGCCGACCGCCTTGGCTGAAGCCTGCGTTGACTGGGTTGATTCAGGGGCCTGCGATGGTTTCACCTTCTTGCCGACCTCACTGCCAGTCGATCTGGCCATGGTGGTGCGTGAGGTGACGCCAGTGCTGACAGCGGCAGGCCGACTGCCGACCTCTTATCGCGAGCGTCAGCCCGGCCGGGCACCACGCTCCCCCCGGGCGATACCACTGCCCCGGCCCCGCGGTGCGGCCCCCACCCGGTTCAGGCACGGCCGCCGGGTCGGAGTCGGCGCCGCCTAGCCGGTAGCCTCCGTCAGCGCCGCCTAAAGCGGGGTGACACCAAACTGGGTCAGACCGTAGGTGAAGGCATCAGTCAAAGCCTCCCAGGAGGCTTCAATGATGTTCGTCCCAACGCCAACCGTCCGCCAAACCTTCGACCCGTCGGTTGTCTCAATCATGACACGAGTAACCGCGTCCGTGCCTCGCGCCGAATCCAAAATCCGCACCTTGTAATCGACCAGTTCAAGACGCTCCAACTGGGGATAGATGCTGGCCAAAGCCAAACGTAAAGCGGCATCAAGCGCGTTGACTGGGCCGTTGCCCTCGCCGGTGGCGACCAAGCGCTGATCCCCGGCCCACAACTTGACGGTCGCCTCCGAAGCCGTGACGGCGGCATCGTCCGCACCGTCCGTCCCAGCGGCGTTACTTTGCCCGATGCCGCCCGCTTGGCCCGCGCTGCCCACTAGTGTTTCGGAGATGGTCCGCCACGATTCCACCCTGAAATAGCGCGGCGCCCCGCCCGGCAACTCGGAACGCAACAAGAGCTCAAAGGAAGCGTCAGCCGCGTCAAAGGTGTAGCCGCGGGCCTCCAAGTCTTTCACCCGCTGGGTGACCCGGCTGAGGAGTTCGTTCTGGCCACGCAGGTCAAAACCAAGCTCCTTGCCTTTCAGTTCAACTGACGCCCGGCCAGCCATCTCAGAGACCAGCATGCGCATGTCATTACCGACCGCCAACGGGTCAATATGCTGGTAAAGGTCAGGATCAACCCGGATAGCCGAAGCATGCAAACCCGCCTTATGAGCGAAAGCCGACGATCCAACATACGGCTGACGAGCCAACGGCGCGATGTTCGTCACCTCACTGATGGCATGAGCCACGGCCGTCAGGTCAGCTAACCTGCCCAACCCAGCGCCGACCCGATCAAGTTTGAGTTCAAGATTCGGGATGATAGCGGTCAGGTCAGCGTTACCGGTGCGTTCACCATAACCGTTGATGGTGCCTTGAACATGCATCGCGCCAGCCTCAACCGCGGCCAGCGAATTCGCCACAGCGCAGCCTGTGTCATTGTGGCAATGGATCCCAAAATCGGCTTCCACCTGGGCTTTGACCTCTGAGACGATCCGCCAGACAAGCGGCGGCAGCATGCCGCCGTTAGTGTCACAAAGCACCACCGCTTCGGCGCCAGCTTGAGCCGCCGCCCGGGCGCAAGCCACGGCGTAGAGCGGATCAAACTGGTAGCCGTCAAAGAAATGCTCAGCGTCAAGGAAAACTCGGCGACCCTCACCAACCAGGTAGCTGACAGTGTCCGTGATCATCGCCAGGTTTTCTTCTGGGCTGGTTTTCAAAGCCTGTTCGACATGTCTGATGTCAGATTTGGCGACCAGCGTCACAACTCCAGTCTCAGCTTCCAGTAGCGCCCTGACCTGCGGATCAGCTGACGCTTTGGTGCCTGGCCGACGGGTCGCGCCAAAGGCCGCCAAAACGGCATGACTGAGCTGGACTTCCTTGGCGGCGCGGGCGAAGAACTCAGTGTCCTTCGGGATCGCGCCCGGCCAGCCGCCTTCAATAATGTCCACCGCGAGACGGTCCAGCAGAGCTGTGATCAGCAGTTTGTCCGCTACAGACAGGTTCATGCCTTCCTGTTGGGCGCCATCACGCAAGGTGGTGTCATAGACCTGGAGTTCGGCTGTCATGGTGTCTCCTCGGTTTGGTTTGGTTTGGTCATAGGTGCGGTCTGGGCAACAAAAAACCTCCCGCCAAACGGACAGGAGGTTTGCGCACCGGGCGGATCGCCGCCAGGCGCGCTACGTAATGATGCTGACCTGATAAGTCATGCCGTACATCGTGCCACATCAACTGGCCGGGCGCGAACTAGCCGGTTTCCTAAACCAGTCGGTGCGTCCAGCCATGGCGGTCCGCCACCCGGCCGTACTGGATACCAGTTAGCTCGTCATATAACGCCATGGTCAGTTCACCAGGTGTGCCGTCACCAACTGTGACATCGAAGGTTTCACCAGCTAAACGCCCAACTGGTGTCACCACGGCGGCCGTGCCGCAAGCGAAAACCTCAGCCACGCCACCAGTGGCGATCCCATCAAGCAACTCAGTCAAAGTGATCGGCCGTTCAACCACTTCACGGCCACGGTCCCGGATCAACCCCAGCAGCGAACCGCGTGTCACACCCTCAAGGATGGTGCCTGAAGTAGGTGGCGTCACAACCTCACCTGAAGCCATCACAACCAGCACATTCATGCCGCCCAGCTCCTCCAAAGTGGAAGACGTCATGGCGTCAAGGAACAGCACCTGCTCACAACCATGCTGGTAAGCGGCCTCCTGGGCAACCAGTGAAGCGGCATAGTTACCGCCACACTTGGCGGCCCCGGTTCCGCCCGGGCCAGCCCGGTGGAAAACCTGGTCAACCCAGATCGAAACCGGTGCCACCCCGCCTTTGAAATAGGCTCCCACCGGTGAGGCGATCACAAAATAGGACACCTCATGGGCGGCCCGCACGCCAATGAAAGCCTCACTAGCGAACATGAACGGCCGCAAGTAAAGCGAAGTGCCCGGCTGGCTGGGCACCCACTCCTGGTCAACCGCCACTAACGCCTCAAGTGAGCCGATGAAATCCTCGACTGGCAGTTCTGGTAGCGCCATGCGCCTAGCCGAACGGGCGAACCGTTCAGCGTTGGCGTCTGGCCGGAAGGTATGAATCGAACCATCCGCCCAGCGGTAGGCTTTCAAACCCTCAAAAACCTCCTGGGCGTAATGCAGCACGGCGGCAGCCGGTTCTAAAGACAACCGGGCGTATGGCGTGATACGCCGGTCATGCCAGCCGGTACCCCCAGCCGACCAGGTGATGGCCGCCATGTGGTCGGCGAATACAGTGCCGAAGGTTGGCGCCTGAACTAAGGCGGCCCGTTCGGCCGGCCCGGTGGGTGAGGGATGCGGTTCAAGAGCAAACTGGTTCATTGTTCCTCCTTCGTTGTGGCCCGGCGAACCTGAAGCTCACAGGGCCGATTTGACCAACGCTAGTAGCGAATCGCCGACCTGAGTGGTGGTCCTTGACTCCGGGCCACGCAAGGCGAGATCAGCCTCAACAGCTTGATCAACCCGGCCAGCCGCGGCGGTAAAACCAAGATGCCGCAACATTAGCGACACAGACAGGACAGTAGCTGTTGGATCGGCCTGGCCCAGGCCAGCGATATCTGGGGCCGATCCGTGAACTGGTTCGAACATTGACGGGAAAACTCCGTCCGGGTTGATGTTGCCAGAAGCGGCCAAGCCGATACCACCAGTAATGGCCCCAGCCAAGTCGGTCAGAATGTCGCCGAACAGGTTGTCGGTCACGATCACATCAAACCGTGACGGGTCAGTAACCATGAAAATGGTGGCCGCGTCAACGTGCAGATAGTCAACCTCAACTTGGGGATAGTCCGCGGCGGTGGCGTCAACCGCCCGGCGCCACAAGTGCCCAGCATGAACCAGGACATTGTGTTTATGTACCAGTGTTAGCCGTCGGCGTGGCCGTCCAGCCGCCAACTCGAAGGCGTAACGGACCGTCCGGGCCGCACCATAAGCCGTGTTAACGGAGACCTCAGTGGCGATCTCTTGTTCGGTGCCGAACCGGACAACACCACCGTTACCGCTATATGGCCCTTCTGTGCCTTCCCGCACCACCAGAAAATCAATCAGCCCCGGATCAGCCAGCGGTGAACTAACCCCACCGAACAGTTTGGCTGGACGCAGATTAATGTACTGGTCAAAAGCGAAACGCAGTTTCAGCAGCAAGCCGCGTTCCAGCACCCCAGACGGCACTGACGGGTCGCCCACAGCTCCCAGCAAAATAGCTTGGTGTTGCCCGATGCCGTCCAGTTCGTTATCCGGCAAAGTCTCGCCCGTAGCATGCCAGCGGGCAGCCCCAAGATTGTAAGGCGTGACGCGAACAGCCACCTTTTCTGGTTCGAGGGCGGCTTGAAGGACCAGTAGACCCTGTTCAACAACCTCCGGCCCAATACCGTCCCCTGGGATGACAGCCAAATCCAGCTCACGCCGCCGACCGGCACCCCCAGATGGTTCGGTCATCGTGCGGCGGTCCCTTCTTGGTAGTCGCTGTCTGAGGTTTGAACCCAAGCGAACAGGCGGCGCAACTCGCGGCCAACAGCTTCAATCGGGTGGGCTTCCTCTTTGGCGCGGAGCGCTTTGAACTCGGGGCTGCCAGCGTCCTGATCAGAGATGAAACGTTCAGCGAAAGCACCGGATTGAATATCAGCCAACACTTCGCGCATACGTTGTTTGGTGCCAGCGTCAATGATTCGCGGACCAGACACATAATCGCCGTATTCGGCTGTGTCAGAAACTGACCAGCGTTGTTTGGCGATACCGCCCTCATAGATCAAATCGACGATCAGTTTGAGTTCATGCAGCACCTCAAAATAGGCGATCTCCGGCTGGTAGCCCGCCTCGGTCAGGACTTCGAATCCAGCCTGAATGAGATGTGAAACACCACCACACAGCACAGTCTGCTCACCGAACAGGTCAGTTTCGGTTTCCTCGGTGTAGGTGGTTTTGATCCCAGCCGCCCGCAGCCCGCCCAGAGCCTTAGCGTAGGACAGGGCCAACTGCCAGGCCTGACCACTGGCGTCAACTTCGACAGCTACCAGAACCGGCACACCCCGGCCGTCAACATATTCGCGCCGGACCAGATGGCCAGGGCCTTTCGGGGCGACCATAGCGACATCAACACCAGCCGGTGCGGTGATGTAACCGAAACGGATGTTGAAACCGTGAGCGAACAGCAACGCCTTACCGGCTGTCAGGTTCGGTGCCACATCTTGGCTGTAAACCAAGCGGGCCACCTGGTCGGGGACCAGCATCATGACAACATCAGCCCAGGCCGCGACTTCGGCCGGGGTACCAACTGTCAGGCCCTCATCTTCTGCTTTAGCCCGCGATTTGGAGGCTTCAGCTAAACCAACCCGCACCTCGACACCAGAATCGCGCAAGTTAAGGGCATGGGCGTGGCCTTGTGAGCCGTAGCCGATCACCCCAACTTTGCGTGACTGGATAACAGACAGGTCAGCATCCTCGTCATAGAACAGTTCTGCCATTGGACTCCCCTTCGTTAGTTGACTTAGTTGATTGATCGCCGCACCACACCCGGGCTAGTGCTAAGCCGGAATGGGGCTGGGACTGGTAGGGCGGCATCGTACTTATTCAAGGGCTCGCTCCAAAGCCCGGTCGGTGATCCGTTTGGCTCCCCGGCCAATTCCGACTGTGCCGGACTTGACCAGTTCGCGGATACCGTACGGTTCAAGCAAAGTAAGTAAAGCGCTCAGCTTCGAATCGGTTCCGGTCACCTCAATAATCAGAGTTTCAGCTGAAACGTCAACAATGTGGGCGCGGAACAATTCAGCTATCTGTGTCACCTGGCCGCGGCTGGCGGCGTCCGCCTCAACCTTGACCAGCAGCAGGTCACGCTGAACCGAGCCTTCCAAGCCGTCCAGTTCAACTACTTTCAGCACGTTGATCAACTTGTTGAGTTGTTTGGTGACCTGCTCTAAAGGGTGATCTTCGACATCAACCACAGCGGTGATACGGGAGATCGCTGGATGCTCAGTTGGGCCAACCGCCAGCGAGTTGATGTTGAAACCGCGGCGGGCGAACAATGCCGCCACCCGCGTTAGGACGCCTGGTTTGTTCTCCACCAGGACGGACAAGGTATGTGTTGCCATGATTCGCCTCTTTCCCGGAGATCCTAGAACTCGTCACGCTCGAAAGTTGGGGCTAAGCCTCGGGCGTATTCAATTGTGTTGTTCGAAGCGCCGCCCGCGATCATTGGCCAGACCTGGGCGTCACGCGAGACTTGGAAATCAATCAGGACCGGGCGGTCAGTGATCACACCAGCCTGTTGAATGACTTCATCAATCTGCCTAGCTTCAGTGCAACGCAGGGCGGCGCAGCCGTAAGCCTCAGCCAGTTTGACGAAATCAGGGATCATGGCGGTGTCATCCCCGGTGTGCAGGTCGGTGTTGGAATAGCGCTGACCGTAGAACAGGGTCTGCCATTGCCGCACCATGCCAAGCGACGAGTTGTTGATCAACGCCACCTTGACCGGAATGTTGTTTAGGGCGCAGGTCACCAATTCGTGGCCGGTCATCTGGAAACAGCCGTCACCATCAACCGCCCAGACTTGGCGGTCTGGGTTCGCTACCTGTGCTCCCATGGCCGCCGGAACGGCGTAACCCATGGTGCCTAAACCACCAGAATTGAGTAGGCGCCGCCCACCCGAAATGTCGAGGAACTGCTGCGCCCACATTTGATGTTGGCCCACACCGGCCACAAAAATCGCGTCCGGGGCGGTCAGAGCTGACAGACGCTCAATTACTAGCTGCGGGGCGAGCCGTCCGTCTGATGGCTGGGCGTAGCCCGCTGGGTAGCGTTCACGCAAGTCATTCAGATGCTTCCACCAATTGGTGTAGGCCGGTTTGGTTTCCCAAGCGGCGACCTGCTGATTGAGGTCGGCCAGGACCAGGGCGGCATCCCCCACGATCGGGATTGACACTTCAACGTTCTTACCGATTTCGGCTGGGTCAATATCAGCGTGGATGATTTTGGCACCAGGCGCGAAGCTGTCGAGTTGGCCTGTCAGGCGATCATCGAACCGTGAACCGATCGCCAAAATGACATCGGCCTGCTGTAAGGCGGCTACCGCTGGCACTGTCCCATGCATGCCTCCCATACCGAGGTTGGCCGGATGGTCATCAGGAATAGAACCAACCGACATCAAGGTGATGACAACTGGTGCGCCCGACTGGTCCGCTAACCGGACCAGATCACGCCCGGCACCAGCCCGGATAATGCCGCCGCCCGCCAGAATGACTGGCCGTTTGGCCTGCCGCAAAGCGGCCGCCGCTAGCTCAACTTGTTTGGCTCGTGGCTTGGTCACCGGGTTATAGCCAGGTAGTTCCATTTTGGCTGGCCAAGCCCAGTCGGTCAGTTCATTTTGGGCGGATTTGGTGATGTCCACTAGGACCGGGCCAGGCCGTCCGGTGTGAGCGATGTGATAGGCCGCTGAAATGGCGGCCGCGATCTGGCTGGCCTCCTTGACAAGGAAGGAATGCTTCGTCAGCGGCATGGTGGCGCCGACTATGTCAGCCTCCTGGAAGGCGTCCGTGCCGATGGCTTTAGCACCAACCTGACCGGTGATCGCCAGCAGCGGCACAGAGTCAATGTTGGCGTCGGCTAGAGCGGTGATCAGGTTGGTCGCTCCCGGCCCGGAGGTTGCCAGACAGACACCGACCCGCCCAGACGATGCCGCGTAGCCGGTCGCGGCGTGCCCGGCGCCTTGTTCGTGGCGGACCAGGATATGGCGGATCGAGGACGAATAGAGCGGGTCATAGGTCGGCAGGATGGTTCCACCTGGGATACCGAAGATTACATCGACACCCAATGCCTCCAGGGTTCTGATGATGGCTTGGGCACCGGTTAAGCCTGTTGCCGCCGCTGCTGAGCGGACGGTTGGGCGCGGTTCCGTCATGGCCTGCTCCTTTCCTTAGTGACTCGTCCTAGTTGAAAGTTGAGTTGGTATTTGACTGTTGCGGCTGCGGCAACAAAAAACCCTCCAGCCGTTTGGCGGGAGGGCGCGCGGCAGACCTCGGGCGGTTAGTCCGCACGCGGGTTAGCTACTACAAGCTGTCGCACGCGGTCAGTCTAGACCGCGTGGCCACGCCTCGGAAAGAACTGTCCAGATGGCGGACAGGGTGAATCTGGCGCGACTGGATTAGGACAAAGGTGGAACCAGGCCGGCTGGGCGTCAGGTAGCGTGAAGGACATGACTGCCGTGCTTGAGTTTTTGGCTGGCCAACCTGTCCTCCTGCTATTCATCCTGGTGGGGATCGGTTCGGCGATAGGCGAAATCCGGGTCAAAGGTGTGGCGATAGCGGCCGCCGCGGTTCTTTTCATCGCCATCGCTTTCTCGGCTTGGGCCAAATCCGGCGGCATTGATATCAGCCTCGAACACCTTGAGATCTTGGGCTCGCTTGGGCTTATTTTGTTCACTTACACCGTTGGTGTGCTGTCCGGCTCGAACTTTTTCGCCTCACTGCGTGAAGGCTGGCGGCCGATTCTAGCGATGATTGGTCTATTAGTGGTCTGCGCCTTGGTCGCTTTCGGTGGCGGCAAAGTCCTCGGTTTAGATGAGGCGACTTCTGGCGGCACACTGGCCGGCGCTCTGACTAACACACCAATGCTGGCTTCAGTCCGGTCCGCTTCTGGCGACAATAACGCACCAACCATTGGCTACGCCGTGGCTTACATATTCGGCGTGCTCGGGATGTTGTTCTTCGCCCAGATGGCTTTACGTCAAGCCCCTAAAGACCGTGACGCCCCAACTCCACTAACTTCGCGCACAATCCGGGTCGAAACTGACTCGTCTCCTTCAATCGCCGCCCTTGAAGAACGCTATGAAGGTCACATCAAATTCGCCCGCATTCGCCACGGTGAGCACAACCCAGTATTGGCCGCCACCGATGAGGACGTATTACGCCGCGACGATCTGGTGACTGTGGTTGGCCCGGCCGGCTTAGTTCAAGATGTCACGGCCGAACTAGGTCACAAATCATCCCATGATCTGAGAGCCGACCGGCGTTTTCTGGATTTCAGACGAATTACAGTATCTAACCCTTCATTGTCTGGGCGTACCATCGCCGAACTAGATCTAGAGGAACGTTTTTCCGCCCGGATCATCCGGGTGCGGCGCGGTGACGTTGACATGCTGGCCGAACCGGGTCTGGTACTTCAAACCGGTGACCGGGTCCGGGTGGTGGCCTCACGCCAAACGATGGATTCACTGTCAAAGTACTTCGGGGACTCAGCTCGTGGCCTGGCTGACATCAATCCAGTTGGATTCGCTATTGGATTGGCTCTTGGAGTTGGGCTTGGTCTGATCCAAATACCTCTCGGATCCTTTTCTTTCGCGCTCGGTCCGGCCGCTGGAACGCTGCTGATGGGACTAGTTTTCGGCCGTTTAAGACGGGTTGGGCCTTTCGTCACAACAATGCCAACATCTTCTTCCCAGGCGATCTCCGAATTAGGTTTACTAATGTTCTTGGCCCAAGCCGGGATCTCAGCTGGAACTCAGATCGCTGGCGCCTTCGCCTCCGGCGAATGGATCAAGATCTTGGTCCTCGGCATGGTAGTAACAACAGTCCTAGGACTAGGCATGTACTTAGTGATGCGTCGGGTCTTCAAGTCCGGCGGTACACGCTTGAGCGGAATGCTAGCTGGCGCCCAAACTCAACCGGCTGTCTTGGCCTTCGCCAATGCCAAGACCAACACTGATTCACGCGTCGCATTAGGTTACGCCCTGATCTACCCTGGAGCGATGGTCGCCAAAATCCTCCTAGGACAGATCATGGGGCTACTAGCATTAGCTCAGATCAACTAAGCCGGACCTAACTCAACCAAATGGGTCACGTTTTACAGTCCGGGATCGGTGCGGCCGATTCGGCCAAATGTGGAGACCCGGCAAGACTTGCTAAGATAATTTCAAATAACCACTCAAATCTCTACTACAGAAAGACGGTCAATGGCCAAACGAGTTGTTCTTGAGTTGTTAGACGATCTAGACCAGACACCGGCCACACAGTCGGTTGTCTTTGGACTGGACGGCCGCCTCTTCACGATTGATCTGAATGATCAGCACGCCGGGGAGTTACGCGCGTTTCTGGAAACCTACACCGCAGCGGGCCGTAAAGTAACCGGCCGCCGGGCGGGCGTCGGCGCCAGGCGGACCGAAACTGAAGATGTCGATCTGGCCGCTGTGCGGGCCTGGGCGGCATCGAACGGCATCCCGGTCCCTAAGCGTGGCCGCGTCTCCAACGACATCATCGCCAAATATAAAGCGGCCGGTTACTAAAAACTGGCCTGTTAGCCATCAGCTAGCTGGGCCACCTGAGGCGGCCCAGCTAGCTAGGTTTAGTTCATGCGCGCAATCACCGCTCAGCTTCCCGGCGTGCCGGAAGTCTTAGTCCCCACCGAAGTTCCTTTGCCAACCCCCGGGCCGGGCGAGGTTCTGGTCAAAGTGGCCGCCGCTGGGGTCAATTTCATTGACACTTACTTACGTTCCGGTGTTTACAGGACACCTTTCCCGATTTTCCCCGGCTCAGAAGGAGCCGGACTGATCGAACAGCTAGGTGACGGCACCGAAGAGTTCAGCCTTGGCCAGCCAGTCGCCTGGGCTAACTCACTGACCGGTTCTTATGCCGAATACGCCCTAGTAGCGGCCAGCCAAGTACTTCCCCTGCCGCCAGGCTTACCTTTAGAGACCGCTGCCGCGCTGCCGTTACAAGGCATGACAGCTGATTACCTAACCCGCTCAACCTATGGCGTCACCCGGGGCACTCAAGCCGTCATCTACGCCGCGGCCGGCGGCGTTGGCGGACTGGCCACCCAGATGGCGCTGGCCGCCGGGGCTAGAGTCATCGCCACTGTTGGCACGGCCGACAAAATAGCCACTGTCGAAGCCTTCGGCGTTGAACCAAGCGACATCATTGTTCTAGGCGCGATGAGCCAACTTGAACGGCAGTTACCGCAAGCCATCCTGGAACGGACCAACCTGGCGGGGGCTGATGTCATATACGACGGCATCGGACAAACTACTTTCCGGGCGACGCTGGCAGCCCTGCGGCCACGCGGCATGGCGGTGCTCTACGGCGGGGCTTCCGGCCAAGTTGAACCGTTCGACCCGCAAGAACTCAACGCCCACGGATCGCTCTATCTCACCCGGCCAAAACTCGGCGACTACAGCCGGACCCGCCAAGAACTCCTCGACCGGGCTGGCCGCGTCCTTCAAGCCGCTGTCAGCGGTGATCTGGTGGTGCGGATCGGGCAGCGTTTCGCCCTGACCAACGCGGTTGAGGCCCACCGGGCGATCGAATCCGGCCTGACCCAGGGCAAGATCCTGCTGATTCCTGGCGCCACCACTTGGGACACACCCAATCAATAGCAATTCCGCAGGTAAACTGGCCGCAAGCGATCCGGCCATAACCGAAAGGTCAACACTGTGCGCCCTTCTTCACGTTCCACGGAGTCCGCTGCCATCATCACGGCAACGGCCGTCCTGATAGCCGGGCTGATCGCCGCCGCGCCAGCCACGGCGGCCGAGCCGACCGAACCCGCCGGTGCGGCGCCCGCCGAGCAGGCAGCGGGTACGGCGCTTGACCCGCAAGCGGCACCCAGCGAACCCGCTGGAGGACAAGCCCCAGCGGCGCTTGACCCGCAAGCGGCGCCCAACGCCGTCCCGGCGAGCTGGACGCTGAGCGGCTCAGGCTACGGCCATGGTGTCGGCATGTCGCAATACGGCGCCCAAGAGATGGCCAAAGCCGGCTACAACGCCAACTCCATCCTCAACTTCTACTATCCGGGAACCACCATCGCCAACCGGCCAATGGACAAAATCCGGGTCCAGCTAATCCAAGCCCCCACCGTCACAGTGCGCTACGCGGCGACCGCCGGCTACCTGACACCGGCTGGCGGCAACCCGGTTTACGCCACCACCGGAACGGTTGTCACCTTGTCAGTCTCCGGATCACAAGTCGTGGCCAGCGGCTTAGGCTCAACTGTCACCGGCTCATCGATAGCTTTAACCTGGTTAGGTGCCTCAAACTGCACCGGCTTTGTGACCGTGGACGGCACCAACGGAGGAACCTTTGGCTACTGCCGCGGCACCATGACAGCTAGCGTGATCGGCGGCAAAGTCAACCTGACGGCCAACTTGAGTCTGGCAAGGGAATACATCTACGGCCTAGGTGAAGTGCCGTCATCTTGGGCGGCCGCGGCCCTCCAAGCTCAGGCCACCGCCGCCCGGACTTACGGCGCCAAACAAACCTACAAAGCGAGCTGCGACTGCGAGGTCTACTCCGACACCAGGTCACAGTATTACGCTGGGCGCTCCAAAGAAGCCGAAGCCTACGGCGACAACTGGGTGTCTAACGTCAACCTGACATCCGCTAGCGACACGAGCGCCGCACTGGTGCTTTACAACGGAAGCCCAATCACGGCATCGTACAGCGCGGCTAACGGCGGGCGAACTGAAAACTCAGCCGAAATCTGGAGCGGCTCACTGCCTTACCTGATCTCGAAAGATGACCCCTGGTCAATCAAACCCGGCGTGCCGGAAAGCATCAGAGCTTGGACCCTGAGCAAAACCCAGGCGCAAATGAAAGCCATCTTTGGCCTGGCCGATGTCGCCTCAGTTACCATCACCGCCACCACCCAAGGTGGCAGCGCTAAAACGATTGTCGCCCGCTCATCCGGCGGCGCGACCAAAACCATCAGCGGCGCTGAAACCATCCGTGGTGCCTTCGGGACTAGATCAGCTCATTTCACCTTGGGACCACCTGGACGTCAGCCAACACCAGTTTCAACACCGTTCGAACAGATCACACTGTCCGGTGACATCACCGGTGATGGCCGGGGTGAAGTCCTCGCCTTAGACCGTGACGGTCAGCTATTAGCCTATCCGTTCATGCTGATCAACGGTCAGGACGCCTTCGGCACTAACTATCTGCTGGCCAGCGGGTTGAAAGGCCAGCGGGTTTTTGGTGTACCGGATTGGGACCGGGACGGTCACAACGATGTCATGACAATCGACGCCGACGGCAACCTCTATCTGCGCCGCGGCTTGCCTGGCACAACCCTGGCTCCACCAGTCAGGATCGGCTGGGGCTGGACCGATTACCGGCTCATTTTGGCTGGTGATCTGACCGGCGACGGTTATCCTGACGCGCTCGGCATTGACGCTGACGGTTTCCTCTGGACCTACCCTGGCAACGGAGCGGCCGGTTTTAAGGGTTTCCGTCTGCGTTCTGGTAACGGCTGGATCGGCTTCCAGGCGCTAGCCGCCGGGGACGCCAACAAGGACGGCAAGCAAGACATTTTGTCGGTTGATCAAGCCGGGATTCTGCGGCTCTACACCGGTAAAGGCAACGGCACGTTCAACACTAAACGTCAGGTCGGTAACGGTTGGGGCACGTTCTTGCTGGCCGCTGGGGCTGACCTGGATGGTAACGGTTTCGCCGACATCATGGGACGCGACAACGCTACCGGCGCGCTTTACTTCTACCGCAACACCACCGGCACCGGTTACGCCACCAAACGCCAGGTCGGCTGGGGCTGGTAGGTCGGCTGGGGCTGGTATTGCCAGCGTCTCGGGTTGGTCACCCGGGGTTGGATCTGCCTTGCGCCCCTCCCGTCAAACTTGGACGATGCCGCCCACTCGGCCGGTCAGCCCCACGTCAGGTTGCCGCCCGGAGGCGGCCAGGTGTTGTTCCCGAACCCCAACGGCGCCCGCCTCAGCCGCGACGCGGTCGCCAAAATCGTCGCCAAACACGCAGCCACCGCGGCGCAGACCTGCTCGACAACACTGAGGTGTCATGTTTCTTGTGGACAGTGAGTCTTAAGGAGAATGTGGAGAGTGTCTGCGAGTAATCAGGGTAAGTATTCGGCTCAGTTCAAAGCCCATGCGGTGGCGATGGTTGAGGAGCTTGGTAAGTCGGCCACGGTAGTGGCCGAGGAGTTGGGTTTGAACCGGTCAACGTTGTGGCGGTGGATCGCTCAGGCGCGCGGCACGTACGGCACTCTGAAGGGGTACCGGTCTGTTGCCGTCTGTTTCTTGTGACGACGGCCTAACTGTTGTCGGGCTCGGTGACATCATAGTAGGCAGCCTCGACCTCGTCCGGCGTCGCGTATCGGAGCGAGCCGTGGAGCCGTTCCTGGTTGTACCAGCGGACCCAGTCGGCGGTCGCGGCCTGGATCTGCTCAAGGGTGTCGAACGGTCCGTC
>JAIRYJ010000022.1 GCA_031267825.1 Bifidobacteriaceae bacterium
TGACCGATTACCGACCCCCAACCCTCAACCCAGACCAGCTCCATCCGGCGGTCCTCCAATAAAACCCCAGGTCAGCCCATTGGCTCTGATTTGCCTAGCGGCGGCTATCCCGGTTTCCATGACGGAAACCGGTCACAGTTACCCATTTCGGCCAACTGTGACCGATTACCGACCCCCAACCCTCAACCCAGACCAGCTCCATCCGGCGGTCCTCCAATAAAACCCCAGGTCAGCCCATTGGCTCTGATTTGCCTAGCGGCGGCTATCCCGGTTTCCGCGACGGGAACCGGTCACAGTTACCCATTTCACCCAACTGTGACCGATTACCGACCCCCAACCCAGACCAAGGGGCCGCCCCGGCGCGCCCAGGCCGCGGCCGCGCGGCCCTGAACCGCGGTTTGGCTGACGGACCAGTTAGGTGGGGCAGGCCGCCAGCACAGTGTGCAAGGTGTCACGGTCAGCTTGCGGGATGGCAAGGCCATAGCGGGCGGCCAGCAGGGCGTAGGCGGCGGCGTAAGGGCATTGGCCGGTCCGCGGCAGCCATTCGGCCGGGCCAGAATCACCCTTGGATTGGTTGGCTGGGCCAGACACCGCCAGCAGTTCGGCTGGGTCATTGGCGAAAGCGATGCGCTGGTCCTTGGTCCAGTTCCAGGCCCCGGCCCGCCAGGCCTGGGCTAATGGCACAACGTGATCAATTTGGACGGTAGTGGTTGAGACCGCCTTGTCGAAGTCGATCACCTGGCCGCTATACGGGTCCGCCAGGCGGCCAGTCGCGACCTTGCACCAACCATCCTCGAAAGTGACATCAGTCAAATCACGCCGCAGAATCTCATTACGGCTGTAACAGCCATCATGATCCAGGTCAGCCCAACCGCCGGGCAGGAAATCAGTGCGTTCATAATCTGGCACCTGGCCAGCTACGGTCGGAGCTGGCAGAACTTCCAAGGCGGCCAAGGCCGCCGCCACGTCACCTGATTCACCCGCCTGAGCGCCACCACCTCCATCCCCTAAAGAACCACCGTCAGGCGCGGACGCAAAGTCATCAGCCGTACTAACAGCACCGCTGGCAGTGCCACCAGCCTCAGCCGGGCCAGCTAAGTCATCTGTTGTGGTGCAGCGCTCAACTACCAGGCCCACCAGGGCCAGCACAACGATCAGCCCAGCCACCGGGACGATTGACCGCCGCGAGGGCCGCTGCGAAGACCGCTGCGAAGAGCCCCGCGAAGACCGCCGCTGGCCAGATGATCTGCCCGGCCTCGGCCCCAACCGCCGCCGACCAGATGGCCCAACCCGCTTCATCTAGAGGCACCCCACAAGATCTCCGGCCTGGACACACCCGTCCGAATGCCTTGCGGGGGCCGCGGGGCGCGGCAAATAGGCTGATTCGTCACAGTTTTGAACCTCCGAATGGAGTTAGGCCCGCAGCGGCGGTGTCTTGGGCACCCGGACGCGCAGAATCGCACCAGAACCGGATTCAACCACAGTCAGCGAACCAGCGTGCAAGCGGACCGCCCAGCGGGCGATGGCCAAACCTAAACCGGTCCCACCGGTCGGAGCGGTCGCCGCTGAGCGGCCAATCTTGCCCCGCTCAAAGCGTTCAAAGATCCGTTCCCGTTCCTCTGGCGGTATACCCGGACCCTGATCTTTGAAGTCAAGCTGAATCCAGCGGCCAACCAGGGCCGCCGAAATCGTGATGATGCCACCCTCCGGCGAATGGTGGATCGCGTTCGACAACAAGTTGGCCGCCACCTGGTGTAGCCGTTCAACATCAACTGTCATTCGGAGTGTCCGAGGCTGGCAATCGACCACAAAGGCGACCCGCTTCCCGGCTGACGAGGCAACCAACCGAGCCGCGGCGACGGCATCGTCCAAGAACGACTCAGCCTCAGTTTCAGTCAGATTCAGCTCCACCACATCAGCGTCAAGCCGTGAAAGATCAAGCATGTCTGTTACCAGCCGTCCCAGGCGTTTGGTTTGGGTTAGTAACAGATCAAGCGTTTCATGGTTCGGATCGGTCACACCGTCAACCATGTTTTCAAGTTCAGCTTGGAGAGCCGCCACCGGCGTGCGCAACTCGTGGGAAACGTTGGCGATCATCTCGCGCCGTAAAGCGTCCGCCTGAGCTAAGTCTTGCGCCATCAAAGTGAAAGCCCGGGCCAGTTCGCCGACCTCATCACGCGAAGTGATCGAAACCTTAGTGGTGTAGTCGCCTTTCGCCATGGCCCGGGCCGCCTCAGTCATTTGGCGCAGCGGGCTGGTCATACCGTGAGCCAAAATCTGGGTCACAACCAGGCCAGTCGCCACGGCCAGCGGCATGGTTCGGGTTGGTCCCATCTCATAACCCAACCCAACCCAGGTCATCAGGACGGCCGCCATGACCGCACCGGTCACAAGCAAACCAATCTTGATTTTGATTGACCCGAAAGCGTCCAGTGGTCGTACCACCTGCGGTAACGACCGGGCCGGCTTAGCCACGGCCTGGCCTCAGGCGGCCGCCCCGACCAAGCCCACCACCAGGCAAGACTCCGCCTTTAGTTTGGCCTGGGGGTTTCCCCCGGGACGATGCCGCCGTCTTGGCTGGTTGGACCGGTCCGTCTTGGTTGGGGGCCGGTTTGGAGGTGGGAGCCGCCGCGGCCTGCCCGCCACGGCCGACCGGCGGTCTGAGTCGACCAGTTGATGGGTTCTGGCTGGGTGGTTCAGCCGGGCCACGGCCCGGTCTGCCAGTTTGTTGAACCGGGCCGGGGTTGGGGCCGGGGTTGGGGTTGGCGGCTGGTTCGGCTGGTGCCGGGTCGAAAGCGTAACCAACCCCGTGGACTGTCCGGATCAGGTCAGCCCCCAGTTTGCGGCGGACCGCTTTGATATGCGAATCAACTGTTCGGGTGCCGGAGGCGTCAATCCAATCCCAAACATGTTCAAGCAGTTTCTCTCGTGTCAGAACAGTCCGGGGTGATTCAGCCAAGAAAACCAGTAAATCAAACTCGGTCGGTGTCAGGTGAACCTCCCGTCCTGCCCGCGTGACACGCCGCGACGCCCGGTCAATCACCAGGTCAGCGGTGACAATCGGACTGGCGTCAGCTGGTGGTAAGGAAAGCTGTTTGGCTCGTTCAACCCGGCGCAGCAAAGCTTTGATGCGGGCTAGAAGCTCCCGCATCGAGAACGGCTTGGTCATGTAGTCGTCAGCCCCGACCCCTAAACCGACTAGTTTGTCGGTTTCATCGTCCCGGGCGGTCAACATCAGGACCGGAACCGGCCGATCGGCCTGCACCCGGCGGCAGACTTCAAGACCGTCAATGCTGGGCAACATAACATCTAAAACCAGCAGGTCAGGCTGTAATTCAGCGGCTTTAGTGACGGCTTCCAAACCGTCACTGGCGGTAACCACACGGTAGCTTTCAGCCGCCAGGCGCCGGGCAATAGCGTTAGCGATGGTCGGTTCGTCTTCTACCACCAAGATCAGCGGAGCAGTCATGGGTCAAGTCTGGCACGTCATGCTGAACGGGATAACGTAGTGCCTGATGCCTTCAGATTTAGTCATGACTGGCGTGGGCCTGGCGCTAACCCTCGGGACCGCGCTCTTTGTGGCCGCCGAGTTCGCCTTAGTAGCGGTTGACCCCGCCTTGTTGGCCGCTTCCCCAGGCGACCGTAAACTCAACGCCCTGCGACGGGCTTTAGGGTCGGCATCGTTCTACTTGTCGGCTTCACAAGTTGGTATCACCTTGACGACCGTACTGCTCGGCTACACGGCTCAACCGGCGGTCACACGGTTGTTGAACCAATGGCTGGGCGGCGCCAACTGGATCAGCCAGGCGGCTGGTGCGGCCCTGGCTGGAGCTATCGCCCTGGTGTTGGTCAATTTCATGTCGATGCTGCTGGGTGAACTCATCCCGAAGAACTTAGCGATGGCTGAACCACTCAAGGTGGCGCGCCGGGCGGTGCCGTTCCTGCTTGTTTTCGCCAAACTGATGCGACCGGTTATCTGGTTGCTGCATAACTCGTCAACTGGGCTGCTCCGGGCGATGCGACTAACACCAGTCGATGAGGTTCCGTCAGCTCGTTCAGCTGAGGAACTTGATTCGGTGGTACGCCATTCGGCGGCTGAAGGCAGAATCGATGAAGACTTAGCTGACCGGTTGCATCGGACGCTCGCCCTGACCGAATTACGGGCCGTTGACGCCATGACTGACCGGACCCAACTGGCTGTCTTGCGACGTGACGCCAGCGCCCAAGATGTCATCGAAATGGTGCGTTCAACTGGTCATTCCCGCCTGTTGGTGATTGACGGGTCACGCGACAATGTGGTCGGGGTGGTGGCTTTACGTAAAGCCATCGCCGTGCCACATGACCGCCGTTCCCGGGTGCCAGTCGCTGGGCTGATGACACCAATCATTGAGGTGCCTGAAACGGCTGAACTAGGGCCGGTGCTGGTCCAGTTGCGGGACGCTGGCGCCCAGATGGCTTTAGTGGTGGACGAATATGGTGGCACCTCCGGGGTTATCACGTTAGAAGATGTGGTTGAGGAAATTGTTGGCGAGGTGAGCGATGAGAACGATCCGCGTCGCCCGCTTTCACGGCGCCTGGCGGACGGGTCGTGGCGGGTTTCAGCTCAACTCCGGCCGGACGAATTTGAGGCTCTGTCAGGTATCGAATTACCTGAAACGCCCGCTTATGAGACTTTGGGTGGCCTGGTTATGGCGCGGCTCGGCCGGGTGCCACGGCCGGGGGACATTGTGGCGGCGGCCGGAGCGACCTTACGGGTCGAATCGATGACGGGCCGGCGGGCGACCGCTTTACGTGTCTGGGGACCGGGGAAGAAACCATGATGTGGTTGGTGGCGTTAGGTTTGCTGACCGCTAACGCTTTCTTTGTTGGTGCTGAGTTCGCCATCATGGCGGTGCGCCGCTCCCAGGTTGAGCCGCGGGCCGGCGCCGGGTCGCGGCCCGCCCGGCTGGTGATTTACGCCCTTGAACACATGCCGTCGATGCTGGCGACCCTTCAGCTTGGGGTCACAGTGGCTTCAACTTCGCTTGGTTTTGTGGCTGAAGGGGCCTTGGCGGGGGCGCTGACCGGGCCGTTTCAAGCGGCTGGTTCGCCGCGCGCTTCGGCTCACGTTGTGGCTGGTCTGGCGGCTTTGGTGATCGTGGTCTATTTACATGTTGTGCTTGGCGAAATGGTGCCGAAGAATCTGTCGCTGACCGCCCCGGAACGTGCTGCCCTGATTTTGACGCCGCCGCTGGTGGTGCTGGCTTGGTTGTTGAGCCCGTTGACGGCCGCTTTGCGCGGGATGGCTTACTTGGCGCTGAAAGCTTTACGGGTCACTCCGAAAGCTGAGGTGGCTTCAGCTTTCACAGCGGTTGAGTTGGCTGCCATAGTGCATCATTCGACCGAGGCGGGAGTTTTGCCCGATGCCGACGGGTTGATTTCCGGGTCGCTTGAGTTTTCAGCCAAAACGGCTGGGGAAGTCATGGTGCCTGAAGCGGATTTGGTGACAGTGCCGCCGGGTGTGACGACCGACGAATTGGAGGCTTGTGTCACTAGAACTGGGTTTTCGCGTTTCCCGATCCGTCAATTGTCAGGCGAGTTGACAGGCTATCTGCATATCCAAGATGTGCTTGATTTGACTGGTGAGGATCAGCGTCTCAAGCCGGTGCCGTCCGAGCGGTTCCGCCCGATGTCCCGGGCCGAATCTAACGATGAGGTTGAGGATGTTTTAGCGATGATGCAGCTGAACCGGTCACATCTGGTGGCGGTACCTGGTGGGGTGGTTTTCTTGGAGGACCTGCTCGAAGAACTAGTTGGTGAAATCAAAGACGCCATGCAGCGTGCCAGTTGGGATCGCTGACCTGCGTCAACACCCACCTAGAGGCGGTGGGCCCAGCTAGCTTCCATGGTCTCTTCTTCGAGATCAAGTTCACGCATGATGCGCCGCATGACAGCCTCATTGAGGCGTCCAGCGTTGCGTTCTTGAACCACCACGGCACGTTGGGCGCGAATCATTTGGGTGCGCAGCTCAGTGATGCGGGCTGTCAATGAGGCGGCCCGGCGGCGTAACTCATCTGGGCCAAGCGACCCGCCGTCGGCTGCCCCCAGTGCCCGGCTGGCTTCCCGGATAATGGCCGGGGTTTGGCCATCAGTCATGGTCAGAAGCTCAGCGTCAGTCAGATCAGCTTCAGGATGAAGCAACGTGGCGGCGGCTGTCTCGCGGGCCAGCAGGCCTTGGACAGCCCAGGAGGCGATGCGTTCAGCCTCTGGGCGGCCCATGACGGCCGCCCAGGCGTCGACTTGGCCGCGCATCACGCCGGAGGCCGCCCGGGTCGCGATCAGCCGGACACGGGCTTCAGAGGCGTCATCTTCTTCGGCTTCATCAGCGTTAGAGATCTTGAGTGATCGGATCAGTCCTGGTAGGGACAGGCCTTGGACTAGCAGCGTGCCGATCGCCACAGTGTAGGCCGCCAACTGGACTGTCGCCCGCTCAGCGAAGGGCTTGCCGTTGACCAGCAGCGGAATGGCGGCCGCGGCGGCCAAAGTCACCACGCCGCGCATCCCAGCCCAGGAGGTGACCAGCAGTTCACGTGGCGTCAACGGCGTGTATGGTACCTGGTCGCGCCGCAGCGTCCGGCGCAGCCATTTAGCCCGGACCAGGAACTCGGTGGCATAGATGTAGATCGGTCTGATGGCTAAAGCGGTCAGCAGAACCATCAAAGACAACCAGACCGCGTTACCGAGGGACTGATCTGACCGGTCAACTTCAAGGATGACGAAGCGGAGTTGCAAGCCGATCAAAGCGAAGGTGAAAGACTCTAACATCAGGTCAACTGAGGCCCAGATTGGTTCCTCATGCAGGCGGGTCGCCACTGTGGTGCGCGGTGACGCCTGGCCAATGAAGAAACCCGCACTGACCACCGCTAGGACACCTGATCCTTGGTATTCCTCAGCGATCCAGTAGCAAACGAACGGCAGCATCAACCCGATCACGGTGTCAACTGTTGGATCGCCCAGGCCGGAGCGGGCCAACTGGGCGACATACGCCAGACACAAACCAACCGCCACACCAACCACGACCGCCAGCGTGAACACCACCATGCCTTGGCCAAGCGAAGACCCGGTGGCGTAGACGGCCGCTAAAGCCAGCCGGTAGAGCGTCAATGAGGTGGCGTCGTTGATCAGCGACTCACCGCCCAGCAGTGTCATGACCCGGCGCGGCAGCCCTAACCGCCGTCCAACAGCACTAGCCGCCACGGCGTCTGGTGGTGCCACCACGGCGCCGAGTAGCAGAGCGGCGGGCAGCGACAGTAACGGGTCAACTAGGTAAGCCACCAGTCCAACAGCGGCGGTTGTCAGAATCACTAAACCAACACCGAGCCGCACAATTGGTTCAATGGCGTCCCGGAAATCCTGGTAGGAACTAGAAATCGCGGCCGAATAAAGCAGCGGCGGCAGAATAATGCCTAACAGGAGTTCCGGTGGTGCCTCAACTTGTTCCAGGCCCGGTATGAAGGACGCTGCCAGTGAGACCGCCAGGACCACCAGTGGTGGGTTCCAACCGACCCGCCGGGCGAAGGCGGCCACCGCGACAGCGGCCAGCAGCACTGTTACGACTGTGAACTCGTTCATCTGTCAGTGCTTCGCTATCGCCTTAGGTCTTTCATCCAGTCGCTGTTGGGCTAGGCGACTGTCCAGGAGAGGCGTCTTGGTCCTCCCCGGGGGCCTCTGTTCCGTCATCTGAGGCGCTCGGTGAGGGGCTAGCGGATTCTTCTGGCGTGGAGTGAACCAGCGCCACAATGTCAACCACAATGGCGTCCGCCAGATAGGAACCCTCCTTGCCGGGTGTCACGATCAGTAGTCGGCTGCCGATTGGCTGACCGATTAGCAGGTCAAAGGCGTAGATCGTTGAACCGTCACCCCAGGAGTAAGTCGGCACGGTGATCGCTTGAGGCCCCCAGCCCGCTGTCCAAGTATCACCGTCATTCTTGCCTGACCAGTCAGTCGCCGAGAAATGGACCAGTAACTGGTCACCGTCTTTGACTACTGGGCCGGTCCCGGTCGCAATGACAGTGGCTGAGATCTCATCTGGTGGCTCAAGGCCACCAGGGATGGAGACGGTGGCTGGCCCGCCCAAGGCACCATGGATCTGCGGGCCGGTTTGGGCGCCAGTTAGTCTGGCATCAGTTGTTGCCTCAATTGTTTTGTCGAACTGGTCGTGGATGTCCATCACAACCACCAGTGTGGCGCCAGCCTCAAGGCCGTAATCGATCGCCAGGGTTCCAACTGACGGCGGGATCACACCCATCACCCTGGAACCAACGTTCTGTCCGTATAGGACGCGGGCCAGACCAGCCAGAGTTGAACTGTCCGTCCGCACGGCGATCACCATGCGGGTCTGCTGGACAAAGGTGTTCATATAGGGCGATGGTTCGGTTTCACCCCACTCCCAGGCGATCAGATCAACCGCTATTAGGTTGCCTTCTTTGATTTCCGGGCCGGAGCCGGTCATACCAGGCTGAACTTGAACTTGCAGCGAAGATGGTGGTGTCAGGTAGGGCGAGGGAGCCTCAGATGGGCTGGCTGATGAATCTGGTTCAGCGTCGGACGATTCGTCACCATCGGACGATTCGTCACCATCTGAGCTGCCGACATCGCCGGTCGCCTCAGGGTCAGTTTCGTCGGTCGGCTCAGGGTCAGCTTCGCTGGTCTCTTCCGGGCTGGGTTCCGGCGCCGACTCTGGTTCTGGTGACGGTGTCGGAGAGGGCGATGACTCGCCAGGTTTGAGCGGGAAGGCGATGGTTGGTGCCGCACCGTATTCGCCGCTCAGAACCGGCAGTTCAGCCAGATCAACTGTCACTGATCCTTTGACCAGTGGAGCTGCGGACGCATCGTCACCGGAATTACCGGAGCAGCCAGCTAAAGCCAAAGCTGCTGTCAGCGCGACCGCGGTCGCTGTCACTATTGAACGCACGTTGTCTCCAGGCAAGTTGTCACTCAAATGATGATGGGCACTCGGGAGCCCGATGATTCCCGAGTGCCCATCATTCCACAATGCCCTGGGATGAGGCCGAATTTAGTTACCGGAAGCCTTCACTTCCGCCGTCGAGGCGTGTCAGAAGGCGGCGATAACCGAACCGTCAGTCCAAGTATCAGCGATGAACTGCTTGACTTCCGGGGAGTGCAGCAACTCATTGAGCTTGACTAGAGCTGGGTCGTTAGCCCGGTCCTGGGTGGTGACCAAGAAGTTGGCGTACGGGTTGTCGGCTCCTGGTTCTAGCAGCAGAGCATCTTTGGACGGTGACAGGCCAGCCTCAATGGCGTAGTTGCCGTTGATGACGGACAACTCAAAGTCTGGCAGGTTGACGGCCAGGAGTTTCGCCTCAACCTGGATCAGGTCAACTTTGATTGGTGTGTCATCGGCCAGGTCAGAGATGGTCGGATCAGCCCCGCCAGTGTCCTTCAGTTTGATCAGACCGGCGCCTTCGAGCAGCCGCAAACCACGGGCCTGATTGGCTGGGTCATTGGACAGCCCAATTTTGGCGCCATCACTGATCTCATCAAGCGATTTCACCTTCGAGCTGTAAACACCTAGCGGCTCAATGTGCACACCAGGGAAGGCAAAGAACTCGTAGCCGTATTCGGCTACCTGAGAGTCCAGATAAGGCTGATGCTGGAAGTAGTTGGCGTCCAGGTCACCTTCATCCAGAGCCCTGTTCGGCAGGATGTAATCCTGGTAATCAACCACTTCGATATCCAAGCCGGCCTCGGCTGCCAGGTTTTCCTGAACAAACCGCAGGATCGACCCGTGAGGTACCGGGCTGACACCAACTGTCAGGTGAACGGCGGTGTCGCTGGTATCGGTGGTGCCGTTGGCACTGGGATCACCAGTTGATTCGGTTTGCCCGCCATCACCACAGCCGGCCATCGCCAGGGCGGCCGCTGCCGCTAGGGCCAGCATTGAAAAGGACTTGCGCATTATTGTTTCTCCTTGCTACTCGTTGTGTATTGGTTTCGGCTGGCTACCTGGTGGTCAAGGCCAGACGTCTTATCTTGTGTGGTCCAAGGCTTTGACAATCAGATCGCCCAGGATTTGGACTAGTTCAACTAACAACAGCACGATCACCACCACCATGATTTGGATATCGAGCATGTTTTGGGTGTAACCCCAGTTGTAAACCAGGTCTCCCAGGCCGCCCGCGCCGATCGTTCCAGTAATCATGGAATAGCCGATCAGTGTGATGAACGTGACAGTGGCGGCGCCCGCTAAACCAGGCAGAGCCTCACGGACAGCCACACCCCAGGTGATTTGCCAGCGTGAAGCGCCCGCCATTTGGGCGGCTTCGATTTTCCCGAGGGTTACATTGCGGATGGCGTTCTCCGCTAGCCGGGCATAAAACGGTATACAACCGACCGCTAAAGCTGGGATGCCGCCTTTCCAGCCGAGCGTTGACCCCATCAAGAAGCGGGTAAAACCGATCAGCAAAAGCATCAGAATGATGAATGGGATGGCCCGGCCCAAATCAACTACCAGGTTCAGAATCCGGTTGACGATCCGGTTAGGAGCCAGCCCGCCGCTGGCCGTCAGCCAGACCGCCAAACCCAGCGGCAACCCAATTAGGACGGCGATCAAGCTAGAGACCGCGACTTGTCCCAGAGTTCCGCCCAGGGCTTCCCAAATACGTGACGTGAAGTCTTCGTTGTTGAAGAAAGTCCCATGCCCGATGCCGCCCAGCACGGTCGCCCGGATCATGTTGGCCTCCCTTCGTCCTCAGCCAGTGATTCGGCTGATCGGGTGGGGCCGTCCACTTGGGTTGTTGGTCCGCCCGAGACGGCGGGCTGATCGGGGGCCTGGGGGACGGGACCGTCCACCCGCTCCGCTGGTCCGCCCGAGACGGCGGGCTGATCGGGGGCTTGGGGGACGGCATCGTCCACCTGCGCCGCGATGCTGGCCGCGTCATCTGACTGACTGGCGCCGACCAACACGTGCAGACCCGCCGCCCGCAACTCCGCCACAACCCGGGGCACGGCGGCCGTATCAGCTTCAAGCTGGAAACGGCCAACCCGCTGACCAGCCAAAGTTTCCAACGTGCCAGTCTCGATCGCTGTGTCCGCGCCGAGATCAGCCAGCAGGCGTAAGACCTTACGAACCGAGAAATCAGCTGACGAGAACGAAACTTCCAACTGGGCCCGCGAAACCCCAACCGGGGCAACCGCCAACGGAATCAATTCACGCGCCAAAGGTGACCCATAATCGGTGATGACCTGGGCTAACGGTCCAGATTGCGTGATCCGCCCAGCCGCCAACAACGAAACCGAATCACAAACCTGGCGAACCACAGCCATCTCATGAGTGATGATCAGAACCGTCAAACCCAAAGTCCGGTTGATCCGTTGAATGATTTCCAAGATCTGGCGGGTGGTGGCCCAATCCAAAGCCGAGGACGGCTCATCGCATAACAAGACTGACGGGTCACCAGCCAAAGCCCGGGCGATCCCAACACGCTGGCTTTGGCCACCCGAAAGCTGAGCCGGATAGGACCGGCCGCGCCCGGCTAAACCAACCAGTTCCAGCAGCTCGTCGGCCCGGGCCCGGGCAGCGCTCCGGGAAGTGCCGCTAACCCGTAACGGATAAGCCACGTTGTCCCGTGCGGTCCGCGAATCAAACAGGTTGACCTGCTGAAAGACCATGCCGATGCGGTGGCGTTGACGGCGTAACGCCCTGTTAGGTAAGGCCGTCAAGTCCTCGCCATCGATCTTGACCTGACCAGCGGTGGGCCGTTCAAGCAAAGTCAGGCAGCGGATCAGAGTGGACTTGCCAGCCCCGGACGGTCCAACAACGCCGTGGATCGCACCATCTGGAACAGTCAAATCAATACCATCTAAGGCAGTGACAACACCCGCTTTGGTGTGAAACTGTTTGCGAAGTCCGGCTAATTCGATCATTGGGGGTTGGCCTCCCTGAGCGCATAGGTCTGCGGCGTAACGGATGTGGAAGCTGGGTCAGCGGCAGACAACAGGCGCTCAGCAGCGCCGTTCAGCTAAGGAACTGCTGGGTTTGGTCAGCCGCGCTGGGGCATTCGACGGCACATTCGCTGGGCGGCGGTAAGCCGCGAACTAGCGGTGGCGTGCGAATACATGCCGGTGAGATTATCACGCCTAGGTGTGGCAAGAGAAATGTGACGCCGGTCACGAAATTGAGTGATAATGCGCCACGGCGCGGCTCAACCGGCGCACGGCTTTGTTCTGGCTGGGTAGCGCCGGATAAGGTTTGTCAACGCTGCGTGCGGCCAACCGGCTGAGGCAACAAACTACTGCCTTGGGGCCGGGCATTGTTCGGCCGGTGGTCGGTACCCCGAAGCCGACCGGCGCGCGGCAATTAGGAAAAGCTGTTGGCAGGACATTCGAGTTGGGGGGAAGTCGGGCGATGCGGGCCCTCATAGCAGTGGCATCGAAGCACGGCTCGACCTCAGAAATGGGTCGCCGGATCGCCGCGAACTTGCGACACAGCGGCATCGAGGCGACGTTCTGCTTGGCTGAACAAGTCAAATCGATCCAAGGCTATGAACTTGTAGTGCTGGGTAGCGCGGTTTACGCCAACAAGATGCTGCCAGCTATGACGGCTTTGGTATATCGCTGGGGTGACCAGCTAGCCGCCTGCCGGACTTATCTGTTTTGTTCCGGTCCGCTTGACGCGCCAGTTCCAGGTAATGTGCCGTTGCCGCCGGATGCGCGGGCTTTGATGCGTCTATCCGGTGTCAAAGATTCACGCATGTTCGGCGGAGCGATGGCTCTGGACCGGTTGCGTCCATCTGAACGTGCCTTGATGAGGATCTGGGGATCTAAGAGTGGCGATTACCGCGACTGGGCGGAAGTTGATGCTTGGTCCGCCCAGATCGCCAGCCAGGCGCTTGGCCAGGCTCGGGATGAGGCCGCGGGTGACGGCGCTCGGGATGAGGCCGCGGGTGACGGCCCGGATGAAACCCCGCCGACCGCTTGACCGGTTGTTTCTCGCCAGCTCGAGGCGGCCAGGGCCGACCAGTCCACCCCGGCTAACAGACCGTTAGCACGGGCTTGTCCTATAGTGTTGCCCCGGCGTAAGCGCTCCCGGGCGTACAGCCGCCGCCGTGACACGAAAGAAGATGACATGAAAAGAACCTTGACGCTGGTCTTGGCAGTCGGCCTGAGCTTGGCTCTTGCTGGTTGCAGCGAGCCCGATCCGTCCCCGAACGAGCCGTCACTAAGCCCGAAAGTTGAATCGAACGCACTGGCGGCGATCACCTGGGTCGACGGGGAACCGCCCGCCTTGCGGTTCACCGAGCCTTTTGAACTGGGCCAGCCGACAGCTTGGCGACTAGTTGAGCCAGGCGATGGCGCGGTAGTTGAGCCGGGTGATGCGGTCCGATTGGATTATCTGCTTGTATCCGGCCAGGACGGTGTGATTCTGGCGTCAACTTACGCTGAGGGATCAGAATCACAGCCGTACCAGCTTGCCCTGACCGAACCGGCCGGAGACTATCTTTGGAGCGCCCTGAACGGCCAAAAGGTTGGCGCCAAAGTGCTGGCGGCTTTCACTGACACGGGGGAAACTGATGAAGCCTCAGGCGCTCCAGCGACTTACATCGCGGCTGTCACCATCCTCCAATCGGTCCGCCCAATCGACAAAGCCGAAGGCGAAACAGTTCAACCTGAGGACCCGAGCCTGCCAGTTGTGACGATTGGCGCCGCCGGTGAGCCATCAATTGAGATTCCATCTGACGCGGTTGAACCATCCGAACTGGTTGTCCAGGTACTGATCCAAGGCCAAGGCCAAGTGGTTGAGGCGGTTGACGCGGTGACCGCGAATTACACCGGATGGCTTTGGGATGGCACGGAGTTCGATTCATCGTGGTCCAGGGGACAGCCTTCAACTTTCGCGTTGTCGAATGTGATCACGGGCTGGCGTGATGGATTGGCTGGGTTACCGGTCGGTTCACGCGTCCTGTTAGTTGTCCCGCCTGACCAGGGTTACGGTGAGTCTGGGCAAGCCAGCATCCCGGGTGATGCGACGTTGATTTTTGTGGTTGAGATTCTTGGGGCCGTCTAGAAGCCACTCAGGAAGTCGGTCCGCGGTTTCATTCAGGCCGACGGCTCGGCTAATGTCAGCCAGCGCCGGGCTACCCGGTCTTGCGCTTCAAGATAAGCCATGACGGCCGGTTCAGCGGCCTGTTCGATGGCTTGCCCAACTAGTGGCACCTGGGCGGTGACAGCTCCGCTGAAGGTGAAACGGCTACCTCCAGGTGTTGGTGTGATGGCGATCCGGCCTGTGATCTGAACTGGCGCCCCGACAATCTCTCCGGCCATCGTTCCATCCCGTCGGCCGTCACTGTCGGCTGTGTCCCAGGCTTGAGCTAGACGGATTTCCAAGCCATGCGGCAAGAAGGGCCGCATCTGGAGAGGCAGTTTGGTGTGCGGGTTGATCGCCCGGGTGGTGACTGTAAATTCACCGGATTCCTCGACTGAAACATCGACTTGGACGGCATCGGCGCCGGCCGCGTTGGCCGCTTCGACCAGAAAATCACGGTCAGCCAAGAGCGTCGCCACCTGGTTGGCTGGAACAGGGTAGCTGTAACCAGCGGTCAAACGCATGGCCATTAGGATATCGCGGCCATTGTCTGACCGGTCCAGCCATGGGTCATCCATATCGGCGCCAAAAGGTTTTGTTGTCGTGGCTGGCCTGGTTGGTGTGTCCGGTGCGAGCGGAACGCGATTCCTGATCCGTTTCGCGCCCATCCTTTGCGCCGAGACGGACCGGCGTTGTCCAGGTTAAACGCTCAGACCGTTAGGATTCCGTCCGTGTCTTCATTTGCTTCCATCGCCGAGCGGATGTCAGATCTTCCGCCACAAGATCTTGAATGGATCCGCCGGTTAGTCTCGGAATGGCAGATGATCGCCGACTTGGCTTACGCCGACCTGGTTGTCTGGCTTCCCACAACAACAGATTCGTTTGTGGCGGCGGCTCTGCGCCGACCAGGCACCGGCGCCACGATTTACCACGAGGATGTGGTTGGCACAGTGGCTGATCCGGCGCAAAGCGCAGACATGCGCCAAGTCATGGAAACAGGTGTGATTCAGCGTCATTCTGATCCGCGCTGGCATGGGCCTTACGGTGTGCGCCAAGAAATCATCCCAGTGGTTAACGCTGGTCGGGTAATAGCGGTTATCACGCGTCACGCCAACACTGGCGTGTTGCGCAGTCCTTCCCGCCTTGAGATCAACTACATGCAGTTAGCTGATGAACTCCTTGGGATGGTGGCGCGAGGTGAATACCCTTCAACTACGGCGCCGTCAGGTACGGCCCGTAATTCTCCCCGAGTCGGCGATGGCGTCCTGCGGCTCAACACGCAGGGTCAAGTTACGTTCGCTTCACCGAACGCGTTGTCGGCTTTCCACCGGGCAGGGGTGATTGAGGAGCTGGCTGGTTCGCTGTTGGTTGAGGTTCTGGCGGAACGTCTGCGCGGTTCACACCAAGTTGATGAGACGTTGCCGGTGGTGGCGATGGGCCGGGCTCCGTGGCTGGCTGAGATTGAGATTGGGCTGGCCTCGATTGTGCTCCGGTCGGTGCCTTTGACGCACCTAGGCAGCCGTACCGGGGCTTTGATACTGGTACGCGATGTGACTGACTTGCGGCGTTCGGAAATGGAGTTGATGACTAAAGACGCCACCATCCGTGAGATCCACCATCGTGTCAAGAACAACTTGCAGGAGGTTGCCGCGCTGCTCAGGATGCAGGCCCGGCGGTCATCCAACCCGGAGGTCAAGAGTGCTCTGAGGGCAGCCATCGGACGTGTGTCAACTATCGCCACAGTCCATGAAGCGTTGTCACAGAACATGGCCCAAACAGTTGATTTTGATGCGGTCTTTGGGCGGGCTTTGCGGCTGGCGGCTGACGCCGCTTCAACTGGTTTCCCGGTCCGGACTGTGCTTGAAGGATCATTTGGTGATGTGCCGGGTGACAACGCTTCGGCTCTGGCAATGGTGCTGACCGAACTGGTTACTAACGCCGTTGAACATGGTTTAGGACCGGTCGGCGGTGGGACGGTCTGGATTGAGGCGACTAGGCGGGCTGACTCACTGACTGTCACCGTGGCCGATGACGGGGCAGGAATGCCGACTGGTGGCCCGGCTGAGGGCGCTGGTCTTGGAACTCAGATTGTTAGGACATTCGCTACTGGCGAATTGCGTGGGTCAATCGATTGGACATCGCGGCCAGGAGGCGGCACCAAAGCTGTTGTGACCGCCAGTCTTCACTGATAGCGAAATACGCTGCGAAGCGCATTTCTTAATGGTAAAGACAGCCAAGCAATATGTGCTCATGTTGTGAATACGCCTGCCTAGTGTGACGTATTGAGCATCTTCTAGTAGGGGAAAACTGGTTGATCCGCGCACGGCGCAACCCAATGCGGCCGACCGAATGAAGACTTTCCGCTCAAGGCGCAGAAGGCGGCCAGATCTTTTCAAGATCTGGCCCGCTCCGCTAATAACTATTGGCAGACAAACTCAGGGCGATACCAAAGTGGACAGCGCAACACCACTGTAAAACTTTAGTTAATAGGCGAATTCGCAGGTCAGGCAGCGCGCCGGGCGCGTGCGTTACGTCGCTTCAAGGAACGGCGTTCGTCTTCTGACAAGCCGCCCCAAACACCGGAATCTTGGTTGTTGTTGATTGCCCACTCAAGACAAGATGCCGCGACATCACAACGGGCGCAGACGGCCTTGGCTTCTTCAATTTGAAGAAGAGCAGGGCCAGTGTTCCCGATGGGGAAGAATAGTTCGGGATCTTCATCTAAACACGCGGCGGCATGGCGCCAGTCCATTGCAGCTCCTTAAGGCTGTGAGCGCATCACTATCTGATGCGAGGTTCTTGTTTCTTCTATATCTCAGGGTCACACATCGCTAGAAGTTTGACAAGACCCAATTTGTGTGACGTGCCCCACATTTAGGGGATTCTACTGAGCCAAGAGCCTGAAACTTAGGAAGATGCTGTATCACCCCGACCGTCGGGCGGTTTCAGTGACATGTCCCGCTGAACAGCCCGGCGTGAGCGGGTTGATCAAACCAGGACGGCGAGCGGCCGGGCTCAGGCGGCGGCCAACTGAACCGGATAGGAGCGGCCTGGCAGGATCAATCGGCCCCGGCCTGGCGGGTCAGGCGGGCGCGGCCCGGCCAGGTCGACAGCCGTACCACCGGCCCGGCCCGGACCGAAGGCCGCCGCGCTGCCCGGCGCGGCCGGCCAAAGCAGGATACCCAGCGGATGAGCTTGAAAAAGGGTGGCTGGTGGCCGGAAGGAGGCTGCTGCGGCAGTGGTGCAAGCCGCGATCAAAGTGCCGCGCCGGGGCAGACGGGTAGGCGGCGGGCCTTCAACTGATTCGGCGTCATCGACTACCACAACGCCACCATCATTCAATTCCGCCACCAGGTCCGGCCAAGTCGGGGCAGGCTCTGTCGGGATCCGTCTGGGTGACCGGCCGGTCGCCTCCAAACGCTGGTAAATGTGGTTCAGTGCGGCGCTGCGGCCTGAGCCGTGCGGGCCCATCACAGCGACTGGTCGGCCCTCAGGCACCGGTAAGGCCAATGGTGTGCCGTAAGGGCCGCCTAGGCCGATCCAGACCGGCCCACCAGGCCGGTCCGGCGGTAGATCATCTGGTCCGACCCGTCCCGGTAACGGCAAGACACGCGGCGGCGGGCAGATTAGCTGACAGCTTGGCCCACCCGGCGAACCACTAGTCAAACCAACCTGCGAAGTGACCGCTCCAGCGGCGCTCAAATAGCAGGCCCGGCCCGGTAGATGCCGGGCGTGGGCCATGTCTCTTGGCACACCCAGCATCAGGTCATCACTTGTTTGAGCTACCGGCAAGATCAGGCGGTTCGGACACATCGCCAGCCAGCGGCTGACCTTGGGTGGCCCGGTGATCACCAAACTGGCGCCAGGCGCCAGGCCACCTCCGGTGACAGCGTCGATCAGGCCCAAACCTAGGCTTGAAACTGTCAAGCCATCCAAATCGGCCGCCGTGTCCACCACCAGAGCGCAGTCAGCTTGCCCAAGGCCAGCTAGAAGCTGTTCGATCCGTTCAACCTGACGGGCATCAATCAAGGCGCCAAGGGCATCCTGGCCAGCTAGCACCCGGAAGGCCGCGGGTTGATGTGTGATGACATGGGTGACCGTACCGGCCGCTGTCAGCCCGGCCGCGGCTGTCACCGCCGCCTGGGTACGCCCGGAGCGGGGTGCTCCCAGAATCGCCAAATGGCCTGAGGCCGGATCCCAGGCCGCCTCAGTTTGGGTTTGGCCACTAGGTAGGTCCGCCAAACCTAATGTGATGCTGCCCGGTCGGCTGGCGGCCAAAGCGGCCGTTTTGATGACTGGGCTGAGAGGCGGCAGCCAGGGGGCCGGCCGTGGTTTGGCTCGCCGCGCCCGTGCGGCCCGCTGGACGGCGCTAATCAGATCATCAAGTCCAGCCGTCGGCCGGACCGGTTCAGACCATTGTTCTGGCCAGCTGGCTGGCTGGGCGGGCCGGCGGCGGGGTGGTGGCATCAGGCTAACGCGCCAAGCAGCCAAAGGCCTGCCCGCTGTGGCGACGACACAACTACCAGGTGATGCTGGGTCAATTTGGGCGGCATCGGGCGTACCCAAAACATCAAGCGAATCACTTTCACTGGCCACCCGGAAACAGATCCGTAACGCCAAGTTGGCCCGGAGCTGTGCGCTGACCGCGCCGGCCGGACGCTGAGTGGCTAACACCAAACCCATGCCAAGGGAACGGCCCTGGGCCGCTAGACGTTCAAGCCTGGCTGAGGCTTCCGGCGAAGAATCAAGCAAGGTGCGGAACTCGTCAACCACTACCAGCAGACGGGCCGGGCGGTCCGTTTCCGGTAAGTCCTGCCAGGCGGCCGCCGCTTGACGTTCAAGTAGACGTTCACGGTTAGCCAACTCGGCTTCGAGTGAGCTTAGGACCCGGGATGTGTCGGCCGCGTCCAGGTCGGTGGCGACTCCAGCGACATGAGGTAACCGTTCCAGGTCACGGAAAGTGGCGCCACCCTTGTGGTCTAAGCCAACAATGGTCAACCGGTCAGGTGGTGTTGTGAGCGCCTCAGCGAGCATCAAAGCGCGCAAGAACTCTGACTTGCCGGAACCGGAGGTGCCCGCCACTAAGACGTGCGGACCGTCTTTAGTCAGGTCCAAAATAGCTGGTTGACCAGCAGCGGAATATCCGATCGGGGGTAGCTTGCGGCGGCGCCAGGCTTGTTCGATTTGTTCGGCGGAGGTTGGAAATTCGGGCAGCGGCGCTGTGCCAGATCCGCCGGGAAGTGGTCTTAGTTCGCCTTCCAGGACCGGTCCGGCCAGGCCTAAAGCGGTCAGAGCTTCACCACCCAGACCACGAGCTGTGATCAGGCCCAGACCAGCGTCACGCACCACCAGCCGGACAAGCCCAGTCCGACGCCAGTCTTGGTTTGGAGGACTGGCCTGGCCGGGAGGCGGCGGCCCTGTTTGGCGGCGCCGGGCGGGCGTTAGTTGAGCGGGTGGCCCCACAACCGGCGGCCCGGTTTGGTCACGGCGCCAGGTTGCGTTGGTTGGGCTGACATTTTGTCCGATGCCGTCTGGTCCGGTTTCGATCAGCAGCCCGCTGTCCGTGGTGGTGATTGTCAGGGCGGTCCTGGCTCCGGTTGGCCGGTGGGCGAAGCGGGCCCAAGCCCAGTCTGGTCCAGGCGGGACGATCAGTGGCGGCAGCGGGCCTGACCAGTTCGCTTGGCCAACAGGGCCGGCTGGGTCGGTCGGGTTGCCATGGATGCCTGTCATGCTTGGGCTGGCTCGGCTGGTCCGGCTGACCTGGCCGACCTGGCTGGTGGATTCGGCCACCAGGCGCCGGGCCAAGGCGGCGGCGATCTCGGCTGGGCCAATGACTTCTAGCGCCGTCAAGGCGCCGAGCGATCCGTCACAATCTGGGTCGAGCCCTATCACTCCGCTGGTCCAAGGCACCTTGGGTGGCCGGGCGAGCAGCGGAATGGCGGCAGCCAAGACGCCAGCCAGCGGTAAAGCCGCCCACATCGGGTTACGGCTGATGACGAGCATCACCACAGCCATCACCAGGCCGGTCGCGGCGGCGCTGCCGACGGTCTTCCATGACCGCCGTGGACCGCTGACTGGCTCGCTTGAGGCTCCCGCGATCGGCGCCCTAAGCAAACTGAAAATGTCGCCCTCAGCCGTCCGGAGAAGAGTTCTTGCCCCGGCCCAGCGCGGCCGGTTGAGTTTACGCCAACGGACCGCCAGATGGCCGGAACGCGGCCGGCGAACTGTTCCCAGCCAGGTCGCCTCAGCTCCAGGTGGCCTGTGCGACCCAGGCCGTCGGCCGGGCCCAGGCCGCGTTTGTGACTCAGGCCGCGTCTGTGATCCAGGCGGCCCGGTCAGACCGCGCCGCCCAGGCGGTCCGCCGGGACCAGGCCGTTCAGAGTCACGCCATCGTCTGGCCAGCCAAGGAGCGGCCAGCAAAGATGATCCGGCGCCTGGGTCGTTGGCCACGGGCCATGGAGCCAGAAGGACCCGGCCGCGTCGGGTTTGACCGGCTTTGACTGGGGCGCCGACCGCTCGCAACGAGATTTCCCGGCCGCTTTGGTTACCGCCAAGCTGTACCAGGCGCCAGCCGCCTGGCGCCGGTTCAACCAGGGCCGGGTCTGAGCTGTCCTGAGATTGGATCAGGGCACCTTGGCTGACCACTTGGTCAAGGCCTTGGTTCCAGGTCACTTGGCTGGCGCTGAGGTCAATCTCGGCCAGGATTTGGCGCAGGCTTGACCCGTCCTCAGCCCAGTAGTCGGCCGGGCCGATTCCGGGCAGGTCAAGCGTGAAACGCATTACCTCAGCTTGCCCGCTGCAAGGTCACCGGCGGTGAGGCAACTGGTCCGGGCTGTGGATGACCGGACCAGCCCGCCAAGGCGGGCTTTGGCCAAGTCAGGTTGAGGCCTAAGCCCAGCCCCGGTCGGCCCGCCAAGGCGGGCCTTGGCGGACCATGCGGCGATCAGGCGTTGCGGAACTCGCCGGGGGTCCAGACGCCTCCCTTGGAAGCCTCAGGTTGAGGCCAGAGCCTCGGCCGGGGCGATCCGGGCTGCCCGGCGCCCGGGCAGGACTGAGGCCAGCAGGCCGGTGACGATGGCTAAGGCCAGCAACGCCAACACCCGCCAAACCGGGAAAGCGAAAACAAACCCAACCAGCGGAGCCAGTAGGACGCCTTGGATAATGTGGGCGAATCCAGTGCCCAAGACAACTCCAACCAGGCCAGCTAACCCAGCTATGACGGTGCCTTCGGTGGCCAGCATCCAGCGGGCCTGCCCGCGGGTCAAACCCAACGCCCGGAGCAAGGCGATCTCCTGGGTGCGTTCGATCACACTGAGAGACAGTGTGTTCGACACACCAATCAAAGCCACAATGATCGAGACAGCCAGCAAAGCCAAACCAACCATCAGAATCATGTCAACCGCCCGGCGTGTCTCAGCCCGTGCCACAGCCTGACCGTCAACCGGGAAAATCCAGGCGTCATCGGCCGAGGTGGTTTCGGTGACATGGTCCAAGATGTCTTGCTGGACGGCGACGGCATCAGCACCCCGTTCCAGGCGGAGCCACAAGTCGACTGGTGTCGCTTCACCACCTAAGGCGGTGACGGTCTGGGCGTCAGTCAGCAAACCAAATTCAGTGTCATCTAGTTCCGGAACGTAACGGAACTTGACTTCGCCTTCAGTACCATCAAGCAACTTGAATGTCCGCTCAGTGCCGGTCACATCGGTTAACTCATCAAGGCTTTCAAGCCAGCTACCCCAAGTGCCGCCGGCGATCATATGATCGGTGTAACGGTCAACCAGGATGACACCAGGCTCAATCCGGTCAGCTAAGTCAGGCAGGTCAATGGTTTGGCTGAAGGCTTCCTTATCAACCAGATTCAAGGTGTAATGCTGCTGCCCGTTCTGATCGTCTGGGATCACAACCAGAATTGAACTAATAGTGGCTGAAGTTTCGACGCCCTCAATTTGAAGTAGCTGGTTGGTTAGCTGCTCCGGAATCCGACGGGCCTCGAGTTCTGCCTGGTTTAGTTCCACTTCCTCTGAGTCCATCAGGCCACCCATGTTGAAGCCCGAACCGACTGTCACATCAACCGGAGCGGCCTGTCCAATCGCCTTATCCATTGAGCGGCTAACCGCATCACCACCCACCACCATGGCGCTGACCAGTGTTGTGCCGATCAACAACGCGGTCGCTGTGGCGGCCGTCCGGCGCGGGTTGCGCACCAGGTTGGCGGCTGAAATCGGCGAACCGCCACCGGCTTTGCCAACTAGGTGAGCGAACCAGCCAACGACTTTAGGTAACCAGAAAACTGATCCAAGGATCAGGCCAATCGCCACTAAGGCGCCACCGAACACGCCAGTCGTTGAACCGAGCAGCAGTAGCGGCGCCGGGTTGGTGGGATCATCGGCGTCGTAGTTTGACAGCACAATGCCGGCCGCGATCAGACTTAAACCCATCACATCGAAGATCACTGACCAGCGGAAACGGGCCCGGCCACCGGGGCGGGTGATTAGAGGGGCGGCTTGTGGGCGCAAAGCCTCGATTGGGGTGACCCGGGTCGCCAGCCGGGCCGGCATCAGTGACGCCAGCACAGTAGCGGGCACGCCGGTACCCAAACCAGCCGCCACGGCCAACCAGGGTAGGCCCGGTGTGGCGGGTAGTGGCAGATCGGGGTAGAGCCGAGCGGCGACAACCATGGCGATAGCGGTTAGAAGCCAGCCAAGGACGATGCCGCCCAAAGAAGCCACCAGCCCCGTCACCAGTGCCTCAGTCAAGACAGTCCGACGGATCTGTTCCTTGGTTGCCCCGACCGCTCGCAGCAGTGCTAGCACCTTGGTCCGGGCGGCGATCAGGACCTGGAAAGTGTTAGAGATAACCAGTCCAGCCACCAACAGGGAAACTATGCCGAAGATGATCCCAGCGGCGGCTAGAACATCAATGTCGCCAAGATAACTGTTGGCGACTTCTTGAGTCGCCTCGTTAGCGGTCAACACCCAGGCGGTGCAATAGGTGTAACCATCACTCGAGACACGTTCACGGCCTTCGCCAACACCGACACCACTAGGGCAAGCCTGGTTGCGGATGTAGACCGGTTCGGCCGCGACCGCTACCGCCTCGGTCAGGTTGGATCTGAAGGCGCTGTTAGGGCTTAGGTCGGTGCCTGGTTCAACGGCGATCAGCAGGCCAGGGGAAGTCAACCAGGCTTCATCATCTAGGCCGCCAGATAGTTCCAGCATTGTTGGTGGGGCGACTTGAGCCCCTGGCCGGTCACCAAAGTTAGGTAATGAATCATCGAACAGGCCAGTCACAGTCAAGCTGACTTTCTGTTCGATGACTTCGCCTTCGTCGAACGGACCAATCTCGACCGCGTCCGGTTCGGAAGAATCCTGGCCGTCTTGACTAAGCGGATCGGGACTGACCGATGGGGCTGGTTCCTCCCCGTCGGGGCCGTTCGAACTGTTCGTGCCGCCAGCTAAGCTGGTGTCCGCGGTTGTTGGCACCCAAGCCTCATAGCTGATGGTGACAGCATCGCCGATGCTAAGCCCGAGTCTGCCAGCCATCGAAGCGGCGACTGAGACTTGACCGGTAGTGGTCGGTTCGGCGCCTTCTGTTACCGGCCAACCCGATAACTGAGGATTCGCGTTGGTTGAGGTGATTTGAATCCATTCCGAACGGGCGCCTGATTGGGCCATCACCCAAGCTCCGACCGGCTGGAAGACATCAATTACGCCAGGTACTTCACCAACCGCGGTGGTGATTTCCTGGCTTGGTGTGACACCGTCCCAGAAGCTGCCAATTGAGGCGACCAGGTCAGCTTTGGCGTACCGTTCGCCAATGATGTTGCCCGCCGTGTCTTTGGCCACACCAGCACCGATCAACATGGCGGTAATGAAGGCTGTGGCTACGCCGACCGCCAGGCCAGCCGCCGCTAACCCGCGAATTGAGGCACGCATCTGCCTTAGTGTGTAGCGGAACATGGCCCCGCCTCACAGGCTCGACACGACGGACAGGTCATCAAGCGCGGCCAAGACGGCCTCCCGTGTCGGGTGCATGATCTCACCCGCGACGGCGCCATCGGCCAGGAGCACGACCCGTTCAGCGTAGGCCGCCGCAGCCGGGTCGTGTGTCACCATGACAATGGTCTGGCCGAGTTCCCTGACCGAACGGCGTAAGAAGCTGAGCACCTCCAGGCCGGTGCGTGAATCCAGGTTGCCGGTCGGTTCGTCAGCGAAGATGACATCGGGCCGGGTGATGACGGCCCGCGCTAAAGCGACCCGCTGCTGCTGGCCACCAGATAGTTCGGATGGGCGGTGCGTCAGCCGGTCAGACAGGGCGAGAGTTGAGATGACCGTGTCCCACCATTCCGGATCTGGCTTATCTCCGGCCAGGTCAAGCGGCAGTGAAATGTTCTGCCGGGCGGTGAACATGGGCAGCAAGTTGAACGCCTGGAAGACGAATCCAACGTGGGTGCGGCGCCATTGCGTCACGTCACGGTCATTCATTGAGGTGATTTCGCGTCCGCCCAAGTGGACTGTGCCCGAGGTTGGCAGGTCCAGTCCGGCCAGGATGTTCAACAAAGTTGATTTGCCGGAGCCGGAGGGTCCCATGATGGCTGTGAAACGGGCCTGGGGGAAGTCCACGTCAACGCCGGTCAAAGCATGGACAGTAGCCTCACCCTGGCCGTAGGTTTTGGTCAGGCCACGTGCCGCGGCCGCGATTGGTTGATTCGTCATGGCCTCACGCTAACTGGGCTAATAACCCCGCTGAGTCATACCCCGGAAGGCGAACTGGGCGGCGGCATCGTCCTGCGGAACTACTGGCCTGTCCTACCGGCCCGCGGCGGGCACTTAGCGATCCGCCACCTAACTCCCCTGGGGAATTAGATGTCGCGGCCTCAAACTATCCGCCAAACTATCCGTCAAACCCTTCGGCGGCCGGTCAGCCGCGGCGTTGAACCAATCCGCCACGGTAAGCCGCCACCACCGCCTGAACCCGGTCACGTGCCTCAAGTTTGAGCAAAATGCGGCCAACGTGGGTCTTGACGGTGGTTTCAGCGACATGCAAAGCGGCCGCGATCTCGCCGTTAGACAAGCCTTGAGCCATCAGCAACAGCACTTCAATTTCGCGTTCAGTCAGCAACTCGAAGGCCGCCACATCATCTGGATCGGCCGGTGTAGCGGCCGCCACCTGGGCGATCAGCCGTTTAGTGGGGGCTGGGGCGATCACCGCATCGCCGGCTTGGACTGTCCTGATAGCGGCCAGCATGTCATCCGGCGGGGCGTCCTTCAACAAGAAACCGCTAGCTCCGGCACGGATCGCCGCCATAAGGTATTCATCTAGGTCAAACGTGGTTAATATGATCACTTTAGGGGCTGGTTTGACCATGTTGACGATTTGTTCAGTGGCCGCGATACCGTCCATTCCAGGCATCCGGACGTCCATCATGACAACATCTGGTTTGTCGCGCAGGGCGCTTTTCAACGCTGAATGACCGTCACCGGCCTGCCCAACTACCCGCATGTCAGGTTGCGAATCGATCACCATGGCGAAACCTGAGCGGACTAGTTCTTGGTCGTCAACCACCAAAATCCGGATTTGCCCGGCCGGGCTGGGGCTAGCTTGGGTGGTCCCGTTTTGAGGCGCCGGTGCGGGTGGGATCGCCGGTCTAGCGGTCGGTTTGTTGTCAGGGCGCATGGCAGTTCTCTTTTCGTTCGTATCTGGTTATCGGCTGGCTGGAGGCAGCGGAACATCCGCTACGACGCTGAACCCGCCGGTTGGGCCCGGCCCGGCGCGCAGTCTACCGCCCAGCATCTCAGCCCGTTCGCGCATGCCGAGCAGCCCATGTCCGTCGCCGTCATTCGGGGCGGCCGCGCCGCGACCATCATCCGAAATTGACAGTTCGATCCGTTCCGCCTGCCAGCGTTCGGTGACGATCACTTCAGCGCCCGGTCCGGCGTGTTTCATGGCGTTGGTTAGCGCTTCCTGAGCGATCCGTTGCAGGGCGGCACCAACACCTGGTGGCAGGTAGCGGGGATGACCGACTCTCACGAGCGTCACGTTGAGGCCCGCTTGGCGGCTTTCGGTGATCAGGTCTTGCAGGTCACGGACGTGGGGGGCGGGACGCAGCTCCATCGTTTGATCGTCCGGGCCTTCCCGTAAGACACGCACGATGCCGCGCATATCGCGCAGTGCGTCACGGCCAGTTTTGGCGATGGCGTCTAAGGCGCCGAGGGCCGCGGCCGGGTCAGAGGCGCCAGCGTAACGGCCACCGTCGGCTTGGGCGATCATGACAGACAGGGAGTGCGCCACGATGTCATGCATTTCTCTTGAAATGCGGGTACGTTCCTCGGCTACGGCTTTTTGGGCGGCCAGCAGGACGCTTTGTTCTGAGGTGGCGCGTTCGGCCCGGCGGGCTTGCCGGTTGGTTTCATTCCAACGTCCCATCAGGCCGGCCATCAAGGCGATGGCGGCCACTACCCAGACGGACCAGCCGATCGCCAGGGTTTGGGCGCTGCTATCTGGCACAAAGAACCGTTCGGAACTCCAGAACAACGGCACCCAGGCGTCTAGGCGCAGGTTGCCGTCAGCGGCGTAGATGATCGCCATCAGACCACCGGCCAGGGCGCCAACTCCGCCCATCGCTACCACCGCCGGGCGGCAGTAACGGGCTGTGGCCCACAACGGCACCACAGCTAGCAGATGGGTTGGCAGTTCAATACTGAAGCCGCCAGCTAGCGTCAAGGCACAAACCATCCAGGCGATGACACAGCTAGTGGCCGGTAGGGTGGCGGCCGCCAGGGCGGCCGCGCTCAGAACCAGGCCGATCGCCGCACTGCCAGCTGAGGAACGCATGATGGCCGTGATGATGACGCCTAGCGCGCCGAGCGCCACCAGCCAAGGTGTTGGTGGCCGGGGCGTCCAGCGCCGGTCACCGCGCTGGCGCCCGGCCCGGCCGGGCCGGGCCTCAGCCTGACTGCTCACATTGCCAAGCCTAATGTGATCGCTGTGACTGGTCATCGGACTGGTGGGCGGTCTGGCGGCCAGGCTGATGGCCGCACCTCAGGGCCGCCAAATTGAGCGGTCTTGCCCGCCGCCAGGCCGCTCTGGGCCGTTTGCCGGGGCTTGTCTTTCTCCTGTTGCCGCCCTGTCCCGTCACTCCGTCAGTGGCACTACGCGTCCCGGAGGCACCGCACGCACCAGAGGGACTGAGCCTCTCGGTAGCACATCAGGGTCACGGGTGATACTTTGGTCAAATGCCCAGTTCGCACACCAGGATCACCATGCTTGACACTGGCGAGGTCGCCCGCCAGCTTGATGCCGCAGCCGCCGCCTGGCCGGAGATCACCACGCGGCAACAGTTGGCCCGGAGACTGATGGCGGCCGGGGCTGAAGTGGCCCAGGCTGAGCGGGCCGACCTGATCGCCCGCCGCCGGGCAGCCTTGGACCAGGCCGCTGGCTTAGCCGAATACCCACCTGGTTATCTGGCGGCACTGCGCCAGGAGTGGCCGGAATGATCGTTTTGGACGCCAGTGCGCTAATCCCAGTGTTTGACCGGCTAGATGAATGGCATACTCGCTCCCGCGATCTGCTGGCGGCCCACCTGGAGGAAGGCTTCGCCATAAGTGCGCTTACCCTGGCTGAAGCACTGGTCCATCAAGCGACGCTTGGAACAGCGACTCAAGCGGCTGATCTGGTCAAGGCGATGGGGATCACGGCCTTTCCGGTTCCATCTAAGGCGGCTCTTGAACTGGCGGCTATCAGGGCGAAAACCGGCCTGCGCATGCCTGACACTGTTGTCTTACACCTTGCTCAAAGCTTCGGCGCACTGGCCACCTGGGATACCAAGCTCGCCTCAGCCGCCCGTGCGGCTGGCCTGACAGTCCTTGATCAGCTACCTGACTCCGCCTAAGGAACTGAATTCCCATGGATAAGCCATGAATTCCCGGCATCGCAGCGGCTCGGATCTTTCCCCTCGGTTGTCACATCGGCACTCCTGGACTAGATACCAACCACTGAGTCAAGTGGCCACCTCAAATAGAGGTTATGTCGCGGCCGCACCATTCAGATCAGCCGATGCCCAGTTCGCGGTAGCGGGCCGCCCGGGCTTCATCATGTTCACGTTGATCCTGGTAGATGATCTCCATCAAAGCCCAAAGCCGGGCGGCTTCAGCTGGGTCGGCTTCTTGGCCTCTTTCCGGCAGGGTGCCATCAAAACCAATCACATCGAACCCAACCGACGGGTCAATGACTTCTTCGAGCTGAGCGGCGTCAAATTCCCAGATCTTGCCGCCCGCCTCAATGAAAGCGTCAATCGCGGCGTCCTGGGCCGCCCAGGCCGCCTGATCGAAGACCGGGCAGACCGCCAGCAGGGCGCGCAATTCGGCTTGGCTCAGGTCGCCCGGTAAGACCGCCACTGGGGCACGTTCATCCAGGTTGGCCAAGGTTGGTGCGACCGGGTCCATAGTTGTGGGGTAGCCGTTGGCGCGGGCACACTTGGCCCATTCAAGGCTGGCGGCAGCCTCAGCCAAGGCCACTTCAAGGCGTGATTCGAGCCGTTCGCGGGCGATAGCCGATGCCGTGTAGCCGGTTTCCGCTTTGCAGGCCAGGTAGGCTTCAGTCAGGTCAGCTTGGCCAAAGAACAACGCCTCAACAATGGGTGATTCCGGGTCTTGATGAGCCTCACGAAAGGCGTTGAACAGGTCATTGGTTTCTTCAGCGACATTCTCGCTGTAGCAGCCGGCGGCGTCACACAGTTCGAACGGCTCGGCCGTGTCGAGCGTTAGCCCTGATGTGCCGATGGCCGCCGGGACGGAATCGTCCCGCAAACAGGTCACCATGTCTTGGGTGGCTCGCAGCACGTCTGGGTCTAGTCCCAGCCCGGCCGAACCGTCCCCGATCAGAGTGGGGACATTGTTTTGTGGGGTGGCGCAGGCCGCCGCCGCCAGCGTGGCCGCCGTCAAGCACATGGCCGATGCCGTCAACCTGAGTTTGTGCATTCGCCCAGGCCGTCGGCGGGGCGGGCCAGGCAAGGAGCGCGCCGGGGTGCGCCGCTTGAATCTCATGTTGGCCCGGTGTCTTCCCGGCCGGGGATTTCTGGGCCGGTGTCAACCGGTGAGTCGCTGGGGATTTCACGGCCGGGCAGTTCTATGACCCTGTCACAGCGTTGGACGACGGCTGGATCGTGGGTGCACATCAACACCAGGGCACCGCGTCGGCTAAGGCCGCGCAGAACACCGAAGACAAACTCGGCGTTGGTCTGGTCCAGTGCGGCCATTGGCTCATCGGCCAGCACCAGTGGTGGGTCTTTCAACAACAGCCGGGCCAGGGCGACCCGTTGCTGCTCGCCGCCGCTCAACGTGTAAACGCGGGCCCTTTCCAGTCCGGCCGCGCCAACTCGTTTCAGTGTTTGCCGGATGGCGGTCCGGCTGGGTGGGCGCCCAGCCGGGGTTAGTGGGACCCGCAGGTTCTGCCAGACTCGCCACTGGTCCACCAGGCCAGCGTTCTGAAAGACAAACCCAACCACGTCACGGTGGTAAAGCCGCCGCCGGGTGGCGCGCAAGTGGCCAACGTTGATCCGGCGCTTGTCTGGTGCGATGCCCGGGTCAGCGACTGTGCCTGGCTCAGCCGCTGTTGGAAGGCCGATTGGTGCGGGCTGGACGGGTGTGGCAGTCGCGTCGGCCGCCGTAGCTGGGCGCAGTTCGATCAGTCCGGAAGTGGGGCGGTCCAGTGCGCCAAGACAGTTCAGCAAGGTGGTCTTGCCGCAGCCGCTCGGGCCGGTCACGGCGATCAGTTCACCTGACTTAGCTGTGAAACTGACTTGGTCCAGCACCCTGCGTCCGCCAAACTCTTTGACCAGGGCGTCAACTATTAGGGCCAGCCGGTCGCCAGCTCCACTAGGCAAACCAGACCCGGACGAATAGGCCGAGTCTTGGGATTCGGGGCGTTTTGCCGGTGGGTTCAGTACTGCTTCAGCCATTCGGCTTTCCTCCGGTTCAGGAACAGCAGTGTGATGAAGAATGTAGCCGCCCCCGCCAGGACCACCAAGGCAGCACAAAGCCAGATGGCTCGGCTGGCATTGAACTGGCCGGTGGCGTAAGCCAAGCCCAAGGCGGCCGCCCCGGCCCCAAGGCTCAGCACCGTGTTGGGTAGAGCCAGCAGTAGGGACCGGCGGCCGTGTATCAGCCGGGCGAAGAATTCCTGGCGGTTGCGCAGGCAATCCGAGGCGGCAAACACCGTGATCGCGAGCAGTAGCGCCGCCAAAGCCAAGACGATCCCGGCTGCCGCTGTCCAGGCCTGGCGGCGTTGTTCCGCGATTTGTTCGAAGGCCAAGTCAGCCAGTGAGGCGATTTCTGGTCGGCAGTCGGAATGGAGCCCCGAATCCAAGACGGTTTGTAATCTGGCGGAATCTGAGAACAGTAACCGTCCATTCAGCATGTGATTACGCAGGTTGATTGGTGAGATCAGGCCCAGGTTTAGCGGCACCACATAAAGCACTGGGTCAACCCAGGCCAGCGGTTCGTGGGCGGCGGGGTGAGTCAAGGTGAACACCATCTGGCCAGATTCGACTAACACAACTTCGGGTTTGAGGCCAATGCCTGGGGCGTAATCGCGGTCTTGCAGTTCTAGCGCCTCGTACTCAGCGAATTCTGTTCCCGCAGCCTGATAAACCTGCGCGTACGCCGCCAGATGCTCTGGTATCAGAACCTGAAAAGTGGTGATCTTGGAGGGATCGATTTCTTTGCCAGCTATGTCCCGGACTAGTTCACGTGCCAAGAAGACTGGGTTGACCAGGAGAGTAGACCCCGAACCAACTACCACCTCGAAACCCGGAGCGCTCGCGACTGATTCGTGTGCCGCCAGTACCGCCCGTCCAGCCGCCTCTTCGGCGATGGCGAAAGCCGTGCCTCCATCGGCCGCGTGTTGGCCGGATGATGGCCCCATGGCGTCAGACTGGATCAGCACCAGATCGCTGGCGGCCCGCCAGTCTGGCTCGAACCGCCTGAGCCCTTCCAACCGGTCCAGGCCGCTGGTCAAAGAGCCAACTGAAACCATCGCCATGGTCAGCACCAAGACTTGTGCTGTCACCGAGGCGACCGCCGCGTAAACCGCTGGATGTTCGCCGTGCAGTACTTTGACCAGCGCCAATGGTGGGCGCACCAAATATGTCAGGCCGTGGATCGCCACTGCGATCACCACCACCGCCAGCATGGCGAAGGCGGTCCAGCGCAAGAATGAACCAACTTGGTGCCACTGGTTATACCAGCCGAGGAAGATCAACCCGGCCGCCATCACACCAGCTCCAGCGGCTGCGGCAGTGATAGCGAAATCGGCCGCGTCCCGGGCGTAGCGGTCCAAGGCGGGGCGTCCGTTGGCCGCCCAGACGGCATCGCGCAGGCGGCGTTTGACGGTGCCGTAAGCCACCGCCGCGAACAATCCAAGACTGGCCGCCGCGATGGTGCTCCACAAGGCGGCGTCGCTAAATATGGGTGCCAACGCCTCGAAAGTGTCCTCGAACAGTGGCCCGGCGACTATTCCTTGGGCCATCAGGTTGGCGGCTATGACCCGTGCCAACGGGCGGCTGACCGTGTATATGCCGCGCAGGTCACGGAATTCTAGTTCCGCCCCATCAAGCAGGCGGGTAGCGGGCCCACGGCTGAAATCGCCATAGCTTTGAGCGGCTTGCCCGGTGCCATTGAACGAATAGATCACCCGGCCACCACTACCGTCCGGGTTAGCGGCGGGTTTCAGAATGACGCATTGGCACTGGCTGGCTTCTTGTTGAAGGGCCACCAGCAAACTGGTCTTGGCGGTGTCCGCGGGCACAGCCGTGACCTGGAAGGCCTGGACACCGCCGGGCGCTAGCCGTTCATAGGCCGTATAAGCCACAAACGTTATGGCGAAGGCCAGCACGGCGAACAAGACCAGCGCAAGGCGCTCAATCCGGAGCATCTACACCCAACCGAACACCGCGGCCGTAAACATGCGGAGTCGACCGCTGGTCAGCAGTCGATACTGCCCTTGACTTCGTTCCACACAGTGTGTTTGAAATACACTGAGACCTCGATCCCGTACTTCCTGCAACTTGTCCAACCGTTCTTGTCACAATGGTTGTTAACGTACAGTTTGTGGCTGAGCGAGTAGTGCTGGTAAGCCGCATAATGTGTTCCGCCACCAACGTTGTTGCTGGTGACTATGCCTCCGAAGACATCACCAGACGTAACAGCCCGCGCAGCGGCCCCAACACCAGTGAGCATTCCGGCGGCCAGGACCGCGCAAACCAATCAACTTTTCATTATCTGCTTCCATTCTTTTGGCGAGTTGCACGTTTGCTTCTGTAGTGTATCTAGTGTGTTCGAAACCGCCCAATTGACGGTGCTGGTGGTCCGGGGGTGACCGGCGGCCGGGCGCCCGCTGAAGACGCGCAAGAACCTGGGGTTGTGGCAGAGAGCCAAGGCGCCCGGGCTGAGGCGGAGAACCAAACGACCGTGGTGGAGAGTCAAGGGTCCGGGGCGACACGCGACATTTGGCATCCGCGGCGTGGCCGGGCTGGCTGGGTGGTGGTCGGCGTCTTAGCGTTAGCGCTGGCGGTGGGCGGCTGGTGGCTGGCCTACCGGGAACCTAGTTTGGAAGTAATCCAGGAAGCGGTCGCTCCCTATTCGGTTGGGTCGGTTGGCTGCGAACCGAAGGACTGGACGGTTTCCTCCTTCGCGGTCCCGCTGCCCAGTTCTTGGCTGGCCAACATGATGGCTGAGAAGGCCGCCCGTTTCGCCGCTGAGCACAGCCCGCAAAAGGCCCGCATCGTTGTCAGTTTTGTCGCTGAGGGTGATTCACGCGCGATTGTGACCGAGATGTGGGCCTGCGATTCCTGACCGCGCGGGAGTGGCTGACGGCGTGGCTCAGGGAGGACGGCACGGGAAAAATTGGGAGCTGACCGGCCGGGAAGAGCTGGGAGCCGGCCGGACGGCATCGTCCAACTTGATGAACTGGACTTGAACGCGAGGCGGCAAGGGCCGGCGGCTGGCGGGACGGGCCTACCATTGAAAGCATGGCAACTGAGGATTTCCAGGCCGAACTACGCGCTCTGAACCAAACGTTCGACTCGATCGTGCAGGTCAGCGCGCCTGATGAAATCCGTCAACGGATCGCCCGGCTGTCTGATGAGGCCTCAGCCCCCGGGCTCTGGGATGACCCTGAGCGCGCCCAGGCGGTTACCTCGCGGCTGTCACACGCCCAGGCCGAACTCGACAAACTCAACGCCATGGGGTCACGTCTGGAAGACCTCGGTGTCCTATTTGAGATGGCTGAAGAAGCCTCCGATGAGGAAACACTGGCTGAGGCGCGGACCGAATTGGCGGCCGTCCGCCAATCATTAGCTGACATGGAAATACGCACCCTGTTGAACGGCGAATATGACGAGCGTTTCGCCGTTGTGACGATCCGCTCCGGCGCTGGGGGAGTGGACGCCGCCGATTTCGCTGAAATGCTGTTACGAATGTATCTACGTTGGGCTGAACGGCATAACTATCCAGTCAAAGTTTTGGACACATCATACGCTGAGGAAGCTGGCCTGAAATCAGTTACCTTTGAGGTTTCAACACCATACGCTTACGGCAACCTATCAGTTGAGGGCGGAACCCACCGGCTGGTGCGCATATCACCATTCGATAATCAAGGCCGTCGGCACACATCATTCGCCGCTGTTGAAGTTATCCCGCTAATTGAAGACTCGGACCACATTGATATTCCGGACACTGATATCAAAGTTGACGTTTTCCGCTCATCTGGGCCGGGCGGGCAGTCTGTCAACACAACTGATTCGGCTGTCCGCATGACTCACCTGCCAACCGGGATTGTGGTTTCAATGCAAGATGAGAAATCTCAGATCCAGAACCGGGCGGCCGCCCTGCGAGTCTTGCAGTCCCGTCTGCTGGTGCTGCGCCGGGCTGAGGAAGCGGCCAAGAAGAAAGAACTAGCTGGCGACATTAAGGCCTCCTGGGGTGACCAGATGCGTTCCTATGTGCTTCACCCTTACCAAATGGTCAAGGACCTGCGAACCGACCATGAGGTGGGGAGCACCTCGGCCGTCTTCGACGGCGATATTGATGGCTTCATTGACGCTGGTATCCGCTGGCGCCGCCGCCAAGAACGCGCCACCTGAGCCAGTCCCGGGCGGGCATCGCCTGACTGGCTGACAGGCTGACAGAGCTGATAGGGCCGATGGGGCTGACCAGGCGGGCCCTGGTATCTGGCACAATTGGATCAGTTCTAGGAGACTGGTCAAAGACAGTCTCCAGCCGTGCTTCCGCACGGTCATAGCGCAGCCTTGACCAGCGGAGATACGGAAGACAAAGATGGAGCTACGCCTAGGACGGTGGCTCTTGTCGCGGTCCTAGAGAACGGAAACGATCTTGTCCCAGGCTATTGACTTCAAGTGCCCCCAGTGCGGCGGGGCAATCGTGTTCAACGCCCAGACTGGCGCCATGACATGCGCCAATTGCGGCACCAGTTACGATCCGCGGCAGTTCGGAGCGGCCTGGCCAGATCAAGCGTCCGGCGGGCCAGGTTCGCCGGGTGGTGGCACGCCGCCATTCCCGCCGCCTCCACCGCCAGACGCCATCCCAGCCCAAGACCCGTCAAGCTGGCAAGCTCAACCAACCAGTTCAAGCGGTGCGCCTTTCGGCGACCTGCCCGGAATGGCCGAATACACCTGCAATTCTTGCGGTGCGACAGTTGTCACTTCAGCCACCGAATCAGCCGGCACCTGTCCATATTGCCGTAGCCCAATCGTCATTGTGCAACAAACCTCAGGCGCGTTGACACCAGATATGGTGATCCCTTTCCGTTGGACGCGTGATCAGGCGGTCGAATCACTCCAACGCCTTTACCGTGGGAAACGGCTCTTACCTAAAGTATTCTCAAGCCAAAACTTTGTTGATGAAGTCAAAGGCGTATACGTTCCCTTCTGGCTTTATGATTTTGACGCCGACGTCAACGAACGTTACAACGCGTCAACCGTTTCAACGCGTTACGCCGGGTCGCGGCGCTACATTACGACCCGCAATTATGTCGCCATACGCCAAGGTAACGTCAAATTCATGGCCATACCAGTTGATGGGTCAGCTAATATGCCAGACGCCATTATGGAGTCAATTGAACCGTTTGACGTTTCCCAGGCCGTGCCATTTCAAGGATCCTATCTGGCGGGTTTTATGGCCGAACGTTATGACGTCGATTCGCAGACGGCTGGTGGCCGGGCTCACGAACGCGCCGTCCGCAGCGCCGGGCAGATTTTCGCCCGGTCAGTTACCGGCTACCGTTCGGTCACCCCGGCCGGAGCCCAAGTCACCGTCAAGAGCGCCGTGGTGCATTATGTGCTGTTCCCGGTTTGGATGCTGACCACGATTTGGCGAGGCGAACGTTTCACCTTCGCCATGAACGGACAGACCGGTCGGATGGTTGGTGATTTGCCGCTTGACCGCAAGGCGTATTGGCGGTGGTTCTGGTTGCTGGCAGGCTCGTGCGGTGTGGCTGCTGGCCTGATTTCAAGTTTGGCGGTGGTGCTGCTATGAAGCGGCGTCTATTTGGTTTGATGGCCGGTGTAGGACTTGCCGTGGTGGGTCTGACTTTTGGGACGGCATCGGGCGCTGTAGCGGACGATGCCGCCGGGCCGACTCACAGCTTGCCTCATGTTGTCGACGGGGCCGGGTTGCTGACGGCCGACGAAACCGAACGGCTGGAAGGAGAATTGCTCCGGATCAGCGGCCTGCGCGGTAACGATGTGGTGATTTTGACGGTTGAGAGCTTGGGTGACCGGACGTCCACCGCGTACGCCGATGATTACTTCGACTACGGCCCGAACCGGGAAGACAACCTGATCCCAGGTTCAGACCCGGAGGCCGGGTACGGCATTGGACCGGACCGTTCCGGGGTGATCCTGCTGGTTTCGATGGGGGAACGCGACTGGGCGATTTCGACTCGGGGTGAGGCGATTGATGTCCTAACTGACGCGCGGCAGTCGCAAATCACCGACCAGGTTATTCCTCTCATGTCGGGTGGCCAATGGTCCTGGGCGTTCGAGAGTTTCGCCGAGGAAGTCGATGAAGCCTTCCGGACGGCTCAGCGGGTGCCTTGGGAGATCGTTCTGCTGGCAACCCTTGGGGCTGCCTTGATCGGCGGTTTTGTCCCGGTCACGATCTGGAAACACCAGCTTAAGAGCGTCAAACCGGCCGCTGCGGCGAAGGAATATCTGGTTGGTTCGAGCCTGGTGCTGACCTACGGTCAGGATTACTTTGTCGGAGAGTCCACCCAAGTGGTTGACACTGAGAGCAGTTCGGGCGGACTGGGTGGTGGTTCATCGACTCACTTGAGCTCTTCTGGTGCGTCGCATGGCGGATCGTCCGGCAAGTTCTGACGGACCAACAGGGTGCCGGATCGCACCCGTAACGCCGCTGGCGTCCCTTAGTGCTGCTAATTGCCTTAGTGTCACTAGTGTCTTGGCGCCGCTAGCTGCCTTTAGTGCCACCAGTTGTCTAGGCGCCGCTAGCTGTCTTTAGTGCTCTTAGTGCCGCCAGCGGCCTTAACGCTCTTAGTGTCGCGTCAGGAAGACTTGGGCTTCGAGTTCAACCGGCCAGCCAAGTGGTAGCGAGGCGACACCAAAAGCTACCCGGCTGTGCCGTCCAGCTTCCCCAAAGACCGCCAGCAACAGTTCAGAGGCGCCATTGGCGACAGCCGGGTGCCTTGTGAAGTCAGGTGTCGCGGCCACCATGACGGACAGCCGTTCAAAATGGGACACCCGGTCCAGGCCGCCCAAGGCGGCCTGGAGAGCGGCCAGCAGGTTGATGGTTGCCAGGCGGGCGGCCGCGGCGCCTTCCTCCAGGCTGACCGAATCGCCCAGCCTGCCTTGATAGAGACTGATGCCATCCTGAACCGGCCCTTGCCCGGAAACCCAGGCGCGTCGGCCGGTGAGGCGGACAGGGATATAGGACGCCAGAGGTGAGGCTGGCTTTGGCAACTCAATGCCTAGAGCGGCCAAACGTTGCTGTGGGGATTCGGCTTGGTCTTGAGCCGCGCCGGGGTGATCTGCCATGTGTTCAGTCTTCCAGGATCCAGTCGGCCAGGCGATGGCCCGGCGAACCACCACCCCAACCGCCTTCCCAATGTTTCGACGTCAAACTAAACGCAAACTAATTCCCCGGAGGAATTAAGTGTCAGACGGCCAGCGTCGTGACCTGCGGGTTTATTGCGGGGCTGCTAGGAGCGATGCTTCAGGGCGAGGGTCAGGGTGACGGTAATCGGTCAAAGTTGGCCAAGACAGGTGACTTTGACCGGTTTCCGTATTGGAAAGTGGGCTGACTGACGCCGAGGGGATGGGCAGAGTGGATGGGCAGAGTGGATGGGCCTGAAGGGTGGACAGAGTAGAGAGTTCAGGGCGGATGGGCGGTCATAATGCGGACACCCGGCCAGATCACCTGGCCCAAGGCCAGACGGAGACGTATCGTGGCCAGAACCGCTTTTCTATCTTCCCAACACCAATAGAAGACGTGATACCGATGAATACAATGCCGCACAGTCCGCTAAAACGCCGCTTCTTGGCCGCGACCGGAGTGGTTGCCACCGCGGTCATGGGCTTGGCCTTGGCCTGGGTGGCGCCAGCCGGCGCCGTGGAGGCGGGCCAGACCGCTTGGGGTAGGCAAACAGACCGCCAAGGCTCGGTCAGTCAAGACTCGACCGGCCAAGACCAGGTCAGTCAAGACCAGGTCAGCCAAGACCAGGTCGGCCAAGACTCGGCGACTCAAACCAGTCGAACCGCCGAGGCGACAGCTGAGGCTTTGGCCCAGGCCGTCAGCCAGGCCTTGCGTCAATCCGATGCCTCCGGACAAGCCGACCCAGCCGCCACTGACAAAGCCAAAGCCAAAGCCCTAAAAGAGCAGGACAGCGGAGCCGACCGGTTCGACCCGCTAGCGGTGGCACCGCCCAACGCCCCAGCTATAGCTGAGCCTTTAGCTGGGGAAACATCCGCCCTGAAGGTCGCTTCGACCCGCCAGACAGCCCTAGTTCTGACCGATCCGGCCGGGCCGGTTCAGGTCATGGTGACGGCCCGGCTGGTTGCCGAACCGTTCTCGGTGGCCGGTTTGACCTGGGATGGGACGCAAGCGCCCGGCCGCGTTCTGTTACGGGCCTATCAGGACGGGCAATGGACCGAATGGTTCGATCTGGAGTCAGAGGATGGCCCCGCCCTTGACTCGGCCGAAGGCCAACGTTCAAGTGGGGCATCAGGGCCGGCCGTTGTGGCCGGTTCGGCCGGTATTCAGATTCAGGTGTTCTCCGTCCCTGGCGGTAGCCTGCCGGAAGGCCTGGAACCGGCCATCGTTCCCCTGCGGACAGTTGAACCAGCCGCCACCGCCAGCGCCACCCAGCCCGAACCGTCCGCTGAAACAACCACCCCATCAAGCCAACCGGGCGGCGCCGGAAACGGGTGGACGGCATCGTCCGGATTGAACCAAAACACCCTGTCACTGGCCGCCCCGGCGATCCAACCACGCTCTAGCTGGGGAGCCAAAGCGGCCGACTATTCAGGTAATACCCCAGCGGGTAGCCCAATCATCGCGCCCCGTTTGAACGGCGCCATAATCCACCATCAAGCCGGATCAAACAACTACACCGAGGAGCAGGTCCCCGGCATAATCCGTTCCATCCAAAGCTGGCATATGGACGCTAACCACTGGGATGACATTGGTTACAACTTCCTGGTGGACAAGTACGGCGGCCTGTGGGAAGGACGCCAAGGCGGCATCACCAGCAACGTGGTAGGCGCCCACGCGACCGATTTCAACACCGGTTCGACCGGCGTTTGCTTCCTTGGCGACATGGACGCGGCCGAACCGAGCCAGGAAGCCCTCGATCAGGCGGGCAAACTGGTGGCCTGGCGCTTGTCGCTGGCCGGCCTGACCGATCTGCACGGCAAGACCACCTACCCGAAGGACCCGAAACAGGCTCTCAAACCAGTTGTGGCTGGTCACAGGGACGTCAACGCGACAGCCTGCCCTGGTAAATACCTCTACGCCAAACTAGATCAGATCCGCCACCAGAGCCTGCCTCAACCGCTGCCGAAGGCTCAAACTGTCGCCTCACCAGATCTTGACGGTAACGGCTGGGGTGACATTGTGGTGGTTGATGAGGCTGGTTCCTTGTTCATTTACCCGATGACTAGTGCCAACACATTAGGTCCGGCTCGTCTAGTGGGTAACGGTTGGAGCGGTTTTGTGGTGCTGGCGCCAGGCGATTGGGATGGTGACGGCCGAGCCGACCTGATGGGTCAATCCCCTGATGGCAAGCTATATCTTTACCGTGGCACGGCGGCTGGTTTTGGCACCAAGGTGGAAGTTGGCCACGGCTGGGGAGGGTTAACGATTCGTCCTTCGGGTGATCTGGACGGTGACGGCTGGGCTGACATTTTGGCGATCGACAATCAGACCCATGATCTGCTGCTTTACCGGGGTGACGGCCACGGCGGTTGGATTACTGGCCGCGGCCAGAGGGTTGGTAATGGCTGGGCTGGTTACGATTTGCACGCCGCGGGCCGGGTCAACGCCGACAAGTTGGCTGACATTTTCTCGGTTGATCAGGCTGGTCGGCTTTTCACCTATTTGTCTAAGCCGGGCGGCGGTTTCCAGACCAAGGTGCGGTCAGGTAACGGCTGGGCGGGCTTCACGTTGTTCGCCGGGGCTGACATGACGGGCGATAAATTGGCTGATTTAGTTGGTTTGGACCGCGCCTCCGGCCAGCTTTACCTCTATCGCGGTTTGGGTAATTCGGCCTTCGCCACCAAGACGGTTCTGTCTCAGGCCTGGTAACGGTTCTGGTCGCTGCCCCTCAGGTTTTGTTTCTTGGCCGATGCCGTCCGCTCAAGTTGGCGGGATCGTTTAGGTCGCTGCCCCTCGGGTTTAGTTTCTTGGCCGATGCCGTCCGCTCAAGTTGGCGGGATCGTTTAGGTTGCTGCCCCTCGGACGCCCAGCCGAACTTCACCAGCCCAACCCAACCCCTTGACATGCTAAGACACGCGCCATGCCAGATTGGGCTGGGTGCTTCTTGACTAACTGGCCAGCGTCTGGTGGCGGGCCAGGTGGGGTGATTTTGGCAGGCGGCATTGAACAGGTGAACACAAAACGTCCCGGGGATGGCATGATGTCTCAGATGGATGGCGACATTTACCTGGATTACGCCGCGGGCGCGGCGTTGCACCCGGCGGCGTTGGAAGCTTACGCTAGCGCCGACGTGCCCGCCAATCCTCATGCTTTGCACCGGCTGGGGCGGCGTGCCCGGGCCGTGCTGGATCAGGCCCGGGCCGATGTGGCTGAAGCCACCGGGGCTGGGCCGGCTGAGGTTATTTTCACATCTGGTGGCACGGAAGCTGATGGGCTGGCGGTGCAGGGGATTTACTTGGCCCGCCAATCTGGCCGCCGCAGGCCTTATTTGCTGATCGGTGCGACTGAACATCCAGCGGTACGGGAGAACGCCCGGCTGATGGAATCACGTGGCGGACAAGTCGTCGAGATTCCGGTTGATTCGGCTGGCGTGGTCTCTTTAGCCAAACTTGAACGCCATTTGGTTCGTCATGGCGCCGAGACAGCTCTGATCAGTGTGATGGCCGCTAACAATGAGACTGGCACACTGCAACCAGTTGACGCTGTAGTTGAACTGGCTGGTCTCCATGGTGTTCCGGTTCATTCTGACTGGGTCGCGTTGCTTCGTAAGCAAAGGCTTGACTTTGGCGCTTCAGGCTTGGCGGCGGTCGCCTTGTCGGCTCACAAAGTCGGTGGCCCAGTCGGGTTGGGCGTGTTGCTGGTCCAACGCCGGGTTGGGCTTGAACCGCTGATTGGTGGCGGCGGCCAGGAACGTGATGTGCGGTCCGGGACAGTTGATGCGCGGGCAGCGGCGGCTTTCGCCGCGGTTCTGCGCCAGGATCTGGAGTCCGCCGCCGAACTGGACCAGTTGTTGACGCCGCTGGACGAGTTGATCAGTTCACATCCGGCGCTGACCGCCCGTACCCCAGCCTGGGGCCACCTGCCAGGCTTACGTAACTTCACGGTGGCTGACGCCCGTGGCGAGACCATGGTCTATTTGCTGGATAAAGCTGGCCTGGCCGTATCGACTGGTTCGGCTTGCAGCGCTGGGGTGGCTGAACCGTCACATGTTCTAGCGGCCATGGGCTTGGATCAGGCGACTTGCTTGTCAGCTATCAGGGTGTCAATTGGGCCGGGTACGACGCCTGAAGATATTAGCCGCCTGATTGAGGCTTTACCTGAGGCGGTCGACCGGGCCCAAGCGGCCGAATCGGGTCCAGCCAAACCTAAGCACTCGAGAACTTGATGCGTCTGTTGGCTGCCCTGTCAGGTGGTGTGGACAGCGCTGTGGCCGCTGCCCGCGTCCAGGCCGCTGGCCACGATGTAACAGCGGTGCACATGGCTTTGATGCGCCACCCAGCGGCGACCCGGACTGGTTCGCGCGGCTGTTGCTCAATTGAGGACGCCTCTGATGCCCGCAGGGCGGCGGCCCGCCTGGGAATTGACTTCTACGTTTGGGATTTGTCGGCCGATTTTGAGGACTTGGTGGTAAGTGACTTCTTGAACCAGTATTCGATCGGCCGGACTCCGAATCCGTGTGTCCGGTGCAACGAGTTCATTAAGTTTCAAGTCTTGGCTGAACGCGCCCAGGCGCTCGGTTTTGACGGGATTGTGACCGGCCATTACGCCCGTCTTGAGATCACTCAAGACGGCCAGGTGGTGTTGTGCCGTGCCCTGGACATGGCTAAGGATCAGTCTTATGTGCTGGCGTCGGCCGGGCCTGAGGCTCTTCGGTGTTGCCTCTTCCCGCTTGGTGAGGTCGGATCGAAGGCTCAGGTTCGGGCCGAGGCTGAGGCGCTTGGTTTGCCTCAGGCGGACAAACCTGACTCCTATGACATTTGTTTTGTGGCTGATGGCAAGACGGGCGGTTTTCTGCGGGAACGCCTTGGCGTCAAACCAGGCCCGGTAGTTGACCAGTCAGGTGTCGTGGTGGGCCACCACGAAGGCGCCTATCAGTTCACCATTGGCCAGCGCCGTGGTTTACGGCTCGGACGGCCGGCCAGTGACGGCCGGCCGCGCTATGTTACTGGACTTGATATGGCCAATCGCGTGGTGCGGGTTGGCCCGGCGCAGGCCTTGATGACGACGGCTTTCGCTGGTCGTGAGCCGGTCTGGCTGGATGCGGCGGCGTCGGCCCAGGCCGCCGCCGCCGATGGCTTGACCTGTGCTGTTCAGGTCCGGGCGCATGGTGTCGCGGTGGATTGCCTGGTGCGGGCTGAACCAGGCGGCCTTGAGGTGCACTTGGAGCAGCCACTGCGGGCTTTGGCTTCTGGCCAGGCGGCGGTCTTCTATCAAGCTGACCGGGTGTTGGGCTCGGCCACCATTGAGCACTGACGGTCCGTCGGCTCACGCCGCCCAACAACTATAGGGCGAAGCTGAAACCAGGAGCGTAACGCAAGGCGCGTGCCACGCCAGCCGCCGCCTCAGAGAAAGCCCCCGAATCAGTTCCGGCCTGAGCGATCGCGCCGCGTGACAGATCACGCATCCCGTCCAGTTTGAGGGCGGCACCCTTGGCGTCAAGATCACCAGGGATCAGTGATTCAGGCAGGTTGAAACGTTTGGCCAGCAGATCCCAGCTTGTCAAAGTGGTGTCCAGCATGCGCACCTGCCCGGCGGCTTCGGTCGCTTCACGTGACAGGCGGGTCAGGTTGGCGGTGACACGGGCAGCGCCCATCGCCAGTGGCGGCGCCAAGGTGTGCAGAGCGCCAACTAGTGGCACAACCAGTCCCAAATCGCGCTGTCCGAGTTGGTTAGACAGTGACAATGTCTCTAACACAGCCCGGTCAACCTGGCGGGCTACGGCCAGCAGCAGACGCTGGGTTGAAACCAGTTCAAGTGACCGGTTGACCCCCAGGGTCAATGCCCGGAATCTGATGCCGCTTTGTTCAACTGATGCCCTCACCCGGTGTGCGGCGGTCAGCGGTGTGGCGGAGCCAGACAAAGTCCGGGCCGCACCCATAATTTGGGTGGCGGCCTCTTCCATCGGTTCGATCTGTTCAACCAGGTCCCGGGCCGCGTTAACCAGCAGGCCGCAAACTTCCATCAGTTTGCCGTGTGAAGCTTGCTGGCGTTCCAGGTGCCGGTCAACGTTCTCGGCTGAACTCCAGACGCTGGTCAGGGCCTGGTCGGTGGGGGCTGGTTGAGGCTGGCTGGCGACTGGTACCTCAGCTGGCAGGGCGCCACGTAGCAGGTCATCATAGGCTTTGAAACCAAGTGCTGCCAGCCCACTGGTGATTGAGTCAGCGCCGGCTTTGGCGGCTGAGTCGAGGGTTGCCCCAGTTTCGGTGGCGGTCGATTCAACGTTGACGGCCTCGCCGTAGATGGCGCCTAAGGCTTGAGTTGCCCGTTCGGCGCTGGCTGGTGTCGCGACGCATACTCGGGTGCCGTTGGTGGTGACCTCAACTAGGAGGAACCAGCCGGTTGGTCCGTCTGACCGGCTGAACCGCACATAGGCGCCAGTGCAGGAAGTGCGGTCGAGGCGGGCATTGATCAACCGTCTAAGACCTAGTGGCACGGTTTCAGACAGCAATGCGCCCCAGGGCCCGCCGAGGATTTGTTGCGGCTGTTTGGCAGTGACTTGCTCTAGCTCATGGTTGGAGCCGATCACTGAGCCGCCCGAGTCGGTTACAAAGATGGCGTGCCGGGTGCTGGGCTGGGCGCCAGGTTGCGCGCTGCTGGTCATCTGCCTCACGTTAGTGCATTGAGCCGTTGGCTGGGAGACTGAGCACAGCATCAGTTCCGCGGCCAGATCTGTTGGGGTAGGCCGTTAGTGTGGCACCCATCCGCCGGATCAGTGCTAAGACGGCTTGCGGCCGGGGTCCGAGTGCGAGTTGTCCTCTGGTGTCGCCGGGAGCGGCGTCACTGATGGTGACAGTCAGTCGGCCGTTAGTTGTGGTGGCCCTGACCAGGACGGCTAGGGCTTCAGACTTGGATGTGGCGGCGTCAATGAGTTCCGCCACGACGTGTGCCAGACGTGGGGCTTGGGCCGCTGGGATCAGTTCCCGGGTGCCGATCGCCCAACGTACTTGGCGTGGGCGGCCAACTTGGGCCAGCGCTTCACGTAGTACTTCCACCAGGGCGATTGGACCTTCATGTGGGGCTAAAGCGGATAAGGCGATCTCTTGGGTGGCCGGGAATATTGGGCCGGTCGCTGTCTGGCTGGGTACTGATGCCTGGCTGGGTACTGATGCCTGGCCTTCGGTTATGGCAGCCAGGGCGGCGGCCATAACCGGTGTCACACCGGGGGGCAGGGCAATGGCTGGGGTGCCGGTTGGTGTTGGGATGCCCGCCAACCCGGCCGGTGGGGTGCCGGTTGGTGTTGGGATGCCCGCTAGCCCGGCAGGTGGGGTGCCGACCGGTGGGATGCCGGTTGGCGCTGGGATTGCCGCCGCTGTGGCCGCTTGGGGAGCGGCCTGCGGTTGTGGTGTCAACAGTGGAATCGCTGGGAGCGCACCGGGGGATGTGTTTCCGGTTCGTGGTGTGGCTGTCTGGGTGGCGGACCGCAACGCGGGAGGCGCTGACGCCAGCAGTGGGATGGCAGGACCGGTCGGCTGAGCACCACTTGGTGGCGCTGCGACAGCGCTGCTTTGAGCTGAACCTACCGCACCAGCGACGGCCCCGATCGGTGGCTCAGCGGCGAGCGATTCGAGGTGGGCGCTCTGTGACGGCGCCATGCCAAGGCCAGCTGATCCTGCGAGGCCAGGAGCTTGTGGCAGGGGTGTGAATTGGCCGGAAGGTGGCACTTCGAAGATAGGCGGACCGCCCGGCCCCCACTGGACTTGGCTTAGTTGAGCCGCCGCCATGGCTTCCAGCGCGGCGTTGGTTTGAGCCGCGACGGGGCCGCCAGAGTCAGATGTCAGGCCGTCCGCCGGTGATATGGCCGATGCCGCCGGGTTGGCCCAGCCCACCACGGCTGGGGCGCTGGGGACGGCGGGGGTAAGCCCGGGGATGCCGCCCGCGGCCGGGATTGGGTTGGCCGGGGCTGGGATGACCGGTGCGGTGCCTGGAACTGGTGCCGCTGGCAGTGCACCGGGGGCGGCCGGAGTAGCTAAAGCGGCGGCGGCGACGGCTGGGGCTGGGATGGCTGGTGCGGTGCCTGGAACTGGTGCTGTTGGCAGTGCGCTGGGGATGTCCGGGTTGCCAGGGGTGGCTGGAGTGGCTGGAGTGGTGGCGGCGTCTGGAGTGGTGGCGGCGGCGACCGCTGGGCTGGCATCTGCCCCGGCAGCGGCGGTGGGTGCTTGGCCGACAAGCGTCACGGCCTCTTGAGGAACTGGGCCGGGCGCGGCGCCCGCCTGCCCGCCAGGTTGGTAAGCCACCGGTGCGGAAGGCTCTAGACGCTGGTAGATGGGAGTTTCTTGAGCCGGGGCAGCCCGAGGACTATGACGCCCGCCCGCACCGATTCGTATCAGGATCAACTCCAGGCGTTCAGATATTGAGCCGGTCCGCCCAGCTAGGCGTATCAGCACAAAGACCAATCCCGCCAAGCACAACAGAAGCGCCACAAGCCCCACGACCAGCCGCGCTAAGGCCGAAGTCCTCATCGATTCGGCCGCGCCGACCAAATTCTCCAAGGCGCGATCAGGCGAAGCCCCGTTGGTTCCGGCCATTGACTTGTTGGCGTAGTCGTTGGCGGCCGACGCCAAGACCGGATCAGATACGGCCCGCGCCAGAGTGACGGGCAAGGCGCGCAAAACTGAAGGGTTGGCACCGCCAGATGAGTCGGCTCGGGCGTCCGCTAGTCGGCCGACCGGATCACGCAGCAGGGCGATCCCATCAGCCGCGCCTGATTGTGAACTGGCGGGCAAAGAATTGAGATCAAGCTTGCTGGCCGAATCACCCAAGGCGGCGAACGCTTGATCGGTCGCATCAGGCGAGCCGCTAGACATTTCCAGAGTGCGGGCCACCAACGCCAAATCAACATCCTGTAGCACGTGAGCCAACGCCTGGTCGCGTCCAGTTGAACCAACATCCCCGATCGCGCCAACAACGATCACCAACGACGTGACCACACCAAGCGTCAGCACAATCAGCGAAGCGAGAGCCAAGCCGCGGCGGGAGGGTGGCGCCTGGCTAGGCTCTTCGGTCGCTACCGGGTTCATTCAACATCCTGAAACTGTGCTGTGGATCCACATTGGTTGGCCGACTCCTTCCGGTCCAGGCCAAGGCGCCGACCAGGCTCTTGAGGTGGTCACTTAAGAACCTAGCCAGCGGCCGCTACTTGTCGGGGGCGGCGCGCCAGGGGACGCGCGGCCCAGGCTTCTTCGGGGCCGACGGGCTGGCCTGTCCGGGTGTGCCACTGGTCGGCGGCTGACCGGCGGCTGGTGGTTTCGGGCCAGTGCCCGGGGTGGGCGCCTGAGCCGGCGGCGTGCCATTCGGAACACCAGCCGGTGCGGCTGGGCCGCTGGCGGCCGGGGTTGGCGCTGGGCCGCCCGGCGTGAACTGAGCCGGTGCGGCCTGGCCGGCCGTTACCGGACTGGGAGTCGCAGCACTGGAAGTCGCCGCACTGGAGGTTACCGGGCCGGGAGCTACCGCACTGGCACCGGCTCCGGTCGCCGAAGTAGCTGGAGCGGTGCCCGCCGAAGCCGCAGACGCCGCAGACGCCGCGGCTGGGGAACTAGCCGCGGCCGGAGTACTGGGGCTCCGGGCAGTGGTCGGCGCGAAAGGCACCCGGGGTTTCCTCGGAGGAGTGGTCTTAGCTGGCGTGTCCTGACCGGACCGCCCAGCGGTGGCCTGCCCGCCTCCAGCACCAATCTCAGCTACGGCCGGGCCTGAAGGCTGGCCACCAGAGCTGGTGGCGGGCTTAGCCTTGGCACCAGCCGGGCCTGAAACTGGAGGAGCGGCCGCTGCGGCGGCAACCGCTGGACTGGCGGGAACCGGGGCGGCGGCATGGTCCACTTGTGACTTAGTGGCAGGCAACTCGGGTGTCGGTTTGGTGGCGGCCGAGACCCGGGCCCGGACTGTCGCAGCCCGGCCAGCGGGACGCGGCTCCCTGGCCCACGACTTCCACTTGATGGCCAGCAACACCCACAAAGCGATCCCGATAACGCCACAAACCCCGCCGATGGTCCACAACACCGGAGGCCCACCCATGGCATCGTCAGCCTTGACCGCGCTATCCGCCCTCAACACCTCGAGCGCGGCCGTTCGCGGGTCATCTGGTGGGACCTCGACGTCGGAGCGTGGCGGGATATTGGTCCGCGGGTCCATGACGCCGGCGAAAACCTCAGCGGTTGGCCGCAAATCCTGGTTAGAGAAGATGTCAGATGCCTTGACGGCCAAGTTGTGAACCGCTTCGCGTAAGGTGTCGAACGTGGCTGGCAGTTCCGTACCGGCTGGCGTGCCGGTGGTCAGTTCGATCCGCGCCGCCTGGACCCGGCCCGCCGGGTCCTCCAGCAGCAACCGGGTCTGCTGATCAGCCTCGCTGTCTGACAGGTTCAAGTTCCCAAGGCCGAACTGGTCAAGCGCGGTCGCCAAGCCGTCAGCCGCCGTGTTGAGGAAATCTTCGTTGATGATGGCGCCAGTCGTGTTGGCTTGGCGGTTGCTTAGCTCGGTGTACAACGCCCGGTCAATAGTGTTACCCGCCTCCAGTAAGTCCACTAAACGCTGGTCGGCCTGGGTGTCTGAGCGGCGATCGTATGACACCAACCCGAAAGCCAAATAGGCGGCCGCCAGACCTGTCACAACCGCGGCGATGATGATGACAATTAACCGCCGGTTTTGCTTCCAGACACTGGGAGCTACGGGTGATGACGGTGTCAACGGGGTTGGCGTCATAGCTTACTGGTCTCCTTTTGTTGCGGGCCGGACCTATGGTGGGCGAGGGGGAATCTGGCATCGCTTGGTATTTTCACCCAACAAGGGCTAGGTAACTGTATCAGTTGGCGTTAGTTAAATGTTGCCATACTAGGTGTTTCATCACCAGGGCGGGCGGCTCACCGACCAGCCTGATAAGGCACCATAGTATGCATGACCGAATCCGTGCAGCGGGCCCAGGCCCAGTGGCGTCAGCTAGTTACCCAGATTAGGGCCCATGAGCAGGCCTATTATGTCGAGGACCGGCCGCTTGTGTCAGACGCTGAGTTCGATGCTTTGATGGCTCGGCTACGCCAGCTTGAGGCCGATTTTCCCGCCTTGGTGACGGCCAATTCACCGACCCAGCGCCCTGGTGGCCGCCCAGGTGGTGAGTTCGCTGAGGTGCGTCACATCAGGCCGATGCTCTCGTTGGACAACGTTTTTTCACTGGCCGAGTTGGCCGCCTGGATGAACAAAGCGGCCAGTGATGCCGTGGCGGCCCGGCCCAAAACGACGGGTGGTGGCCCCGTCGGCGCGGACATCGAGGGCATCGGCGACACGTCCCTGGACGATGCCGTCCCACGAGTTGGCGGCCCACCTGAGCCAGGCGCCGCAACGATTGGGGTGGACAGCGCGGCCGGGATGGACAACCCGGCCGGGGTGATTTGGTTAGCCGAACTGAAGATCGACGGGCTATCGGTTTCTTTGACCTACGAGAACGGTCAATTGGTCCGGGCGGCCACCCGCGGTGACGGCCGGACCGGCGAAGATGTCACAGCTAACGTCCTGACCATTGGCGTGATCCCGCATAGCCTGAAGGCCAGCCCGGCACCAAGTCTGCTCGAAGTACGCGGTGAGGTATTTCTACCTAGTCGGGCTTTCGCAGACCTGAACGACGGCATCGAACAAGAAAACGCCGCCATCTTGGCGGCCAACCTTGAACTGGTGGCTGAAGGTAAACGGCCCCGCCCACTACGGCGGCTCTTCGCCAACCCACGCAACGCCGCCGCTGGGTCATTGCGCCAAAAAGACCCAACCGTAACGGCTCGACGGCCGCTCGCGATGCTGGTGCATGGCATTGGCCAACTGGTCTGGCCGGAAGGCAGCGGCCAGACCCAGCCAACCAGCCAATCTGAGGCCTACAGCGTGATGGAATCCTGGGGACTGCCAGTCTCACGGCACAACGTGGTCACATCAGATCCGGCTGGTGTTGACCAAATGATCGCCCACTATGGCCGTCACCGGCATGAACTAGAACACGAAATCGATGGTGTGGTGGTCAAAGTTGACCAGTTCGCCCTGCAACGCGGGCTCGGCGATGGATCCCGGGCACCGCATTGGGCTATCGCCTACAAGTACCCGCCAGAAGAAGTCAACACTGTGCTAGAAGACATCGCTGTACAGGTTGGCCGGACTGGGCGGGTAACGCCATACGCCATCATGCGGCCAGTGCGGGTGGCGGGCTCAACTGTTACGTTCGCCACCTTGCACAACGCGCGCGAAATCGCGCGCAAAGATTTGCTGCTCGGTGACACCGTGGTGTTACGCAAAGCTGGTGATGTCATCCCGGAAATAGTCGCACCAGTGGTTGAGGCCCGAACCGGGCAGGAACGAGCCTTCACAATGCCGACCCATTGTCCTTCCTGTGGGTCCGTCTTAGCGCCGGAAAAGGCCGGTGAAGTGGACTTACGTTGCCCCAACGCCCCGGGTTGCAAGGCACAGATCGCCGCCCGGATTGAGCATCTCGGTTCGCGCGGTGCGCTTGACGTTGAGGCTTTAGGTCAAGAGGCGGCGCTCGCCTTAGCTGATCCGATGGCGACCTTGCGGGCAACGCCTGAACGGCCGGCCCCAGCCCAAGTTGAAGAACTCAAGCCGGTGCTTGACAGTGAAGCCGGTTTGTTCGCTTTGACAGATCAGGATTTGGAGCGGGCGAAAGTCTGGCGCTGGGTAGCGGGCAAGGTCGGCACCGGGCCGGCTGGCGCTGCGCCAACTGACCCGCGGTCCGATGGCCGGGACAGCGATCTGGGGTCTTGGCAGGTCAGACCATTCTTCGCGACCGCCAGTGGGGCCTTGAGCGAATCTGGCCGCCTGTTACTCAACCAGCTCCAGCTGGCCCGCGAACGGCCACTAGGGCGCATCTTGGTGGCACTATCGATCCGTCACGTTGGACCCAGTGTGGCCCGTGATTTGGCGGCCCAATTCAGTTCAATCGCGGCACTGCGGGCCGCCCCAGCCGCTGAAGTGGCCAGCATTGAAGGAATCGGCCCGGTTATCGCTGAATCGGTGCGGGATTTCTTCGCGACTGATTGGCGGGCGGCGATCGTCGAAGCTTGGGCCGCCGCTGGTGTACGCATGTCGGAGGAAGCGGCGCCACGTAAGTCCACTCTGGCCGGATTGACTGTGGTGGTGACCGGCACATTGGACGGTTTCAGCCGCGAAGCGGCCAAAGAAGCGATCGTCGCCCACGGTGGCCGACCAAGTAGCGCTGTGTCGGCGCGAACTGACTATGTGGTGGCCGGACCGGGGGCCGGTTCTAAAGAAACCAAAGCCCGCCAGCTAGGCGTCCCAGTGCTTGATGAGGCCCAGTTCGTCGCCCTGCTGGAGGGCGGCCCGGCAGCCATCAGCCAAACCGGCACCAACACGGCGAGCACCTAGCCGCCGTTTGGGGGTGAACCCAGCCGGGCGGCATCGGCCAAGCCGGCACCAACCCGGCGTGCACCTAGCCGCCGGACCCACCCTGGCCGCCAACCTCGCATGTGACTGGCACGTCCAAGGCTGTGACGAAATCATCATCGGCCGGTGGAGGTGGCGTCACAGTGCCATCACCACCGCCGGTCGCATCAGTGCCAGGCGTGCCACCGCCCGGATCCTCGCCTGTGGCCGTCTGACCAGTATCGTTAGCCACCTTGTAAGGCGTGGTACCGGGAATCGGCTGATCCGCCGCCAGCAACTGGAACAGCTCGGAGGCGCCCAACCCACCAAAGCTGGAGCCGCTGCCATATTGCGACAACCTGACCCTTTGACCGGCCGGCGAAACCGGCACCATGAACAATGAAACGTTCTGCATCTCAACGCTGCGCAAGGCGTAAGCCAACCCAGCCAAAGAACCAACCGATCCCAGTTCTGGGCTGACAAACAAAGCTGATGTCACAGCTGTCGCGGTCGAATTGAGTTTAGGCAGATCACTCAACGACCCAGACGACAACACCTCATTGATCACTGTCGCGATGAGCTGCTGTTGACGGTTGATCCGTTTCAAATCCGAGCCGTCCAAATATTCGCCGTTGTAAAACTTGCCTTCCCTGGTCCGGGCGTAAGCCAAAGCGTCATAACCGTCCAGATGATGCATCCCGGGTTTCAAATCGATTGTGGTTCTCCGCCCGATCAGACCATACGGGACGCAAACATCAACCCCGCCGAGGGCGTCGACAACAGCGGCGAAACCAGCGAAGTCAACCAGGATAAAAGCGTCCAACGGGATTTGAGTGATCTCCTCGACGGTTTTGAAAACGCAAGCCACGCCTTCAGTGACGGCTTCAGGGTCACCGCCGGCGCCTTTGCCGAAGGCCTCGTTGATCATCGCTTCGCGCTGTTGGCCGGAAACTGAGCCGTTGGGTGTTTGGCAAGCCGGTAACGGAACCAGAGTGTCACGCGGGATGGCGACCACATCAACCCGCTGCCGGTCAGCTGAGATGTGGGCGATCATGTTGACGTCATTAAGCAAGGTTTCCATTGAGTCGCCGACAGCGTAGGCGTTGCCGCCAGCCCTCGAATCAATCGCCGTGATCATGATGTTGACCGCCCGGCCGCCGAACGGATCGAATGGTGCGGCTTCAGTTGTCGGGGCCTGCTGCGGCGGCTTGGAGTGTTGACCGAGCAAACTACCAATGTCGATGACCTGCATGTTGGATTCAAGCTGGTGGATTCGTTCGCCCACGGCGACGAAGGCGGCCAGCAGCGTGGAGATCGTCACAGTGGCGACGATTTTCAAAGTGCGGTGACGGATCACCTTGAGGCGGTGGCGCGCGGGCGGCCGCGTCCCAGATGTCGCGTGGCGCACTTGCACATATCCTCCTAGGGGTCGGTTGCTGGCAGATTCCGGGTTTTGCCGGATCCAGGTTAAGCGAGACTCGGGCCGGACCGGTGGTACCGGGGCCCTTTTGCCGTAAGAGTTTTGTGGAGATCAGCAGGTAGGGGGAGCTATTTGCGGTTTCTAGGTGGTTTCTTGGCATGTCTTAAGGACGATGCCGCCCCTCAAGTCCGATCAAACTAGCGGCCTTCGCGCCCCCGGGTAACGTCAGGCTTGGCCTGTTTGGGTCGCCCCGAGGCGGCTTACCGCAACCCTTGGACAATGGGTTCTTGGGTCACCTGAGCTTGGTCGCCGCTCCCTGGTGGCTCAGGCCGGGCCTGGTTCTTAGGTACCTGGTGGCTCTGGCCGGGCTTGGTTCTTAGTTACCCGCCCAGGTTCCCTCAAGGATTTGACGGAAGTCTTCAGCCGATTTTTCGGCGTCGAGCAGCACGGCTGAACCAATCCCACCGGGCTGGTAATTGAGTGAAGCGATGCTGGGCGCCCCTTGGACACCATTAGGTCCGGCCGCGTTACGCAGGTCCAGCATCATGCGGCCGAGCGAAAAGATGTTGGTCGCCTGATCGACTTGCAGTGCTTCAGTGCCCGCCCGGGCCAGATCAAGCTGGTGTTCGGGATGCCACAGCAAGGATGGTTCGATCGCTTTCCCCATGACCGCACTGATCACTTGACGTTGCCGCAGGCCACGGCCAATATCACCGAGCGGGTCGGCTTTGCGCATGCGGCTGAAAGCCAAGGCTTGGGTGCCGTCAGACAGATGGCAGCCGGCTGTCCACCGCAGCTTTGAGTCGCGGTCGTCAACGTTCGAGTCGTAACACAGTTCGACCCCTCCGACGGCGTCAACTAACTCAGTAACCGAACCGAACCCCAATTCGGCGTAATGATCAATATGCATGCCGGTTAGCTGTTGGACGGTTGAAACTAGCAGTTCCGGCCCGCCAAAGGCATAGGCGGCGTTGATCTTTTGGCCGCCGTGACCGTCGATTTCGACATAGGTGTCACGCGGGATCGAGATCAGAAAACCGCGTCCGTTCTCAGCTATGTGGATTAGCACGATCGTGTCAGCCCGCTCGCCTGAGGTTGAGTCGTTGACTCCGCCTGAGCCACGCCGGTCTGAACCGGCCACCAGATAGGTTCGGCCGCTGTCTTGTCCGCCAGGCGCTAAGGCGTCAATTCGCTGCAGCTTAGAGTTGGTCCACCAAGCCAAGCCAGCTGGCCAGGCCGCTGCCAGCAGTATCAGGACTAATAGGACCGCGAAGAAACGACGCACCGGATGGCGCCGCCGGGCGGGTCTGACGGGCGGGCCTGGTGGTGGGCTACCAGATGGTGCGGTCCAGGCGGATGGACCAGCATTTGGACTGGCGTAGGTTCTGGGGGCTGGCCCGGCCGTTCGCCGTGGCCCGGCGCCGCCTCCGGGTCTACCGCCCGGAGCGTATTGCGGCAGGTCTTGGCGTTGCGGGCGGGGGACTAGCCCAGCATCAATGACTTCGGCGTTGAGTGGTGGCGGGGTGACCCGGCGGTGATGTGGCTCTACCGTGGCTGTTGGTTCTGGCGGTGTCTGGGGCGCCAACCTGGTTGGCGCTGTGACAGACGGCCGCTGGCTGGTTGGCCTCGGTCTGGCGGGCCGGGCCGGAATTTGGTCTGGTGCCGCTGCGGCCGCTTCAGATGGGTGCGGCAAGGCCGGGCGCCGGGGTGGCGCCACAGGCGGGCGCGGTCTGGTTGGCATGACCTGGCGGGCTGGTCTTGGTGTGAGATCGGGTACTTGGTCTGGTGTCACCAGCGGCCGTTCACCTCCGGCCCGGCGCCGCCGGATCGGAGGCTCAGCCGACTGCCCGGCCGGTTCGGCGGGTGCTGGGTCATTCGGTCTGGCCATCTCCGCCATAGTAATTGCCGACGGCCGCTTGGCCGTGGTCCGGCCGGGGCGTGTTAGCGTCTGGCGGTCTGGGTTGATCCGGCCGCATCGCACCCGTCGGACTTGGCCTGCCTGACTTGGGGTGCCCTTCGACGGTGCGTATCGACGCCGAAAACTAATTCCTCCGGGGAATTAGTTTTCGTCTCCTTCGATGTCAAACGCCGGTCCCACGCTCTTCAGTGACCCAGGAATTGAACCCGGTGGGGTTAAAACCAGCCACTGGGTCACTTTCCTGGGGACTGGGCGGTGCTGGAATCTGGCGCCGGGTGATACCCGGACTTTGGCGCCGGGTTAGGTGTAGTAGATCTCGATGGCAAAGGCACCGGCTTGGTTGGCTGGGATGGCCTTGGTGACAATGCGGCCCTCATGCTGGAGAGCCAAGGCGGCATGCCGGGCGGCGATCCCAAGAGAAATCTTGTCCATCTTCTTGGCCAAGATCAGGCGCATCGCGCCACGCGGATGATGGATTAGCCGGACCAAGCCGTCTTCGAACGCGAGGCGCCAGGGTTGGTCATTGACACCCGACGGGGCTAAGCGGACAGCTTGGGCGACGCCGTTGTCCTGATCTGAGATGCGTGCCAGATCCAGGCGGTCAGCCGCGTCCCGCGGACGCGCTGGCTCACTAGTACGGCCAAAAGCTAACGCGATGGTGTAATCCGGCCGGGAAGCTTTCGGTTTGGCCATCCCAAGCCAGTGGGAACCGAGCCCTTTGGCCTGAACTGCCAGTTCAACGGCTTGCAAAACGTAACCCGCGTTGGCGAAGGCAGCGTCGGTTTGCTCTGTGAAGGCCAATAGATAGTGCGGTGGTGGTGACCCTTTGATAGTTGACATGCCTTCGTTGACCTGATCAGGGCTGGCCACATCAAGCTCGATTGATTGACCTTCGATCTGGTCAGCGCTGCGGGCCAGGGCCAAAATGTCCTGAAGAGCCTCCTGGTTCAAAGGATCGCCGTCAAAGCTGTGAGCGGCGTGGCGGGAAAAGATGGCGGAATAGGAGTCCATTCCTCAAGGCTAGTCCGGGTGGCCAGTGTCGCTGTGGGCATTGCTGGTTGGTTCAGCACCGAATAGATAGCCGGATAGTTGGTGTTCGCTTGGTGCGGGTCTGGTGTGGGTGCGGCTTCCACCGGATCTGGCGCGGCCTAGGAGGGTGTTGAAGAACACCCTTCGCGGCCCAAGTTGACGCGGTGTGAGCGAAGCTCTCGCCAGCGGAAACGCCGCGACAAGGCGCTGGGAGACCGCCTAGGAGCCTGTTAAACGACAGGCTCTTAGGGGGCGGCTGGTTTGGCGGCTGGGGGAGCGTGCCGCTGGGCGTCTTAGAATTGGGTTTGTGGCTGGTCCGGAACGCCAAGATCAACCGCCGGAACCGGCCGGTTCCCGGCGGCGGGACAGTGCGGCCGGACAGCGATCACCACACAACCCGCCACCTGGTACGTCCAGTGCTGCCAGCGAATGGCCTGGCGTCAGCCTGATCGTGGACGGACGCGACGCGGCGGCCGCCCAGGCCATGGTGGCGGAACTGCTGGTCGATCCGTACCCGGGCGACTTCGAGATCATTGTGGCGACCCCAGCCACTTCAGACACCGAAACCGCCGCTTCAGACACCGAAACCGCCACGGTCGGCCCGGCCGCCGCGACCGACCAGCGAGTCATAACAGTCCACGCCAGGGACGCTTCTGGCGCGGTCTTGGTCAACGCCGCCGCCTCGGCGGCCTCGTATCCCATCTTGTCAGTTGTCCGCCAACCCGCCGGGGACTGGATCCGCCTGGTTAAACGAGCCGTCACCGCCATGGATGTGACTGGAGCGGCCGTTGTTGGCGGCTCAGCTGTGGCGGTTGGGCTCGGCTCAGCTGAGATGGCGATCTCCCGGGCGATGAACTCACGGCTCGGAGTCGGCCCACGTCCATCACGTGTCGGAGCCGCCAAAGGCCCAGTTGACTCAGTCCGAATGGTGGTGATCCAACGTGACGCCTTCGCCCGGGCGGGCGGCTTTGACCCGGCCTTCGCCGGGGCACCAGGCTGGGAAATGCAACACCGTGTGCGTCGGCTCGGCGGGATGGTCTGGTTAGACCCAGCCCTGGCGGTGCGCGGACGCGTCCCCGGAACAATCAGCGAACTGGCGGCCACTTTCTTCCGGATGGGCGTCTGGCGCAGACGGATCATCGGGGCTCACCCTGACACTTCGACTTGGCGATACCTGGTGCCCCCAACACTGGTAGCGGTGCTGGTAGGTACGGTCCTTGGCGGCTTGGCGGGCGCTGTACTAGGCGTCGGCTGGATGGCCTGGTTGACGGCATCGTGCCTGATATACGCCTTGGGAGTAGCTGTCGGGGTGATGGTTGCCGGACGGGACCTGCGTTTCGGCGGGCGGGTCCGGATGTGGTGGGCTGTCATGGTGATCCACTTGAGCTGGGGAACCGGCTTCCTGTTCGGCCGCCCAAGGTGACCGGCGCGACTTATCTGATGGCCAGCCGGGCTGGCAACGCCGCATAACGGGCTGCGGCGGATACCATGAAACGGTGAGTCAACCAGCGGCCGAGACGGACTTTCCAGAGCCGCCTGTCCTTCAAGGCCATGGGCCCGCCCGGCTGATCGCGTTATGCAACCAGAAAGGCGGAGTCGGCAAAACCACCACCGCTATCAACTTAGGAGCGGCTCTGGCGTTATATGGCCGCAAAGTCCTAGTGGTTGATTTTGATCCGCAAGGCGCCGCGTCGGTCGCGCTTGGTGTTACCGCCAAGGAAGATCAGCCAACTGTTTATGACGCTTTGATGCGCTCAGATGTGACTGTGACAGATGTCATTAGGCCAACCAGTTTGGCGACGTTAGATGTGGCGCCAGCCAACATTGACCTGTCAGCCGCTGAGGTTCAGCTTGTTAGCGAGGTGGCGCGTGAGACGTCACTGGCCCGCATGTTGCGGCCGGTGACTGAAACCTACGATGTCATTCTGATTGACTGCCAGCCGTCACTTGGGTTGTTGACGGTTAACGCGTTGACGGCCGCACATGGCGTCATAATCCCGCTCGAAACGGAGTATTTCGCTTTGCGGGGCGTGGCTTTGCTGGTTGAGACGATCGCTAAAGTGGCTGACCGGCTCAACCCGCGACTCAAAATTGATGGCATCTTGGCGACGATGGTCGATATCCGCACATTACATTCTCGTGAGGTGCTAGAACGCGTCCAGGAGGCCTTCGCTGAGCAGGTCTTCGACACGGTTATCGGCAAGACGGTTAAGTTTCCTGACTCGTCGGTGGCGGCTGAATCGATCCTGACGTTCGCCCCGTCGCATCAAGGCGCGGCCGCTTACCGGCGCTTGGCGCGGGAATTGATTGCGCGCGGCGATGCCGCCTAGCCCAGTTCCGCACGCGGCCCAGGTGGCGGTTGCTTTCGAGGTCGCGCTGGATAACTTTTCCGGGCCGTTTGACCTGCTGGTGTCCCTCATCGCGAAGCATCAGCTAGACATCACCGAGGTCGCTTTAGCGGTTGTGACTAACGAGTTCATGGCCTATATAAGGGCCCGTGAGGATAGTTGGCCGTTGTCGCAGGCGTCTGAGTTCTTGGTGGTGGCGGCCACTTTGCTTGACCTTAAGGCCGCCATGTTGTTGCCCGGCGGGTTGGCTGAATCAGACGATTTTGAACTACTTGAGGCCCGTGACCTGCTGTTTGCCCGCCTGTTAGAGTACCGTGCCTTCAAGTGGGCGGCCCAGATTATTGCCACCCGGTTGGAGGAGCAGTCCCGCTATCATCCGCGCGGCGCCGCCCTTGAACCTCAGTTCTCCGCTTTGCTACCGGACTTGATTTGGGCGGTTGGGCCGGAGCAGCTGGCCGTAGCGGCCGCCGCTGTGTTGTCTCGGCCGCCGCTGTCGGCTCAGGTTCCAACAGCTCATTTGCATGCTCCGGCTGTTTCTGTGGCTGAACAGTCACGTATTTTGGGTCAGCGTTTAGCGGCCGGCGGGTCGGCTTCTTTCCGTGTTTTAGTGGACGATGCCGCCGGGTCGTTACCCGTTATCGTGGCAAGGTTCCTGGCGTTGCTTGAGATGTTCCGGGTGGGTCAGGTTTACTTCGCCCAAGGCGAGCCGTTGGGTGAGCTGACTGTGACCTGGACTGGTGTTCCGGGTGGTAAAGAAATCTCGGAGGAGTTCGATGACTGACGAACCGTTGCCAGTCGCACCGGCGTTGAAAGGCGCTGAGCTGGCGGCCGCTTTGGAAGCTGTTTTGATGGTGGTTGATCAGCCCGCTTCAACGACTGATTTGGCGATCGCTCTTGGGGTGCCAGCTCATCTGGCTGAACGTGCTTTGGAAGGATTGGCTCTGGAGTATCGCGGCGCTTTGGGTAGCCGACCGCGCGGCTTTGAACTGCGTCAAGTGGCTGGTGGTTGGCGGGTTTATTCGCATCCGGATTACGCCGCGGTGGTTGAACGGTTTGTGCGTGATGGTGCTACGGCCAAACTAACGATGGCGGCCCTTGAGACGCTGGCGATTGTGGCTTATAAGGGGCCGATCAGCCGTGGACGTATTTCAGCTGTGCGCGGTGTCAACGTTGAATCCGTCATGCGTACTTTGGTTAACCGTGGCCTAGTTGAGGAGGCTGGTCTGGAGGAATCTTCCGGAGCGGTGCTTTACGCTACGACTGAACTGTTCTTGGAGCGTATGGGTATGGCCTCGCTGGCTGAACTGGAACCCCTTGAACCGCATTTGCCGCGCGGTGCGGCGCTTGAGGAAATCCGCCAGCAGGTCGAACCCTGACGGGCTGCCTTACCTGAAGGGTGTCGCATAACACCTTTCAGCCTGTTGCCGACGCGCTGGGGTGAGGCTTTCAGCGGTAGAGTCCCGAGTTTTCTGGTGTGCACTTCGCCCAGTCATTGGCCGCGCCGACTACGACCCACCTGTACCGCGCGGAAAATGGGTGTGGCCGAAGGCGGACCGTAATAGGAGTTCATTGCGGTATTGGCTGGGATTGGGTTGGTTTGGGGCTGTCAGCTAGCCTAGTGTGCGGCGGTCAAAGACGCGTTTGCCCTTGGCCGCGCCGCTTGGGCCCAGGACGGGCCAGGTTCCCTAATCAGTTCAGGAGTTGTTCCACCATGAGTTCCCGGCGCCCGCGCCGAGCTGAGCCGCCCTATGACCAGGACGCTGTTCGCCTGCAAAAAGTGCTGGCCCAGGCCGGATTAGCTTCCCGCCGGGCGGCTGAGGAAATGATCGCGGCCGGCCGTGTCAGGGTTGATGGTGTGACAGTGCGGGAACTTGGCTGGCGGGTAGATCCGGCTATCCGGCGGATCGAAGTGGATGGTTTGCTGCTCGAATCTGATCCGTCCAAGATCACGTTGGCGCTGCATAAACCAGCCGGTGTGGTCTCAACTATGCAAGACCCGGAGGGTCGCCCGGCGCTTGGTCAGTTTGTGACTGGCCGCCCGGAGCGGCTGTTCCACGTTGGCCGACTCGACTCTGAGTCGGAGGGTCTGATCCTGCTTACGAACGATGGCCCGTTGGCTAACGCTTTGGCTCATCCTTCAACTGAGGTTCCCAAAACTTACTTAGCGACAGTTGAGGGCCGTCTCAAACCGGCCACCGCCAAGTTATTGCGCAGCGGGATTGACCTTGAAGATGGTCCGATCGCCTTCGAGGATTGCCGTCTGATCACATCGATCCCTGGGTACACCCAAGTTGAGCTGCGGCTCCACTCGGGCCGGAACCGGATTGTGCGCCGAGCCTTGAAAGCGGTCGGCCACCCGGTGGTGCGGTTGGTGCGGATTCGGATCGGCCCGATCGCCTTGGGTGATCTGAAACCAGGTCGTAGCCGGGTGCTTAGCCCAACTGAGGTGGCTTCGCTAAAGAAGGCGGCCAAACTGTGACCCGGCCACCCGGCGGGCCACCCGGCCCGCCGCTGGGTCAGCCCGGCCATTCAACCGGCGGGCCACCCGACCCGCCGCCACATCACGCCACCGTGGGCCCAGTCCACATAGTTGGCAGCGGACTGATCGGAGCTTCGATCGGCCTAGGACTGCGCGGCCTAGGAGTTGAAGTCACCCTGGAGGACCCATCCCCGGCCGCCCTGGCGGTAGCTCAGCAAGTCGGTGCGGGCCGGGCCCGCCAAGCCGATGACCGGCCCCCACTAATCGTGATCGTGGCCAGCCCACCAGATGTCGCCGGAGAAACCACAGCCATCCAACTGGACCGTTTCCGTCAGGCGGTGGTGAGCGATGTCGCCTCAGTAAAAGTGGTCATCCTAGAAGAACTTCGCCAAGCCGGGGCTGATCTGAGCCGCTATGTTGGTTCACACCCGATGGCTGGCCGGGAACGAACCGGACCGGCGGCCGCCTCAGCTGACCTATTTGTTGGCCGTCCCTGGGTGATCGCCCCGGCCCCGCAAACAACTGGCCAAGCCGCCCTGCGCATCCGGGAATTAGCCTCTGACCTGGGCGGATATCCGGCCTACATGAACGCGTCAGCCCATGATGCGGCAGTCGCCTTGGTCAGCCACGTGCCACAGGTCATGTCCAGTTTGACAGCTGGCGCGCTGGCCGGAGCTGAACCAGGCGCGCTTGATCTAGCTGGTCAAGGCCTGCGTGACATGACACGGATCGCCCAATCGGACCCGAACCTGTGGGCCGCCATCCTGGTTGGTAACGGCCTGGCCGTGGCTCAGGTGTTACGCCAGGTCCGGGCTGGCCTGGACCGGGCGATAGCGGCACTTGACCTCGGCACCAAACCAGAAACGCTGGGACATGCCCTGGTTGAACTAGCTGATGTGGTCGGCATCGGGCGGCAAGGCGCTGAACTGATACCCGGTAAACATGGCGGCACTCGCCGAGTATTCGACAAAGTAACTGTCATGGTGCCGGACAAGCCGGGCGAACTTGGTCGGCTGTTTCAGGAGCTGGGACGCCTCAACGTCAACTTAGAGGATCTCAAACTGGAGCACGGCGCCGGGCAGCTAGTCGGGCTGGCTGAGCTGTCGGTTCCGACTGGTCGGGGGGCAGCCTTAGCCAGTGACCTAATAGAGCAGGGTTGGAGGATTCTGCAATGACAGTGATCGCGATTGATGGGCCGTCTGGCTCCGGTAAATCAACTGTGGCGCAGGCGGTGGCGAGCCGCTTGAGCTTGGCTTATCTTGACACCGGCGCCATGTACCGGGCGGCCGCGCTGTGGGTTGAATGTAACGGGGCGCTCGATCAACCGGCCGCCATGCCGGACCTGGTGCGCGCCATGCCGCTCGAAATTAGTCTGATCCCGGCGGCGGTGCGGGTCCTGCTGGACGGCCAGGATGTTACCGAAACGATCCGCTCCAGCCGGGTCAGTGCCATCGTGTCGCGTGTTTCGACCGTCATTCCGGTGCGTCATGTCTTGGTGGCCGCCCAGCAAGCGTTGGTGGCGGCCAATCGGGAACCAGGCATCGTGGTGGAAGGGCGTGACATCACCACAGTTATAGCGCCCGATGCCGACGTCAGAGTTTTGATTACGGCTTCGGCTGCCGTGCGCCTCAGGCGGCGAGCCTTGGATCAGTTAGGCCAGGCTGACGCGGCCGCTTTGGAGGCTACATCGGACGAGGTCTTGCGGCGCGACCGTGATGACGCCACAGTGGCCCAGTTTCTTCAAGCACCACTTGGTGTGACCCTTATTGATTCGTCCGAGCAGACGATTGAACAGACCGTGGCGGCGGTCCTGGCCTTGTTGCCGCGAGCATGAGCGGCCAGCCGGGATTCAGGCCGGGTACTGAGCCGACCTCAGGGTTCAGCGGCGTTGAAGAACTGGCCGCCGGCCAGGCCGCTGGTGTGGGCGAACCGTCGGGTGATGTGGCTGGGGCGGAGACGGAACTAGAGGGGCGGAATCGTCCAGCGATACCGGCCCGGTGGCAGACGGCCTGGGCGTGGCTTGTTTGCCGTGTCGTCGAATACCTCTACTTGAACCCCCGGGTGGTGGGACGCAAGGCTGTTCCACGCCGGGGCCCGGTCATTCTGGCCGGTAACCACACTGGTCTGGCTGATGGGCCGTTGGTGCTCGGAGCGGCGCCCCGCCGGGTCCATTTCATAATGAAATACTCCTTGGGTCGGGGGATTGGCGGCTTCTTCTTGCGGGCCGGAGGCCAGGTGGCGTTGCAGCGCGACTCGGGGCATCAGGCTTTACGCGTCTGCCTTGAACTGTTGAGGCGTGGCCGGGCGGTGGGGATTTTCCCGGAAGGCAGCCGAGGTGACGGCCGGATGCGTCAAATCAAGGCCGGCGTGGCCTGGTTGGCGATCAGCTCTGGCGCGCCGGTGGTGCCGTTCGCCTGTCTCGGGACGCGTCACGATGGTGAAGCCGCGACGCGTTTCCCGCCGCCGCGGCGTAAGGTTTACGTTTCTTTTGGGGCGCCAGTTGAACTTGTGCTGGACAAGTCCGCTTCGCGGCGCGAGCAGATCGGCGCTGCCATGGAGCAGATTAGGCTGGCGCTGGCGGCTCATGTCGCTAAGGCGTTGGAGGAAAGCCCGGTTGGGCTGCCAGATGACACGGGAAGGGTGAACAGTTGACCAGAAGGACGAACAGTTGACTGGTGATGTGACTGGTGATGCGGCTGGGGCTGACGCTAAGGCCGGGGCGTTGCGGTCAGTCTTGGACAGCTACCAACTTGAGGCCGATGACCTGGCTCTACTTGACGGCCAGCTAGAACAGGGCACCGGTCCGACCGATCGCCCAATAGGCTCGCTGGCAATTGTTGGCCGACCAAACGTCGGCAAGTCGACCTTGGTCAACCGCATCTTGGGACGCCGCGCGGCAGTGGTTCAAGATGAACCTGGCGTGACCCGGGACCGGGTGGCTTACCCAGCGGACTGGGCCGGCAGCCAATTCATGGTGGTAGACACCGGCGGTTGGGAGGTTGACGCACCTGGCCTTAGCGGGCGGGTGGCCGAACAAGCTGAAATCGCTGTCAGTTTGGCTGATGCGGCCATCTTGGTGGTTGATGGGACAGTCGGCGTGACTGACACAGATGAAGCCCTGGTGCGGATGTTGCGCCGCTCCGGCAAACCAGTGGTTTTGGCCGCCAACAAAGTTGATTCATCGCGCGCTGAGGCGGACGCTGCCGCCTTGTGGTCGCTAGGCCTGGATCAGCCGTGGCCTATCTCAGCACTCCATGGCCGGGGTGTGGGAGACCTACTGGATGTCGCGGTGGCGGCTCTACGAGCGGCTAAACCAGATGGCGAGCTGCCAGAAGATGATCCGGCGGTACGCCGGGTGGCTTTGCTAGGCCGACCGAATGTGGGTAAATCGTCGCTTTTGAACAAACTGGCCGGGCATGAACGGGCAGTGGTGGACTCAGTCGCGGGGACGACGCGTGACCCGGTTGATGAACTGGTCACGCTGGGTGGACGTGACTGGCGACTAGTTGACACGGCTGGCATCCGGCGCCACATCCAACGGACACAGGGAGCTGATTTCTACGCTTCGCTCCGCACAGCGGCGGCCTTGGAACGGGCCGAGGCCGCGGTTGTGCTGATCGATTCGTCGCAAACTGTGGCCGAACAAGATGTGCGCATCTTACAGATGGCCAGCGAGGCGGGCCGGGCGATTGTGATCGCTTTCAACAAATGGGATCTGATGGAGCCGGACCGCCGCTTCTACCTTGAACGGTCAATTGAGCAGGACTTGGCTCCTTGGGACTGGGCTCCAAGGGTCAATATCTCGGCCTTGACCGGCCGCCGGCTGGACCGCCTGACAGGAGCTTTGGATACCGCGTTAGCGGGTTGGGAACAAAGGATCGCGACTGGTCCGCTGAACGCCTTTCTCGGTGAATTGGTGGCCGCCAAGCCTCATCCGGTGCGTTCCGGAAAGCAACCACGCATCCTGTTCGCGACTCAGGCGAGTATCCAGCCACCCAGGTTTGTGCTGTTCGCGACCGGCTTCCTGGAGGCGCCTTACCGCCGCTTCATTGAACGCTCGTTGCGCGAGTCCTTTGGCTTCGCTGGCACCCCGCTGCGGATCGCGGTGCGTGTTCGCCAGAAGCGCCAAAGCTAAAGCCCGCCCTGGGATGGCCCTTGCCCGTCTTGTACAACGAGTCGTCGGCCAGAAACCACCTCAGCTCAACGCCAGTGGCGCTTGCGCGTCTTGTACAACGAGTTGATCCACCTGGGAGTTCCACCGGGGCACCCAAACCGCTTTTCAGTTGATCAAGACTTCGACTCCGCTAACACCGGCCCGGGTGCGAGGTCAGGAAGTGGTCACAGTGGCTGTTTTTACCCCACTGTGTCCACTTCCCGACCACCCAGCCCCAACTCATCCGGCCCGCTAACACCCCCAACTACGGCGGCGACAACCCCTGCCGATGCTATTTGGCTTGAAAGTGGAGTAGGGTAACCGGCGTGGTGGACTGGATTAGGTCGCAGCCCTTCATAGTGGCCTGCCTGTTCTTGACCTGTGTGGCGGGTGTCCGCTCGCAATGCACTTACTGGCTAGGCCGGGCGGTCCGGGCTGGTTTGGTGCGCTCCGCCTGGGCCAAACGGATCGCCAGCCAGGCAGCCCTGCGGGCACGCGACAAGCTGGAACGCTGGGGCTGGCCAATGATCCCAGTGAGTTTCTTGACAGTTGGTCTGCAAACGGCGGTCAACTTATCGGCCGGTCTGATCGGCTGGCGTTGGCCGAAATACACCTTGGCGGCCGTACCAGGCTGGATCATGTGGGGCGTGGTCTACGCGGCTGGCGGGCTGGCCTTGTTCGCCGGTATCGCCGCCATCTGGGCGGCGGCACCATGGCTGGCTGTGGCAACCGTTCAGACACTAGTAGTGCTAGTGGTCGCGGCGGTCTACATCACCCGCCGCCGACGCGTCTTGGCCGCCGCCGCGACCGGCTGACAGCCCGGCTAACAGTCTCCGCCAGGCGACACCTAACGGCCGCCAGATCCGCTTGTTGGTTAGCAGATGGTCAAATTATTGTTACGGAATGGTTTCGTGGGCGGCCTTCACACTTTGGACACGCCTATTCTTAGGTCAAGAACCGGCCCGCCCCAGGTTTGTGGAGTGGGTTAAGCCCGATCCCGTTCCATTGGAACGGCCGACCCAGAAGGCCAGATATGCAAGCGTTCTCCGAAATAATCCAGCGAATCGACGGCTTTGTTTGGAGCATTTGGTTCCTCATCCCGTTACTCGCGGGCACTGGTTTAGTTTTGACCATCCGGCTCAAGGGAGTGCAATTCGTCAAGCTCTGGCCAGCCCTCAAACTCGGTTTGATCAAGCGTAAAGACCCTGGTGCGGCCGGCGACATCTCGCAATATCAGGCGCTGACCACCGCGCTGGCGGCAACTGTTGGTACCGGCAATATTGTGGGCGTTGCCACAGCCATCGGCATTGGTGGCCCCGGCGCGTTGTTCTGGATGTGGGTCACCGGCCTATTAGGAATGGCGTCAAAGTACGCTGAGGCATTCCTCGGGTCAAAATACCGTGAAACAGACGCCCGGGGCGAGGTAGTCGGCGGGCCTCAGGTCTACTTGCAGAAAGCGATCTCAGGCAGCTTGGGCAAAGTCTTAGCCATTACCTTTGCCATTTTCGGCGCCTTGGCCGCTTTTGGCATTGGCAACGGCACACAGGTCAGCTCGATGGTTGACAACATGAACGAGGCCTTCAATGTGCCCAAACTGGCCACCGGTGTAGTCATCATGATCCTGGTCGGTTTGACCCTAATCGGTGGAATCAAATCGATCGGCCGGGTGACGGCCGGTTTTGTGCCAATGATGATTCTGATCTACATAGTCGCTGGTTTGATCATTTTGGCGCTCAACGTTCAGGCCATCCCTGAAGCCCTCGCGTCAGTTTTCACTGATGCGTTCATCGGTACTGAAGGGGTCGGAGAAACAGCCGGTGACTTCCTCGGAGCCACCATGGGGGTGGCCATTTCCAGAGGAATGGCCCGCGGGATTTTCTCGAACGAATCCGGCATGGGTTCGGCCGCGATCGTGGCCGCGGCGGCCCAGAGTTCACATCCGGTGCGTCAGGGCCTGGTTTCAATGACCCAAACCTTCATTGACACAATCATTGTGGTTTCTTTCACCGGCCTGGTTATTCTGACGACCGGCGTTTGGCGCCACACCAGTGTGGCTGACCTGGCGGCTTGCAAGGCGTTGAACCCACCGGATCTGAGTGCGCCCGAATGCGCCCGGGCTAACGGTCAACTCACAACCGACGCCTTCAGCGTGACCATTGGTGACGGCCTTGGCCCGAAGATCGTCGCGATCTGCATTGTGTTTTTCGCTTTGTCAACTGTTATCGGATGGTCCTATTATGGCGAGCGCTGCGCGGTGCGCTTGTTCGGAATCAAAGCCCAGATGCCTTACCGGGTAGTCTTCACAGCTCTGATCGTGGTCTGGGCGGCTTTCCCAGCGGACACCATCTGGAACATCGCGGACATCCTTAACGGACTGATGGCGCTGCCAAACTTGATTGGTTTGCTGATTTTGAGTGGCATGATCGCCCGCGAAACCAAGGCTTACTTGAAGGCTGATCCGGACTTGACCAGGGGGGACGTCGCACCCAGCGCCCTGGAACAGATCGGCTGGAAGCGCTGGCATATCACCTGGTCACCATCACCGGAGCGGATCTCACACCGTTAGGGACTTGACGGTGAACCGGGCAGAGTGGACCTAAACAACGTCCAAATGAGACAGGGTCTAATGGTCACTTTGCCCGGTTACCGCGGGTCTAGTTAGGGCAAGTCTTCGGCGGTCCGGCGGCCCAACAGCCTGACAACGCGACAGCCTGACAACGCGATAGCCTGACAGGGCGGCGGACGTGGCCGCCGGACCGCGGCTTCGCTGTGGAGCTGTAAACCGGACCAGGTGCGGAACTGTGGGGGCGGCATCGTCCACTGGGGGGAGGAACAAACCAACGGCGCGGACCGCGAAAACCGCCCGCCGCGAAGACGTGCGAGCCCTACAAAGACGCTTAGTTGCCGGTGTAGCGCGGCAAACCGTCCGGGCCAAGCTGAGGCGGAGGCTCACTGGCTGGCGCGCCACCCGGCTGAGGCTGGCCATACGAATTGGCGTATCCGGGTGGGGCATAGTAACCAGGAGGCGCGTAATAGCCGGCCGGTGGTTGCGGATAAGTCTGCGGCGGGACGTAGTCGGTGTCGTAGCGGGCGCCTTCCGGCTTGGACGGCATGGCGCAGAGGATCCACGGCACAATCTGGACCACCAAAGTCAACAAGTAGAACAGCCCAGACAGGCCGGCGTCATGCAGCCGACGCCAGCTAACGGCGATGAACGGGATCGTTGTACCCAAACCGAAAATGACCAGCAGAATCAACGCGACCAGCGGGATCGCGCCGAGGTTCGGGACCAGGTAGGACGGATCATCGAACAAATAAGGATTCCGCATCGCGTCGAACATCTGGATGAATAGCTGGACGTACCAGAAAAGCAGCGGGATACTGAGGATGGTCCCGATTCCCTGCGTGAAGAGGAAAGCCCACCAGAATTCGCGGCGCGAGGCGCGGCCTGAGAAGGTGGCGTACTTCTTGAAGAACCGGGCTACGGCGACTCCGAACGAAGCCTGGTAGTCAGGTTTATTGAGCGGGATAGCGGCGCTGGAGGCAGCACTATAGTCATACGTCATGCCGCCAATTCTCCCACATTGACGGCTCGCGGCCGGGTGCCCGGCGACTGAACGTCCAAGCCGACGGACCGGTGGGCGAACGTGGTGCGCGATAGGGTTTGTCCGTGGCGCGCACCTATGACGAAATCCTTGACCTGCTCACCCCAGTACTGGCGAGTTCGGAAGCGGTCGAAGGTGCCGCCATATTCGGCTCGCGGGCGTTGGGTCAGGCTGATCAGCCGTCCGATCTTGACATGGTTGTCTTTACGGCGGAGCCGGAAACGCTTCTAGCTGACACCCGCTGGCTCGGTTCGTTGGGCCGCATCTGGGCCACCACAGTCAGCCGGGATTTGCCTGGTTTGCCGGTGCGGCGTTTCTTGTTCGACGATGCCGTCCAGCTAGATCTGCTCGTATTGCCGTCTAACGCCGCTGAAATGTTAAGTGGGACGGGCAGGCACGTCTTAGCGGACATGGCGCGGCGTGGTTTTGTGGCGGTTAAGAATGGTGGCCCAGTGCCGAACGGTTTGGCCGAGTTGGGGCAGGCCGCTCCGCGTGGCGGCCGCCCGTCACAAGACGAGTTCGGTGAGGTGCTAGCGAGGTTCTGGATTGACGTGGTGAGGGTGGCTCGGCGGCTCAACCAGGATGAGGTTTGGGACGCTCAGCGGATCGTTAATGGACCCATCAACGACGCTTTGATCCAGCTACAAGCCTGGATTATGCAGGCTCTGAGGGGAGCTGATTACGACACCTATTGGGGTCGGCGCCATCTTGAACGCTGGGCTGGCCCGCGTTTTGAACATGATTTGGCTGAGGTGATGGCCCGGCCAGAGCCTGACAATGTTCGTCAAGTTGTCCTTCAAGCGATCGATCTGTTCCGGCTTCAGGCGATCCACGCCGCTCAGCGCTGGTCATTGGACTATCCGGAAACCCTGGACCGGCGAGCCACGATCTGGGTCCGGAACTGGATCTAGACGACTAGATCGTGACGCTGTGGGGTGACAGTCTCCGTCCGGGTGTCGCTGGGCACCGCCGGGACGCCCGGGTGTTGCCTAGAAGTGACCTAAGGGCCACCGCCAGCCCAAAGAATTCCAGGCAAAAGAGTGAAAGATGGGCCTTTCAGCCCATAGACTTGCAGAACCATCCCGCACGAGAGGACACACCCATGACGCAGCAGTTGTCCGCCCCCGCCGCGTACCGGATCAACCCGGTTTGGGCCAAACTAGCCGAACACGCCACAACCGCCGCGCCGCGCCCGCTCCGCACCATTCACAGCCCGATTGATGGTGCCGAACTTGGCCAAGTCCCAGCTTGCACACCGGATGACGTCCATCAGGCCGCCCGGCGCGCTCGCCAGGCCAGCCCAGCGTGGTCCGGGACGCCAGTCCAAGCCCGGGCTGATGTGATCGTCCGTTTCAAAGATCTGTTGATCAAACACCGTGATGACCTGCTTGACTTGGTCCACGCTGAAAACGGCAAATCACGCACCGGCGCGCTGGAGGAGTTCCTCGACGCTGTCCTGACGGCCGGCTACTACGCCGCTAAAGCCCCCAAGCTCCTCCGCCGCGACTGGCGGTCAGGCGCTTTACCCGTGCTGACCAGCACTTATGTCCACTATATGGCTAAGGGTGTGGTGGGTGTAATAGCTCCTTGGAACTACCCACTAACTTTGGCGGCATCGGACGCGGTGCCCGCTCTGCTGGCGGGTAACGCTGTGATCTTGAAACCAGATTCGCTGACCCCACTGACAGGCTTGTATGTTCTGAAACTGATGCGCCAGGCGGGACTGCCGCATGATGTCATGCAAGTTGTGACCGGACCTGGAGCGGAGCTTGGTGGGCCGCTGATCGAATCTTCAGATTTTGTGATGTTCACCGGCTCAACCGAGGTCGGCAGCAGTGTGGTGGCTCAATGTGGGCGTAACCTGATCGGTTCAAGCGCCGAACTGGGCGGTAAGAACGCGCTGCTGGTGTTGGATGACGCGCCGCTTCGGCGGGCGGTTGAAGGCGCCGTTCAGGCTTCGTTCGCCAATTCGGGTCAGCTTTGCGTTTCGATTGAACGGATTTACGTTGACCAGGTTTTGTTTGACTGGTTCGCTGAGGCTTTCGCTGCCCGCACCGCGGAGTTACGTTTGGGTGGCGGCGATGGTTGGGAAGTTGATTTGGGGCCGCTCATCTCCGCCCAACAGCTCGCCAAGGTGGCCGCCCATGTGGACGATGCCGTCGCCAAGGGTGCCAGCGTCCTGACAGGTGGCCGTGTCCGTCAAGATTTGGGTCCATTGTTCTATGAGCCGACGGTATTGACCGGAGTGAGCCAAGACATGGTGGTGGCGCGGACGGAAACCTTTGGCCCGGTTGTCTCGCTCTACCCGTTCGAATCAGTTGATCAGGCGATCAGGCTAGCTAATGACACGGAGCATGGTTTGAACGCGGCGGTTTGGACTAGTTCGCCCGCTCGTGGGCGGGATGTGGCTGAGCGGCTCCGGGCGGGCACTGTCAACATTAATGAGGGTTATGCCGCGGCTTGGGGTTCGACTGACGCGCCGATGGGTGGTTTTGGTTTGTCTGGTCTGGGTCGGCGTCACGGTGTTGAAGGTTTACTGAAATACACCGAGCCTCAAACTGTGGCCCGTCAGCGGGCTTTGCTGTTGGGACCACCGGACTGGACCAGTCGCGAAAACTATGCCGCGTTCATGACCTTCGGATCGAAGGTGTTGCACATGACGGCCCGAGAACTATTACGAAAGGTGACAGGACGGTGAATACTTCGAATGGTCTAGGTGGTTTGGGTGCGATCAGGCGGTTCAAACAGCAGGGTGTGGCCTTGGATGGGGCGCGGCTGGTTGTAACGGGTGGGGGTAGCGGTTTGGGCCGACGGATGGCGATCGGGGCGGCCCGGCGTGGTGCCACTGTCGCGCTGTGGGATCTTGACGGGCGGCGGGCGGACTCGGTTCGCCAGGAGATTGAACGTGAAGGCGGCCAGGCGACAGCTCATGCGGTTGATGTGACTGACCGTATCCAAGTCGAAGCCGCGGCGGCCGCGACTGGTCCAGTTGATGTGGTGATTAACAGTGCTGGTGTGGTTTCTGGCCGGTCGTTGCTTGAGGACACACCCGAGGCGATTGACCGGACGATCGATGTCAACTTGAAGGCGTTGTTCTGGGTGACGCGGGCTTTCCTGCCTGGCATGGTTGAACGTGGTCTTGGTTTTGTGGTGACGGTGGCTTCAGCGGCCGGGATGCTGGCCGGATCAAGGATGGCGGCTTACGCCGCGTCGAAGGCTGGGGCGATCGCTTTCAACGAGTCACTGCGTAATGAGATGCGCCAGGATCAAACTGGGGTTGGCACCATGGTGGTTTGCCCGTTCTACATCGACACGGGCATGTTCGCTGGTGTCAAAACTAAAGTGCCGGCTTTGCTGCCGATCTTGGAACCGCGGCGGGTGGCGGGCGCGATTCTGCGTGGCATTGAGCGTGGCACTAAGCAGATCATCGCGCCGCCATTTGTTCGGATTGTGCCGCTGCTGCGGGTCCAGCCGGTCGGTCTGGCTGACTGGACAGCTGACCTGTTCGGCATTAACCAGTCGATGGAGGATTTCTCCGGCCGGGCGGGCGACCGCCTCTAGGTGGGTGTTGACACCCACCGGCTGTGTTTCCGCCTGTCAGCGCATCGCGCTGACAGGCGGAAACACAGGAAACCGGCACAGTTTGGTGCCATAGGTGCCTGTTGTACGACAAGGCACCTATGGCGACTGCCCGGCGAATTCCTGACGCGTCAACTCGGGCCGCGAGGGGGGGTTATCCAACGCCCCCCTCGCGGCCCGAGCCAACCAGTTAGCGGGTTGAAGGTTTAGACAGTCGGCGCCGCCAGGTCAACAGGATCAGGCCAACAACCGTTGCGACAACAGCGGCCAAGGCGGCCGCGCCAACCGCCGCCGGTCCGGTTCCTCCCAAGTCTGGTGGCACATCAAAGTCATCCTCGGAGCAGCCTGGGCCGCAGGGAGTCGGCGGGATTTCGAAGCGGGCGTGGGCTTGGTCAGCGGTGACCCAGGCGATGTTATGCGCCCAGAGGTCACCACCGGTCTTTAGCCGCATCGAGTAGGTGATGCTGGCTGACTGGTTGGCGGCCAACTCACCGCTCCAAACTAGGCGCGGTTCAGCGAACTCAACCGAGCCGAGGCTGGCTTGAGCGTCAGCTAAATAGGTGGCGTCATCCAGCACATCTGACATGTCATCTGACATCACGGCCGGATCCTGGGCGGTGTACGGCGCCCGCCCAACATTGGTCACCGTGATGGTGTACGTCACGACCGAACCGATACGTAGATTGGCGGGCAAACTGACTGACTTGCTGACAGCTAAGACTGGGACCTCAATGACGGAATCTTCACAGTCTGGTCTGGTTCCAGTGTCCGGTGGTGTTGGCGGGGCACAAGGATCAGGCGGATCAGTACCAGGCGTCAATTGCACCCAAGCGGCGTTGCGCAGCAAGCCGTCACCGCCACGGGCTAGGCGCAGCTTGTAAGTCAGTCTGACTTCGTCACCAACGCCGAGCGGTCCACTCCAGCTAAGTAGCGGCGGGTTGTAGGTGACCTGCCCGCCAGCCCCGCCGTCTGAAACGTTAGCTAAATCGAGTGGTTCGGTGTCATCCAGTACCCGGGCCAGCGAGTCAGCCAGAACAGCCGGTTCAGCGGCGGTGAACGGGGCCGCGCCAGTGTTGCGGGCGACCACTGTGTATGTCAGCCAGTCGCCTAGCTTGATTCCGCTGGCTGGGCTGACTGTCTTGGACACAACCTCAAGGATTGGCCGCCTAATGTCAACCAAGGCGCATGGTTCGCCGCTGACTGGGTCAACTCCGCCGACCGGTGCGCTACAGGCCGGCTCGTCAGACGGATCTGACGGGTCAGCAGGTGACCAGGCGAGGTTACGCAAGTCACCATCGCCGCCTGTTGTCAGGTCAACGCTGTAGCTCAACACCACGGTCTGGTTGGCTGGGATTGGCCCAGTCCAAGTCAGGATCGGCTCATTCCAGGTGACTAGGCCGTCGGCAGGCTGGGAGCTGATGCCAGCCCAAATACCGTCGTCAAGGATGTCGCTGAGGTCATCAACAACGGTCGCTGGAACTGTTTGCGTGAAGTCACCTTGACCGGTGTTAGACAAGGCCAGACTGTAGGTCAGGCGGACCCCGGCTTGGAAGTGGCCAGTGGTGGGTGTTTGGCTGAAGCTCTTAGCTATCCGCAGCACAGGGATCGGGACCTGGTCGCAGGCTAGCCAATCAGCACTGCCCGCATCCGGGTCACATTCGGGAGGGTCACCGGGCAAGTCCGGGTCAGTTGGCACCCAGACCACGTTGCTCATCTGGCCGTCGCCACCAGCTTTGACAGTCACTGAATAGGTGATCGTGACGGTCTGGTTCGGGGCTAAGGTACCTGACCAGGACAATCGCGAACGGGTAACATCCCAGGTCAGCGAATCGCCTGGCTGGGTTGGGCTGGTGGCCTCAGTCCCATCCCAGGTGGCGTCATCAAGCACGTTGGCTAACGAATCGATCACCACCGCCGGATGGGCCGGGCTGTAAGCACCAGTGCCAGCGTTATGCACGGTTAGGGTGTATAAGACCTGATCACCGGGGCGCGGATAGGCGGGCGGGTCAGGGCTGCCCGGCCGGATGATAGTTGACAGTTTGCTGATGGCCAGGACTGGCGGAGTCAAGCTGACTTTGGCGCAAGCTTCCTGAGTGGTGTCATCAGAGCCGTCCGAATTAGCGTCAACACAGGACGGGGTTGGTGTGTTCGTTGGGTCACGCGGCACCCAAGCGATGTTGGTTGAATGGGTCGCGGCCATGGTGTCGTCCAGTTTGATCGTGTAGGTCAACTGGATTTGGTCGTTCGGGGCGAGCGGACCACGCCAAGCGATCCGGCCTTCCGGTACTAGCTGGTCAACTGACACCTGTCCAACGTTGGGTGTCACTGTTGGGCCTGCCACCAGGTCTCCGGTCGCCAAGACATCTGACAGGTCATCGATCAGCCAGGCCGGATCAAATTCGGTGAAAGCTAGTTGCCCAGTGTTGACCAGAGTTAAGGTGTAGGTCACGTTGGTGCCTGGCATCGGATCAGCTGGGGAAGAGGTCTTGGTGAGCGATAAACCAGTCTTGGAGAACTCGTCAACACCGCACGGTTCGGCTGTCACCGGGTCGGTTGGTCCTTGGCTGCGGTCGCAGCCTGGTGGGTCGAAGCTTGTTTGATCGTTCGGCCGCCAGGCGACGTTACGTACCAGGCCGTCACCGCCTTGAGTTAGGACTACTTCAACGGTGATGTACATCACATCGCCGGAGGCCAGCGGCCCACGCCAGACTAGAACTGGCTCTTGGTAGCTGAGTTGGCCGGAACCGACCGGGCTGACCGTGACAGCCTCCAAACCAGCGAAGGTGGCATCATCCAGGACATCAGCCATGTAGTCGTAAACCACGGCCGGGTTGCTGGCGGTGAAGTCAAATAGTGAAGCGTTGGCTATCACCAGCGTGTACTTGACGGTGTCGCCGGGCCGCGGGTTGACGGCATCGGACGACTTATCAATTGTCAAAGTTGGCCGGGAGACTTGGTCAACCGCGCAAGGCTCACCTGAAACCGGGTCGATGCTGGTACCTGGGCCGGTGCAGGTTGGTGGCGTTGAACCCGGCCCGGCCGGATAAGCCGGGCTCCAGACAACGTTGCGTGAGACGCCGTCTCCGGCGCCGTTCAGTGTGGTTGAGAACTTGATCTCAACTGTTTCACCTTGGTCTAGGGCGCCTTCCCAGCGCACTGTCTGGCTGACGGGATCAAAAACTGGCGGCGCCACGGTCACCGCGTCGATCGTCGCGGTTAGGTCGTTGTTGAAGACTCCACCGTCGATCACGTCACTGATATCGTCCATCACCACGGCTGGTGAGGCTGCGGTGTAATTGGCTTGCCCCACGTTACTGGCTGTGATGGTGTAGGTCATGACGTCACCGGCGCCTAGCTGGCGGTCGTGGCCGTCGGATGTCTTAGACAGGGCGAGCAGCGGCCGGTCGACGTCAACCACAGCGCAAGGCTCACCGCTGGAAGGATCGTTCGGGCCACTGGTTTGGCCGCAGCCTGGTGGTAGCGGGTCGGATGGATTAATCGGCTGCCAGACTAGGTTTCGCAGGTGTCCGTCGCCGGTGGCTAGCCAGGTGACAGAGAAAGTCAAAGTGACTGTCTGGCTGACCGCTAGTGGTCCGCTCCAACGTAACAGTGGCGCGTTGTAGGTCAGCCGTCCAACACCGGACGGGTCAACTACCGTCGCATCGGCCAGGCCAGCGAATGTGGCGCCGTCCAAAATGTCACTTAGGTCATCGATTACCACCGCCGGATTAGCGGCGGTGAAGTTAGCTTGACCGGTGTTGGTGATGGTGATCTGGTAAACCGACTGTTTGCCGTGGCTGTAGGGGCCTTCGGTTAGTAGTTCTTTGCTGAGTGTCAGTTTGGGCAGCAAGCGGCTGTCGCTGGCGCAAACCTCACCGCTGGTCGGGTCGGTCGCGCCAGCGGCCTGATCACAGACGGGTGGTCGTTCACTTGGGTCAAGCGGCTGCCAGACGAGGTTCTTAGCGGTGCCATCACCGGTCCCGCGAAGCTGGACTTGGTAGGTCAACTGGACGCCTTGACCGTTCGGCACTGGGCCGGACCAGCGCAGTAGTCCGTTACTGATAGTTGGCGGGTCGCCGCGCGAGGCGGTCGGCTGGCCAACCAGGACAGCATCATCTAACAGGCCAGACAGGTCATCTAACACAACCATCGGTTTAGCCGTGGTGAATGGCCCAGCCCCAACATTGGAGGCTTCAATCGTGTAGGTCACGATCTGCCCGGCCACGAGTGTGCCAGTTGGCCGTGATGACTTGGTCAGCGCCATGACTGGCCCGGTCAGGTTTAGCCCGGCGCAGGTTTGAGAGGTCGCCATCGAGGTGGTGGGTTGACCGTCAGTCGAGTTGACGCAGGGTGGGCTGGGCGGGTCCGGATCGTCCCGGTCGAGTGGCACCCATGTGACGTTACGGAACCAGCCGTCACCTTGGGCGGTTATCTTAACCCGGTAACTGAAGGTGGCGCTGGCACCGGCTTCGAGCGGTCCCTCCCAGCGCACCTTAGGTAAGTTGGTGTCCGATGCCGTCCCATCACTTGACGTCAGCGAGCCGGCTACGTATTCGGCGTCGTTACCAGCTAACACACTGGTCAGATCGTCCCAGACGACTGCTGGGCTAGCTGATGTGAAATCGGCGGCGGAGGTGTTTTCGACTGTGATCGTGTAGGTCAATTCATCGCCAGGGGCGGCCGGTCCGGCCGGGCTGGCCGCTTTGCTGATGGTGAGCATCGCCCGGCTCAGGTTGGCCGCGGCGCATGGTTCGCCGGAGGTGGCGTCCACGCCGCCGGCTTGCCCAATTAAGACTGGCCCGGCCTGGTTGGTGGCGGCGCAGACAGGTGTCGGCGGTGGTAGCGGGCTGAATGGGTCAGCCGGTGTCCAAGCCACGTTTCTGGCTTGCGAAACAGTTGAGCCGCGTAACTGGACTGAGTAGATCAGTGTCACAGTCTGGTTGACGTCCAGCGGGCCGGCCCAGGTCAGGCGGGGAGCGATATAGGTTGGCAAGGCCGGCACCGGCCCCGCACCGGAGTAAGTGGCGGTCGCGTCACGCAGATAGATCGCGGTTGACAGGACTTCAGTTAGGTCGTCGGCCAAGACGGCTGGGCGTTCGGCCGTGAACGGCATTGACCCGGTGTTGGTCATGGTGACCTCGTACTGGACTATGTCGCCGGTGGAGGGTACGGCTGGGGCCGACAGTATCCGTTTGGTGATGGCGGCGTTGGTTCGGCCAGTTTCGGCGGCGGCGCAGCGTCCGGCCTGGTTTGGGTCTGGCACTTCGTCGCTGACTGGGCAGCCAGTTGGCGGGGTCAGATCATCTGGGTCAGTCGGTGACCAGGCCATGTTGTAAACCGCTCCAGTGTCGCCTTCACCGGTCAGAATGATAGAGAAAGTGATGGTCACGCCGTCACCGGCTGGTAGCGGCCCCTCCCAGGTGAGGCGCCCGCTGGCCGTCATGATGGCTGACCCGGTCGGCGTGCCTGAATCATCCACCGCCTGGACGTCAGTGTTGACAGTGGCGTTGGCCAGCACATCGGTCAGGTCATCGAATAGGACGGCTGGTGATGTTTCGGTATAACTAGCGTTGCCAATGTTGCGCAGCCGGATAGTGTATGTCAGCTTGTCGCCGACCCGTGGCGTGTCTGGGCTTTGGACTGTCTTGTCGATGTGCATTAGGGCGCGTGGCGTGGTGGTTTGGGCGCAGATTGGCGCCGCGCAACTAGCTGGTGGCCCGGTTGGATTGGGGGTGGTTGGGGTCCAGGCGGTGTTGACCAGGGAGGCTGGGCCGTCACCGGCCAGAGTCACACTGTAAGTCAAAGAACCAGACTGGCCTTGGGCTAGTGACCCTGACCAGGTCAGCAGTTTGGCGGCCGGGTTCCAGGCTAAACCAGTCGTGGCGTCCAGACCGGCCGCCTCAACATAGGCGTCATTGTTGTAGATCACCCCGGTTCCCATGGCGGCCAGTGAATCGTAGACGCGGGCCGGGTTGGTGGCATCAAAGTTAGCTGACCCAACATTCGTGAAGCTGACGGTGTATGTCACTGTGCCGCCGGTCGCCATCGGATCAGCCGAAGGCGAAGCGGTCTTAGTTAGCTGCAACAATGGCCGGTCAAAGCCGACTATGGCGCAAGCTTCACCGGTGTCAGCGTCCCTGGTGCTGCCAGGCGAACATTCTGGGACGGGCGGATTGGGGTTGTATGGGTTGGCTGGTTCCCAGATGGTGTTTCCGACTGTGGCTAGGCCAACAGCGTTGAGAGTGGCGCTGTATGTCAGGGTTACGGTTTGACCAGCCAGCAGGCTGCCACGCCAGCTCAGACCGCCAGGCCTGGACTGGAACAAGCCGGAATCGGTGGCGGACGGAGACCATTGCTGAGTGAAGCCGCCCACCGGGTCCAGGCTGGCGCCTTGTAGTAGCTGGCTCAGATCATCGCGCAGCACCAGCGGAACCGCCGCGGTGTAATCAACCGTGCCGCTGTTGACAGCTGTGACCGTGTAGACGGCTTTACCTCCAGCCACGGCTGAGCCGACCGGATCACCCGTCTGGTCAAGGAAGGAGACAGCTTTGGTTAGTTCAACTGTCCGGGTGGGGGAGTCTGTCCGGGAGCACGGTTCGCCGGTTACCGGGTCAACACCGCCGTCTGGCGGGTTACAAGCTGGTGTGACGGGTGGGCCAGCCGGGTCAGCCGGCTGCCAGGCGACGTTCACCAGGTTGGAGGTGCCGCATTGTTTGGCTTCGATTTGGTAAGTGATGGTGGTTGAGGTACCAGCCGCCAGTTCGCCGCTCCAGCTTAGGACCGGCAATCCGATGTCCGATGCCGTCCCACTAGCCGCGTTGAGCGAGCCGGCTATGTAGTCGCCACAGCCGGGTATGACCCCAGTTAGGTCATCTCTTAGCTCGGCTGGGTTGGTGGCTGTGAAATTGGCCGTTGAAACGTTGGTGACGGTCACGGTGTAGGTGATCGGATCACCGGCGACGGTCGCACCGCTCAAGTCGGATGATTTGTTGATCCGCAGCACCGGGAAGACTTGATCGGCCCGCGAGCAGGGATCACCAGTTGCTGGGTCAAGTCCGTCAAGGCTGTTGAGGCAGGTTGGCGGATCCTGTCCGGGAGTGCCGGAAGGTTCCCAGGCGATATTGGAGATCTGTCCGTCCCCAGCGGAATTGAGTTTGACGGTGTATTCGATGACAGTTTCCTGGCCGGCTGTCAGCGGCGCCTGGTAGGTCAAGAGGTTTAGTGGGCTGCCTTGGAGCGTCAGGTTCCCGACCGGTCCGGAAACTACCTGCGGTGGGCTTGTCATGGTGGCGTTAGCCAAAGTGTCGGCTAGTGAATCAACTAGCAGGGCTGGGCGGGCCGAACTGTAATCGGTGTTGGAATCGTTACGCAGAGCGATCCTGAAGGTGATGTCCTGTCCAACCAGTGCGTTAGTTGGGGTGGCTGTCTTGGTGATGGTCAACCTGGGCAAACCGAAGTCAACTCGGGCGCACGGTTCGCCGGTGACTGGATCGGCGCCGGCCATTGTTGGGTTGGTGCAGGTGGGCGGTGTTGGTGAGGTCCGGCTGGTTGGCGCCCAGGCTGTGTCACTGACTTGGCCGTCACCGCCGTGCCGCAAGGTGACGTCGTAACTGATGGTGACGCTGGCGTTAACCGCTAAAACACCACTCCAGGTGATGTTCTGTGTGGTGGGGCTATAGGTTGGGGCGTTACCTTGGCTGGCGGCCAGGTTAGCCGGAGTTGACGAATCATCTAGCGTGCCCGCTATGTTGTCGCGCACCAGGGCGGGCCCAGCGGTGGTGAAAGCCCGAGTACCAATGTTGGTGGCGGTGACGGTGTAATGGATCGAATCACCGGCCCGGGCGTCATCGGCTGGGCTGGCGGCCACTTTGGTGATAGCTAGCAGTGGCCGTGTCAGGTTAGCGGCGGCACAAACCTCTAGGGTGTCTGGATCATCTGGTGTGCCAGTCGGCTGGTCACAGTCTGGCGGTTCAGTCAAACTGGTGCGCGGTACCCAAACCACGTTACGCGAACTGGCCGCCCCGGAGGCCAACAAGGTGACGGAATAGGTGATGGTGACAGACTTGCCGACCCCGAGCGGACCACTCCATTTGAGGAAACCGTCAGCCGCGTCAACTACCGGACTGGGTCCTTGTGAGGCGGTGGCGTCATTGTTGTAGACCGCGCCGGTCAAAATGTCACTCAGGTCATCCCAGATTGGTACCGGATTAGTGTCGGTGTAATCGGCTTGGCCCGTGTTGGCGCCAGTGATGGTGTAAGTCACCCGGGTGCCGGGGATCGGCCCGAGGGCCGGATCGGTGCTGACTGTTTTGGACAAGGTGAGCAAAGGACGGCGGTGGGTCACCTCGGCGCAGGGTTCCTCGGTGTCCAGGTCACGGCCGGAGGCCTGGTCGCATTGGCTTGGTGTGACCGGTGGCGCATCCCCCGGTCCGGGCGGGTTTTGGCCGCGCGGCGCCCAGGCGGTGTTACCGAAAACACCGTTGCCCTGGCCCTGAATTGTCAGGGAATAAGTGATGATGACGGTTTTCCCTTGGGCCAGTGGGCCAATCCAGTAAACCCGGCCGGTGCCAGAGTTCCAGGTTGGTGTAGCCACCGGGTTACCGTCGATCGTGGCTTGCAGTGAACCAAGTATTGGCTGTGTACCGTCGAGTACGTCAGAAATGTCATCAGCCAGGAACAGTGGGCGCGAGGTCGAGAAATCGGCCGCGCCAGTGTTAGTGGCGGTGACTGTGTATGAAACTGTGCCGCCCGGGACTGGCGGGTCGGGGTTAGCTGTCATTGATTTGGTTATGGCCACTTTGGGCTGGCCAGACTGGCTGACCACGCAAGTCTCATCGCTTAGCGGATCGGGGTTTGACTGGCAGGTGGGCGTGTCTGGGTCCGGATCGTCTGGATCGGCCGGCACCCAGGCGACGTTCCGAATGACGCCGTCACCGATTGAACGGAGCCGCACCGAATAGGTTAAAGTCACGCTCTGATGGGACGCGAGGGCTCCACTCCAACGCAACCGGCCGGCATCGTACTCGAAGGACCAAGGCAGTGACGCCGAAGCGTCAGCCAGGTAGTCGGCGTCATCCAAAACTCCTGCCAGGTCATCCATGACGACCGCTGGAAGGGCCTGTGTGAAGTTACCTTCACCATCATTGGTGGCGGTGATCTGGTAGGTCACAACGGTGCCTGCCCGGTTGCCGGTTGGGTCGCTTGAGGTGCGGGTCTTAGCCAAAGTCAGATGCGGCTCGTCGAACCCGGAGATGGCGCAAGGTTCATCGGTTACCGGGTCGCGGCCTGATGTGCCGTTGATTTCACAAGTGATGGACTCTTTGATCAGCGGGTTGTTGACCCAGGCGACGTTATTGAGTGAACTGTTGCCGCTAGCACCAGCCATGACAGAGTAGGTCAAGCTGATTGAGCCGCCGGGCGGCGGAGTTGGCCCGGTCCAAGTCAGTTCTTGGGCCGTTGGATCAAACTGGAAAGCTCCTGGTGGGTTGGATGTGTCCGCCGGGCTGTCAGTTATGAAGGTGGCGTCATCGAGGACATCAGATAGATCGTCCCGCACTGTGATGGTTCGCGGTGTGGTTGATGAGCCATCACCGACTGGTGTTGAAACCACAATGGTGTACGTCACGACGCGTCCCGCCCGGACGTCAGTCGCGCCGTCGGATGTCTTGGTGATGGTGTACGGGTCAAGCTGGAAATCAACTGAGTGGTCCTCTAGTTCGCCGTTGATCGCTAAGCCGATCGGTTCACGGTCAACCCGTTCATCAGTTGTAATGCCGATCCGCACCATCGTCAGGTGGTCGGCCGGTGTTGGTTGGGCATCATCTGGTACGTTCCAGGCGAGCGACAAGGTCCGTTCTTCACCCAGGTCCGCGCCGCATGGAATTGGTCTGGCCGTGACCGGCTGGCCAGGGCTAGCTGGCACTGGTCCGCTCAGCTCATAGGAATCGAATTGGCTGTTCTCATTGAAATCGATCCAGCCGTAAACTCCGCCCGGCCCGGCGCAGACCAGGTTATCTATCACCACGGTGCCGCCGCGGTAGCCGGTAATGGAGGCGGGTATTTCCAGGTCCTCATCATTTTCGGCGGCGTTCAAATCGTCACCGGTGGCTTTAAGCGAGAAGGGTGGCGCCGGTTCACCGTCAGTTCGGTGACCGAGGCGGACTCCAGGCTGGTTGACATCACCCAACTGGGCCATTTCGAAGACGTTAGTTGTGGTGTTGCGGGCCAGTGCGCCGCCGCTCCAAGTTGGGAAACCAAAGACACCGGCCGCGCCGTAAATGTCTGGCGCGTCACCAAAGTCAACATAGCTGACCACACCAAGGGCGACAGCCGAGTTACCTTCACCGTATAGCTGAACGTGCGCGCCGTGGGCGCCATCCATGAATGCCACGGCGGTTGGGCTGCCCTGGGGGCTGCATTGGGCGCCATCGGAATTTAGGCGCAAAGTGTTGTCACCTGAGACGGTGGCTATTGAGTTGGTTTTGCAGTTCTCGCCACGGTACCGGTCAATGATCCGCCAGGTGGCTTCTTGGAAAGGTCTGGCCTGAACATATTCGACGCCCCGGTTCGCGGGAGGGGTGCCGTTGGAAGATTCGGCGTCCGCCACAACTAGTCCTGGAATCTCGACCGGGACTCCATCAACTGTCATTTCACAATCGAAGTCAAACCAGACGGTCTCATTTGACACCCGGTTGGCCAGGCCAATGAACATGGTGTTTTCTTGGTCTACTTGACCTGAGTTGTAGAGATCATCAAGCGAGTCGCCGCCGTAGGAGCCAGGTTTCTTGGATCTCAGGCCGCCAGTCGGGTTGACGTTACCCCCGATGTTGCTGATAGTGCAGGCCGTCAGGATGGTGGTCCCAGCGATCACCCGGGGCTGGCTTTGATAACGGCCCGGTTGGATAATGGCTTCGGTGTCCGAACCCCATTCGAACCAGTCAATCAGTGACCGGAAGCGGCCAGCTCCACCAGAGGCGAACACCGCCTCGGCTGGGTTGTCTTGAACCACGATCCCGCCGACCAACGCGAGACTGATGGCCGCGGCGATGGCAGCGGCCCGCCGCAATGTCCGGCGGTTCACTTTGCTCTCCCGTTTAGGCGCGTCATTTCGGGGGGGGGGGATTAACCCGGATATAGACACTTGCCAGTCTGCCTAACTGAGTTGTGGCGGGGCCCGGGAAAATTGACGCCAGCCCGGGCCCTTGGTGGCCTCCGGCCGGTGCCCTTGCCCCGGGAGGTTTCGAAATACGGGCTTCGCACTTGTCATGCGGAGCCTGTTCTAGGTATTTTACAGCGCGCCTTGAGGCTTCTTGGATGACCGGCCGCCAGCCTGGCGGCGGTTAGCTGATCAACCGATCGCTTATAGTTGGGTGGCGGTGTTGGGGGAAGGACCGGAATGGATTGGCTCGAAGCGATTGTGCTCGGCGTGGTGGAAGGCATCACGGAGTTCTTGCCAGTTTCTTCGACTGGTCATTTGACCGTCACCGAAAAGCTGCTTGGCTTGAAAATTGACCACCCTGATGTAACCGCTTTCACCGCGATTATTCAGGTGGGTGCGATTCTGGCGGCGATCATCTACTTCCGTAAAGATATTGTGCGTTTGGCTGGTGGCTGGTTTAGCGGATTGTTCAACCGCTCCAAACGTGGCACTGACTACCGCCTGGGCTGGGCGGTAATTGTTGGATCAGCCCCGATTGGTGTGGTTGGTTTAGGTTTACAGCCGCTGATAGAAGGCCCTCTGCGGTCACTTTGGGTGGTGGCGGCCGCTTTAATCGCCTGGAGCGCGGTGATGTGGCTGGCTGACCGCCGGGCTGACAGTCACCCCGGCCGGAGTGGCAGCCATTTACCGGCCGGGACCAGGGGGCCAGTCGATAAAGGCAGCCATGCCGCCGGACCACGCGGTGAAGCCTCCTTGACGGTGGTTGATGGACTGGTGATCGGGTTGACGCAATGCCTGGCGTTGATCCCGGGGGTGTCCCGTTCAGGGGCCACCATCTCAGCCGCCCTGCTGCGCGGGATTGACCGCACCACGGCCACTCGGTGGAGTTTTTTTCTTGGCATCCCGGCACTGACCGCCTCCGGCGCGCTTCAGGCTTACAAAGCCTACGATGAGATCGCCAACGGGGTTGGCTGGATGGCGACCGCTGTCGCCACCTTGGTTAGCCTGGTGGTGGCCTACGCTTCGATCGCCTGGCTGCTCAGGTTTGTTTCCAGTAACCGTTTTACCGCCTTCGTGGTTTACCGGGTGGTGATCGGACTGGTGATAGCTGGGCTGCTGCTGGGCGGTGTGGTGGCGGCCGTCTGAAACCGGGCGGTCATCGGCCCAAAACCGGGCCAACCGGCTGCGATCGGCCCAAAACCGGGCCAACCGGCCGTGACTGGCCGTTAGGCGGGCACTTGATAAGAGGAGGCCAACATGGCACTGGATTCGAATCCTGACTGGTGGCGCGATGCGGCCGTCTACCAGATCTATCCCCGCTCGTTCGCTGACTCAAACGGCGACGGCATCGGCGATCTACCTGGCATAACCAGCCGACTGCCATACCTCAAGCGACTCGGCGTCGATGCCGTCTGGCTGTCACCGTTTTACCCCTCAGCCCTGGCGGACGGCGGCTATGACGTGGACGATTACTGCGATGTTGACCCACGGATCGGCACTTTGGAACAGTTTGACCAGATGGTCCGAGCCCTGCATCAAGTCGGCATTAGAGTGATCGTAGACATTGTGCCGAACCATTCTGGTTCAGGTCACGCCTGGTTCCGGGCCGCCTTGGCCTCGCCCGCCGGATCGGCCGAACGTGCCCGCTACATTTTCCGTTCTGGGTTGGGGCCAGAAAAGAGCCAGCCGCCATCCGATTGGACAGCCACGTTTGGCGGGTCCACCTGGGAACCAGTTGGTGATGGTGAGTTCTATTTTCACCTGTTTGACCGTTCCCAACCAGATTGGAACTGGGACAATCCGGAGGTCCAAGCCGAGTTCAAACGGATCTTGCGTTTCTGGGCCGACCGTGGTGTTGACGGTTTCCGGGTTGATGTGGCGAACGCCCTGGCCAAGGACTTTTCAGCCGACCCGTTAGCGGACGGCGAGCGGTTAGCTGAAATACCATCCGGTCCGGACCATCCGTTCTATGACCGTGATGAGGTGCACCAGATTTACGCCGGTTGGCGTGAAGTTTTTGACTCCTATGATCCGCCCAGGGCGGCTGTTGGTGAGGTCTGGGTTGACGATCCGGCTCGCCGGGCGCGCTACGCCACCCCGGCCGGGTTGGGTCAGGCTTTCAATTTTGACCTGCTGCTGGCCGGGTTCGACGCTGACGAGTTCGAAGCGGTGATCCAGGCTAACCTCAGTTTGGCCGCCGTCACCGGTTCTTCCTCCACTTGGGTGCTGTCAAACCATGACGTCATCCGGCACGCCTCGCGTTACGGCCTGCCGGACCCAGCCAACCCGAGTCAACGGCGCGACACGGGACGGCATTGGTTACTTAGCAAGGGCCAGGAACCAGCCGAGGACGTGGCTCTCGGTTTGGCCAGGGCCCGGGCGGCCACGCTGGCGGTGATGGCTTTGCCCGGGTCGGTTTACCTCTACCAAGGCGAAGAGTTGGGTTTACGTGAAGTAGCTGACCTGCCCGATGCCGTCCGTCAAGATCCGGTCTTCAGGCGCAGCCCGGGATACGACGTGGGACGCGACGGGGCTCGTGTGCCGTTGCCCTGGCAGGGTGATGGGCCGAGTCTCGGTTTCGGATCTGGGTTGGCCCACCTGCCGCAACCCGACTGGTTCAGGGATTACGCGGCAGCTGTTGAAGCCGACGATCCGGATTCAGTGTTGAACTTCTATCGCCGGGCCTTGGCGGCCCGACGCGACTTGTTGGCCCGAACGGATGTCGCCGCCAGCGGTTTTGAATGGATCAGTTCGCCGGCTGGGACATCGCATTGGACGCGCGGTCCATGGCATTGCCTGATCAACTTCACACGGCTTGAAGGCCTTGACCTTCCGCCTGGGCGTTTGCTGGTGTCCTCGGAGCGTGGCGGACCAGCTAGGGAAGAACTCAGGCCGGCCACGGCCGCCTGGTTGCTGGTTTGATGGGCCCGGAGGGTCCGGGGCGACAAGCCACAGACCTAGCTGCGCGTCGAATAACAGGCTCCTAGAAAGGCTGTTGTCCATCAGTCTCCCTAGGACACCAAACTATCCTGGTTTTCCGCGTTTCTGCTGGTCACGCGATCGAATGAGGCCGCACGGCCTGGCTGGAGGCAGCGTTTCGTCAGCTTGCTAACGGCAAAAAAAGAGGGCGCCAAGACATGGCGCCCCAACTCACAGCCTGAACCGGTTAGGTCAGTCCTTACGGATCAGGCGGCGTAACTCATGAATCGTCACTTGCTGGGCTGCCTTACGGCGGGCGGCTTCAGCGGTTTCCTTCCATTCGGCGCCGACCGGCGTCCGGTCGAACTCCTGTTCAAGGCTGCGTGCAGTGCCTTCATCAGCGAATACGGCTTCGATTCGCTGAACCAGGTCTGCTAGCTCGTCCAAAGTGAGGCTCTCAGACCAGGCCGAGGCACCCGTTTGCAAGTAGACGATGACGTCGCGCTTATCCTGCGGTGTGAGATTGTCAAGGGCCTGGCGTAACTCTTGACTGATCATGTAGGTAGTTTAGCCAGCGGCCCATCGGCTTGGGGAGTGCGAACACCTAAAAGACTAGTGGATTTCCGGCGATCTTCGGCGGGCTTGAGTGTTTCTGCTTAACTGAGATTTTATATGTGGGACTTTGTGCCTAAGTCCGGCGCCGCCTCAGTGCCCGCCAACGCCTCTGCAGGCCCCATTTTGTGACCAGCCACATGGCCTCGAAAACTATCGCGCCGGTCATCTTGGACTGCCCAGTGACACGTTCGGGAAAGGTGATTGGAACTTCGACTATCTTCGCGCCAGCTTGGTGCGCCGCCAGGGCCATGTTGACCTGGAAGGCGTAGCCGTGGGCTTGGACACCATCAAGCTGAAGTGACCGCAGCAGGGCGGCGCGGTAGGCCCGAAACCCGGCCGTGGCGTCCTTGATCCCTAAGCCCAGCATCAGCCCGGCATAGATGTTGCCGCTGCGGGACAGCGCCTTGCGTCGCCGTGGCCAGTTGATGACCTGGCCGCCGGGTACCCAACGTGACCCGATAGCTAAGTCAGCCCCGGCCGCGATGGCATCAAGCAGACCAGGCAGGTCCTCTGGCCGGTGCGAGCCGTCGGCGTCCATTTCGACTAACGGATCAAAACCACCCGCCAAACCCCATCTGAAACCCGCCAAATAGGCCCGACCCAAACCGTCCTTGCTGTCACGATGCAAAACATGGATGTTGGCGTCGGCCTGGGCGGCGGCATCGGCCACCTGTCCAGTACCGTCTGGGCTGGCGTCATCCACCACCAGGATGTGGGCTTGGGGGACGTTGCGGCGCAGCCGCGCTAAGACGCCCGGCAGGGAATCAAACTCGTTGTAGGTCGGCAGGATCACCAAGGCGGCCGTAGGGCCGTCTGGGTTCATCGGATCGGCCTCTAGCTGCACTCGGGCAGGCTACCAAAACCGCGCGCGGCGCACACTAGCCGCTGGGGCCGGTCCAGTCCGACGCAAGACCCAGCCAGGCCGGGTTCGATCCGGCCCGATCAGGTACGGTCAACCGACCAAGAGTTACATATGTAACCAAGGCGAAGCCACTAGGCCGCGCCTGAACTGCCACGTAAATAGGTACTTGCGGGATGCCGCGAGAGTCGTTAGTCTTGCCAGCAAGTTACTCGCCACCGAGGCCGAAGGTTACATATGTTACTGGATTTAGATAGCTGGAGATCCCTACTCAAGGCTGTTGCCGCGACCTGGGAAGCCAACATCGACCGGTTCAATGAGATCGACTCGGCCTTCGGCGACGGCGACCACGGGGTGACGGTCTCTAAGATCGCCCGGGTCGTGGTGCGATCAGCCGGAGACCCGGCGCTCACCTCCATTAGTTCCCTGCTGAACGCGATCGGCACAGGGACGATGGCAGTGGGCGGCGGTTCGGCCGGTCCGCTCTACGGAATGGTGTTCACGGGCCTGGCTGAGGCGGTCGAGGCTGAGCCCGTGGACGCCACCACTTTGGCCGCCATGCTGGCCAGCGCCAGGCGGTCGCTCGAATCCCTGACCAATGCCCGGCCGGGTGACAAGACGCTGATGGATGCCCTGATCCCAGCTACCGAATCTGGCCAGGCCGCTGTTGACCAGGGTGTCACAGCGATCTTGGCACAGGCGGCCCAGGCCGCCAGCGCTGGGGCCGAGGCAACCAAGAACATGGTTGCCAAGTTTGGCCGGGCACGCAGCTATGGCGAACAAACACTGGGCACCCCGGACGCGGGTGCGCTCAGCATGGCCTTACTGTTCGAAGGCTTATACCGCGGGCTAACCGAGTCGGCGGCCAGCTAGGCGACTGGCTGGAGGCCGTCGGCGGCCAGCTTGGCGACTGGCCGAAAGGCGTGGGCCGCACCTACCTGTCCGCGCGAACATTTTCCCTGGCAAAAGAACTAAACAGAAAACCAAGTCCAAGAAACAGCAACCAAAACAAGGAGGTTTTGACATGAAGATGAAGAAATTCATCAACGCACCAGAGAATCTCACCACCGAGCTACTCGAAGGGCTGGCCGCATCACACGCCAGCCTGGTCGAGCTAGGACCGGACAACATGGTGATTAACCGCGCCCTGCCCCAAGCCGACCGGGTCACCATTGTGACCCAAGGCGGCGCCGGCCACGAGCCAGCCCTGTCTGGCTTTGTCGGCGAAGGCATGGTGGATATTTCCGTGGTCGGCGATATTTTCGCTGCCCCCGGACCGCAAGCCTGCGTTGACGCGATCAAGCAAGCCGAAAAAGGCAAAGGCGTCTTGTATGTGGTCCTGAACCACGCCGGAGACATGCTGACCGGCAATCTGACGATGCGCCAGCTTGAAGGTGACTCATCAGTCAGATGCATCAAAGTAGTAACCCAAGAAGATGTCTCCAACGCACCGCGTTCCAACTCGGACGACAGGCGTGGCCTGGTCGGTTGCATCCCGACCTTCAAGATCGCTGGCGCGGCCGCGGCTGAAGGCAAAACACTCGAAGAAGTAGCGGCCGTCGCGCAGCGCTTCACCGAGAACATGGCCACCCTGGCGGTGGCTGTGCGCGGTGCGACTCACCCGTCAACCGGTTCAATGCTGGCGGACATGGGCGAAGACGAAATGGAAATCGGCATGGGCCAGCACGGTGAAGGCGGTGGCGGTCGGCAAGTCATGAAGACCGCTGACGAAACCGCTGACATCATGGTCCAAGCGCTGCTCAATGACCTTTCGATCAAAGATGGCGAAAAGATCATGCTGATCCTGAACGGGGCCGGCGCGACCACGCTAATGGAACTGTTCATCATCTACCGCGAATGCGAACGCTATCTCAGGGAGAAGAACATTGAGATCGTGGCGAACTTTGTGGGCGAACTGCTAACAGTCCAAGAGCAAGCCGGATTCCAAATGTTCATGGCCCGGATGGACGACGAACTGCAGCGTTACTGGGAGGCACCCTGCAACACGCCATATCTCAAGAAGGTCTAACAATGCCAGACGCAGACGGGATAACGCCCGGCCAAGACGGGACCAAACCAGCACCGAGTGGACCGGCCCAAACCAAGGACTACCACCTGGGAGTTGCACCTCAAGACGCTGGTTTCCCGGTCAAAGGAGCGGCTCATCTGGAATGGGGCATGAAGAATCGCCTCGCCCGGATGTTCCGGCCGGACAGTGGCAACACAGTGATGCTGGCCTTCGATCATGGCTACATCATGGGCCCGACCACCGGTCTGGAGCGGCTTGACCTGGTCATTCCGCCGCTGGCGCCGTACGTTGACGTACTGATGGGGACACGCGGCGGGCTGCGCGGTTGTGTTCCACCAACGGTCCAAAACCCAGTCTGCCTGCGGGTGGGCTACGACGCCTCGGTCCTGTTCGATGACATGTCCGATGGCGGCGGTCTGGCTTGCGATATCGCGGGCGCCTTACGGATGAACGCGATCTGTTTGGCGGCCCAGACCTTCATTGGCGCACCCGGTGAAAAGAACTCTCTTGGTCTGCTGGCGCAGGTTGTCGACGCTGGTGCCAAATATGGTGTCCCCACCATGGGTGTGGTCGCTGTTGGCAAACAGATGGCCCGAACCGAGCAGTTCTTCTTGCTGGCTACCCGCATCTTGGCGGAGAACGGCGCCAACGTGGTCAAAAGCTATTACTGCGATGGCTTTGAACACGTTACGGCGGCCTGCCCAGTGCCGATTGTGATCGCCGGCGGTAAGAAACTACCCGAGGCCGAGGCGCTGACGATGGCTTACCGAGCCATCGCCGAAGGCGCGCACGGCGTTGACATGGGTCGGAACATTTTCCAGGCAGCCGATCCGCCAGCCATGGCTCAAGCTGTCAGCCGGGTGGTTCACCTCGGCGAAAGCGATAGCCAAGCTTACGAGTACTACCTAGACACGAAACAGCGATAGCCGATAGCCCAGGGTCCGCCCGATGGGTGGGGCCCTGGCCTATCACCGTGCGGCCCGGTCGGAGGGTGATATCCAGCACACTCCCATCGCGCTACGTCCTGTGGACTGGCACTCGCCAAGTAGTTAGCGGCCAGCCTTCGGGAAGACAAAGGTGCGGGTCAGCGCAACAGGAGAGCGGTCCGCGCCCTTTACGGGTTCCCAATCGAGACATTTTCATTCATTTTCCGCCGCGGCGACAATCGACGGCGGACCGAACCAAAGGATTCTTCTATGACTCCCAAGAAATTCCTACCCAATGCTCTGTTCATTGGGATTCTGGCGATGACCTGCCAGATTGTCGACCAATTGATTGTTCAAAACGGAGGTGGGATCGGGCCGTTGGTTGGTGGCGGCGGCTGGATCGCGTTCCAGGCCTGGGCGATGTACTTCCTGGCCGGCGGCACACTGAAAGGTGGCCTACGGGCTCTGATCGGCTACGGCTTCGGCATGGTGGCGTCAATCGCCATCTTGTTCTGCGGCACTCAGCTAAGCGGACCGCTTGGTTTCTGGTCAGTCCCGTTGGTGCTGCTGGTGCTTGTTCCGCCTGTCATCTACCTGATGATTGGCCCGGAACTGGTCAACCTTGTACCGGCCGTGTTCGTCGGCGCGGGCGTGTTTTTCGGCGTGATGACTTATTGCCCGTTCGATGAAGGCCTCAACCAGTGGGGGATGTTCGGTCAGACGTTCCTGGCTGAGACGGTCTATTGCATCCTGGGCTTGATCTTCGGCTGGCTCACCGTAACCCAACAAACCTGGTACAACGCCAAGTTTGTTGAGCCCGCGGTCCAAGCCGAGGTCACCCCAGCCGAGTAGGGCGATGAGCGGGCGGGTCAGTTGGCCCGTCCGCTCACGGCCAACACCACACCAATTGACCAACGGATCTAGACGAACAACTTTTCAACAGCAAACAAAACAAACGCACAACCGCTCAACGAAAGGCACAAGCATGACCATGAAGCTATGGCATGTAGGGGTTCCGGTAACCGAGAAGCGCCCCGGCATGACCTACAACGAGGATATGAAACTCTGGCTTTCAATCCCCGAAGAAAACGAGTACCAGTTCGAATATCTCAAGTTCGAGGAAGGTGGGCCCTTCCCCGAGGAGATGCATGTCACACCACATGTGGCCTACAAAGTGGACGACGCCCAACCATATGTTGACGCCGCTGACCGGGTAGTTTTTGACACCGGAATCAACGCCGATGGCGGCCGGATGGTCTTTGTTGTCAAAGACGGCATATTGCTAGAACTGTTCCAAGGCTGACCAGCCGGCGCGCTTGGCGCGCTGACCGCCGGTCAGCTCTAACCCCCGTGGGAGGGGCGGCCGATCCCCCCTCCCACGGGCCCGCGCCGGTCCGAACCGGCCCGGTCACTAAGTGGTTGCCTGGGCGCGGCGTAAGGCGCCCTCAAGCTGGGTTTCGGTAGCAACCAGGTGAGTCACCAGGCCGGTGCGCAAAGCTCCGAGCAAAGCGTCTGGTCTGGCGTTGGCGGCGCAAATCCCGATCACCCGGGGGCAACGGGCCAGCAAATCAAGCGGGATTTGAATGGCGTAATCCTTGTCTGATTGGACAACTTGACCAGCGGCGTCAAAGAAGTAGGCGATCAGCCTGCCAACCGCGTGGCGCTGGACCAACAGATTGCCGTAACGCGCGAATGACGCGAAATCCGGTGTTGACGGATAATTCCCGATATTCACCAACGCTGTATCCAGATTCCGCCATTCAGTCAGCATCGCTTTATAGTTAGCGGTTTGCTTAAGCAAAGTCAGTTCTGTAGCGGTTTCAGCGACGGCTGGCGTATGCAAGAAATGCGGCCGAGCCCGGCATTGCTGGGCAAAAATGCGAGTGTTCTCATTCGAGTGGTAACTGCGAACCGGGACACCGCCATTACCAACCAGTGGGCAGACGTCAGTCAAATGTGTCTTGATGGCTGCCCGGTGTTCCAAAGTCTCCACCGTGACGCCAATAATGTGACCCCAGCCGATTCCGAGCCTGCCGCCACCAAGATCATCAATCAGGCGGAGGGCCGCTTCAGCGATACTTTCATTAGTCCCGGCTGAGCCCCCATTAGCCGCCACCAGCCGACCGCCAACCAACCCGAACTCTGTGCCAGCTCTTTCCAGCAAAGCCAGACAAGCGGGGGCCAGTGAGTGAATGGTGATTTCAACAATGCCCGCTTCACGCGCCTCTTGCAGTAGGCGTGAGACGAACGGCCGTGACACCTCAAGTTTGTCGGCGATATCAGCCTGAGTTAAGCCCTGTTCGTAATATAGGCGCGCAACTGTTTCCAGACGCTGCAACCGGCCTCCGTTTGACACGCCAGTAACGTTAGCTGACGTCCATCCCTAACGGAACAACATTGGCTGGCGAGTGTCGACTGGAACCATCCACGGTTTGTTCGGTTGGGTTGAGCTAGACCGCGAAGGGTGTCATCCACACCCACCTAGGGGCCTGTCGTTTAACAGGCTCCTAGCACGTCCCCCAGCGCTTTATCGCCGCGTCTCAGCTGGCAAAAGCTTCGCTCACGGCGCGTCAACTTGGGCCTAGGAGGGTGTTGTTCAACACCCTCCTAGGGTCGTCAACAAAGCGACCAGCTTTCCCGTGAAGTGGCTATGAGGCGCGTTGAATCTCCTGCCAGACTTCAGCCTCAGTAAGCGGCACGAAATCTGGCTTGCTGAACTCCTGACGGCAAAGCCGGTAAATCGTCTTGTTGTAGGGGGCCGCGACACCGTGCTGTTCAGCTAGCCGGACAAAATGGCCAAGCAAACTGTCAAGTTCACTAACACCTGAATGGCGCTGCAAGACATCTTGCGCCATGCTACTCAACACCATCTTGTCTAGGCTCTTCTTGAATATGCCCATTGTTATGGCGTCCGGTAGTTTAGCGGAAGCCCAAATCTTGCGCCAGGACGGTATATCACCCGCCCGGAACTCTTTGACGCCAGCCGCTCTGGCGATCTGAACACCCTCGTAGAGCGAATTTGACAGGGTCTTCTTGAAGTAGATCATCGACTCGATTGGCCGGAACTTGAAACCAACCAGAGTCGTATAAGAATTGGTCAAGTTGATGATCATCTTAGAATAGACCGCGTCACGTATCCGATCTGTCACAACAACCGGAACAGCCGGGTCAATATAGGCCCGTAACGTTTCGAGCTGATCTTGCGGGCCACCCTCCGTGGTACCGAAAACGAAAGGACCTTTCTGCTGGTAGCCGATCACCCCGGGTTCATCAATCCAGGCGTTGAATTCAATAATCCCGTAAATGACGCGATTGAAGTACCGTGGCAGCACGGTCTGATTGACAATACCGTTTTGCAGACCAATAACCAGCGTGTCGCCGCCGATCTGAGCGGCGGCTGACCGGGCGGCATCGTCCAAACTGTAATTCTTGACCGCCAAAACAACTGCGTCGGGCTGACCAGCTTCCGTGAGACTGTCAATAACTTTGACCGGGACGTGGTCTGGGTGCTGTTCGTCGCCCTGGCGGTAGAGCGTCAAACCGTGATCCTTCAACCCTTGGGCGACTTCACCCTGGTCAAGCAAATAGACGTCGTCATAATGCTGGGACAGCCAGCCGCCAAGGCAGCCACCAATGGCGCCGGCGCCAACAATAGCTAGTTTCATGGCATGGGCTCCTTACCGCAGCTCGTAGGATTGGTCGTAGTAGTCGAAACAGGCTGACATGTGTTCGGCCCAGCGCAATTGCAGCGGGTTTGGGATGATCCGCAGCTTCTTCAGGAGTTCCGCGCCTGGCGTTTGACCCAAAGTGATGAATGGCGCGGCTGGCGGCCGGGAGGGGCGGGCCAGAACAGCCATGTTCTTGGTGATACGGAAATCCGCTTGGAAGCAGGTCTGTGACTTGAGGATGCGGCCGTTCAGTTTCGAGTAAAGGTAACTGGTTTGATCCATTGGTGTTGGTCGGCCAGACTTGGGTAGACGCAGGCGAAAATATTCTTCACCGTCCTCGAACGCGGTTGTGATTATTTCCGCCGCGTTGTTCTCAATGTCAATTCTTTGTGTCACCTTAGGCAATCCCCAGATTTCGTTACCGCGTAAACAGTTTTCGCGAGACGTCACAGGCATCGAGAAAACAAAATAGCCACTGTAGCTATCAAACATGAGCGGCAGCAGGACACGGCTCTTAGGCTTATCGACTTCAACCGCGATTGTGAAAGCGATCTCGTTGTAGGGCGGTATTCCCATCACATGTTTGTACTCATAACAGGACAGAGCCAGTACTGCTTTGTCTGAGCGGGCCCGGACCGGTTTGATTTTGTCATGCGGCATTAGTTCAAGCGCTGCATCATATGAGCAGAGGAATATCGCCTGAGCGCAAGTGACGTCGCCGTAGAAAGTGGGGAACTGGTATTCCTTGAGGAGTTCTGGTGTTAGCTGAATCTGACGCGGAGTCAGTTTGAAACGCTTATAGAAATCGCCTTGGAATTGGGCGTCATTCTGTAGCGTGGTGCCATCAAATTCTTCTAAAATATCCATCGCTTCCTTCCTTGGTAGCTGTGGTGACAGTTGAGAATTGCCTGTCCGTGAATGGATTAGCCACTGGAAGTGACTGTCATTATTGGATAAGCAATTGGGCTGTTACTTCTTTGTTTAGCGATAGAATATGTTAGCAGTTGGCTCGTTTCGGGAGCAAATAGGGTGGCCCGCTCAACCAAACAGATCGCCTGCGCCGCCGCTGAACCCTAAGAAGGCTGATCGCGAAACACGGCGGGCGGGCCGGGCCCTGCCTGGGTTAGTTGTTCTTGATGACGGACCTAGCAGGTCAAGCGTCGGCTAAGCACTGTCAGGTCCTTCAAAGCCAGGCCATGTCCCACCAGGTATCCGGCTGCTCCGCCCCAATCCCGGTCCAGGTGATCAAGCACGGCCGCGATCAGCCCGGGCGGACTGGACAGCCAATGTGGTATCAGTTCGGCCGGGCCGATTCCTTGAGAGGCGAACCTGGCCACCACCGAATCGAACCAGGCTCCAGCCAAGTTAAGTTCAGAGGCGGCGTAATCGGCCACGACAGCTTCGCGCCGGACACCGATGGCATCAAGTGTCAAGGCGATCACCAAGCCGGTGCGGTCCTTACCGGCCGTGCAATGAACCAGTAAAGGTAGGGGGCGGCGGACTATCAGACGGACGGCATCGGCCAAACGGCTGCCGCGCTGGGTCAACAACTCGCCGTAAATCCCAGCCAATGGGCCAGGCTGGACGGCTTCGGTAGCGCTGGAAGCCGGTCCGAACAACGCCAGATGGTCGGATGATGCCCCCAAACCGGCGGTCGCACTGGGTGCTTGACGGATCTCGTCAGCCGCCCGCAGGTCAACTATGTGACGCAGGTTGAGCTGACGCAGGGCGGCGCGGCCCGAGTCGGTCAGGGCGTGCAGGCCGTCGGAGCGGAACAAGCGATCGCGACGGGTCTGGCCACCGTTCTCAGTTGGATAGCCGCCGGTGTCGCGTAAGTTGAACGTTCCCTCGACCGGCAACGGGCTGGCCACGACGATGGCCGGGCCTGCCTTGGCGGTGACCGGCCGGGGTGCGATCAGCGAAGGGTTAGCGGTTGTCATTCGCGGTCGGCTCCTGACTTAGGCTTTGGCCTAGTTGATTGATAGTGAAACATCTCATGGCAGTCATCCTGCCTGGCGGAGGTGAAGCGGCGGCCAGCGGCGGGCAAACAATTGGTGGCGGTTTGGCGACTTTTGGATGGTTTGGTCGGTTTATGAGTTGTTGGACGATGCCGCCGGGTCGGCTGATAGGTCAGCGTCGGGTGATGCCGCCGGTTAGGCCGCTATGCCGCCGGGCCAGGCCGTTGGTGCGTCCGGTTGGGTGCGGGGCGGGCTGGCTAGCTGGAACGCCAGGGCTATAGTTGGCCAGATGAAGCCGCGTTACACCGCGTTAGTTACAGCCAGCGCCCTGGCGCTGGCTCTGGCGGGTTGTACCAACCAACCGGTTGAACAGGCCGGTCCATCCAACACGGTGAGTACCGTGGGGGCGTCCAGCCCGGAGCCTGACGTAACCATAGGCGATATTGAAAACGCTGACTTGGACAGCTACCGGCCTTTTGGTCGTGAGACGAGGGCTCTTACCGCGGACAGCCCATTGCGGCCGACGCTACAAGGTGATTTACCACGGCTTGATGGCGCGACAGCCTTGTACCCGCTGTACGCCTCATTCGTGCGATCGTCCTATCCTGAAGGGGCTTACCCTCCATATTCAGAGCCGACGCCTGACGGGCCGGTCCCAGCCGGTGAAGCTGACTGGTATTCCGACGTTGTTTGTACACGAACGATTAGCGCGTTCCAGAACCTGGTGACCGGCAAAGTCGAAATCGCCTTCCTATTGGGTGTTTCAAATGAACAGGCACAGTTGGCTTCGAAACTGAACGTTGAGTTGGAAATGATTCCAATTGGTTATGACGCTTTTGTCTTCATGGTGAATGACCAGAATCCTGTTGAGACGTTGACTCTTGAACAGATCCGTGACATTTACACGGGAAAGATAACCAATTGGTCCCAAGTCGGAGGCGAGGATTTGGCGATAGAACCATTCCAGCGCCAGCCGGATTCAGGAAGCCAGACCGCGTTCTTAGAAATGATGGGATCAGCCGTCACTATTAGGCCACCCATGACGGAAGAAAACTCGATGACAAGCATGTCTGGAATGATGGAAAGGATAGCTGATTACACCAACCATCGTGGCGCTATCGGTTACTCATTCCGTTATTACATCAGAGACATGATGAACGGGTCCGGTGTCAAACTGCTAGCGATTGATGACGTTGAGCCAACCCTTGAAAGCATTAAGGATCTGACCTACCAGCAAATCAGCACGATCTTCGCGGTGCGGGTTGTCCCATCAAACGCGTCCGGTCAGGGGTCTAAACGGGCCCAGAACAGCCAGCGGCTAATCGACTGGATCCTCTCGCCTGACGGTCAGGGGCTAGTTGAGGAAGTCGGCTACATGCCGCTTGGCTCACTAGGTGACTATTACAGGTAGAGCGAATACTCAATATTGTTGGCCAGCAGCAAGTCAAGGATGTCAGCGTCGGGCAAACCAGGAGAGCCGTCTTGCGGGTCAGGCATAAACACCCATTGGACTCTTGAGAAGCCGGCCTGGGCAGCGAGAGCGGGATGGGCCGCTAACTGGCGCATGACAAAACCATCGCAAACCGCCTGAGCCGCGGAGACGGCATCGGACAAGCTGACTAAACCGGTCTTTGTCTGGTAGGCGCAAGGCCCTTCTCCCTGGTCCAAAACCAAGTAGGTCCGTTCGTCGAGCGGTGTGATCTGGCTGGTGGAAGGCCCAGGTAAGTTGATGGTGACTTTGTCATCAACCAGTCCGGGTGGGGCTAGCGAGATAAGGCAGGGCGGATTAGGCCCGCTGGGCTCATTGCGGATCTGGGGAAGCGCTGGGCGTTTACGGCGGAACAAACTCATTAAGCTGGCCTCCTTGTCAATAACCTGTTTGAGGGTTTGGCTAATGCTACTACCGGAGCCGCTTGCCTGGCGTGTGCCTATGGGAGTTGTTGGTGGTACCCATGAGCGTTATTGGTGGGATCAGCGGGAGGTGTTGGTGGTGCCTATAAGACTTGTTGGGCTGGGGCCTGTCCAGCCCGGGCGGCGAGGCCGGTGATCCGATTGGCTGAATCAACAAATACAACCCGCGGCTGGTGGCTGGCGACATCCTGTTCCGCCACCAAACCGTAAGCCGCGATGATCACCGTGTCGCCTGGCATTATCAGATGAGCCGCCGCACCGTTGATTCCAACCACGCCGCTACCGGCTTGACCAGCGATCAGATAGGTGGTCAGGCGGTTGCCGTTGGTCACATCAAGGACATCAATCTGCTGCGATTCGGCCAGGCCGCTGGCCGCCATCAGGTCAGCGTCCAGCGTCAGCGACCCGACATAGGCCAGATCAGCTTGTGTCACCGTGGCGCGGTGAATCTTAGACAGCAACATGGTTCGCGCCAAAATAGTGATGTCAGCCTCCGATTGTGTTAGGCCAGGTCCGGTGTGGCGGCGGCGCCATTAGGCGGCGCCTGGCCAATTGTAACTACTGACTCGGCGAAACCAGCGACCGGTCGGCTGGTTAAGGCTGGCTAAGGCTGGGGTTAAGGCCGTTCGGCTGAGCTTGTGGCGGTTCGCCTGGTGAGACTAACCCAACTGGAGCCTGGTTCCACCGAACAACGCCAAGTCGGCTGGGTCATGGGTGGCGATGGCGGCGTCTTTACCGCTCAGACGGTCCCGCGTGTAAGCCCGCACGGCGGGCAAGCTATCAGCACCGATGCCGACAAACGGCTCATCCAAGCAGACCAGTTCCGCTTGTGGCAGCAAAGCCCGCGTCAAGCAGACACGGCGGCGCTGACCACCAGAAAGTTCCCGCACCGGGCGCAGCCAGGTCTCTTCAGGTAGGCCGACCGCCTGGAACTCGTCAGCGATCACCTGATCGCTGACTTTCCCTGGGTGAACCACCCGGACGTTGCCGACCGCCGTCAGGTGCTCAATTAGCTGATCCGCTTGGAAGACGCAAGCCCTAGGGTTGGGTGCCGTGATGATGCCTGACGATGGGCTTAGCAGTCCCAGGATCAATTTCAGGAGCGTTGTTTTGCCGGCACCGTTGGCTCCAGTTAGGACCAGCCTTGACGCCTCAACTGAGATGTCTTCAAGCACGGGCACCGCCTTGTAACTGAAACTGGCCTGATGGATCACTATCACTTGGTGTACCCCCGGGTCAGTGACGATTCGAAGGCGGCCAGGCCGCGCAACACCAGCTTCTCGAAGACAAACGAACATGCCACAATGACAGCCGTCCAGCAGAACAGGTCACCGGTCGCCAGGAAGAGTTTCGCTTGGTAGAGGCGCTCACCGATGGAACCATCAGGCAGACCGATAACTTCCGCTGAGATGCCAGCTTTCCAAGCTAAACCCAGGCCAGCCCGGCAGGCGGCGATGAAGAACGGCAGCACGGTGGGTAGTTTGATGGCCAGCCAGCGCCGTCCGGCGGGCATAGCGAAGACCTGCGCCAGTTCTTCCAGGCCAGGGTTGCGGCGTTTGATTCCTTCCTCAACGTTGGCGAACACGATTGGTAGCACCATCAACCCAGAGATCGTGACAGACAGCCAACTCGAATCAGCCCAGATCAGCACCAAAACGATGAACGAAACGACCGGCACCGAGCGGATCGCCCGCACCGGTGGCGAGATCAAGGCGTCCAGCCAACGGTTCAATGACGCCAGCCAAGCCAAACCGGTGCCTAGCACCGCTGCGATCAGAAACCCACCAATGATGCGGGCGGCCGAATAGGCCACCGTGGCCCAAAAGCTAGCTGTCGGGGCGTTTTCTGCGAAAGCCACCACCACGTCAGCTGGCGAAGCCAGCAAGATACCATTGCCGACGGCCATCGCGGCCACCTGCCAGACACCGATCCAGAAGGCGGCAGCCAGCCACCCCCGCCCGCGGGAACTGTCAAATACCTTGATAGAAACCATCATCCGGCAGGCTGTTGCCGATGGATTGAGGGTTGGCCTGGAATAGGACGTTCAAGTAGGCGGCCACTGCGGCCTGGCATTCGCGGCCACTCAGGAAAGCCAAGTGCGAGCCGGGGATGGCCGCCGCGGCCACTTCTGGGCTGGGAACTATTCCTAGGTCAGCGATGATCGGACCGGCCTTATCCGGGTTGGCGTTGGTGTATTCGATTGAAGCCTGGTAGTCCTCCAGGAAGGTGTTGAAGGCTGCCGGGTTCCGCTCTAGGAAATCGTCCGCTACCACTAGGACACCTGTCACCAGCGCGGTGTCAGAAACCTTGTCCCATTCGGCTGTCAGGTCCAGGGCCACCACTAGTGAAGGATCTTGAGCCAGCACAGTTGTGACATAGGGTTCAGGCAGCACGGCGATGGCCGAATCGGAGGCGGCTAACCGGGTGGCCACCTCTGAGGCCTCAGCCAAATACTCGACATCGGCCTGGACGTCGCTCTTAGCCAGAAGATAGTCCAAGACGTACTGCGGCGTGGTGCCCTTGCCAGTTGAGAAGATCTTCTTGCCAGCCAGATCAGCCAAACTGGTGACAGCCTCATTTTTCGTCACAACGTGGAGTACGCCCAGCGTGTTGACAGCGGCGACCTTGATCTTGGCGCCCTTGGCGTATAGGACGGCCGCCAGGTTCGCTGGGATGGCCGCCAGCTTGACGTCACCGTTGACCAGGCCAGGGGTGATCTCATCAGGTGAGCCGTGAAGTGACAATTCGAACCGCGCACTCGCGTCGTCATCTTGATGGTCCATCATCCAGGCCAACCCCATTGTGGTGGGGCCTTTCAGGGCCGCCACTTGAACGGTTATGGGCCTGACGCTTGGGGATTCGGACTTGGGTGTGGGCGTAGGTGTGGGCTCGGACCCGGCTTGATCAGTTGTGGGGGCGCATCCTGCCAGGCAGATGCCTGCGGCCAGAACCGCTATCAATCGTCTTTTCACTGGTCTCCTTAGTTGGTCAGTGCTGCGCCCCTAAAGCGGGTTCGAACAGTTCACAGCCTGGGTCTGGTTCATCAGCGATCAGTTCATTGAACCGTCCGCGTGCCGTGTAATGGGTGTGCAGCAAATCATGTGCCAGGTGACCACACGGCTGGCCCAGATAATCATCGTAAAGGCGCTGAATATAGGGGTTCTCGTGTGACTTGCGCAGGGTTTTAGCCTCATCCGCCCGGTAGATCGCTTGCAAGCGCTTCTCACGGATGGCTGGGGTGGTTGGCCGGGGCTGTCCGCCGCCGCTGATGCAGCCACCCGGACAACCCATCACCTCAATGAACAAGTAAGGTGATTCACCTTTCGCGATCTGTTCCATCAAGATGTCGGCGTTGGCTAGGCCGCTGGTGACAGCCACCTTGACTTCAATTCCGTCAAGGAAGGCGTACTCATCAAGCGGGTCTTCGATTGTGAAAGCGGCCTCTTTGATCGGTTCTAGGCCCATGATTGGTTTGACGTGTAGCTGGTCGAACGGCAACTCACGGCCGGTGACAATCTCATAAACAGTGCGCAGGGCCGCTTCCATGACACCTCCGGTGACACCAAAAATGTCGGCCGCCCCGGATGACAGTCCAAGCGGAGCGTCAAAATCGCTGTCTTCAAGGCCAACGAAGTCAATCCCAGCTTCTTTGATCATCCTGGCTAATTCGCGGGTGGTCAGTACGGCGTCAACGTTTGGCAGCCCACCATTGGCCATCTCTGGCCGGGAGATCTCGAACTTCTTGGCGGTGCACGGCATGACCGAAACCACGAACATGTCTTTCGGATCGGCTTCAATCCGCTCGGCGTAGAACGATTTCGCCACCGCACCAAGCATTGTGTGGGGCGACTTGCAGGTCGAAAGGTGACCGATTTGGCTGGGGAAGGCGTGTTCGATGTGTTTCACCCAGCCGGGGCTACAACTCGTAATCATTGGTAGTACGGCTTGTTCACCGCCGGTCAGGGCGGCTTTGACCCGGCCGAGGAACTCGGTGCCTTCTTCCATGATTGTCAGATCGGCGGCGAAGTTTGTGTCGAAGACGTCATCGAATCCGATCTGTCTCAGGGCTGAGGCCAGTTTGCCGGTCACCAAAGTGCCTGGCGGCAAGCCGAACTCTTCACCTAAGGCGGCTCGGATGGCGGGCGCGACTTGTACAACGGTGCGCTTCGATGGGTCATCTAAGGCCCGCCAAACAGTGCTCACAGCGTCTGTTTCGCCGAGGGCTCCAACTGGGCAGACGGTGGTGCATTGACCGCAATATGAGCAGTCAACTTGGCTCAGCGACAGGTTCATGGCTGGCCCAATGACGGTTTGGTAGCCGCGGTTTTGGGCGTTCAGGATACCGACTTGCTGAACTTGGTTGCAGACGGTGACGCAGCGGCGGCACAGGACGCACTTCGATGTGTCACGGTAAATCGATGGTGAGATGTCCAAGATGGAGTGCTTGGCTGGGCCTTCGAACCGTGACTGGCTGACGCCTAGGCGCTGGCCAAGGCGTTGCAGTTCGCAGTTCTGGTTCCGCAAGCAAGCCAGGCAGTCGGCCGGATGGTCGGAAAGTATTAGTTCGTAGAGCATTTGGCGGGCTTTACGCACCGTTTTGGTGTTGGTTTGGACAACCATGCCGTCACGCACCGGAACCATGCATGAAGCCTGCAGGTTGCGGGCGCCTTCGACTTCCACAACGCAAACCCGGCAGGCACCGGCCTGGTGGACACCCTCCAAGTAGCACAGCGTTGGGATTAGGATGTCGTTCGCTTTGGCGGTTTCTAAGATGGTGGCCCCGGCCTCGGCCGTGACCTCTTTGCCGTTGATGGTCAGATTTACCACGGTTTACCTCCTGTCACAGCGCAAGCAGCGCCTGGATTCGGCGATGGCGTCCAGTTTGTGGTACCCGGTGACAACTTCATCGAAGCTGCTCACGCGGTCTTGGGGGCTCAGGACCTCAATTGGGAAACGTTTGTGAGGTTCAATGTCTCCAGCGTCCGATGGCGCCGGGTAGTCAACTTCAGCGCCTTTGTTCAAAACGCCTTTGCCGCCCAGGTAGAGGTCGATTTGAGAGGCCGCTTTCTTGCCGTCAGCGATCGCGGTGATGGCGATATCAGCGCCGCGGGCGAAGTCGCCGCCGGTGAAGATACCGTCAGTTACTTCGCCACCTAGCAGTGACCGGTCAGGTGACTGGCCGACAGCTGGGATGAGCATGTCAAAGTCGATCCGGAAGCTTTCTCCAGTTACCTGGCGGACTTGGCGCCGTCCAGCTTTGTCGAAGCCTTTCAACTCCATGCGGGCACATTCGAGCCCTTCGGCCCGCTCTTTGCCCAACACCCGTAACGGTGCGACCAGTGGCAGGATTTGGACGCCTTCTTCCATCGCTTCACGGATTTCGGTTTCGTCAGCTGGCATGTCGGCGACTTCGCGTCGGTAAACAATGGTCACCTTTTCGGCGCCTAGACGCACCGCCGCCCGGGCGGCGTCAAAGGCTGTCGAACCGCCGCCAACCACAACCACCCGCTTACCGGGATAGGTGCCTTGGCCAAGGTTGACTTGGCGGAGGAACTCTAGGCCGTGGACAACACCAGGCAGGTGTTCGCCTTCGATTCCCATGCGGTTTGAGGATTGCGCCCCGGCCGCCACGTAGATCGCCTGGTGGGCTTGCCTTAGCTGGCCAATTGTGATGTCCCGGCCGATTTCGGTGTTCAACCGGATTTGGACGCCTTCAGCTTCAATCAGCTTGACTTCACGCATCAGGACTTCGTTCGGCAAACGGTATTCGGGAATGCCGTAGGCCAGCACGCCGCCAGGAATTGGGGCGCGGTCGTAGATGACGACTTCATGGCCTAGCCGCGCCAAATAGTGGGCGCAGGTCAAGCCGGAAGGCCCGGCGCCAACAATGCCAACACTGCGGCCAGTCTTCGGACTGACACCTTCGTTAACGGCGACGGCACCTTCAGCGAAGGCCCGGTCAGCCACGAACCGTTTCAAAGAGCAAATGGCTAGGGATTCGTCGGTTTGCAGGCGGCGGCATTTGCGTTCGCACGGGTGGGTGCAGATCGTGCCGCAAACCGCGGCCAGTGGGTTTTCTCTTCTGATCAGCTCGTATGCTTCACTGAAACGCCCTTCGGAGAGGAGCGCCAGGTAGCCCGGAATGTTGATCGCCACTGGGCAGGCGTTCTGGCAGGGTGACAACAAAAGGTTGGAGCACACACCAGCCCGGCAATGCCGTTCGCGGATGTGTTCTTCGTATTCTTCCCTGAAATAGGTGATGGTGCTCAGCACCGGGTTGGGGGCTGATTGTCCTAGACCGCACATGGCTGTCTGCTGAATGTAGAAGCACAGTTCTTGCATCAGTTCAATGTCGCCTTCTTGGCCTTCACCATGGGTGATGCGGGTCAAGATTTCTAGTAGGCGTTTGGTTCCGATACGGCAGGGCACGCATTTGCCGCATGATTCGTCTTGGATGAAATCCATGAAGTAGCGGGCGGTGTCCACCATGCAGGTGTCTTCATCCATCACAACTAGGCCACCGGAGCCCATGATCGCACCCAGCCGGACAATTGATTCGTAGTCGACTGGTGTGTTGAGGAACTCTTTGGTGATGCAGCCGCCGGACGGGCCGCCGGCCTGGACTGACTTCAGTGACTTGCCGTCCGGTATGCCGCCACCAATGTTGAACAGTAGGTCACCCATGGCTGTTCCCATTGGCACTTCAACAATGCCGGTGTTGACGACGTCTCCGGCCAGGGCGAAAACTTTGGTCCCTTTGGAGGTTTCGGTACCGATTCCGGCGTACCAGTCGGCACCTCTCAGGATGATTGGCGCCACGTTGGCCAGTGTTTCAACGTTGTTGATGATTGTTGGGCAGCCGAACAGGCCGCTCTGGAAAGGAAATGGCGGCTTTTGGCGGGGCTCGCCGCGCAGACCTTCAATTGAGTTGAGCAGGGCGGTTTCTTCGCCGCAGACAAATGCCCCGGCCCCGATCCGGATTTCTAAGTCAAATGAGAAATCTGAGCCGAACAGTGGTTGGCCTAGCAGTCCGGCCGCGCGGGCTTGGGCGATCGCCTGTTCTAACCGCCGGACGGCGATCGGGTATTCGGCTCGCAGGTAGACGTAACCCTGGTTAGCGCCGATGGCGTAGCCGGCGATCATCATTCCTTCGATCACCGTGTGCGGGTCGCCTTCCAGAATGCTGCGGTCCATGAAGGCTCCTGGGTCGCCTTCGTCAGCGTTGCAGACAATGTACTTCTGGGAGCCTTCGGATTTCAGGCAGGCTTCCCATTTGACGCCGGTCGGGAAGCCGGCCCCACCACGGCCTCTCAGGCCTGACCGCTTGATCTCATCGACAGTGGCCGCCGGGCCAAGTTTGAGGGCTTTAGCGATCGCGGTATAGCCGTCATGGGCTATGTAGGCGTCAACTGTTTCGACATCGATCAGCCCGCAGTTACGTAAGGCGACACGTAGCTGGTCGCGGAAGAACGGCACGGTTTTGATGTTGAGCGCTCGTTTGCCTTGGACGGAGTCGAAGAAGGCGTACTTTTCGACTGGATCACCGTCAATGAAGTGGCTTACTACGATCTCTTCGATCTTGTCTGGTGTCAACTCGGAATAGTAGGTCTCATCTGGCAGCACGTAGACGACTGGCCCGACAGCGCAGGTGCCCATGCAACCGCGTTGAATGATGGCGACTTGGTCTTCTAGTCCGTGCCGTGCGACGGCTTGTTTCAAAGCCTCACCGACAGCGGCCGAATGGGCCGCGACACAGCCAGTTCCGCCGCAGACCAGCGCTTGGTACTTGTATTTCGACAGGTAGGCCTCGTAGGAGTCCTTGACCCGCCGCAGATCATCAACAGTGGCAAGAGTTGTTTCGGTGGTCACAGTGGTCTCCGCTCCTTTTAGTAGGCCGCCCGGATCGCGTCCAGCTTGGCTGGCGTCACCTGTTTGTGAACAACGTCATCGACCATGACAGCTGGTGCCAGGCCGCAAGCCCCGATGCAGCGTGCCACATCGCAAGAGAATTTGAGGTCCTCGGTTACACCGCCGACGGGCACGCCGAGTGTTTCTTTGAGGTGGTCGACAAGTTGTTTGCCGCCCCGGATGTAGCAAGCCGTGCCGAGGCAAACCCGGATCATGTGCTTGCCACGAGGCACTGTCGAGAAGAAGGAGTAGAACGTCACTACGCCAGCCACTTCAGATAAGGGCAGGTTCATTCGGGCGGCGATCAGTGTGATGACGTGTGGTGGCAGGTAGCCGTAGATTGTCTGGGCTAGGTGCAGGACTTGGATTAGACCGCTTTTGGCGCTGCCGTATTGGTCGATGGCGGCCGATAAGCGCGCCAGTTTGGTCTCGTCGGAATCGCCGGTCGGCGGGGCGACTGGCTCAGCAACTTCTTGGTGCATCAACATCTCCTGTGATGGCGAGCTGACACCGCTCGGATGTCTGGGACGGGCGTCAGCTTAGCAGTCCGAAACTCCGGTTGGTTGTCTTTGTCCAAACGGGCCTAATGGGTTGCCAACCCGAACGCTTACTTGACGTAGAAATGCTGCCCGGCCCGGCGGCATCGTCCAGCTTTTGGAAGTTTCTTGGACGATGCCGTCGTTACGGGTTAACGGCGGGAGGCGGCTACCAGCCTGCCGCGAGACTCTATCGTCTTGCCGACTGACGGTAGCTCGTGTAACGTGGTAGTGGTAACTAGCATTACGAGCTACTGGGGAGATGATGGACGAACTGACCGAAATGCTCAAAGGCGTTCTTGAGGGCTGTGTGCTGCAAATCTTGGCGCACCAGGAATCGTATGGATATCAGATCGTCAAGGAACTCAACCGGGTGGGCTTCACCTCGGCATCAGATGGAACGGTCTATCCGATTCTGATGCGCCTGGAGAAGAAAAACCTGGTTGATGTGACGAAAGTGCGCTCCGAATTGGGGCCACCGCGCAAGGTTTACGCCCTCAACGCCGCTGGGCTGCGGGCCTTGGCGTCGTTTTGGGAACGCTGGGAGTTCATCTCTTCCCGGCTGGGGATGATCAAGGAGAGGATCGATCAAAATGACCGATGAAGAACGGATCGAACGGGCCGCCCGCGTCAAGCGCGGAGGCTGGATCGGCCGGTTTGTGCGTCAGAGACGCCAATGGCGAGACCACGTGCGGCGGGTCAAGGCACTGCCGACCGATTACCGGTTCGTCCTGGAACAAATCGAACGGTTCATGTGGAGCTTCGCTACCGACGCCCAAATGGGTGAAGTCCTGGAGGACATTTTGGCCCTGTTTGAGGACGGCGCCGCCTCCGGGCGTGAGGTGCTCGAGGTAACTGGGGAAGACGTCGCGGCCTTTTGCCAGGCGGTTCTGTCAGAAATCCGGTCCAGTACTTGGACCGGCCGGAAAGCCGAAGACCTGAACCGGGCGATCGCCGATCACGCGCGCAAGACGGCCAGTAGCGACTGAGGTGGCCGGGTTATCTGGGACGGCCGGGGTATCTGGGACGGCTGGGTTGGCCGTTGAAGTTCGCGGTTTACGCAAGTCATTCGGGCCGAACAAGGTCCTGAAAGGTGTTGACTTGGCGGTGCCAACTGGTAGCGTCTTCGCCCTGCTTGGGCAGAACGGGGCTGGTAAGACAACCATCATTTCGATCCTGACAACCTTGCGGGCGCCTAGTGGCGGCAGCGCCACCGTGGCCGGGTATGACGTCTGCCGTCAGGCGGACCAGGTCCGCCAGGTGATCACTGTGACCGGCCAGCGGGTTTCGATTGACCCAGTCCTGACCGGTAGAGAAAACCTCGCCTTGGTCGCTCGGTTGCGACATCAGCCTAGTCCTAAGCGAGTCGCGGCTGACCTGCTCAGCCAGTTCGGTTTGACGCAGGCGGCTGATAAACCGGCGGCGACCTATTCGGGTGGAATGGGGCGTCGGCTCGACATCGCCATGTCACTGATCGGCCAGCCGCGGGTAGTCTTCCTCGACGAGCCAACCACTGGCCTTGACCCGGCATCACGGCGCGAGGTTTGGGCAGCTATCGAAACCATGGCCGAATCCGGTTCGGCCGTCCTCCTCACCACTCAGCACATGGAGGAAGCCGCTCACCTGGCAAGGCAGATCGCCGTCCTGCATCAAGGCCGGATCATCGCCCAGGGTGACCATCAGGCCATCCTGGTCGCGGGCGGGGCCGACAACCTAGAAGATGCCTTCCTAAACCTTGCCAGTTCCGGCCGGGAGATGAAATGAAACTGGTTCACCTAGTCCCAGACATGGTGGCTCTAACCGGCCGGATGCTGCGGCACAACATTCGCTCGCCGGACACAATCATGACTGTGCTGGGCATGCCAGTGATGATCCTGCTGGCCTTCGTCTTTGTACTCGGCGGGGCAATGCGGACCAGCGGCACACGCTACGTGGATTACGTTGTGCCGGCTGTCGTGCTGATGTGTGTCGCCTCCGGCGCTGGATACACGGCCTTCCGGGTCAATCTGGACGTTTCAAGTGGGATCTTCGCCCGGCTGCACACCATGCCAATAGCCCGGTCTGCCATCCTTGGTGGCCACGCGGTAGCCTCCGTCGCGGCCAACGCGGTTTCAGTGGCCGTGATCTTGCTGGTCTCACTATTGATCGGCTACCGGCCGCGGGCCAACTTGGCCGGCTGGTTACTGAGTGCGGCGCTGGTGGGGTTGGCGCTGGTTATGTTCGCCTCGATGGGTCTGGCCTTCGGCTTGATGTCACGCGGCGTTGAGGGTTCAAGCATGTTTTCTTACCTGGTGATCGGGTTGTTGTTCGTCTCATCGGGTTTTGCCCCAACCTCAACCATGCCGACACCGCTCCGCGCCTTCGCCGATTACCAACCGATGACCCCGGTGATCAACGCCATTCGTGACGCCCAACTGGGCGCACCGAGAACCGCTGACACCTGGACGGCTCTGGCCTGGTTGACCGGGTTAGCCGTAGCTTTTGGTGTCTTGGCCCATCTGACCGCGCCAAGACGGATCCGCGCCCGGCTCTGATGAGAGTTAGCTTAAGTTCTCTTGGGTTCTGAGTCTCGCCTGTTTCTATCGTTTGGTCTGGGCGTATTGTTGGCCCGTGAGCACGCCAGAGTTGACCTTTCGAACGAAGATCGGTGTCGAGGTGAAGGGCGAGCTTTGGAGCTGCGTTGAAATACCCGGCTCAGTGGCGTTTTTCGGCACAGGCCGCGCCGTCACCGTGGACGCCAAAGTAGATGACGTGACCCTAGAAAACGTTGGCGCCATGGTGACCGGCAAGGGCGGGCACATGGTCTCGCTCAGTGCCAAGGTCCGCAAGGCGTTGGGCAAAGACATTGGTGACATCGTGGATGTGACCATCGTCAAGCGGTGATCCTGGTGATCGCCCGGCTTAGGCGGATAGCTTAGGCGGATAGGACAATTAGCGGATGGATCGACATCTAAGAGCGGACGCGCGGCGCAACCGGCAAGCCTTGCTGGAAGCCGCGGCTAAGGTCTTCGCGCGCGATGGCGCGGCGGCGTCACTGGCTCAGATCGCCCGTGAGGCTGGAGTCGGGATTGGCACACTGTTCCGCCACTTCGCGACGCGGGAGGCGCTGATCGAGGCGACCTTCCGCAACGAGTTAGCCCGCATTTGCGAAGCGGCCCCACAACTCTTAACGGTTCAGGCGCCGCCGGAAGCGACAGCCGAATGGATCGAACAGTTCCTTGAGTACATGACTACGAAACATGGCATGGTTGACACGCTCCAGGCGATGATGACGACCGGTTCACCGTTATATAACGAGACGTTGGGTCGTTTGACCGCCGCTGTCCGCGGCCTAATAGACGCTGGGGTGGCGACAGGTGATTTCAGGCCAGATGTCGATCCGGCGGACGCGCTCGCCCTGATTGGTGGTGTCGCCTACATGGCTGGGGAGCCAGAACAACGCGACCAGGCCCGCCGGATGATCAGTCTTCTGATCCAAGGCCTGCGGGCCAAGCCCATCGGCTAAACTCGCGGGCCCAGCCCACGACGAATTGACCGCCGGTTAGTCCAGACTGCCGCCGCCGTCGACGGCGAAGGTCACTCCGGTGACATAGGTTGACTGGTCGGACACCAGCCAGGCGGCTGCCGCACCTACTTCCACAGGGGTGCCAACTCGACCGACCGGGATGGCGGCGATGACCGGTTCGAAGTCCGCGTTGTCGCCGCGGGCGGCATCGAACATTGGGGTCTGGATGGCTCCTGGCATGATGCCGTTGACGCGGATCTGGTGGGCGGCGGCGTCCAGGGCGGCGGCTCGCACCAGTCCGTTGGCACCTGCCTTGGTCGCGACGTATTCGGCGCTGCCAGGCACGGTGCATACGGCGGCGGTTGAGGAGATGACAACAATTGACCCGCTGCGGCCGGCTTCCATCATGGCTTGCATCTGGTATTTGACGCAGAAGAACAGGCCTGTCAGGTTGACGCTAACCGAATAGGCCCATTGCTCGGCGCTCATTTGGTGGATTGGAACACCTCGGGGTGGCATGCCGGCGCTGTTGACGGCTCCGTCGAGCGAACCGAAACGTTCCAAGGCGGCGCTGACGAGGCGTTGATCGTCCGCCTCGGCTGAGACGTCGGTCGTGACGAATTGCAGGCGATCGGCGTGCTGCTCCAGATCCCGCAAGAGTTCGTGGCCGACGGCCTGGCGGCGGCTGCCGACCGTGACTGAGGCGCCGTTGCGCAGCAGGATTTCGACCGCCGCCCGGCCGATTCCAGTCGCGCCACCGGTCACAATTACTGATTTTCCTTCGATTCCACTGATTATTGTCATGGTCAAATCTCTCCTTTCAGGTGGCGCGGGCATAGCTCTTTCATGGCAGGTTCAGATTGCGATTAGCCGGGCGCTCAATTGCCCGCGCACGTGGTGTTCTAGGCGTCGCGAATTCGTTTTCACGGCGTTGGGAACAGTCTAAGCGGAGCGCGCTCCAGTTCGCAAGAGGGCGTTTTGTCCTTTACGTTTGGACGATGCCGCCACCCCGGTTAGCGCTCAGACGGCGGACCCATCACGGCGGCGGGCCCATGATGATGTTGTTGTGATGCCACAGGTAGGCGAAACCAGCCAGCGCTACAACCGTAAGGGCAAGGCCGATGCCGTTACCGATTCGGGCGGCTTTGGCACCCAGGGTTTGGCGGGCGGCGGTGTGGAGGCTGAGGCCTACGGCCGCTCCGGCGGTGTTGCTGATCACATCTGTGATGTCAAGCACACCGATACCGAAGGCGAATTGGGATACCTCGAAGATGATCGACAGTCCAGCCGCCACGGCGATCCGCTTGGCGGCGCTCCATCGCGCAAGGACGCTGACGTAGACGCCGAAGGGAACGAACACGGCGCTGTTGTAGACGATCTCTTCCCAGGCCAGGCGGCCTTGGATGTCGAACGAGCCACTCAACGGGACCAGGTTGATGGCGCGCACGGAATCGCCCAGGGACACCATCCGGAAAGGTAGTTTGAAGATGACCACGGCGATCAGCACAACGCCATAGACCGCGAACAGAACCCCAGGCAGCGACAGCGGGCTGGGCTGTGACTCGGTGGGGTACGGCTGTGGGCTGGCGGGGTGCGGCTCTGAGCTGGCTGGGTTGGTGGGGTTGGTGGTCACTTGAGCCTGGGATCCTCGGAGGCGTCGCGGTACGGCCGCGGGCAACCCTGGGTTGGCGCGGCCGAACGGAGTTCGAAGTGCCACGGCTCGTTGCCGTAGGCCAGACAGAGACCATAGGCGGGGCCATGCTTGGCGAGCCATTCTTGGGTTATAGGGCCGCCCAGATCAACCGCCTGCCCGGCGACGTGCAAGGACTTGCCGGGTGGAGCCACCCATTTGATGGCCTCAGCTTCCGAGCCGTAGGTGATGACCGCCTGTTCAAGCAGCTGGGCTTGGTAGGCCTGGGAGCGCCAGCCGCTGGACACATGGAAGCTCAGCCCAGAATCTACTGCCGCCCGCTGGAGGGCGGCGAGCAGCAGACGGTCTAGGTTACCGACACCCGGATATCCCTCGTCGAAGATGGTCGCGCCTGCGGGCAGGATCCCGTCAGCGCTGCTCAGCTGACGGGCCTGGTCGCTGCTCAGGTTGCCGCTGGGAAGCGGGCCGGGAGCGTGCGACTGGTCGGCGCCGTCGCGGTCCTGGAGGCCATCGCCAGGGTCGCTGGACGTCTCGGTGGTCGTCTCGGTGGTCGCCTTGGCGGTCGCTTCGGCGGTTGTCAGACCCGAGGACCGGATAGGAGGCGACGTGTCCGGCGGGGCGGGTGTGGCCACCGGTCCGGATAATGGTGCCGCCAACATGAAGATCGCCACGGCGCCGGCGCTGATCGCGCTGAAAGGCGCGATCCAAGTGAGGCGAAACGTCTTCTTCGATTGAGCGTGATGCATGCACCTCAGCCAAGCTGGTTAGGTGTTGCGAGGGCGTATGCGGTTTCCGATATGCGGGCGATACATCCTCGCTGGCAGACTTGCGATCATGCGCGTGCTGATCGTTGAGGATGAACCCTACTTAGCTGAGGCGGTCCGTGACGGGCTGCGCCTCGAAGCCATCGCGGCGGACATCGCCCTAGACGGCCACGCCGCGCTGGAAATGCTTGCTGTGAACTCCTATGACGCGGCTGTCCTCGACAGGGACATACCCGGCCCGACGGGGGATGAGATCGCCGAGCGAATCGTAGCCTCAGGATCAGGTTTACCGATCTTGATGTTGACCGCCGCCGACCGACTGGATGACAAAGTGTCCGGTTTCGAGCTGGGCGCTGACGACTACCTGACCAAACCGTTCGAGTTGCGTGAACTGGTGCTCCGGCTCCGCGCGCTCGACCGCCGGGGGCGGCGCCGGCCACCCGTCATTGAGATCGCCGGATTGCGGGTTGACCCGTTTCGGCGCGAGGTCTACCGCGACGGCAAATATGTCGCCCTGACCCGCAAACAGTTCGCCGTCTTAGAAGTCCTGGCCGAAGCCGGAGGTGGCATTGTCAGCGCTGAAGAACTGTTGGAACGCGCCTGGGATCGTAACGCCAACCCGTTCACCAACGCTGTCCGGATCACCGTCTCCCAGCTCCGCAAACGGTTGGGCGAACCGCAACTAGTCGCCACCGTGCCTGGCGCCGGTTACCGTATCGATTCGGGTGGCCCGCATGGTTAGCGGTAACAGGCCGAAGGGTGTGAGCGCGCGGGCGAAGCTGGCTGTCAGCTATGCCGCGGTGTTGGTAGTCGCCGGGCTGGCGTTGCTGGCGGTGGTCTGGCTGTTCTTGCTGCGCTACGTGCCCGAGTACGCCATAACTGTCCAGCTTCCGGCTCCGGGCGGTCTGGGCGATGGCCAGTCCGGGGGTGGCCTGTCGCGTCAGTTGTTCATCCCTGGTCGGGGCGACTTATGGAAGGCGTTCTGGCCGAAGGCCGCCTTAGCGATGGCTGGGCTACTGACGTTCGGCCTGGTGGGTGGGTGGCTGCTGGCCGGTCGCATGCTGTCTCCTTTGCGGCCGATCGCCGACGCGGCCCGCGCGGCATCGGCCGGGTCGCTGTCCCACCGGGTTGATTTGGCCGGGCCGTCCGACGAGTTCAGAGAGTTGGCTGACGCTTTCGATTCAATGCTGGCCCGGATAGAAGCCCAAGTCGGCGAACAACGCCGTTTCGCGGCTAACGCCTCACATGAGTTGCGGACCCCTCTGGCGGTCACCCAATCCTTGCTCGACACAGCCCAGCTAGACCCTGACCGCGATGTGGAACAACTGATCGACCGGTTGCGAGCCGTCAACGCTAGAGCCATCGCGTTGACCGAAGCGCTGCTGACGCTCAGCCGCGCCGAGCAGCGCCCGTTCCTGAACGAAGACGTTGACCTGTCCCTCATCGCCGAGCAGGCCGCTGAGACGCTCCTGCCCTTAGCTGAGGAACACGACGTCACAATCGAATTGTCCGGTGACGCCGCTTGGGTGACTGGTTCCGGCGCGCTGCTATCGCAACTGGCGGTCAATTTGCTGCACAACGCCATAGTTCACAATTCGCCTGAAGGCGGTACCGTCCAAGTGGTGACCTGCCTTGATGGCGGGTCGGCGGTCTTGACTGTTGAGAACACTGGGGTCCAGATCAGTGCCCAGGTCGCGGCCAGGCTGCCTGAGCCCTTCCAACGCGGCGCCGGAAGAACAGGCACCGGCCGGGCCGGAGCTGGAGCCGGTCTGGGTCTGGCCATCGTTCGGAGCATCACTGGGGCGCACAACGGCGACTTGGTTGTCTCACCGCGTCCCGCTGGTGGCCTTCGCGTCACGGTGAGCCTGCCTGCCTGGCCGTAGTTGGCTGATGGCCTTGGCACCGAATGGTGGATGGTGCGAGTTGGAGCCGTGGTTGGCGGAATCGTCCGGTTTCGGCTTGGGATTGGACGATGCCGTCCGTCCGGCTTGGGATTGGACGATGCCGTCCGTCCGGCTTGGGGCGGCCCAGCGGACGCTCCGCAAAACGGCAACGCGAGCGCATCAAATCGGCTACACAAGTCATGCGAAACGGCAGCGGACGCTGCGCTAAACGGCGAGCTGGTCACTGCGGAACGGCAACGAACACTCCGCGGAACGGCGACGCGGATCCTGACGGGCTCGGCTGATCTGCTCGCGTTAAGAGGAGCGCGGGAAAGTTTGGCTGGACGAGCCCAAACAATCACACTCCGAGGACCCAGCCAGGGCGAGTCGCGAGGCCGGGTCGAAGACTTCGCGCGGCTCATGTGGCGGCTACCCTCCGCTGGGTCTGCGCGGGATCTTCCGGGATGGACCAGGCGGGATTATCTGGAATTGGTGACGACCAGCGCGTACCCCGAAATCCGCGCCGCCGGGGAACTCTCCCGCAACGAATGGCTGCGCGACTACGCTAAGCGGATTCTGGGCAAGGACGCTTCCCAAGTCGGCGGCATCGTCCAATGTCCGTTTCGGCTGGGACTGGCCGGATCGACTTGCTGTGACGGCGGCATCGTCCAATTGCGGCAAGGGTGGACTGGCCGATGCCGCCCGTGACGGTGTCATGGTCGGCTGATTGTTCGCGGCGTTTGTTCAGAAATCGACCGTCAGTATGGCCTGGGCGGCGGATCGTAGATGTCCCGCCATGTCGAGTACGCCGCCGCTCAGGAGCCACTGCACTTGCAGGCCGTCCGTCAAAGCGACAAGGTTGACGGCCGCCTCGTGCGGATCGACGCCGGGTGCCAGGCCACCTGACGCCCCGATTTGCGCTAGCGCCTTTTCTGTCCCCTCGACGATGCGCTGGTAACGCGCCTGGAAATAGGTGTGAGCTGGATGGCCGGGCGAGGCGGCTTCGGCGGACAGGATGGCGTAGAGGCCTATCAGTCTTGGCACCTTGGCGTTGTCGCGGGCGAGTTCCACCATGCCCCGCAGCACGGCCAGGCCGCCTTGACTTGAACCACGGGCGCGGAAGCTCTCATGGTCAACCTGGTCGCGCCAAGCCAAGACCGCCTCCAAGATCGACTCTTTGGAGGGGAAATGATGCCACAGGCCCGCACGGGACAGTCCGCAGCGTTCCGCGATCTCCATCATCGAAGAAGCGTCATAGCCTGACTCGCCAAACACCTCCATAGCGACTTCAACGATCTGCTGGCGCTTGGCGCGGCCCTTGGCATAGCCGCGCGGCGGCCTGCCCTGGGTCAGTACCGGCTCAGTGGAGGCCGTATCCGGAGGCATCTGCCCAGCGTATCAACGCGGACAAATCGTCTCCCACAATAACCGGCACTAGTGCCGGTTTTGTGTGCTATGCTCACACAATCACCACAGGGCACGACAAAGGAGTCCGCGAACATGTTTCAAACATCCCGAATCCGCGAAGCGTCAGCGCCAAGTCCACGCAAGCCTGGAGAACGACAATGAAACAGGCGGCACGGGAGTTCCTCAGCCAAATGAGGAGCCACAAGGATGCGGCCATCGCTAGCGCCTTGCAGGAGCGCAGGGGCCAAATGGAAACGATGGCGCGGATGTTTCCGCCACCGCCCGGCTGCGTTCGTGAAAGCGAAATGATCGCCGGGGTGGCCTGCGAATGGACGCTGCCGAAGGACGGAGACGGCAGGCAGGTAGTGATCGAGTTGCACGGCGGCGCCTACACCATGGGTTCGGCCAGCGCCAGCCGTCTAGTGGCGGCCAGTCTGGCGCAAGCCTGTGGGGCGCGGGTTCTGTCGGTCAATTACCGCTTGGCACCCGAACACCCCTACCCGGCGGCCGTCGATGACGTCCTGGCTGTCTACCGTGAACTGCTGCGCCGCGGTGTTGAGGGGCGGCGTGTCGCGGTCCATGGCGAATCGGCCGGAGGCGGGCTGGCCCTGGCGGTGCTGGCGAAGCTGAGAGACGCGGGCGAGCCACTACCCGGTGCGGTGGTGCTGTCCTCTCCCTGGGCGGACCTGACAAACAGCGGATTCAGCCACGCCCCAGATATTGAGGACCTCGATGTGATGCTGACAACCGCGGACTTGAACGCTCAAGCCGCGAGTTATGCGGCCGGCCAACCATTGGACAGTCCAGGCATATCTCCCGTCAATGGTGATTTTCGCGGTCTCCCGCCGCTCTTGATCTACGCCGGGACTGATGAGGTGCTCCTGTGCGATGCGATAGAAGTCGCGCGACGGGCGGCCTGGGCCGGAAACCAAGTTGTCCTGCGAGTAGTGCCCGGCATGCCGCACGCTTTCACCATCATGGCCGGTTTGCTGGAACCGGCCGATCAAGCCAAATCCGAAATCGGCCAATTCATGCGGCAGCACACCTTCTGAAGGCAATAGGCGGCCGCTAAGACGTCGCGCTGCGGTCTGGCTTAGCTCGGGCGGCACCTGACAGGTGGCGCCACCAATGCGGCGCGACTTGACCTCAAGTGGCACGGCGGATCCTCGGGCCGCCAGCGGCAGGGCGGATCGCCCCGCGAAACACGTTCACATCTTGACCAAAGGAACAAACAATGAAGGACAACCAAGACAGTTCATTACCACCAGCGCCTGTAATCTCGCCGGGGCCGCCAGCGTCTCAGGGGCCTCCAGACCCGGCGGCGCCCCCGGACCAAGAAGTTCCAGAGGCGCTGCGTGTCCCAGTTGAGAGGAAAGGACCAATCTTCATTGCGGGCCTCTTGGCCCTCTCAGTCGCATCCATGCTGACGTTTCTGCCGCTCTTGAGCATCATCATCCCGACCCAACTGACAGACATGGATCCGGACAGTAAAGTGACCTGGCTGGGGATCATCGCCGGGGTTGGCGTGCTGACCGGTTTGGTGACATCACCCATCGTTGGTGCGCTGAGCGACAGGACCACTTCCCGGTTCGGACGGCGCCGGCCCTGGCTTATTGGCGGCGCGGTTCTGACATCTATCGGCTACGTCCTGATGATGAACGCCGGATCTCAAATGCTTCTGTTTCTGTCCTATCTGTTCACCGGAGTTTCGCTGAGCCTCATCACCGCGGTGACCGCCGCGATCCTGCCGGACCAAGTCCCACCTGAGCAAAGAGGCACGGTCTCAGGGATGGTAGGGATCGCCATGCCGTTGGCCATCATCATCGGCTCAGTCATGTGCGGTAACGTCCTAAAGACCACCATCAGCCGCTACGTCTTTGTCGCGGTCACAGTGTTCGCTGTCGTGGTTCTGTTCGCGCTGCTATTCAAGGACAAGCCCCTACCCAAAGGTGTTGTCCCGAAGTTCAAGTTTGTCGATATTTTCAAAGCCTTCGTCTTCAACCCACGCAAAGCACCGGACTTCGGATGGGTCTGGCTTGCCCGGGCAGTCATGTTCTTCGGCTACAGCCTGGTTGGTAACTACCTCCTGTATTACCTGCAAGACGTAATCCATTATGAGCGGCTATTCCCCGGGCACACCGCGGCCGAAGGCGTCGCCACCCTGCAGATCTATAACACTGTCTTGATGGTAATCGCCACCGTGGTGGGCGGAATACTGTCCGACAAACTCCGCCGCAGGCGCCTATTCGTGGTGATCGCGTCGGTGATCATGGCTGTCAGCCTGGCGGTAATAGGTCTGGTTCCGGTGTGGATAGCGCTCGTGGTGGCGAACACCGCGTTCGGTTTCGGCATGGGCGCCTATATGGCGGTCGACACGGCACTAGTCACACAATGCCTGCCCAAACAAGAAGACCGCGGCAAAGACATGGGCATATTGAACATCGCTAACAACGTCCCGCAGGCTCTCGCGCCAATGGTGGCTGTGCCAGTGATCAACCTGACCCACAGCTATGGATTCTTGTACTGCGCTGGAGGAGTCATGATTCTGGCGAGCATCATCTTCATCGGGAAAATCAAGGGCGTGCGGTAATGGCACAGGCCGGACTAGCGAAAAGAAGTGGCCCTTGATGCGCCAGGACACCCACCCGTACCAGGACTCCACCCTCAGTCCAAGCCAGCGGGCGAACGACCTGTTGAGCCGCCTTGACCTGGAGGACAAGGCCGGCCTGATGTTTCAGACGATGGTTTCATATGGCCCGCTTGACCAGCGCAATCCCGCGTTCGGCTTGCCGTCTTTGGCGTCGATGGTGGTCAAACGGCGGCTCAACCATTTCAATTTGATCGGGGCGTTTGAATCGCCGGGGGAAATGGCCGCCTGGCAAAACGCGGCGCAGGACCTGGCCGCGGGCTGCGGCATTGGGATTCCCATCACCTTCTCAAGTGATCCGCGCCACGGGTTCACTGATAATCCCGGCACAGCGATTATGGCGGGTCCGTTCTCGCAATGGCCGGAGCCGCTGGGCTTGGCGGCGATAGGTGACCCGGTGGTTGTTGAGGAATTCGCGGACACGGTCCGGCGTGAGTATTTGGCCGTAGGCCTGCGGTTGGCTCTCCATCCGCAAATTGACCTAGCGACAGAGCCACGATGGTCCCGGGTTGGCGGCACCTTCGGGGAAGACGCCACCCTGTCCAGCGTTCTGGCCCAGGCTTACGTGCGCGGGTTGCGGGGTCCTTGTCTTGGTCCAGATTCTGTGTCCGCGATGGCTAAACATTTCCCGGGCGGCGGCCCCCAGAAGGACGGCGAAGACGCCCATTTCGAGTACGGCAAGGACCAGATATATCCGGCCGGTCAGTGGGACTATCACTTGAAGCCATTCATAGCTGTCATCGCGGCCGGAGTCTCCCAAATCATGCCGTACTACGGACGGCCTGTTCACACCGAATACGAGGAAGTCGGATTTGGTTTCAATGCGGGCGTCTTGCGCGGCCTGCTCCGCGGCCAACTTGGCTTTGACGGGATAATCTGCACCGATTGGGGACTCCTGACAGACGTCGAATTGTTTGGCCAGCCGTTCCCGGCGCGGGCCTGGGGTGTTGAACACCTCACCCGGGAGGAACGGATGCTAAAAGCCTTGGAGGCTGGGATCGACCAATTCGGTGGCGAATTGTGTTCTTCTGTCTTGGTGGACCTGGTGCGTCAAGGCAAAGTCGCCGAATCGCGGCTGGACGAATCGGTACGGCGTCTTTTAGTGGAGAAGTTCCGGCTGGGCCTATTCGACAACCGCCACGTTGATCCGTCTCAGGCTGACCAAGTAGTCGGTTGTGAGCCGTTCCGTGCCGCTGGTTTAGCGGCGCAACGGGCGTCAGTCACCGTCCTGAAAAACACCGGCGCCCAGTTACCCTTGCCGGATGGCCTGAAGGTCTACACCGAGGGGATAAACCCGGCGAGTCTGGGCGGCTTAGCGGCCGTGGTGGAAGACCCGGCACAGGCTGACTTGGCGTTGATCCGGTTGAAAGCGCCATATGAAGAACGCGGTCCTGGCTTTGAGTCCTTCTTCCACGCCGGATCATTGGAGTTTTCCCCGGCGTTGGTGGCGCATCTAGAGGAACTAGCCGACAAGGTTCCCCTGGTAATCGACGTCTACCTGGACCGAGCGGCCGTCCTTGCTCCGCTTGCGGGCCTGACCCGCGCCCTGACTGTGACCTACGGCACAAGTGACAGCGCCTGGGTGGATGTGGTTTTCGGCAGAGCCCAACCGAAAGGCAGACTTCCGTTCGACATCCCGAGTTCGATGGCCGCCGTGGAAGCGTCACGGCCGGACGCTCCTTTCGACACCGCCGATCCCAGTTACCGTTTCGGGGACGGCTTGAGTTACTGATCCTTCAGACAGGCCGCCGCAACCCGGCCGGGACTAGCCGGATCCACCGCTGTGACGACGGCATCGTCCAATGTCCGTTTCGGCTGGGACTAGCCGGATCCACCTGCTGTGACGGGCAGCAACTAATTCCTCCGGGGAATTAATTTTCGCCCGATGTCAAACGAAAACTAATTCCTCCGGGGAATTATGTGTCGCCTACGGCACAATCCATGCCGTTGTGGCAGCTGGAATGGTGGGGCGATCGGCCGCGCCGTCGGTGCGCAGGACGATTCTGCCCGCCGGAAGCGCAAGCGGCTCCGTGCCGAAGTTGGTGACACAGGTCCAACCGTTTCTGCGCCGGAAAGCGACGGCTTCGGGGCCCAATTCAAGCCATTCGATCTGCTCGTCGGTTTGGAATTCCCGCCTCAGGGCGAGTGCGGCACGGTAGAAGGAAAGAGTGGACGAGGCATCGGCCGATTCGACCGCGGCCGAATAGGCTCCAAACCAGTCAGGCTGAGGTAGCCATGAGGCGTTGGCGCTGAAGCCGAAGTACGGTCCGGTCTGGGTCCATGGCAGTGGGACGCGGCAGCCGTCCCGACCAGCTACCTCGACGCCGTTTTCGATTCTGGCCCAGGGGTCTTGGGCCTGGTCAGCTAGGATACCGCTGACCTCCGGGAGTCCGAGTTCCTCGCCTTGGTAGATGTAGCTACTGCCGGGCAGGGCGAGCATCAGTGCGGTGGCGGCTTGGGCCCGCGCCAGACCGCGATCACGCGCGGTGGCGTCAACGGACAAGGGAGCCGCCCCGGCGCCGTAATTGAGGCCGGTTGTGCCGGACTGAGCGTAGCGGCTGGCGTGGCGGACAACATCGTGATTGGACAAGACCCAGGTGCTGGTACTACCGGCTTGCGTGGCGAGGTCAACGTTGGCGCCGATAATCTCACGGAAGGCGGCGGCGTCCCATGGAGCGGTCAGGAGGTCAAAGTTGAACGCCTGGCCCAGGCTTTTAGGGCTGGCGTAGCGAGCGCGGCGGTGGGGAGCGACCCAAGCCTCCGCCACAGCGAAGAGGGGCGGGCTGTAGGCGTCGAACACGTCACGCCACTGCGCGTAGATCTCTGAGAGTTCGTCGCGGTCGAAGAGCGGGTGCTGCCCGTCGGCGTAGGGGCTAGTCCCGGCGCCGACCAGTGCCATGCCGCTAGCCAGGTCTGCCCAGGTTGGGTACGGTTCGGAGAGGTCTTTGGCGAGGCACATGGCGACATCGACTCTGAATCCGTCAACTCCCCGGTCGCCCCAGAAGCGCAAGGTTGTGAGGAAGTCTTGGCGTACTTCGGGGTTGGCCCAGTTCCAGTCCGGCTGCTGCGTGGTGAACAGATGCAGGTACCACTGGCCGGGCGTGCCGTCCGGCTCGGTGACGCGGGTCCAGGCGGGGCCGCCAAAGAGGGATTGCCAGTCGTTCGGGGGCTCCTCGCCGTCTTGGCCTAGTCCGTCGCGGAAGAGGTACCGGGCGCGTTCGGCCGATCCGGCACCGGCCGCCAGAGCGTCATGGAACCAGCGGTGCCGGTCAGAACTGTGGTTGGCGACAATGTCAATGATGACCTTGATGCCGTGGCTGTGTAGCTGGCTGATGATCTGGTCAAACTCCTCGAGCGTGCCGATCAGCGGGTCGATGTCGCGGTAATCGTCCACGTCATAGCCGCCGTCAACTAGCGCCGAGGGGTAGAACGGGCTGAACCAGACGGCGTCCACGCCAAGCGCGGCCAGGTAATCGATCTTGGTCAGCACGCCTTTGAAGTCGCCGATTCCGTCGCCATCACCGTCCGCGAAGCTGCGCGGGTAGATCTGGTATACGGCTGCCTGGCGCCACCAATCGGGGTTTCGCGGGTGCCCGGCTTGACCGCGCGCTGTTGGGTTCTGGTTGTCGGTAGGCGCCATCTGGCTTCTCCTTTGATGCGATTAACGAGCAACTCTAGCACAGAAATATCCAGTCGGACATTTTGACTCGTGGACGCGCTAGTACAATCAGGGAGTCGCCGGTCAGCGGCACCAGGCAGGTCGATTTAGGAGGTTCGCAGTTGGCACAGGACGATGCCGTCACCAGGCCAGACAGCAATCCGGCGGGTGGGGCCAAACGCGGGCCGTATTCGAAGGGCGTCAAGCGACGCCAGCAAATCCTGGACCGCGCCTTGGTGGTGTTCGATGAGCTTGGCTTCGAACGGACATCATTGCGGGCGATCGCTGACGAGATCGGTGTGACGCATCCGACGCTGGTCCACTACTTCGGGTCGCGCGAGCAACTCTTCCTTGAGGTCTTACGCGAATATGACCGGCGCGGCGTTGAACTGACCGAGGCTGGCGGCCTGACGGAGGCGCTGACGCGCGGAGTTGCCTACTCCACCAGCACTCCTGGGTTGATGGCACTGCTGAACAGCATGGTCGCGCGGGCCTTGGAGTCCGGGAACGAGCACTCGCGGGAGTTCTTTGTTCAGCGTTACGCCCAGGTCCGCCAGCAGATGGTCCGGGTGCTTGAGGTCGGCCGTGCGGCCGGAAAAGTCCGTGATGACGTCTCCCTGGAAGACGCGGCCATGCTGATCCTGGCGGCCGCGGACGGCCTGTCCACCCAATGGTTGCTGGACCAGAGGGCGGACATGCGAACCGGGTTGTTGCTATTGGAGCGCCTGCTCGAACCACCGGGGGGATTACCCGCTGAATGAAAATATCCACCTGGAACTTCCAGATGGATATTTTAGTGCTATGGTTCTTTCCTGAGCGGCTCGCACCCGAGTTTGTTGGACCGCGATCCGGTCCGCGATCCGGTCCGCGATCCGACCCGCGATCTGATCCGTGATCTGGTCCGTGACCTGGTTCGCGATCTGGTCCGTGGCGCGGGTCAATCCGGTTGGCCGGCAAGGGGCAAACCCGCTCGCAGCCGTCTTGACGCGGGCCAGCATGCGGCGCTGACCAGCGGAAACGCGGAGGACAAAGATAGAGCTATGCCTAGAACCGTGGCTTTTGTGACGGTCCTAGCACGAAGGAGTGTCGCATGACCCAGATCCCAGCCGAGCCGTCAGCGGCCCAGCCCGCCGAACACCCGGCCCAGCCCGCCCAGCATCCGGCCCAGCCCGCCGAACAACCGGCCGAGCCAGCCGAACACCCGGCCCGACCCACCACCACGTCCCACACACCAACTTTGAAGCAACTGGGGTTGCGCAAATTGCTCGCCACCTTGCCGCTCGCGATAGCCGGTTTCACGATTTTCTGGGGCGCGGTGCAGTACGTCCTGATACCGATACAGGTCCAGGCAATTGACCCTGAAGGACAGAACAGTTCGCTGGCGCTGATCGTTGCCCTGGGCGCCGTCGCCGCGATGATTGGTGCGCCGATCGCCGGCACCTTGACAGACCGGACCCGCACCCGCCTAGGTGGCCGCGCGCCGTGGCTGATCGGCGCCGCGCTGACCACGCTTGGACTCGGGATCGTCATGAGCCTGTCCACTTCGATCGCCATGCTGGTTGTGATGATGGTCCTGGTGCAACTCTCGACCCAGTTCATCCTCACCCCGATCAGCGCTTATATTCCTGACCGGGTCCCGGCCGTCAAGCGCGGGTTGTTCTCGGCCGCTTACGGCGCTGCCCAGGTGGTGGGTTCCGTTATTGGCCAGACCCTCGGCGCCACCCTCTCAGACATGGTGATCGTGGGGTATGTCGCAGCGGGCGGGATCCTGGCTGGGCTGGTCCTGCTGTTCGCTTTGGGAAACGTCCGTTCCAACCGCGATGAACCCCGCCCGGTCATCACGCTGCGTTCGGTTCTGTCCACCTTCTGGGTCAACCCGGTCAAACACCCCAACTTCTGGTGGGCCTTCTTTGGCCGCTTCTTGCTCTTCGTCGGCTTCTTCCCGGTGCAGACCTTCCTGCTCTATCTGCTCCAGGATTACATCGGGTTGGGGGATGCCGCGGTCGATGCCGTACCACTCTTGAGCGTCAACGCTTTGGTTGGCCAGATAGTCGGAGCGGTGCTGGCCGGTGCGGTCTTTGGGCGCGTCAAGCGGACTAAACCCCTCATCTTCGCCGCTTCGGCGCTGCTGGCGGTCGCCCTGTTCATTCCAATGATCTGGCCTACTTTGATCGGGATGGCCACCTACTCTTTGCTTAGTGGTTTGGGCATCGGCGCCTACATCTCGATTGACCTGGTCCTGATCACCTTGGTGCTGCCGTCCGCCGAGTCCACCGGCAAGGACCTCGGCATCGTAAACATCACCACGACGCTTCCGCAAACCATCGGCTCAGCCATCGGCGCGGGCGTGATTGGTGCGTTCGGGGGTTACTTCGCTCTGCTGCCAATGGCTGTGATTACTACCGTGGTCGGCGCGACGTTGCTGATCTTCATCCGGGGCGTGAAATGAGCCGCATCACGCGGGCGGGGTTGATCGGGGCGGGGCGCATCGCCCAAGCGCACGCTGCTGGGATTCAGGCGGCTGGTGTCGAACTGGTCGGGATAGTCGCTTCGACTCCGCTACGGTCGCGCGAGGCTGCCTCCCGCTTGGGTGCTGGACGGGCTTACGGTTCTGTCGCCGAACTGTTGGCGGACCCTGAAATCCAGGTGATCCACATCGTCACACCGACAGCCGCGCACTTCGCGCAAGCCTCCCAGGCTATCGCCGCCGGCAAACACATTGTCTGCGAGAAGCCCCTGACTACCACCAGCGCGGACGCCGCCCGTCTGGTTACCCAGGCCGCCACCGCCGGGGTGGTTGGTACAGTCGCCTTTACCTACCGCTATCAGCCAGTTGTCCAAGAGACCAAGGCTCGGCTGCGGGACGGGGAGTTGGGTGGGTTGACATCGATCCGCGGCGGCTACTTGCAGGACTGGCTCTTGACCGCCCCGGCCAGCGAATGGCGTTTGGATCCGGACCGCGCCGGGTTCTCCCGCGCCACCGCCGACTTGGGTTCACATTTGTTTGATCTGGTTGAGTTTGTCTGCGCCGACCGGTTCGCACGGGTTGCGGCGTCGGTGCTCCAAGCCGTTGGGGGAACGGGCCGTACGGACAGCGCGGACGATGCCGTCGGCATCGTTCTCGAAACCACCGCGGGTGTGCCGTGTTCCCTGGCTGTCTCCCAAGTGGCGCCCGGGCATGTCAATTCGCTGACTCTTGAGGTCAGCGGCGTCAGGGCCGCTTTCGGCATAGACATCGAGCGGACTGACGGCCTGTCGATCGCCACGCCGGGGTCCGTCCGAATTGTGCCGGCCGACGAGCTTGGGCGCGGTGTCGCCTTGGCTGGGTTTACGCCGCAAGGCGGCACGCTGGATTTGATTTCGGGATTCAGCGCTTTCATACAGCACAGCTACGCCGCCATGGGAGGGGAACCGGTCGAGGGTTTGCCTACCTTGGCGGACGGGTTGCGGGCCGTCATGGCCTGCGAAGCTGTCCGGCGTGCCGCCGTCAGCGGCGCCTGGGTTGAACTGGATGGCCGCCGTTCCGTCTGAGGGCGGCCTCCGTGCGTCCGATATCTTGACGTCGAGGAAAACTAATTCCCCGGAGGAATTAGTTTTCGGATAGTTTGACGTCGAACAAACAGCCAGACGGCGGGAAGACTAGGCCGACACCTTCACGACAAGCCACCCGCAGGGCTGGTAGACGGCGTTTGGGAGGGCCTGGTGGGGGTTGGCGGGGCCGCGGCTGGGGTAGTCCGGGTCCAGCGGGAAGCGGGGAATGGCATCGGCGCGGGCTATAGCTTGGAGGCGGTCCAGGCCGTCGGCGCCGGCGAACTCTTCCAATATCCAGCCAACCTTTCGCGTCGCCGCGGCGGGGTACAACCCCGCCACCTGGGCCAGCTGGCCGCCCGTCAGGCCGGACTCGCTGTAGGGGTCGACGATCACGGTGGCGGCGTTGTCCAGCCCGGCCGCCAGATCAAGATCATTGGCGATGTCCAGCGCGGTGACGGCCGGAGTTGAATATGGCACATTGCCACAATATGCACGCACTGCCTGGGTGGGCACCATTCGTACCCTGGCGCGCCGGTGGAACTCCAGCCGGACCCCGGCCGACCGCGCGATCCGCGATTTCACGGCTGGTCGCCACCTGGAACACCTGGGCGGCACGGTGGGAGGCGCCGTGCGTGGCGCCGTGCGTGGCGGCGGCTGTCATCCAACCCGCGTAATAGCTGAAACCGAGGTGTTCCGACAGTTCGCCGATGAGCTCGTATCCGGGTGGGCCGCCGAGTTCCCGGTACTCTGATGCCACGGGTGCCCACAAGCCCCTACTCAGCGCAAGCCATTCCCCGCGCCGAACCAGTGTGGCCAGCCGCTGCCGAACCTGGCAAACAGGGAGACGTGTGTCGCAAGCTCCCGGCGGCCTCAGGAATCAGTCCGTGATGCTTGGCTTGGACGCCCCGGATCGGGGATTTTGGGCACTTTGGGCACTGGGTCAAGTGCGCCAGGAGGTGGGTTGGTCACCTTTTGGGACACTAAACGGTTTCGTGGGGCTTCCCGCGGTGGCGCCGCGCGAGGTACCGGATCGGCTGAGGTGACCAAAACCCGGCTCTTTGTGACGACACAAAAACGGCGACAAACGCATGAGTAAACCGCCTTTGACCAGTCGGGCTGGCGGTGTCCTGGTTCAGGACATAGGAAACCCCTGTATCGGGACATAGGAAACCCATGTCT